>CBDBFU010000016.1:0-87355 GCA_965205025.1 Candidatus Poribacteria bacterium
TGTATCAACCATCGTATCAAGGGCAGATTCAAAATCTCTACTAATTCCATCAGTAATGATTCCTATTTTCGGTAAGCTATCAACACCAAAGCTTTCTTGTTTATCAATATTCATACTCTTTCCTTTACATGACTCTATCTTACTCTGTCTTTTTTACTTCAATTCCTGCTATATTTTCAAGTATTTTTATTATTGTCCAATTATCCTCATCAGGATTCACTGCTTTTCCTGCCTGAAATAATTCAAAAGCTGCACCCGTAGCAAACAAAGGAACTCCACAATCATTTGCCATACTCTTAGCAAGGCTTAAATCCTTATACATCGTACCAATATTACTCTGTCCCTTAAAGTTCCTTTCTAATATATTCTCTGAAGTATCTCTGAACAGGAAATTACCTACGACACTTGTACTTACTACATCACAAAGTGTTTCAGGTTTAACCCCAGCTTTAACTGCCAAAGTGAGAGCCTTCAAATATACCTGCATAACTACAACCAATCAGTACTGCCAGTGCCGATTTTACCGTTTGTCCCATTCCAATTTCTTCTCCAACGTGGTATATATCCTTCCCAACGGCTTCAAGTACAGGTAAAGTTGTACCATAAGTTTTCTTATTCGTTGCCACCATCATTGTAAGTGTGCCGTTCGCAGCCCCGGGTGCCCCACCACTAACTGGTGAATCCACAAGGTGGATGCCTTTTTCTACCAATAATTCTGATACCTCTATGACTTGAGAACGACCAATAGTAGCAGTACAAATAACTGTCCCACCTGGTCTTATTCCCGCTATCAACCCATCATCAGAGAGCAATATCTCTTTTACCTGATCAACATTAAGTACCATTATGAAAACGAAATCAGCAGATTCACCTACTTCTTTGGGAGTAGCAGCAGCTTTAGCCCCTAATTGAGATAGTTCTTCAAGAGGTTCCATCCTTACATCGTAAACAGTCAGTTCGTGACCACACTTCAAGATATTCTTTGACATTCCCATGCCCATGTTTCCCACACCAATAAGACCTACTTTCTCCATCTATACCCCCTAAATATTTCATTTAGTTAATGTCTATTTTATATAACAACTCGATTATTCTATAACAGACCTTAGTTGCAGTCAACATACCACTTTATCTTTAGGGTGTAATTAATTTGTCACCTTAGGTGTCAATTTAGTGAGTTTAGTTTATTTTTATGTTATTTTGAGTTATCTGAATCACAGATTCCACGGATTTCGCGGAGAAGAGTTTTTGGAGAGAGTAAGGAGTAAGATCACAAACTAAATGAGGATTAAGTTTTAAATTCGGTAATTCCCATTTTCCCAAACTCGGTAGGTTCGGTTTCCTAACCACGGGGAATGCTAAATAGCATTCATACCGTTGATTCGAATTTCTAACACATTACCGAATTATTATTTTAATCTTCATAAAGTTTGTGGCACAAAAGATGTTTTGTGGTTCTCACAATTTTGATAGGTAAATACCTTAACACGGTTGAGATATATTCTACTGATTTTTTGATCTTTTCTTCGCAGCCAAAAGACGGGATATTGTATCATCTTGCATTTCGGATGGAGTAGTCTGAGGGGGTTCGGAAATTACCGTTTCCATTCGTCTTGAATCCGTTTCTACGCTAATTGGAATACGGTCTTTAGGTTGAATATCTATTGCAGACTTTTTTTGTCCTAAGACCGATAGTGTTTTAGGAATTAAATCAGATTTCCTGCGAAATTGTTCTCGTAGATCATTGATGTAACTACTTGCTATGCTAAAACGACGGAGTATCATTTCCAATGTAAACAAAATTACAGCAACAATCAATAGTCCAATGTAAAATGACCTTGTGGTTTCAATAGGAACACCAGAAGATGCTACAATTTCAGATTTTGTAGGTTCAAAGACACCTCCAGTTTCTTTGGAAAGTGTCTTTAACAATGAAGTGTTTGTTTCAAAATCTGCATATTCCACGGGGTACGGCAGAGTAATGGACTCTGTTATTTTATTCTCATCACCTTCCTGTTTTGCTGTCACAATATAAGATCCTACATCTGTCATTTGGAACTCACCTTGATACTGTCTTGAATTGACTTGGTTCATCTCAATTATCTGATTTTTCTGATGTGGTCCAGCTACATTTACTGAAAATGACCTATCAGAGGAGGAAGAAGATTCAATCATAACTTCACCATTTCCATTTCTATTTGATACAATGAGATCATACTCAGCATTTACATCAGTAGTAGGTAATGTGGAGTTGATTAGTTGTCCCCAGAACTTACCAAAATTGGACCACTGAATCCAATTTTTGCTCCATGCTGATTTGACATCTGATGTCCAAGCAACTGCTTTACCAAAACCGTAATTCCAATCTATAAGAATCGGTTCATTCTCATGAGAAGTTATATGCACTTGTGCCAAAGGTTTTTCTGCTGTTGAAACATATCCATAAAGTAAAGGTAAGGATGAAATACCATCAAAAAACTGAGACTGTGTGTAAGCTATAACTGGTTGGAATTCTTCTTGAATAATATAATCTTGTGTGTCCCGTACTGCATCCATCAATACCTTTGGTAATTTATGGAGATTGTCAACATACACATATTCTCCATCTCCATTTATAGCAATTTCTTCGAGTAATTCTCTGACGGCATCACCTATCGCAATAGCCGTAATTCCAATTCCTGCATCAGAACAATCCTGTGCTTGTTGTAGAATTATCTCCTGTTCCTCATTCGATTTCCCATCAGATAGTAAAATGATGTGCTTTCGCTTTGCTTCAGATGAATCTAAATATATCTTGGCTTGTTTAATTACAGCTGCTATTTTATTAGTACCACCTGTTGGTTTTAACCTCCCTACAATATCAACTAATTCGTCCTGGTTAGTAGTTAACTCAGAGATTTTCCGAAGTTCTACATCAAAGCCTATAATTGCAGCATGATCATCACTCTCTAAATTTCCTATACCGGCACGTATCGCTTCAATTGCAAGGTCGATTTTTTTCTGTGAACCGACAATATTCGCCATACTGCCAGATGTATCTACTGCAAATACAATAGCAACTGATTCCTTTTTTTCTTTAGGTGTCATTTCCATAGGTAATATATCTTCTAACTTACTTCCTGTATAACCTCCAGGACCATAAGCGTTATCACCACCAATAACAATCAAACCATGACCAAGGTCACGTACAAATATCTCGAAATTTCTCAGTTGTTCATCGGAAAATACATCAATATGTGTATTACTCAGTATTAACAGATCATAGGATTTTAAATCGATAAGATCACTTGGTATCTGACCGGCAGGAACTACATTTACTGATAAACCATTTTCCTCAATTACAGTTTTTAAATAAGTGGATTCATCTAAATTGTCTTCGACATATAATATATTCGGTTTATCCTCAATTTGTACGACCCCGTAAGCTTGATTATTCTCCAATATCTCATCAACTACATCTATCTTTACGTGGTAGTTATGAGTTATTTCTTCAAAAATCTGGTGCGATTGAAACGAAAAAACCGTTCTTCCTACTGTTAAAGGAATTTGAGTATCTAAAAGGAATTGATCATTATGATATAAAGCAGCATTAACATTTTGAAAACTTCCATCAGATTCAATTACTACCTTTATATCAAAATATTGACCTTTTCGTACCTTTTCTGGTAGTAATAACTCAACTACCCTAACTCTATCTTTAATAGACTGTAGTGGGATTGTCATTATTTCTACCTCACTTGATGAGAATAGTGGAATAAAATCTAAAATAGCTTGATTATCAACATTGTGAATTCCATCTGAATAGAGGATAATTCGTCGATGAGAATTTTCTGGTAGGATTTCAAGACTTCTTATGATTCCAGACAGTATATCTGTATTACTACTCCCATCTGTTGATTCTATTAAATCAATAGATATTTCTTCCTTATCTGAAACCGGTGTTAGATTTCTCCAGACAGTCGGTTTTGACGCAAAACCGATAATAGCAAATTGGTCTGTTGGCTCTAATACAGATATAGTCGAATTAATCTGATCTATAGTGTTTTCAAGTTGGGAAGGTGCAATACTATCAGAAGTATCAATCAGAAATACTAAAGCAAGCCGTTGATCCTTACGGCTTGCTTGTAGGTTAGCTAATGCAAGGATGGCGCATAAAAGTACTCCACATCTAAGTAAAAAAGTTGTCCACTTTCGCAACTTAGATGCAACCACATGAGTGCTTCTATGAATTAATATGAAGATTGGTATTAAGAGAAGAAGAATTAGGAAGAGAGGAGTTCCGAGTACAAACATCCTAAAAATTTGAGAAGAATCTTTGCAACCTTACTACCCTAAGAATGAAGCAAACAGATGGTAGGATTTATGGTAGAATATCTTTGGTGTCAATCAATAGTTAACTATCATCTATTCTGATTAAGACGTTCAATTTCTGCTAAGGCTTCAGCAAGTGCGACTTCTGCATTATCAGCGCGTTTTTCTGCTACTTGTCGTGCTGCGGTTTCTTCTTGAACAAGTGTTTCAGCATCTTTGATACGTGCTTCAGCATCTTCGATACGTGTTTCAGCATCTTCGATACGTTCGAATCGAGATTTCAACCATTTAGAGATTTCTGGATCATATAATCTCAACTTACCCATATCTTCACCCAACTCTAAACCCAAGACAGTAGAGAAAAGACGTCCCTCCACAAAATCAATCTCCTTGTACTTGCCGTCAATTAAGCGATACCCAACAAAACTCGGAACGACTTGTCCAAGTGGATCGTAGATGAAATACTCCTTTACCCTAAGTACCGATTCATATAAATCTTTCTTAGGACCAATATCATCCTTAAAAGTACTTGGACTTGCAACTTCAAGAATGAAATCTGGTGACCGACCTTCCTCCCATATTCGGTATATGCGTCTTTGTTTTTTCTCAATACCACACACGACAAACACATCTGGAGCGATAAACTTCTTAGGATCACCTTCTACATAATACATAAACATATTACCAGAAACACAGACATCCTCATTGATAAAATAGTCTTTTAGTATCTGAATGAAATCTATCATCAAATCCCGATGTATTTCTGTTTCCGCCATTGGTTTACCGTCTGATTCCGGATAGAATATTGTCGGAGCAGATTGGATTTTATTCTGCATCGTTTTATCTCCCAGTCTCGGTATATGGAATTAAGTATATTCTATCGTTGTAGGGATGTCAAGGGTAAGTCTAATAGGAAACTGCACATCACCTATTGTTTTTGTAGTTCCTCAAAATAATCTTCAGCAGCTTGATGTTCTGCAGCATGTGTCATCCCATAACGATTACATAGTGCTATATATTCAGCAATGGTATTTCGACGTTGAATTCCATCAATACCTCCAGCTACTATCATAGCTTTATATGCAGGTATTGATGCTTTTTCTACACGTGCTCTAATTTCAGAGTTTGTTGCCAGATTAAACGCCTCTTTGAAGAACTCAAAAATACGTTGTGAACTTTCAGCATCTAAACCTACATCTTCTGGTGAAGGGAAGGTTCCCGGGTGTAGACCCTTTGTCTCAACATTATCATGAAGAAACTCTATATAGTCCAGAATAGCAGATGATGCATTTTTATAATGGAGTTCAACAAATTCTCTAAGGATTTCCTGCTCATTAAGATGTGGATTCCAAATTAGTTGTGAAATTAGATAATTTCTTAAGTCAGAGAATTCCCCTGTTAGACCGTTTCCATTTGCCTGCATAAATACACCTTTAGCATTATTATTCAAAAAATATCTAACATTCGGTCCAATACAGCGTAGGTTTGGATGTGGTAAATCATAACATCTGAAATTCGTGTTGTAATTCCAAATCCATATATCATTACATATTTTACCCCAATCAATTGTATCTGAACAAAATGCTTGGTTTTTTTCACAGTCCGGATTGTCAATAGCGTGTAAAGTACAACACTCAATACTACAAAGTTGAATCTGAACATTCGGTCGTGGTTTAATGGTCTTGGGTGCTTGGCGTGTGTACCAATATGCCAATGTTCCAACTTTTACGGATGGATGTACTTTTTCAATTCGTTCAGCAACAGCATTTACAAAAGTCAACTGTGAACCCATAGGTGTATCTTCATCTATGTTGAGTTCCTCACATCTATCACATCTACAGTATCGAGCAGTATCGGCTTGACTAACACTGATATTTGCAATATTGGGATTATCGGTTAAGTGTTGTATTGCTGTCTTTGCAGCTATTTCGATAACCTCTTGATTTGTTACACATAATTGAGGACCACCACCGTGAGTTTCTGTATCTCGACTTCCTTCATGTAATGCATAATATTCCGGATGATCTTCACCATAAGTATTGAATGGAACTAAGAAATGGAATGAATGGTTGATGAGATTTTGTTGCGTCTTACCACCAAGGTTTTCTGCATCAGTAACAGTGTTGACTTTAAGCTTCGCTGCAAACTCAGGAGAATTTGAATTCTCACGATAGTAGCTCCACCTGAAAGAGAAGGGAGGGTTATATGTATAAGTTCCACAAGGTATCTTGATTTCAGTATTATCAGGAACAAATGTATGGTCTGTTGTTAGATATCGAATACCAATTAACTCTTCAAGAAATTGGTATACTGCATACAATATGCCCCTTGGTAAGCCACCTCTAATCTGAATATATGATTGATCAACGATAATAGAAATTTCCTCATCGTCTAATGAAGATAATGAAGTTATGGTAACTTGTTCGTTGACGTTATTGAAGTTTTCAATAGCTTCCAAAGGTAATTCTAACTTGTTTGCTTGATTGAACCATTTTTGAAATTCCTCAGCAGCGTAATGTTCTGTGACGGTTGCTTGATTAGAAGTGACTATTTCCCAATTCTTCATATCAGAAACAACTAAATTCCCACCTGTATGCTCATAATTAAGTGTCTTGCCTATAGACATATTCCACCTCAATTAGATGTATCTGTGTCATTTCCTATAGTATCAGCATCTTCCTGATACTTTCGTTCATTGAAAAGTATAAAGAAAAGAATAGCAGCAATAATCGTTAAGATAATAGGTAGTAGAAAGATCTTTGACCAAGCATAACCACCACTTGCTAAATCCCCATCTGGTAGTATAATGTCAGGATATGCGAAATAATCATGTAATCGACCACTTACAATATGTCCCACAAACATACCGAGTCCATTCGTAAAAAATAGAAGCAGTGCTTGGGAACTTGCACGAATATCTGATGGACTTAGACGTTCTATTGCAATCATTCCACCAACAAAGAAGAACGAATAACAGATACCGTGAAGTGACTGAGAACCGATAACTAACCAAACAGGTTCACCAATAGCAAATATGGTATACCTTACCGGCCATGCAAGTATACCTAAGAATATTGTCATTCTCATCCCTAAATATCGTAGACAAGGTAATAGCAGCACCATCAGATGAGTATATGAGATATTCCTGCAAAAAGTTGGGCAGAGATGAGTCTATCAGCAATCCAACCAGCAATTATTGGAGATATAATTGCTCCTATAGCAGTTGTGCCGAAAACATAACTTAGTTGCTTACCTGAGAAACCAAGATTCTGCATATGACCGGCTATCAGGACCGCCCACGCACCCCAAATCGCAAACTGAAGGAACATCATTACTGATAAACGTACATGTGTAAAAAAAGAAACCTTTCCATAATGCATTTCTATTTCCTTAGATTTCATTATATTACCGTTGTTTAATGGTTGTTATAATTACCAACTCTCGATTGGTTCAGTAGATTTAACTACATGCATCCCAGCTTCTTGGAATTCACTAAATGCTTTATTCGCAGAATCTGTATAATCTACAACACCAGGTACAACAACAGGTGAAGTTAAATCTTCTACAAGGTATATCTTATCTGTAAGAATCCCATCAATTTCTTGTATTTCTGATAGTAGATCACTTATTGTCCACACAACACAATGACTCTTGGCTTGACCAGCGATAATTAATCTATCATATTCTAAGAACATGTTGAGAATCTCTGTATTCTTGTGCGCTATGGGTTTCCCATCTCTGTCATCAAGTACTTCTGGACGAAGTACAGAATAGTTTTCAGTAAGTGGATTTAATCCCTTAATTTCATATCGCGTCTGACTATTTTTTGCAATCGCATGGAAGAAACATGCTTCATCTACAGAAGAAACAACAGAATGACCAATACCTCCCAACATTGCATGGTATGGCCATATAGTTAATGGGTATTTTCCATCAGAAGTAAGTGTTTTGACATAGTGTTCTGCGTATTCTCTAAGCCACTGATATCCTTCATTCTGACCCTTGATATTTTCTTCCATAGCTGAATTCACACGCCACTTACCACTTTTTATATCTCCAAGAGTAATAAGGGTTTGTAATGGGATTGGATGTATACCTTTTTCATCCACCCAAAAAATCTCATGAAATATCTGCATCGCTGTATGTGTATCCAAAGTACACACAATTTTTGTAAGATTATTCAGATTTCGATATATGAATTCACACAATCGTATATTATCCTCAACTGCCCCATTTCCAGATCTACCTGCAACAAAAAGCTCGAATTCGGGTATGCAAAATGTATTCTGAACATCCACAAGTAGTAAGCATGTTTTTACTGCATCCTCAGTAGCTGGAGATATATCATATTGTTTTTTCCATTCTCGTGCTTGGTTTACACGTTCTTGATACGGAATTCGCCAGACTTCACCAACTCTTGAGTTAATAAAATGTGGAGGAATTGGAATTTGAGGTTTGGATAGGTTACTTTGCATTTTTTCTATCTTTTTTGCTACTAATATGTCTATAATATATAGATGAGAACGGTTAAGTATTTTATGATAGGTTATATTGAATTGAAATGTATAGAATTTTAAGGTTTACTTAAAAAGAGATATAGACAGAAGAATTAGACAAATTAAGTAAAAGCCTGATTGAATTCTAAAGTACATTGTGAATTTTTACAATAAAAAACTATAGTCTTCTAACGGAATATAGAGATAAATCGAAGAAAAATATGAGATAATGAATTCTTTTACAGAATTTTACGTAATTAAATTAATGGGAATGTAAGAACATGTTAGTCTTATATCGTTATTGAATTATGACGTGACACATATTCCCAGTACAAACATAGGATTGACATAAGATGCGCAGATGGAAAAAACGACGTCCGGAAATAGAGGAAAGGCTTGAACAAGCAAACAGACGGTTTCGTGAAGCACGTGGAAGATTACGTTGGTCGGTAAATGATGCCCTCCTTCCACTTAATATTCAAGAGAGTCATGGTATTTCTGAATTAAAAGGTGATGTGATTATTATTTCGTATAACCGTGATTTACAAAATAGGATTCGCGATGTGCTTGAATCTGAAAATTTGAAATGTGATGCCGTTGGAAGAAGTGCTGAAGCTGTGTCAATGTTAAAAATTAGAAAATATAAATTGGTAATCGCTGATTTTACGCGGTATCGACGCACTCGGATATTCGAATTTGTTAGAAGGTATCAACCGTATGTCAAAATTATCTCAATTGTATCAGATGAAGGGTGGGCAAAGGAGTTAATGCGACGCGGTAGTTATAGTTTCTTGATGGGACGTGGTTTTGATCCTGAACAACTCCGTACATGTCTCGTGAGTTCTTTAAGATTACAACATCGTGTTTGTAGTTTGCAATCAAATGGGGAACGATGTAATCGATCCTGTATCAATAGTTATCAGACTGAAGAGGATATAGACTTTGAACTGATGGATCTGGAATAATTGATGTTATAGAAAAAATAACATTGCTAAGAAGAAATATGCTAAGAAGAAATAATTAATGGCTAAAAACTTAGAGTTTAAAGTACGGTATGATTCTATTGATAACTTGCTTCCTAAATTACAAGAATTAAAAGCAATACATAAAGAAGTAATACATCAGGTAGACACATACTTTAATAATCCAAAGGGACGGTTGAAATTGCGTGAAACTGAAGCGTCAGATGATGGCTGGTTGATCTATTATGAACGTCCCAACAATAAAGAATCGCGTTATAGTATATATGAATTGTGTAGGATACCTGAACCGACACAATTAAAGGAATTATTGTCCGTTTCATTAGGTATAAAGACCATCGTAAAAAAGGATAGATCTTTTTGGCTATATAATAATACAAGAATTCACTTAGACACTGTAGAAGGATTGGGAGAATTTGTAGAATTAGAAACTGTCTTTCAAGGACAATCAGATTTAGAAGCAACGCAGGAACATCAGCATGTTAAGACGATGCTTGAGTTGAACTTAGCAGATCCAATCGCTGTCTCATATAGTGAATTACCCAATGAAATTAACATAATGAGTTGATACCATACATTTCTATTTTCTTGAAGTCTATATTGGTGGTGAATTATGAATAATATACAATCACGTAAACTCTTAAATGCAATCAACCAAATGGATTGTGATCAACGTGAACAATTGTTACGGATAAATATATATAACCATCCGTTATCTGAATTAAAGACATCAAGGGCATCTCTCTTAAAATTAAAAAGTAAATTAGAATGTTGTAAGGATACTAAGAAAGTAGACACAACTGGTATCAGACACATCCTTGGTAAAAAACGTTCAAATTAAAATAGTGATTGTGAATTTCTCTGAAGAATTAAGGTAGAAATCCGAGTGATTTCTACCTTGTTTTTTAAGTATAATAATTAAAGTGATGGAAAGTCATGCACAAATCCTATATATCATCATATATGACTAAGAATTGATTGGTAAAGTAAAGGGATCATCAGTTCATGGTGTCCAGTAAAAGCATATCCTGTTCCTCCCATTTCAGTAGGCCGTCTGACTACATTCTCTAATGGTCGGTATTGTTGATTCATATCAAAATCTACCGCTGTAAAATTAGACACTGTATGACCTAAATTTCTTGCTATCGTAAGAGCTTTCAAAAAAACCTCAGGTAGAATCACTGCCGATCCGAAATTCATTATTACCCCACCATCTTCTAATTCAATTATAGACTGTGTTAACAATTTGAAATCAGTGAAACTTGCTTTTCCAATAGCAGCACCATCGGCAGTTGGATGTTGGTGTATTATGTCTGTTCCGATTGCAACATGAGTGGTAATTGGAACATTATAATGAATACCATTAGCGAGTAAACTATATTCATTGTATGGAGCATCTATTTCAAGGAGTTCCTTTCCTAAAGCTTCTCCCATACCAATCTCTTCATCTGCCCCCTGCTTAATTGCCTGATTCATCAACTTACCTGTCTCTTCCCACATACCAAATTTTCCGTCTTGTAGGTAATCGGATACATCTTCAGAAGTCTCTCCAATTAAAGCAATTTCAAAATCATGTATACTACTTGCGCCATTAAATACAAAACCGGTGATAACACCCTTCTTCGCTAAGGAGATTAAGAGTGGAGATAATCCACACTTTATTACATGTCCTCCCATCATAACAATTACTGCTCTTTCTTTACGATATGCTGTAACTATACTGTCGACAAGTTGTAGAAATTCCTCTCCTTTGAGTATCTTAGGCAAACAGTTTAACAAAGATGATATGTTATTCTGATTGTCTGACAATTCTGCGAAATCCTTAACTGATACCTTATTAATCCTTTCCTTTAGTGGATAGGTTTTCACTGATGACATATCAATTGGTTTCAAACTTTTCTTCATTTTCCTCGTCCCTTACAATCTGTATATAGTAGATTATGCCAATAATAAACCAAAAAAGCAATATCGTTCGTTGGTGCAGGATGTTATCTGCCAGACCATAAATTAAGCTTGAAATTAAAAAACCACTGCTCCCAAGGAACATGCCAAACCCCCAAAAATATCCGTGATAATCAAGAGTTTTCCGTAGTTTCCAAATCCTTTTCACGATTAAGGCTATTATCCAGAATAGTATTGCAAGAGAAGGTATACCGTGTTCAACTGCGGTATGGAGGTATATGTTATGAGCATGATAAGGTATATTATACTGTTCTTTTGGTCCATTGAGTTGATATTCATATCGGAATCTACCCAGACCAATACCAGTAATTGGGTATTTCTGAATTAATTCCAAAGATGTCTTCCACCAAATAGGACGTTCCCCAATATATCCAGATGGACGTTCAATGATACTATTTAATCGTGATTTTATATGATTTGGAAGAATGAATGGAATTACCACAATTACAAGTATAATTATTGCTGATAATATCATCACAGGTCTTGTAGATTTTGCTGTATTTCTTTTATATAATAAGACTTGAATAACATAATACAAGACTATACATAGGATACTAAAAATTACGCTTATCCATGCTGTACGAGTCAGAGTTAATGCAAGATTTATACACATTAATATGATAATTATACCCAATCCCATTGACCCCAATTTAGAAATCCTGGTATTCCCCATTCCCCCAAAGCTTGTTAAAAAGAATCCAAATACAAAAGGAAGACTTAGCGCAAGATAAGCCCCAAGATCATTAGGCATTTTAAATGTTCCAGTCAAACGTTGTTCAATCATGAATATCATGAGTTCACTTTTAGTATTTCGAACCACATATCTTCTATTTCGAGGTGTATCAGTTATATACCATTCATCTGATTTTTTCTTGGTGGAAATTCTTGCATCATCTGATAAAGGTATGTTAATAATTCGTAGATCATCTCTGAAACTTTCAGAAAAACCAATTTCTTCATCAAGTTCTTGTTGATACACTAAATTGACATTTCCCATATAATCAAGTCCTAATCGTGTATCGTTGAAATAATACCAAATACCTAATGCTGATGAAAATCCTGTGATAATAAACAATGCGATTATAATATGTCGGAATTGAATCCCAATTCCAGAATGTATTACAGCATAACATAATAAGATTCCACGTAATAATTTCCAAAAATACCCATAACTACTACTGGATGGGTTTGGCGCGAATATACATGCTACAATACTTAATAATAGGAAGATGAAGATAGGAAGATTTAAATCATTTTTATACCATCTATAACGTCCATCGGCAATTACCCTACCAATCCACCCAATTAATGCGAAAAGAAGTCCAATATTCATGAATATTGTTGAATATCCAAAAGGGAGGGATAGAATAAATAAGATTAATCCTGAATAACTCAAAAATGAGAATAATTTGAGTATGTTAAATTTCGATGTTAGTTTCAACTTCTTGATGTCTTGTGTCATTAGTGTAATTGTAATTCTTAAAAATATACTTCAATAATCTGGATATTTAGGGTGCGGTATCGAAACTCATACAATCACTAATATAGTTAGATACAATTTCATTGTTGGATTTCATTATGATATGGTATCATAAGATAAGTATACATTCATTACAAGATACACATATACGGAGTAAATCATGTTAATTATCCAGAGATTTAGATATTTATTCGTTCTGACTTTTCTGATTATTACATTAGGAACATCTCCTGTCGACAGCTTCATTGAACGGGAGTATACAATACGGGAAGTACTTGATGCTTGTACAAATATAGTTTTTGGAGAAATAGAATCTGTAAATCCAAAACGGTTGCAGGCTGTTGTTAGTGTCAAAGAAGATGTTAAGGGTGAAAGTAATCTAAATGAGATTAAAATGAACTTTGCTACTGGTCAATACAAGCAAGGAACATCCCCACAAAAAATGGTTCGATTAGTTAAAAAAGGAATGCCTATTATTGTTTTCTATAGAAACCATTATGGAATTGATAGTATGTGCTTTATTGACAATACATGGTTTCAAATGCGTGCGTATCGTGGTTCCAGTGGAAAATCATGGTGGAGTTTTACTCACATTGACCCTATGATGGACCGCACATTTACTGGAAAGACATTAGAATTCCAAAGAATCGTTCGGGATATGCTTGCTGGAAAAATGTGGGTCACTGCTGGAGAAAATTCAGTAAAAATATTAGTTTTATCAGGGAATAGTACTCCTCCAACTTGGAGTCAATCCCATGTATATACAAACACGATGACTTATGAATATAAGGCTTTACGAAATGTAAAGAAAGTAGGTAAACGTGAAATTGTCTTCGAATCAACCAAAAACCGAAAGTTAAAATTCTTGAATGGTGCAGATATATTATGGATTGGTTATGAAGAGATTTCAAGTTTTGGTAGACATTTACTTCCAAAAGATACAGAGAATAAGATTAAAAAATATGTATATGACGGTGGAATTGTTGTTATATCAGGGCAAGACAGCACCGATAAGAAATCTTGTGGTATTGGTTGGCTTCATGGTGAATTAACAGGTGTTGAAAGTGCTCCAAATAGAAACTTTGTGCTTACAGATGTTCCTTCTACCATCTTCTCACATCCTAATAAGATAAAATCTGGAAGAATTTACGTTGACGATGCATGGGTGGATTGGGAAAAAACTGACAAAGTTCTTGCAATAACACCTAATAGTAATGAGCTTGTTGTTGGAATACGGGAATATGGAAAAGGATTCTATATAATTACAAGTCTATGTAATTATAAACAACAAGATGTATCATGGAATAAAGAACTAATGGAAAATATAATTCACTATGCAGTAAACAAATTATAATTCTCATTCTTGTTGAGGTAAGTAAACTTATACTGATCCGAACTTAGCTACAACTAATGTAATATCATCATGAGGTATATTCCCGTCCTGAAAGTTATTAAGATCGGATAATATCTTCTGTTTGATTTCAACCGGTGTAAGATGTTTATTCTTAAATACCAGTTGTTTAAATCTGTCAAGACCGTACATCTCAGTATCCTCATTAATTGCTTCAGTAATACCGTCTGAATACATCACCAATAGATCTCCAGGATTCCAAGTTTCCTTAAGACTATGGTAATCAGAATTGATTTGTTCTTCAGGTAAAGGAATTCCAACAGGGGTGTATTGAGAATCTAATTCAATTATCTCATCACTATCGGTACGGAAGAGCAAGATTGATGGATGTCCAGCATTAATAAACTCAAACGTATTATCCTGATGAATGACCACATAACAACAGGTCATATAGATAAATGTTTGTGCATCCTCCTCTGTAACCCGTTTTACGGCTTTCATTACTTCAGGAACAGATGCATTGAAGCGTATTTGTGTTTGAATACAACTTTTCGTCATCGCTGCGACCAGAGCAGAATGAAAACCGTGTCCCATTACATCTCCTATGAATATTGCGATTTTCTTATCAGGTAGATGCAAATAATCATAATAATCTCCACCAACATCATTCGTTGGTTCACAATATCCTGCTGATGTGATATAAGGATATTCAATCTCTTCGTTGGGTAAAATAGACTGTTGCACTTCAGCAGCAAGACGTATTGATTCCTCCTGGGCAATCTCCTTCCGAATTGCACTCATCTGAATCTCAAGGTCATTACGAATCTTGTTATTAAGAACACGAAAAACACCTTTACCAATTAGGGGTTCACGAGCCATTGCAGTAAAAAAATCATCTCTTGTAATTCTTAACATTCGTGTAGGAGACAATGTTTTAATTGTTGCGCTTCTTGGTTTATCATCAATCAATGCAACTTCTCCAAAACAATATCCGACATCATTAAAAGATAATACCTCAGTATCTGACTTGATGATACTGATCTCTCCAGCAACAAGCAGGTATAGTGAGTCACCATCATCTCCTTCTTCAAAAATTATATGATCTGAGGGTAATTCGATTTCGTGTGCTACTTCACATATAGATTTAATCCTTTCTAATGGTAATTCTGAAAAAAGTTCTGTGCTGCGCAGAAAATGTTGCTTTTCTTCTTCTAACATAAAGCTAAGATCCTTACGAATATTCTATTAGGATAAATTGTGTGTTTTTTGGATTGAGGATGCAGATGTGTTAACACACTGTCCTATTATAATCACCCTCATCACATTTGTCAAACAACAGATAATTAAAGAAATACTGATTCACTTTACAAATACATTTATAGACTTGACATAGCACCTAAAATCTATTTTAAGATTTTTTCAAGAGAAAAATGTTGTCATTTGAATATCTGTAGATGGGTAAATCATACAATGAAAATAACTGTAAAGGATGGAATTTTAGTTGATTATATGTATTGGTAGATGTGGACAACACCCTTGACTTTCCAAAACAAATTATGTTAAAATACTCTCTATTATTTTATTACATACCAACCAATCTACAACGGACTTGTCAGACATCAGCAAATTAGACAGGTTATTATAGACACCAATCGGTAACAACTGTAATTTGCATATAGACAAAAGGAAAATATGTCAATAGCCGATTTCTTTCGTGGGAAGGTTTTATTGATTACAGGTGGAACCGCCTTCCTGGGGCAACCTATGGTTGCCAAAATACTTACTTCTCTATCAGATGTAAAACACATATACCTACTAATCAGAAACCGAACCGAGTCAAATGGTAAAATCACCACCGCACAGGAACGTTTTGATAAAGAATTATTAACTTCTGATGTTTTTGATGAATTACGAAAAAAACACGGATCAGCTTTTGAAACCTGGGTGTCTGAAAGGGTTTCACCAATAGAAGGGGAACTTACAGATGAACGTCTTGGATTCAGTGATACTTTGTATGAGCAACTGCAAAATGAAGTAGATATATTTTTTAATATTGCGGGATTGGTTCAGTTCGATCCTCCATTTGATGCCTCGTTAAAAGGAAACGCACTCGCCGCCAGACATACAGTGACATTCGCCAAAGGTTGTTCTGATGCAGTATTTCTACACGTTTCAACAGCCTATGTTTGTGGTGATAATCCAGGAATTGTACCAGAAGAACTACACCCACCTTATGAACAATTTGCGGAAGAACTCAGTGAAAAAACTGGCAATTCTATTCCAGCAACCCTCATTGAGGAAATTGACTACCTTAAGACATTAAGCCAATCTATACGAGACGAGGCAGACACACCATCCCAAAAAGCTAACTTCCAACAGATAGCTGAAAGAATATCTAAAACCGATAAACGGAAAAGTCGTAAATCTATCGAAACACTCACTGAAGAAGTTAAAGCTGATTGGTTGGAATCGCGGCTTGTTGAAGTTGGGTTAACCCACGCACGCTCTCGTGGGTGGAACGATACATATACTTATATGAAATTCTTGGCTGAGCATGTTGTCATGGAATTGCGTGATACGATGCCAACTGCAATTGTCCGTCCATCCATTATAGAAAGTAGTCTGGTAGAACCACATCCTGGTTGGCTTGGGAAGTATCGTATGTCTGAACCACTCATTGTAGGTTTTGCTAAAGGACGGATTCCTGATTTTCCTGCAGATCCGGATATTATTTTAGATATTATTCCCGTTGATTTTGTAGTAAATGCCATGTTAGCTGCTGCAGAAGCTGTTGCTGAGAGTCGTGGAATAGAAGTATATCATGTTGCATCAGGTTCTCAAAATCCTCTTTATTTCCGTGGAATTGTAGACGCTACATCTGAATATTTCATTAAAAACCCTATGATGGAAAATGGACAACCCATACGTGTTCCTGTTTGGCAATTTCCCAGTCTGGAACAATTTGAGAAAAAAGTCGAAGGAAAAGTACGGCTTCTCAATGGACTAATTCGGTTACTTACAATATTTCCAACTCGTTCTTCAAAAAGAAGACGTCGAAAACTTGTTGTTAAACAGAGCAGCATTAAAGCATTACTTCACTACATACGAATCTACGCACCATATACGCGAACAAACTTTGAATTTGACACCAAGAAAACACAAGCATTATTTGAAAATCTTGACACTATTGAACAGAAACAATTCAGTTTTGATGTATCAAAGATACAGTGGAACCAGTATTTTCAGGAGATACATATTCCAGGTATCAAAAGACATGTTCTCAAACTTGAAGAGACAACTCCTAATACTACGAAGCATGAAGGGGATTCGACTGAAGATGAAGCGGACGAATTTCCTACCCAAGCTCCGAATCCAATTGATGAAATCTCACCAAAGACTATTGTTGATTTAATTAAGATACAAGCAGAACGTATACCTGATAGAATCGCGCTTCAGATGATACATGAAGGGGAATGTCAACAATATACATATGCAGAAACATACAACAGATCCCGTCAAGTTGCATATCATTATTGGAAAAGTGGATTAAGACAGAACGATAGAGTGATATTGGTATCCGAAAACCAACCGGAATGGTGCATTTCATATTTAGCTGCAGTACAAATCGGAATTGCTGTAGTTCCTCTTGATTCACAGACACCAGCACAAGAAATCTTGGCTATTTCAGAATTTACAAATGCAAAATCCATTCTGGCATCTAATAGTGTTATTACGAAATCTGATACAGAATTAAACGATAATGATTTTCCTATACACAATATTAACAACATTCAAGAATTGATTAATCATAACGAGGAAATATCGGATGAATTTCCTCAGGTAGAAATTACACCAGACACTGTTGCATCAATAATCTTCACAATGGGAACAATTGTTGATGCTAAGGGAGCAATGTTAACCCATGGAGGTTTTATATCCAATGTAAAATCAGTTGCCAAAGCTTTACCTCCAACCGATGAGGAACGTATTCTTTCTGCTCTTCCTTTGTATCATGCATTGAGTTTTTCCTGTAGTTTGTTGATGGCACTTTATAGTGGAACAACAGCGACTTATGTCAATGCTCTTCGACCAACCACTCTACTGAAGGCAATGCGTGATGACAAAACTACCGCTTTTATCGGTGTACCCAGATTATTTCAGATGCTTCAGACTACAATTGAAAGACAAGCATTACGAGAAGAAACACCAGGAGACACTTTAGTTGAAAAAGCAAAGGCAGTTACAGGGGGACATGTACGCGTTCTTGTATGCGGTGGTGCTGCACTTGCAGATTCAATTTATGACGGATTTCAGAAATTGGGTATGACAATTTATCAAGGGTACGGTATGACTGAAACTGCGCCAGTATTGAGTGTAAATCCATACAAGAATAGTAAACGTGGATCTGTTGGACCTGCTGTGAAGGGTGTAGAGTTCAAGATTTACAACCCCAATAATGATGGTATTGGTGAAATCCTTGCAAAAGGACCAAGCACAATGAAGGGGTATTATAATAATAAGGTGGCAACAGATAATGCAATCAGAAATGGATGGTTATACACTGGGGATCTTGGTTATATTGATGATAGTGGATATCTCTATATAACTGGACATACTAAAGATGTAATTGTACCGGCTTCTGGTAAGAACATTTATCCAGTTGAGTTAGAGGCATTATATCAAAATCACAAAGACATTAAAGAGATGTGTGTGGTTGGAATTTCCTATGAAGATGGGTCTGATACTGCAATTCAGGCTGTGATTTCACCATCTAATCAGGATGAAAACACTAAGAAAGAAATACAGCAACACATACAACACCGTGCAAAACAGTTACCAAGTTACCAACATTTTCACCGTACTCATTTTATCTGTGAAGACTTACCGAAAAGTGAAAATGGTTCTATTGACAGAGTTGCTGTAAGAGAATATATTAAAGAAATAATTACACATGAAAGTGCTGAATCTCTCATTGAACATGAGGATATTCCAGAAGAGATATTACTACCAATTGCACGTTTAGCTCGATTATCCCCTAACAAAATACGTCTTGAAAATAGGTTAGATACTGATCTCGGTCTTGATTCACTAACACGACTTGACCTATTAATGTTACTTGAATCTCGTCTTGGACAAACAATTCCCGATGCTATGATAGCGAATTTACACACAGTCGGTGATGTAGTAGAATTAGTGACTATTTTTGAAAAGGAATCATCTGATGGTAAAAGTAGCTCAGATAATGAAATAATGAAACTACCGGAAAAACCACAATGGTACGCCCGCGCTTTCCGAGCAGGAATTAGAAGTATATACCGTAGACGTTTCTCTTTTCAGTGTTATGGACTTGAAAATATACCTGATGGGAAACCGTTCATCATTACACCAAATCATTGTAGTCATTTAGATACACTTACTGTCATTACTGCATTAGGACAAGAATCTCATCGAATGTGGACACTTGCAGCAAGAGATTATTGGTTTGGCAACAAATTACAGGGATGGTTTGCACATAAGTGTTTGAATGCACTTCCCATTGAACGTGATGGAAATTTCGTACAATTCCTAAAAGACTTACGAATGGCAAATGAGGTAATGGAAAAGAATAATGGACTTTTGGTATTTCCTGAAGGTACAAGATCTCTTGACGGAAACTTACAACCCTTCAAACCTGGAGTACTTAGTCTTCTGATTTACGGTCAACAAGTTCCAATTATTCCTACTTACATTAAAGGTACATTTCAAGTGCTTCCAAAGGGACAGAACATTCCCAAAAAACATCCAGTGCAGATTGTTTTTGGCAAACCCCTTTATTTGGACATATCACAAAGTCCAGAGAATATAAGCGAAAACTCAGAAATCTATCAGAAATTTTTAGCAGAACTTGAAAATCAGGTTGCCGAACTTGGCAAGGAGCTAAATTAAATAATGATAGAATCGAATCAGGAAAAAGCAATCGCATTTTTTGATGTAGATGGAACATTGTTGAGTTCAACTATAGTTCATTGCTACCTGTGGATACAGACTTCATCAATGTCTTCTGTTCAGAAATTCTTTTGGATGATAGGATTTCTACCGAAAATAGTATATTATCTAATTTTAGACAGGTTTAATCGATCTCGTTTCAATCAAGTCTTCTATCGAAATTACCGTGATATGGATGCATTGCAAACCCAATCTTCAGCCAAAGATTTGTTTAATGAATACCTACAACAGAAGGTATTCCCTGAAGCAAAAACACAGATAGAGGAACACAAAGAACGCAATCATAAAATTGTCCTTGTAACTGGGTCGCTTGACTTTATTGTAAAACCAATTGCAGAATATTTTTGTGCAGATATTGTATTGGCAGCAAAACTTGAGGAGTATGGTGGTAGGTATACTGGTGAATTGACAACAGCCCCTGTTATTGGAAAAGAGAAGGCAAAAATTATGACGGAATATGCGGAACAAGAAGGTGTTCCTCTGGATATATGTTATGCATATAGTGATAGTCAATCTGATTTGGCAATGTTAGAATGTGTCGGAAATCCAATTGTTGTCAATCCAAATAAAGCACTACGTAAAAAGGCATTAGAAACCGGTTGGGAAATGCACGAATGGATGGATGAATCTTGAAATACGAATCTATTTTCAATTTTAATTCATACATTTCATATATTGTCATTTATAACATCGGTAGGATGTCCTAACATTAATATATGAGGAGAAAAATGGAAGTCAAAAGGTTTTTAGAATCTATGTCTGAACCGAATGATACGATGTACGTTGAAATTGATGGAATGCATCGTTTTACCCGGCGTGGTGATGACTGGGTAAAATTCCGTGAAGACTTAATAGAATTAATCGAACAGACTATTTCAGAAGATTTATCTAAGAATTTTGCAAAAGTAACGGCAAATTGGATTCCTGATTCTGTACCAGAATAGAAGTTATTAGAATTCCATAACCAATACATATATAGATAGGAATTGGAAACAGTATAGCAATGAGCACATATTACATAACGACACCTATATATTATGCTAATGGTGAACCACATGCTGGTCACGCCTATACCACTATTGCTGCAGATGCATTAGCACGCTATTATCGAATTAAAGGGGATGATGTATTCTATCTGACAGGGGTTGATGAACATGGGGCAAATATCGATAAAACTGCTGAAAGTAAAGGATATTCACCCCAAGAATATTGTGATATGTTGGCACCGATTTTTACCGATTTATGGAAAAGACTTAATATCTCAAACGATATTTTTCTTAGAACAACAAGCGACTTACACAAAAGAGGAATACATAAATTCCTGACTGCACTTTATGAGAGTGGTGATGTCTACAAAGGACATTACGAAGGATTTTACTGTCGACCATGTGAAAGATTCTTCCCTGATAAAGAAATACCAGAAGATAAGATTTGTCCTATTCATAAGACTCCTTTGGAATTATTAAAAGAAGAGAACTATTTTTTCCGTCTTTCCAAGTATCAAGACAGACTTCTCCAATTGTATAGTGAACAACCCGATTTTGTCTATCCTGATAGTCGTCGAAACGAACTCCTCAATGTGTTGGAATCTGGTTTAGACGATATAAGTATTTCGCGTTCATCGGTCTCATGGGGAATTGCCTTACCTTTTGATCCAGAACACATTGCTTACGTCTGGATTGATGCTTTACCCAATTACATTACTGCACTTGGTTATGACGCGGATGATAAGCAGTTTCAAACTTATTGGCCAGCAAACGTCCACATGATGGCTAAAGAGATTACTCGTTTTCATGCGATTATCTGGCCTGCAATGTTAATGGCTGTTGATCTACCTTTACCTAAACAGATTGTTGCTCATGGTTGGTTAACGAAGGATGGTGAGGCATTAAGCAAAACACGCGGTATATTCATTGATATGGATGGAGATGTTGATACTTATGGTGTCGATGCGTTCCGTTATTATCTACTCCGTGAATTTAGTTTCGGAAATGATGGGGATTATCGACCTACTCGTTTACATGAAAGGTACAATGCTGACCTTGCAAATGATTTAGGTAATCTGCTCAATCGGGTTCTTGGCTTGCTTAACAAGAATTTCGATGCTATTCCACCGCCAACAACACCAGGTGAATTCGATGATGAGATTAAAACTCTTACCAGTGAAACAATAGCATCCTTAGGGGAACATATTAAGTCGTTTGCATTTGATAGTGCATTAGAATCAATATGGGAATTAATACGACGTGTTAACCGGTATGTTCAACAGACTGAAGTTTGGACGCTTACAAACCCAGAAACTAAACCCAGAATGGGAACCATCTTATATAACTGTTTGGAAGCATTACGAATCATCTCTGTTCTACTTTCACCATTCATTCCTGAAACGGCTGAAAAAATACAACAACAGATTGGACTAAAGGATTTTGATACAGAGACTAAATGGGGTAACCTACCTGATGGAATTGTTGTAAGTAAAGGTGATCCTATTTTTCCACGAGTCGATTTGAAGAAAGAAGAAAAATCACAAACTCATAAACCCAAACAAACTAAACCTAAATCCAAAAAGAAAATGTCTGAGAATATCTCCTTTTCTGAATTCCAGAAGCTTGATTTACGTATTGGGAATATAGTCTCTGCTGAACCGGTTGAAGGTGCGGATCGACTATTAAAACTACAAGTGGATATCGGTGATGAACAACGCCAAGTAGTAGCTGGAATAGCAGAACATTACACACCTGACACCCTAATTGGTCAACAGGTTGTTATCGTTGTCAATTTAGAACCTGCGACAATCCGCAATGTTGAATCACAAGGTATGATTCTGGCAGCCAGTGGGGATTCAGTCGTATTGGTTACACCAGAAACGAAGGTTCCTCTTGGTACAGAAGTAAGATAAATTATCTACTCCAAATCCTTACTTCCTTAGTAGCCAAAATGCAGAATATAGAGAATACTATTAAATCTCGTATCGAAAATGACAAGGCAAATTCCTTTGTAATTATCGTACCCAATGAAGCTTCGCGTTTAATACGACAGCGAGAATTGGTTTTATATCATGGCAATAATTCTGTCGCCAATTTACAGATTTATGATATTGAGAATTTCATACAAAGGTTGTATTCTAATGTGTTTCCTCCGAGACAGACCATTTCAATGGGTCTCCAACACCTTTGGTTACACGAAATAGTAGATCCTGATAACAATCCACTGAATCCATCTCAATTTAGCTCATTTCGTCCTGTTGATGAAAGTGATATTCCTGATAGTACTCTTAACTTAATTGCAAATTCAATTAACCAGCTTAAAGATCGTGGTGAGTCTGTAGATTCAGTTACATCAGATCAACAAATTGATGCAGACTTAATTCGAATATATCAGGAATATGAGGAAAAGTTGCATTCAAGCTGGATTGATGATAGAGGTAAACATCTTTACCTTGCAGATAACTTTGAGAAAGGATATTTCAAACGGTCATTTCCTTCCACTAATCTGTTAGTAATAGAAGGATTTTCTATTCTCTCGAAATCTGACATTGAAATATTCAGGCAGATTGCTGGTATATCAGATTTAGAAGTGTGGTTTCGGACAGACTGTCTTGAGGAAAACATAAATCTATATTCCAATATTACGAATCTTATATCTAATTTTCGAGATGAAAATGTCAATATTGATTCTGTTTTTGACAGATATTCTGATAATCACCAATATTTGGCGGAAAACTTATTTCAAACTAATTCTCCTTTAGAGAACAGAAGAGATCTAACCAAGAAGATAAATGCATTATACCCATCTGATCGTTCAGAAGAAGTTGAACAAATCGCATTTCTCATACGGAGACATATTGATGAAGACAACTGTGGATTAAATGACATTTGTGTTACCTATTACAATATAAACCAATATAAGCATCGAATTGCTGAGACATTTCATGCCTTTGGTATCCCTTATTCACTATCTGAAAGCATTCCATTGAATAAGTCCAGAATTATAAAAGAAATCTTTTCTCGTTTGACACCTCATCAAACATCCTTAACAAATCTATATTTCGATGATAGTGATGATACAAACTTCCCAAAAAGTCTTGATCCAGATGAATTTTCTGAATATATTGATACTTTTCTCAAAGCAGGGGATGTATTAAATAAGATTATTAATCCTATGATAAGGGAAAATAGAGAGATTATTGAAGCTGAGATTAACGCATTACAGCACTTCAAAAGAATAGTTAAGGAGCTTTGTGAATTCTATAAAACTGAGGAAGACAAATCATACCCTTATAGTGAATATCTTACAAAACTGCAACATATAGCAAGACATACATACTTTCAGATCAGTTCATTTAAAAACAGTGAATCTGTAAATATATTACCAGTCAGTGAACTCAGGAGTTTAGAATATAAGATTGTGTTATTAGGGGATTTTGTGGATGGTGGTTTTCCACAATATTATAGTCCGGATCCGTTATTACCAGAAACACCATACCACAGAAGAGAAGAACAACTTTATGATAATCGCTTTCTGTTTTATAGATTGTTAAAATCATTTAGTGAACATCTATATTTACTTGTACCTCAACGTGAACAAGAAACAGAATTAATCCCATCCTTATTTTTATCTCAATTGAAAGCAGTTGCAGATATTGGTGAATTAGAAATACTGAATCCTGAGGAAAGAAGTATTTATGGCTTCCTCAGTGCTTATGGTAAGTTTGTATCAAATACTGAATTTCAAGACAATGTTGATTTTCCAAATGAACTTACCGATCTACGTCCTTTAATTGACCATGTTGTTACAATAGAAAAGAGTCGTGAAAAAACAAACCAACACCCAACTTACGAAGGAAAATTAACAGAAAAAGACAATTTGACAAATATCACCATCTCCCAAACAAGTAGAGAAAGATTGCACCAGTTTCGAGAAAAAACATATTCTGTTACTGACTTAGAAACTTATGCAAATTGTCCATATCAGTACTTTAATAGTAAGGTGTTAGTATTTAAACCTGAACCAGATGAAGAGAAAGGTGAACTAACTACATTAGATAGAGGATCATTAATTCACAAAGTTGTAGCTGAATTTTACACAAAACGAAGGGATAATGGAGATCCTCCTATTTCTCAATGTTGTAATGAAGACTATTCACAAGCGATACTGCAAATTAATGAGATATTAGATAATCAACAAGCATTGTTACGTAATGATGAGTATAAAACTCTACCAATGGATAATCTTTTTTGGAGTATAGACATTGATAAGACAAAGGCAGCATTACACAAATGGGTAGCAGCAGAACGGGATTATGCTTTACCTCTTTTACCCAGTTATTTTGAAGTGGGTATAGGTAGAACGTCTGGAAGGATTGATCAAACGTTAAATCATCCAGAACCAATCCCGATTGGAAACGTAAAGATGAATGGAAAAATAGACCGTATTGATATCGGTTCAAATAGTTTTAGTATCATTGATTATAAGACAGGGGGAACGATTCCAAATATACAAAATATACAAGAGGGTCGAGCGTTACAAGTTCCAATTTATCTACAATTAGTAAAGAAGATATTGGATGAAGATAAGAATAGTAAATTTAATCCTTCAGCTGGTCTCTATCACAAAATTAGATTGGATGAATGTAAAGTTGAACTTGGAATTGGTAAGTCTTCACATAATGGAGAAACATATCAAGTCTATGGAAACAATAGATGGTATTCATCAGGAAGGAGTAGTAGACAACTGTTAGATGATAATGTATTTGAATCCACCCTGGATAGGGTCACTGGATATATACAGCAGTACGTTAATAATATATCAGAAGGGATTTTCCCTATCATCACACGGGTGGATTTCTATGAGGATTCTTTAGAAGAGGGTGACAGACCTATTAAACCTAAGGATCCCACTGCCCCCTGCAATTATTGTAATTACCTACGAATATGTCGTGTTGGTGCATTCACTGAAACGAGTGATGATGTAAATTGAATTCATCTGAACTAACACAGAAAGATATTTCTTTAGAAGTTAGAACTTGTATAATACTTGCACGCTTAATAAAATTTTGATATACTGACATTACCAAATATATTTAGGAGGCTATTATTAAATGGCACATACATTACCTGCACTACCTTATGCACACGATGCGTTAGAACCACATATTGATGCACAAACAATGGAAATTCATCACGGAAAACACCATCAAGGGTATGTCAACAATCTGAATGCTGCTTTAGAAGGTCATGACGATCTTGCAAATTTAGATGTTGAAGAACTCCTCAGAAATATTGATGATGTACCTGAAGATATTAAACAGGCTGTCATTAATAACGGTGGTGGACATGCAAATCACTCACTTTTCTGGTCAATCATGAGTCCAAATGGTGGTCAACCCAGTGGTGGTGAAATTGGAGATGCAATTAAATCCGCATTTGGATCACTTGATGCTGCCAACGAAGAATTTACAACTGCAGCAACAAAACGGTTCGGCTCTGGTTGGGCATGGCTTGTAATTGGTGATGATGGATTGGAAATTTATTCAACAGCAAATCAAGATAGTCCACTCATGCAAGGACATACACCGATTCTTGGTATTGATGTCTGGGAACACGCATACTATCTAAATTATCAGAATCGACGTCCAGATTATGTTGATGCATGGAAGAACGTTGTAAACTGGACACGAGTCAACGAACTATATGTTGCTAATGCGTAAAATTCCGTATAAAATAGGGGTAGCGTTGATTCTACCCCTTCATATTCATCTACATAAACCATCCAATTTATAGTATTATCATAAATAGACAATACTTAAACTAAGTAGTCTAACTTTTATCTACTTTCAAGAATAATTAATCAACAACTACAGTAAAACCTAAAATTATCATTACATTAGTATGTA
The DNA here is from genome assembly GCA_965205025.1 of Candidatus Poribacteria bacterium. Lineage (GTDB taxonomy): Bacteria > Poribacteria > WGA-4E > WGA-4E > WGA-3G > MSPOR6. The sequence goes on from CBDBFU010000016.1 coordinate 27,461, forward strand.
TTAATGTCAAATGCATAAACGGTAATTTACGGGTTCGGTTTCCCAGTAAGCCACTCCTACCATAAAGTGTAAGCATATTTATAGAATCTACTAAGAATAGTTCATTTAACCATTTTAACTTCAAAATAGGAGGAGTGTACAATGAAAAGGTTATTTTGTTTGGTTTCTATATTCACATTAATTTCCATTAGCATCGTATTCGGTCAGGACGTGGCTGTTCACTATGATGCAGCTGTAGAAAACGGAAACGGTTTGGCTGTTCCAAACCCAGCACAATTAGCAGACCTAATCGTAGAAAAACTTAAGGACAAGAAACTGACTGCTGAAATCGTTGATAGTGACGCTTTAGCAGATTATATGAATGCAAATAAGAATGGGATCTATATTATCACTCAAGGAAACACCCCTGGAAGTATATTTCAGAAAAAAGGAAAAGATGATCTGGTATACAAATGGTTGAGAGAAGGTGGTATTGGGGGTTTCATTGGTGACTATGCGTTTTACTACTATTGGCATAAAGGAGCACGTGTAACTGCAGCAGGGGGTGGACAACAGAGTGTCTTCGGTGCCACTATTACAAACGCTACAGTTTCACAGGTTGAACCAACGGAACTCGGTAAAAAGTATATTCCTTCTCTCAAGAAATGGACTTCAAATCGGGCATCTGGTTTAGCAGTCTTGAAACAAAATAATTTCGAGTTTGAAAGTTATGCTGATAATGGGGCAAATGCCGATCCAATAGCATACCGAACTGAAGATATGAAGGGATGGTTTATTAACTTCCATACGTCTTGTTGTGGTACGCAAATTCCACCGAATGAACAAATTGCTACTGAATATGCTGAACTGATTTCAAATCGCTTTGCGGTACCACAGGCTGTTGATCCTAATGGAAAAATCAGCATTGTATGGGGACAATTGAAGTCACAATAATAGAATTTTATTACGACTTACACAGTCCTACTAATGTCTCCATTATTCAACTATTTTTGAGTAGTAGGGACATTATTCTATTCAATATAGTGAATTTCTTGACAATTCTAATCTAAAGTATTATAATTAAACAGTTGATAAACCGTAATATCGTTATTTTGAATAGAAAGAATAAACATATTAAAAGGCGTTGAAAGGGAGGAGTAAGTCAAGAAGGCTTGCAAGAGATGGGGATTCATAGGCTGTAAGATCTCCTCAAGTACTTATGACTGAAGGTCGCCCTGGAGCTGCTTTTCTGAACAGTTGGAAGTTGATTACTTAGTAGGATCAGCCGATGTGATGCTCGTTAACGCATCCCAATGAGTGCTCTTTCCCATAATAGGATGATCTATATTCATTTATGTGAAAGTGAATTGGAGTGGTACCACGGTAAGGTTGTGTCGGTAATTCATGTACCGAACGTGCTATTGAAAGCCGATTCCTTCTCGTCTCCAAGTCGGAACGAGAAGGTTTTTTAATTTTAACAATTCTCCGATTTGAATTCGGTAAAATTATATTAATAAGGGAAATTGGCATGGAACTTAAAGGAGCAGAAATCCTTGTTGAGAGTCTCAAACGTGAAGGTGTCGATTATATCTTCGGTGTAAACGGTGGCGCGGCTATGCCGATTTTTGATGCCCTCTACAACGAAACAGATGTTAAATTGATTCCTATGCGGCATGAGCAGGGAGCTTCCCATGCTGCGGATGGATACGCACGTGCAACTGGTAAAGTCGGTGTCGCACTCGCTACATCCGGACCGGGGGCAACCAATCTTGTTACTGGAATAGCAACAGCATATATGGATTCAATACCAATGGTTGCTATCACCGGTCAGGTAATGACGCATTTCATTGGGAGTGACGCATTTCAGGAATGTGATGTAATCGGAGTCACACGACCAATATGTAAACACAGTTATCTTATTAAAGATGGAAATGAAGTTGCGGATGTTGTTGCAGAAGCATTTCACATTGCCAGTACAGGAAAACAGGGTCCTGTTATCATAGACATTGCCAAAGATGCACAGAACCAGGAAACCCTCTTTAAATATCCCGATTCAGTTGATATTCGAAGTTACAAACCACAGGTAAATGGTGATTCAGATCAAATTGCTAAAGCTGCAGAGTTAATAAAAGATGCCAAGAAACCTATGTTGTATGCTGGTGGTGGTGTTGTGCTTGCAGACGCAAGCGATGAATTACGCGAATTAACATTGAAAACCCAAATTCCAATTACTGTAACATTAATGGGTTTGGGGGCTTTTCCTGAAACACATCCATTAGCTATGCAGATGCCAGGTATGCATGGATCCTGTTGTGCAAATTATGCCTTCACGGATTCTGATCTTGTGATCGCAATTGGTGCAAGATTTGATGATAGAGTTACAGGAGACCTTGACAAATTTGCCCCGAATGCCAAGAAAATACATATTGATATTGATCCTTCCTGTATAGGAAAAAATGTTCCAGTTGATGTTCCTATTGTCGGTGATGCGAAAAATGTATTGAAAGAACTTATTAAAAAGGTCGACACAACTGATATTGATCCGTGGAGAAATCAAATCCAAGAATGGAAACAGAAGTATCCTTTTGAATACGAACAGAAAGGGAATAAGGTGATGCCACAGTATGTCATAGAAAAAATCTATGAACATTATAGTGATGCTATAGTTGTGGCAGATGTAGGTCAACATCAGATGTGGGCTGCACAATACTTCCAATTCACCGAACCTCGCCAGTGGTTAAACTCGGGGGGTCTCGGTACAATGGGATTTAGTCTCCCCGCAGCAATCGGTGCTCAACTTGGATGTCCTGAGAAAACTGTTGTAAACATCAATGGTGACGGGTCATATATCATGACTATACAAGAATTAGTTCCAGCAATATCACTGAAATTACCTTTGAAGGTTTTCATTATCAATAACATGTACTTAGGGATGGTACGTCAATGGCAAGAACTCTTCCACGGAAAAAGGTATTCAGCAGTTGATTATCACGATAACCCTGATTTTGCCTTGCTTGCACAAGCATTTGGAGCAACCGGTCTTCGAGTTGAATATCCGGAAGATGTTGAACCAGCACTGATAAAAGCAAAAGGTGTTGACGATGGACCAGTCGTTATTGACTTCATTGTTGATGAAGAAGAAAACGTCTTTCCAATGGTTCCTGCTGGTAAAGGTCTCGGTGATGTAATCCGAGGGCTATCATAGTCTCTATCCGTTAGTCATAGGAACATTATATTTAATTATTTGTGTTGATTTAGCATAAAAGATGTAATGTTCCTTCCTATTTTACTAACCATATTTGTATACAACATTCACTAAAGTATAAAAAGAAATTATGAATAACGAAGAACGGCACATTTTTTCTGTCTTGGTCGAAAATCGATTCGGTGTACTGGCTCGTGTCGCAGGACTTTTCAGTGGACGTGGGTTTAATATTGATAGCCTAAACGTCGCGGCTACACACGACAAGAGTATCTCACAGATTACACTTGTTACCCATGGGGACGCACAGATTATTGACCAGATCTATCAGCACCTAAATAGGTTAATTGATGTAATTGAAGTTACTGATTTATCTACAGGGATGCATGTAGAACGTGAACTGGTACTCATTAAGATTGCAACTGAGGATCAACAAAAACGTACCGAAATATTACAAATCGCAGAAGTTTTTCGGGGTCGCGTGATTGACATGAAACCGGGGTCGATTGTTCTTGAAGTTACTGGGGATGAAGGTAAGTTAGATGCAGCAATCAATATCTATCGCACCTATGGTATCATTGACTTAGTACGTACAGGGAAAATTGCAATGATGCGCGGCTCAGAAAAATAATCATATCTAAACAGGACTTACGCAATATAAGCAGAAAAAGGTGAAATTTGACTTAAAAAGTCGTCATTTCAGCGTTTTAACCCCCTAAATCCCCCTTATCAGGGGGACTTTAAGAGGAAATGCGTAAGTCCTACTAAATTAAACTTCATTACGGTTCCAGAATCCTATATTCATTCCAGATTTAATCACATAGAAATATATAGAAATAATAGAGAGGAACAACAAGATGGCAACGATTTATTACGAGAGTGATGCCGATTTCGATTTACTTAAAGATCGAATGGTCGCAGTAATAGGATATGGTGCCCAAGGAAGAGCACAATCCCTAAACCTGCAAGATAGTGGTGCGAATGTTGTAGTTGGTTTATACGAAGGAAGTCGCTCGAAACCACGCGCTGAAGCGGAAGGGTTAACTGTCAAGACTGTTGAAGAGGCATCAGCAATGGCAGACATCATTCAAGTTCTCATACCTGATGAAAAACATTCAGCGGTATATCGTGATGAGATCGCACCAAATATGGAAGCAGGTAACATGCTCATGGTATCACACGGATTCAGTGTCCACTTTGGACAGATCGTGCCATCAGATAATGTTGATGTGGCTATGATTGCTCCGAAAGGACCAGGTTCATTAGTGCGAGAAGTCTTTGAAGGGGGAGGAGGTGTCCCTTGTCTAATCGCTATTCATCAAGACACTACAGGAAATGCCCGGGACGTTGCTCTTGCTTATGCCAAAGGGATTGGAGGAACACGAGCAGGTGTTATAGAAACAACATTTCGTGAAGAAACAGAGACTGACCTTTTCGGTGAACAAGCTGTATTATGTGGTGGAACTGCAGCATTGATAAAAGCTGCTTATGATACTTTGGTGGAAGCAGGATATCAACCTGAGATGGCATACTTCGAATGTCTCCATGAGTTGAAATTAATCGTTGATCTGATTTATACAGGTGGGTTAAGTAAGATGCGGAATGATGTGAGTAACACCGCAGAGTTCGGGGATCTAACTCGTGGACCACAATTGATTGATGATAGTGTCCGTGATAGAATGCGTCAGATACTCAAAGATGTACAAGGTGGGGTTTTTTGCCAGAGAATGGGTACTGGAAAACCAAGCAAATCAACCTGTATTACAAGCACTTCGTAGACAAGAAGAAGAATTAGAGATTGAAGAAGTCGGGAAGAATCTCCGAAGCATGATGAGTTGGTTGGATTAAAACTATGTACCTATTGTAAGATAACATAAAAATTTTATAGATTATAGGCACGGTGTATGAAGATTAAAATAATAATTCGGTAATGTGTTAGAAATTCGAATCAACGGTATGAATGCTATTTAGCATTCCCCGTGGTTAGGAAACCGAACCTACCAAGTTTGGGAAAATGGGAATTACCGAATTTAAAACTTAATCCTCATAAACCGTGCCTATTTTATTATGAACAGGACTTACGCAAAATTACAAAATGTGTTATTCTTATTGATTATGAACACATTTACACATTCTAAAAAGAAGCAAGACTTATTTTCCGATTATTGTCAATATTTGTTTTCAAGTTTCACTAATTTTACACAAACTTATTTTGCTAAACATACAGACCGTTGGAGCCACGATCAACTCAATCGCTTTCTGAGAGACGAAAACATTCCTACAAGTGAACTCTGGGCATCCGTCAAAGACGACATCGACTTTGATGAAGAAGGATACCTGATTTTTGATGATGTTGTGCTGTCAAAAATACATTCTAAACGGATTGAAATAGTACGCTCTCAATGGAGTGGTAGTGACAGAAAGGTGATTCAAGGTATCGGTATTGTCACCTGTCTCTATGTCAACCCTAAGACACAGGAATATTGGGTCATTGATTACCGTATTTTTGACAGAGATCATGACGGTAAAACCAAAATCGATCATTTATTGGATATGTTGCACGATGCTTATTCTAAGAAACAACTCCCATTCCGGACAGTCTTGATGGACTCTTGGTATGCGTCCATGAAAGTGATGAAAGCGATTGATAGACTTTCTAAGATCTATTATGTTCCGTTGAAACGAAACCGTCTTGTGAATGATACCAAAGGTGTAGAACCTCACAAGGCAGTCAAAGATCTATCTTGGTCTCAAGCAGAAAAGAAAAGCGGTAAACGCGTACATCTCAAAAACTTTCCGAAAGGTTCTGTCGTAAAGTTATTCCGGTTTGTGTCTGATACCGGACGCACGGAATATATAGTGACAAACGATTTGACACAATCAAATGTGGATATGACTCACCAAAAGTGTCGTCTCCGTTGGAAGATTGAACTCCTTCATCGTGAGATGAAACAAGTAACCGGTATTGGTAAATGCCAATGTCGTAAGATGCGTGCCCAGAGAAATCATATTGCGTGTAGTTTCCAAGTATGGGTCTTTATGACGCGTGTTGTACGTGCTGTTGGACAAAAGATTTACGAGTTTAAAGATGGTTTATTGAGTGATTACTTAAAACATCAACTCTCAAATCCTTCAATAAAATTTAAAACTGCGTAAGTCCTGATGAATTCAATAACTCCTGCAATTTTTTTCTACGAAATTCAAACATCTTCTTAATATCCGGTTGAAAAAACAATCGATTAACCAAATTTCCTCCCGGAACAGTGTATTCTACCTTATCTCCTACAATAGTTCCTATATCAGTCTCAACGAAAGTATGTGTATGAACCCAACTTCGAAAGGGTCCCTTACGTTGTTCATCTACGAAGGCATAAGGTGGATGCCATGATGTAATTTCGCTCTGTGCACGCATTGGAATTCCGTGCAGTTTCAATTGGTAATCAATTTTTGTCCCTACATCCATTGTAATTGGAGGGGGAATTAAGGACTTTAAAACATAACCAAGGAGGACTGATTTCGGTTAGATTAAATGCATTAGAAAAAAATGAAAATACCTCTTCTTGAGGCTTCTCAATTATTAGCTCAGTTGAAAATACAATGCTATTCATTATTAGAAATCACCTATATCAATAGAAAATGTCTAATCAATTATCAAGATAATTATCATTCACATATCGTGTAATCAGCTCAATCTCATTCTCTTCAAGAAATAATCCATTATCAATCATTCGTGAAATTATTTCTGTAGTCTCTTCTTTTGAACGTGGGGGATAATCTTCTACATCTGTAAGAGGATGACACTGTGAACATTTATCTTCAAAGAGTATTTTAGCCCTTGCTTCATTATAACTATCAGTAAGCATGTTCATAGGTGGTTCTTGATTCATGACTGAGGAAGCAATTTCAGCTGCAGCCTTTGCTTCATCTGTTCTCATCCTCTCTTCACGTTGTTGTTTTACGGCGTTTTTTAGGTTAGGTGTGATTGCAATTAAGTATGTAGATACACTCCATTCCTCTTCTTGGTAGATCGGTTCACCTATAATAGGTTTTTCTGCCATACGATTCACAAGCCGTACCCAATCTGGTGGTGTACGAGGTTTGGCAAGAATTGTTCGTAGATCATGACAGATAACACATTTTCTCTGTAATACATGTTGACCATCACGTAATTTACGTTTAGTTGCAAGTTGATCAAGTGGTGCTTCAGGGGGTAATCCTGCATTCTCGATCAATTGTCGAGTTCTGACAATTCCTTCCTCACTGAATGCACCTGTTTGTGTTCGTAGGACTGTTTCCCGAAATGTGAACGGGACAGACAACCCAATTAACAGGTACGTACATATCAATATAGTTACACCTATATATGGCATTGCTTCTTCAAAATGTCTAAAGAATCGAAGGATAGCAACTTTAATAAGGATTAACACACCTATGGTAATACCAAGCATGAGATGAGCAACAGTACGGGGTGGTAATTCGACTTGGTAATTCCACAGACGAGGTATCATATACCACATCATGAAAATATAGAGTATGGCATAAGAATACCCCAGTAAACGATGCAGAAGTGTTAATCCGGCTGGTGCCTCACTCTTATGGGTTTCCTTATTAAATGGATACCCCCATAACTTGAACATTAAGAATACAGATGCATTGGCTATGCCTAAGAATATTAATCCAAGAATAGCACTTGTTGAAGACGACATTATTATGAATCCTTATCGGAGTTGATTCACCGTACTGTTTATGCGTTTGGTTTGGAACCCGAACTACCGTAATATAATGATAAATTTAGGTGTAATTATATAACCTAATTATCTATCTTTATTAAATTTGATACTCATGTCAACGAAGAAATCTGCAGTTTTGATTACTCTTCTAATGTCGGACGATTCAAGCGGGAATGATACGGTGGTTCCATGACTGCACGATGTCTATCATTTGCCCACTCCGGAATTGTATATGCTGGTACATAAGCCATATTACCTGCAGTATACCTTGTAAGAATAGAACGTCTTGGATGGTCTGCTGTCCATGGTAATGTACCGTGTGTTACGGCTTCTGTAAAAATAATCACATCACCAGCATCACAGACAAGCTGTCGGATATGTTCCTGATGATCCTGATATAGACGCATCTCTTGTGGACATGGATAATTACTCTTATGACTCCCCGGAATGACTATCAAACCACCAACACCCGGCGGTACATCGGTCAACTGAAAGGTTACCACGGTTAGACCGTTATGCATACGACCATCACGGAAAATATAATACTGATTCGGATCAAATCCGGGTCCTGATGAACCGTGGAAGATAAATCCTTCTGCTCCTTTATCCATAGATAGTAGGAACATATGATGATCCATACGGAAACCTTTACCTAATATGACATTTAAATATGGTATCAATTTGGGATGTGCTAACATATGACGGAACGGATTACACCAGGGTTCCTCCCAAGACAACATCCCTCCAAGTTCACCTCTACCATGCTCACCACGTAATTCTGGTGATCCTCCGTCGAGGGTTTGTTCTTTGGGACGGATATTCATACTATCAATATGTTTATCTATTGCTTCGTTAGCTAATTCTACTTCTTCAGGTGTTAGTACATTCTTAATTCTGAGATATCCGTTTAAATCAAAAAGATATTTCTCATCAGCATTCATCTGTAATCCCTCCTATACCGCGTAAGCCACTGAACCATCTTCACGTAATGGTGTAGACCCGGTATTCATGGGTTGGAACGGAGTCTTTTCTATCAAACTATCCTCAAGTTCAACACCTAAACCTGGAGCTTCAGGAATAGGTATATAACCACCTTCACGTTGATATGAAACCTTATATACAGCAAATTGATCAGATTCATCACCCTTCGTGTATTCCTGGGTAATGAAGTTTGGAATACTTGTATCTAAATGGAGGGATGCTGCAGTTATAAGCGGTCCGAGGAAATTATGTGTTACAACTGCACTATGATAGGATTCAGCAATCGCAGCTATCTTTTTACAGTGTGTCAATCCACCAGCTAATCCAACGTCTGGTCGTACATACTGAGGTCCACCGTATTCTAAGAGTTCACGAAATTCCCATATAGTTGTAAACCGTTCACCGATAGCGAGGGGTGTTGTCATACGTTTTGCCAATTCCCCCTGTGTTGTGATCGTGTCTATCTGAATTGGGTCTTCTATGAAATACAGATTAAAGGGGGCTAACGCTGTTTCCAAAACTATACTATTCATCGGTGTCAGTTTACGATGCACTTCAACGATCAAATCAAGATCAGGTCCCCCACCTTCCCGTGCAGCAGCGACAAGATCACGTGCCGTTTTAACCAGACGGTCTACAGTCATGTCTTGAAAATTTCCAACTAATGGATCAAATTTTAGGGCGGTGAAACCTTCTTCTACAGCAGTCTTTGCAGCTTCAAACATCGTTTCTAGTGTGCCACCACCTCCCAGTAGATGTAATCGAATTTTATCACGACAATTTCCACCGAGTAATTCCCATATAGGTACACCGAAATGTTTACCCTTGATATCCCACAACGCGATATCGACTGCACTAATTGCCCCACACAATGCTGTCCCTTTGAACGGTCCCATTCTATAGAGATATTGCCAGTGATGCTCAATACGTAATGGATTCTGTCCAATGAGGTATTTTTCAAAGGTATTAACTATTTTTTTTACTGCTTCTGGATATCCCCAACATGCTGTCTGTCCAATGCCGCTTATACCGGTATCGGTATGAATCCGAATTACATACCCATTTCCAATGTAAAACGACTCTATCTTATCAATTTTCATACTACCCTCCAATAAGAAGTAGATTCTATGTTGATATTTCTTATTGTATCACAAGGGAGTGACATTTGACAATAGTCAACTATATGGTGATTCCAATTCCTGATCCTTCAAAATTTTCTTCCCACTCCTTAATTGGCTTGGTTTACGGGAATGACTTATGAGGATAAATTTTCTTTAAAATGTTCTTGTTTACTGTGTTTCACAAATGTAATATTATATATACTATATAGTTTAAAATGTTACACTTTTCGTTACATGGTGTAACATTAGGAAAACGGTTGTCCGCTCTGTAGCAGTATGGGTTTATCGGTGTTTTTTTCCAATTATAAAAATTCTGAAATTTAGTGATTTTGTGTCTTTTTCTTTCATTTCTGGTGTATCTCCAACCCAGGTATTTATGAGTTATGCTGGTTTTGTTTTTTATGTGATCTTGAATGTATTGGATAGTCATTAATTTTCATCCTGTTTTTATGCAAAATGTTACGATTTATGCTAAAAATGAAAAAGTTCCTCATGTTAGATTCAACAGTTTTTAATTCTACTCACCTAATATATGGTCATGTATTAGTATAGGTATTATAATTATTCTCAATATGTTATCATAACGTATGTTTACTATTATGTCAACTGTTTTTCATATATGTGATATTAGTTGTTTGTTCATTGGATATTCTTCAATTTATTTTTTGTGTATTATAAATGTTGATGTCTGAATCGCGGATTACACAGATTTCACGGATTTCACGGAAAGGATTTTGGTATGATGTATGTTTTTGTTAGATTTTGGTGTTTCATCTGAATTGTGGATTACACTTATTTCTGGGTAGAAGGATAGTGTAAATTCTTTGTTTTGGATTGGCAAGTAGTTTTATCTGCTGTGGTGCATTCTCGGAATAGAAGTGTCTTACACTTGCCCATTTGCTGTTAGCCGTTTGCTATTTGCTATCTGTCGTCTGAATCGCGGATTACACAGATTTCACGGATTACGCGGAGAAGATCGGGGATCGGAATCCTCTCCTACTTTTTCCTTGAATAATATGCTAAAATAAATTAACCTGTTAACCAGAATGCGTTATATGCGTTATTCTCATAGCGTAAAACTGAAGTCTGGGAGATTCACAATGCTAAATGGGCGAGCTGTCCTAATCGGGATTCTTTGTTTCCTGCTTGTTGCCTTTGCTGCCTTCGGACAAGAGGAGTCAGATCCAAACGTCATAACGGTTACTGAAAAGATAAATGTATTGGACCTGAACAATAATGTAGAAAGACTCAGTGAGGCTGTAGAAAAACTTAGTGGAAATGTAGAGAAACTCACCGAAAGTGTGAATAACCTTAACACAAGGGTTGGGGTGCTTGAAGAAAGAACACAAGGAACAGCCAAAACTGTACACGTGATTTTGGCATCATTCATAGGACCTCTGGTGGTAGGGATTCTAATAGCAATTATAGTTTCTCTTATCATTCGTAGTAAGAACAGTGAAGTCAAAATGGGTTCTACCAACACCACGCAAGTAAGCCAAAGCGAAGCTGCTACCACCCATACCTTGCCACCAAGGCTTCCTGATGGAACAGACGATATAAAAGACTACCTAAAATCCGATTCTCATGCCACAAAAGTGAAAATCTAATGGAAAACACTAAGAACACAATTGAGAACCCTACATCCGCAGAAGCCTACGTCGATAGGGGTAATGAATTCTACGATCAAGGCGATTATCAGGCTGCCATTTCCGATTATGACGAAGCGATCCGGCTTGACCCTAATGAAGCGAGAGCCTACACCAACCGAGGAAACGCCAAAGACGAGTTGGGAGACCTTGAAGGTGCTATTACCGATTATGACGAGGCGATCCGTATAAACCCTGAATATGCAATAGACTACTACAACCGAGGGAATGCAAAAAGCAAACTGGGAGACCTTGAAGGTGCTATTACCGATTATGACGAGGCGATCCGTATAAACCCTGAATATGCAATAGCCTATAACAACCGAGGGAATGCAAAAAGCGACTTGAAAAAATATTTTGAAGCCATTTCGGATTATGACCAAGCGATCCGTTTCGATCCTAAATATGCAAGAGCCTACTATAACCGAGGTACTGTGAAAATTCAACTGGGGCACCCCGAGGCTGCGATTTCTGATTATGACGAGGTTATTCATCTCAACCCTAATAATGCGGATGCCTACAACAACCGAGGTGTTGCCAAAAGCCGAATAGGAGAGCATTTTGGTGCGATTTCTGATTATGATGAGGCGATACGGCTTGACCCTGAAGATGCAGGAACCTACCACAACCGAGGAAACGCAAAACTTCGGTTGGAACACTCTGAGGCTGCGATTTCTGATTATGATGAGGCGATACGGCTTGACCCTGAAGATGCAGGAACCTACCACAACCGAGGCTTTGCCAAAAGTAAACTGGGAGACATCGAAGCTGCTATCGTTGACTATGACGAGGCGATCCGGCTTGACCCTAAATATGCGATAGCCCGTAACAACCGAGAAAAAGCCAAGAAAAAACTTAGGTAACCCTCTTCCCTTCTTTCATCCACCTACCCAATAAATTCCAGTTCTGACGATTGACCACTCATTAGCAAAATCCCGAATATCACAAAATCCTGAAAACCTGCATCTCTGAAAAGTAATACCCGTAATGTGAAATATTTAAATTGAAATGGAATAATTTCTACACTGAATCTTTGTACCGCAAACTTTCCAGTTTGCGGATTGTTTCAATCTCGTTATTGATAATGAATTTGCTGTTCCTTCTATCAACTAATAACTGATAACCTGATAACCGGGTATGTAAAGTTTTTGTCACTAAACATTACGCTGCTATCGTACTTGGATACCAATTTTTATCTCAAGTATCATCTCAACTCCAGATATGTTAGATGTATGGTTACTATGTATTGTAAAAATCTGTTAATTTTTATCGTTTTGAGATGATAGCACTTTCACGGAAACCTTCACGGAGCAATTTTACGAACCCTTACTCTATAAGGGTTTATAATTAAAGTAGACCAATTCTCCGTGAATCACATTCGTTAATTATATTTTAACTTAAGCGTGAATTAAGTACTTATATGTTTTTCATACGAAGTGTATTGGGACATAGCACTCCGCTGGAGTGCCAGACCGTTCCGATATTGTTTTCTATAGACATAGTACTCCGCTGGAGTACGGTATTTTTGATATAGAAAACTCCAAAAAATAGACTAATCATTAGATTCTCAGTTACCCCCTGGAATAAAATTGTCAAAATTATAGTAGTGAAGAATAAGCTGTAATTCTTGAAATTCAGACTGGATGAATTGGAATTGAGATTTTGTTGGTGCTTAGTAAAGTGACAAAAAGATTACACACCCCTGATAACCAATTGCTACCTGTTGTCTGAACCGCAGATTACACAGATTTCACGGTTGGGTATGTGTGTATGATGACTGTTCTTGTATGGTATAGTCTTTTGTCTGAATTGGGGATTACACAGACTGGTAGCCTGGAATCAATAGGTTTCTCTTACTATCTGCTGATAGCCGACAGCCATCTGCTATAACGTTTCAATCTCGTAATTAAGAATCTTTTATTTTCTATTAATGGATATTTTTATCTGTGATTTTTTAACGTTTACTAAAATAAATAATAAGAATAAATCAATTGGAATTGGATAACATAATATTTTCATCCCATTTAAAATAGTCGGGGGTTTAGCGTCTCCCCGCAGGACGTCATAAAAACGTTTAGTTAGTAATACTTCTTCATTTGTGCCCAACTCACCGCTAACTTACCGCGTGCCTCAACAGCAGCCACTTGGTCCCACGGTATATTTTTACCGGCACCGTTTGCCTGATGGACATCATCAAAGTTAGGGTGTCCCCATCCCCCACTACTGTTATCATAGACAACAAGTTGCGCGAGTTCACCTTTGAAGTCAGAAACGTCCCATTCTTTGCGGGTCATACTTTCGTTGTTGTTACCAGTTGCAGAAAGAACTACTTCCTCATCAATCACAAGGTTGACACCACACGGTTCTGGATTTACACCCCATGGACGATTACCCCCACCAATAAGAAAATTCATCGTCTCTCCAACAATCACGAACTCGATTGAAGTCAAAGTCCCTTGTGGTGCATCAACACCATCCGCAAGATCACCCGGTTTCTGTCCAAGTTTTGCACCTTTGTCCGGTCCCTGATACTTTTCTGCCAATCCAAGCCACCAATCACCTTGATGTTGTGAAGGTTGCCCTCGATTCCGTGCAGTCGGGTTATCACCCCAAGTCGGTTGAAAATCAAACGCTGTGCCAGTTTTTTCCCAATCTGTGAGATCACCAGTTTCAAAATCGTTGTTAAACGCACGAGCAAAAACAACGTCAACAGGCAAAATAAGCAGAATTATCAGAAATAACGGGACCACAACTGAAAAAACATATTTCATCAGATATGCTCCTTTGAATACGCCAATTTTTAGCGTCTTTTAGAAAATTGTTAATACAATAGTAGTGGAAAAATAATCGTAAATAGTGTTCTTTAATATAATCGCATTTTTTCCTTTATATAGCAATGATATTTATAGAAATGGTATTATTTCTTTGCAATAGAAGGGAAAGATTGAACGGCTATTTCTATCTGGAATTCTGGAATCAATAGGTTTCTCTTACTATTGCTTATAGCCGACATCCATTTGCTATGTTGTTTGTCTGAACCACAGATTACACGGATTACACAGTTTCACGGTTGGCTTTGTGCTTGATAACCGTTCTTGTATGGTATAGGTGTTTTTGACTGTATAGTTGATTACACGGATTTCACCTACATACCTATCGAAATTCTTATGTCTAAGGATTGCAATTACAAAGCTGAATATGGTATTATATTGATACATATTTCACACAAAAATTACACAATAAAATTACATAAAACTATAAACACATTAAAGGAATACTCTCAGATACTCATGTCGAAAAAAACAGAAAAGAAATCAAATGAAAATGGGGCAACTTTAGGTTTTGAAGCAACCCTATACCAAGCAGCTGATAAACTTCGGAACAACATGGATGCTGCAGAATATAAGCATGTAGTTTTAGGATTGATCTTCCTCAAATACATTTCTGATAATTTTGAGGAAAAGTATCAATTTCTACTTCAACAGTATGCTAATCCGCAAAGTGATTACTATGTCAAAGAAGAATCTGCCCGTTTGGATTATGCTGAGGATAGAGACGAATACATGGCAGAAAATATCTTTTATGTGCCGAAGGAAGCGCGCTGGTCATTTTTGCAGGCAAAAGCCAAACAACCAGAAATTGGTACGCTTATTGACGATGCAATGCTGGCAATTGAAAAAGAAAACCCACGACTCAAAGGTGTACTGCCGAAAAACTATGCACGTCCAAGTTTGGATAAACAACGGCTTGGGGAACTTGTTGATCTTATAGGTACTATAGGTTTGGGTGAAGAAGAGAATCAATCAAAAGATATTTTAGGTAGAGTGTATGAGTATTTTCTATCACAATTCGCAAGTGCCGAAGGTAAAAGAGGCGGACAGTTTTATACCCCTCGTTGTGTTGTCCAACTCTTGGTTGAAATGCTCACTCCTTACAAAGGACGAGTATACGATCCATGCTGCGGTTCTGGTGGTATGTTTGTCCAAAGTGAAGAATTCGTTGAAGCACATGGTGGAAATCCAAATGACATATCAATATATGGACAGGAATCAAACCCAACTACACGACAATTAGCTTTGATGAACCTTGCCATACGCGGTATAGACGCGAATCTTGGACTGGAACATGCAGACAGTTTTCACAACGATCTGCACCCTGACTTAAAAGTTGATTTTATCCTTGCTAATCCACCATTTAACAGCAGTGATTGGGGTGGAGAACGGCTGCCTGAAGATAAACGATGGACTTACGGTACACCTCCAACAGGGAATGCCAACTTTGCTTGGGTACAACACTTTATTTTCCACCTTGCACCAAACGGGATTGCAGGCTTTGTGTTGGCAAACGGCTCCATGAGTAGCAATACTGCAACCGAAGGTGAAATTCGCAAAAACATCGTTGCAGCGGATTTAGTTGATTGCATGGTAGCGTTACCCGGGCAACTTTTCTATTCCACATCCATTCCAGTCTGTCTATGGTTCATCACAAGAAACAAAGAGAACAGTCAATATCGTAAACGAACTGGGGAAACACTTTTTATTGATGCGCGCAGGTTAGGTGTGATGATTGACCGCGTACACCGCGAGTTAACGCATATCGAAATGACGCGAATTGCCGAAACTTATCACGCATGGCGCGGCGATGAAAGTTCTGGTGAATATGCTGACGTGCCCGGATTCTGCAAAAGCACCAAACTCGGTGAGATTCAGGAATACGGATACGTGCTTACACCAGGACGATATGTAGGTATTACAGACATTGAGGATGACGAAATCCCTTTTGAAAAACAGATAACGCAACTTTCCGACAAACTCTATGAACAGTTTGCAGAGTCTGAACGGCTTGCGGCAGCTATCAAGAAAAATTTAGAAACATTAGGTTATAGAGGTGAACAATGAGCTTAAATTTTGACAGTTTAGCAAAATCTATTGAAAGTCTGGAACGCTCTGTTAAGGCTGCCAATACACTTAATACCTCTGATGAAGATTTACAAGAAACGGTTCGTGCCGGAGTTATTCATAGTTTTGAGGTTGCTTATGAGCAGTCTTGGAAAATGATAAAGCGGTGGCTTCAAGAAAATATTGGTGAGGCTGCCGCTGAAGGGATTACACAACGAAATCTCTTTCGTTTAGGTGCAGAGAGCCAATTGATTTCTGATTCGGAACGTTGGATGGAATATCGTGAGGCGCGGAATTTGACTTCTCATACTTACAATGAAGATGCTGCTGAAAATGTATTTACTGAAGCTACTGAGTTTATCTATGATGCCAAGCAGCTTTTAAAAGCATTAGAGGAACGCAATGATTGAACTCAATCCTAAACATCTCAAAACAATTAAATACATATTGGCTGAGTACATCCCAGGTTACGAGGTTCGTGCCTTTGGATCGCGTGTGAAGTGGACAGCGAAAGATTATTCCGACCTTGATCTTGTTGTTGTCGGAAGTAAGCCTTTAAACTTGAAACAGAGAAGCGAATTAGTAGAGGCATTTGAGGAATCCAATCTGCCATTTCGGGTTGATGTCTTAGATTGGCAATCAATATCAGAAGGGTTCCGACAAGTGATATCGGAAAGATATGAGATAATTCAAAAAGCACAACTAGTTGACCAGAACGAAAATTCCGAAGGAATTAATGGAAAATGGAGTACAAAAAGAGGATGGCGAGCAAAAACTTTTGGTGATTGTGCAACGTTGATCCGTGAGCCCGTTTCACCCTCTGATTTGGGTGATACTCCTTATATTGGACTTGAGCACATTGGAGAAAACACATTATCTCTCGTAGGACAAGGTATAGCAAGCGATGTCACGAGTACAAAGTCTCGTTTCAGAGAGGGTGATATCCTTTTTGGAAAATTGAGATGTTATTTCCGTAAGGTCGTTACAGCACCTTTTGATGGTGTATGTTCAACGGATATTTGGGTTACGCGCGCCAAAGAAGAAATAGATCAAAATTTCCTCTACTATTGTATGGCATCTCAATCTTTTGTTGACTTTGCAGATTCCGGCTCTGAAGGCACACGGATGCCGCGCGCTCAATGGGAATGGGTATCACGATACAGAATCCCTATACCGCCTCTATCTGAACAACGCCGCATCGCTCACATTCTCGGCACACTTGACGATAAAATCGAACTCAACCGACAGATGAATGAAACATTAGAGGCAACAGCGCGGGCAATTTTCAAGTCATGGTTTGTAGACTTTGACCCCGTGAAAGCAAAAATGGAGGGATGCGAACCCGTTGGTATGGACACTGAAGTGGCTGCGTTAATCTCATCCACGTTGCAAGATTCATCCCTCGGGAGGATTCCGAATGGATGGGAAGTCACTAGGTTTGTAGATTTAACCGATGTGGTTTTAGGTGGCGATTGGGGGAAATCTACAGAAATCGGTGATTGGTCGTGTCCTGTATTCTGCATCAGAGGTGCCGACGTACCTAGTCTCCAAATTGGAGGTCTTGGGGATATGCCTATCCGGTATCTAAAAACATCAAGCTTAGCGAAGCGTCAGCTACAAAATGGGGATTTAGTAATTGAGATATCTGGTGGCGGTCCTACACAGTCAACGGGACGGACAATATTAATTAAAAAAGAATTGCTGGATCAACTTGAGTTTCCTTTAGTTTACTCTAATTTTTGCCGCGTTATTCGCCTGAAATCAGAAAACATGTCAAATTTTATCTATCTATGGTTTAGGGATCTCTATTCAAATGATAAATTTTTTCAGTACGAAAATGGGACCACAGGAATAAAAAATTTCGCCTTCAAAGTCTTTGCAAAAGAGCAATACTTATGTATTCCACCTGTGTCTATAATAAATGCGTTTAATCGAACAGTTGAACCATTGTTCAAAATGCTTCAATTTAACGGAGAACAATCTCGCACGCTTGCCCAAACCCGAGACACGCTATTGCCAAAATTGCTGTCTGGGGAAATTCGTGTAGACGAGGCAAATGAGATATTGGAGGTAACAGATGGCGAAAAATCCTAAGGTATTTATTTCATACTCTCATGACTCTCCAGAGCATAAGCAGTGGGTATCCGAACTTGCTGCACGATTGCGTCATGACGGCATCGATGCAATACTCGACCAATGGGACCTCGGATTGGGAGATGATGTAACACGATTCATGGAACGTGGCATTGTAGAGGCTGATAGGGTATTAGTAATTTGCACAGATCAGTACGTGACTAAAGCAAACGCCGAGGAAGGGGGTGTTGGTTATGAACGTATGATTGTTAATAGTGAACTTGTGCAGAATTTAGGTACAGATAAATTCATACCAATCATTCGTAACTCATCAGGTAAAGAAAAAACACCAGCATTCTTAGGAACAAGGGTTTATGCTGACTTTAGAGAAGACAATCAATTTGATGCAGAGTTTGAAAAATTAATTCGTGAACTCCACGAAATACCCATTGTAGAAAAACCACCATTGGGAGAGAACCCGTTTCCTGCTGTAGAAATAAACACACAGTTGACAGAAATCCCTGCTAAGATTGGATCTGCTAATGAAGTATATATTACTGCTACAAAATTTATACGTGCTAGGGATACATTTGGTTGGCAGCTATTCTTAAAGAAGATTAGACCTAATGCTATAGAGACATTGAAACATTGGCGTCTAAGTGAACTCAATAAATCAGGACAAGATAATATAGAACGCTGTAGAATTGTGGATCAGGCAGTTGAAATTATTTCATCACTAATGGTATTTACTTTAGCAGGAGTTGAATCCGGACAAGAAGAATTTAGATACGAAAAAGAAATTATATATGAATTAACAAACCTTGCAAAACCTAACAGCATGGGTATTTACGATCATCTTTATCAAACCCTAATCTATGTTTATCATAGTATACATGGAAGTCTTTGTTTAAGTACTAACCAAATTGACTGTGCCTTAAGTTTAGTTCAAGTTAAAACCAAAGATATTTACAGAACGAACCACCGTTATATTTGGCAAGTACCTGAATATATGGGTTGGTCTAATTCATTTGGTAAAAAATATCTTGAAGGTTGGCAGTATTTAGTGAATGGTTTTGATAGATGGGAGTGGTTAGCTACGATTTTTGAAGGTGATTCAAAACTATATAGAACATCATTGGTAACATATTATATGGCTCTGAATATTCACGAATTAGCATCAATAATCGCTTCAAATAAGAATGAGAAAACAAGCGCGTATAATAGTATGCATCTTTCACCTGACAAGGTTCCATTGACTTTTTTGTTTGAAGATCAAGATATATATGAACAATCTATTTCTCTTTTGTCACGGAATCCAGATTCAGTATCAGAATTATGGACATGCTTAAATGTAACGCGTGAGGATATGGTGAATATATGGAGAGAATGGATCAGGAACTCTGAATATTTGTTAGAGCAGGATTATAGAAGCAATCCCGATGTTAATATAAGAGTAGTGAGAAGAAACGTAGATCGTCATAGTAATTTATTCATGATGTTGCAATCTTAGTGTAGTAATTAGCCGTTTTCTTAATTCATTTTTTCTGGTATAAGCTATAGTCAATTAAGAAATGCCGAATTTAGTAAGTTGCATGGATTGACAGTTATTGAAGGATAAAGATGTCTGAAAATCCAAAGGTTTTTATTTCATACTCTCACGATTCACCAGAACATAAACAGTGGGTATCAGAACTCGCAGCGCGACTTCGCCATAGCGGAGTTGATGCAATACTCGATCAATGGGATCTTGGACTCGGGGACGATATTACACGATTCATGGAACGGGGCATTGTGAACGCTAATAGGGTACTGGTTATATGCACGGACAAGTACGTGAGCAAGGCAAACGCCGAAGAAGGGGGTGTTGGTTATGAACGGATGATTGTAAATAGTGAACTTGTGAAGAATTTAGGAACCGATAAATTCATTCCTATCATTCGAAATTCATCGGATAAAGAAAAAACACCAGCATTCTTAGGAACAAAGGTTTATGCTGACTTTAGAGAAGACAATCAATATGATGAAGAGTTTGAAAAATTAATTCGTGAACTCCACGAAATGCCGATTATAGAGAAACCCCCTTTAGGAAAAAGTCCGTTTCCTACTGTAGAAATAGATACACAGTTGATAGAAATCCCTGAAGAAGTTCTATCTGTGCAAGAGGTATATTTAACAGCTTCTAAACTGATTCGTGCAGGGGATACATTTGGATGGCGTGAACTTATTAAAAAGATTCGACCAACCGTTTTTAAGGATTTAGTCCAATGGCGACAAAATGAATTGAATGGAAAAAATCCAGAAAACAAAGAACAATTGGTTCAGATTGTGGATAAAGCCGTTGAAATTATTTCCCCTTTAATGGTAGTTGCTTTAGCAGGTGTCGAATCTGGTAGAGAGGAATTTCGAGACCAAAAAGCTTTTCTTGATGACCTGCTAAATATAACTGGATGGAATAGTGATGAGAACAGAGAGTGGATACGTCTTCCTTATGCTTTAGGATATGTATATCATAGTTTGCACGGGTGCGTTGGTTTGGGTACAAATCAAATAGACCTTGCTCTTGAGCTTGCCTCGGTTAAAATTCCTGATAAATACAATAGAAAAGAACTCATTCATGTTTGGAAGCTATCTGAGTTTGTAGGATGGGCAGACTCCTTTGGTCCAGATTGTACAAAAGGGTGGGAATATTTAGCCAATGCGTATAAAAGATGGGAATGGCTATCTCTCATATTTGAGAATGACTTAGAATACCGTGCATCATTAGTGGCATATTACATGACACTCAATATTCATGAATTTGCAGCAAAAATTGCATTGTACCAGAAAGAAAACTTAACAAGAACTTACAATTCGACATCTCCCTTTGACTTTGATGTCCCCCTCACTTTTATGACTGAAACCACAAAAATATATGAACGAGCACAATTTCTTTTACTACGGCATCCAGACTCAGTTTCTGAATTATGGACAAAATTAGATGTTACACAGAAACAGCTACATGACTTTTGGAACAATTGGGTTGGTCAATTTAACAGTTGGTTAGGAAATATTTATAGAGAGGCACCAGTTAGTGTTAATCGTGCCAATTTTTCAAGGAACATTATATACCATCGGGATTTTCTTAAGATGTTGCAACAGTAAACTTTGCTTGCAGAGACACCTAATAACTCATTAATTCCCATTTCAACGTTTGAACTGTAAGTAAATGTTGTAATCATTTTGTAATAATCAGAGATATAGTAAATATGACAGAACATCCAAAAGTTTTTATATCCTATTCCCATGATTCCCCTGAACATAAACAGTGGGTATCCGAACTTGCTGCACAATTGCGTAACAATGGAATTGATGTCATACTTGACCAATGGGACCTTGGTTATGGTGATGATTTTCCACAATTCATGCAACGAGGAATCGTTGAAGCTAATAGAGTTTTGGTTGTTTGTACTGATGAATATGTAACCAAGGCAAATAAAGGTGTAGGTGGTACTGGTTACGAATGCATGATTGTTAACGCGGAACTTGTCAAGAATTTAGGTACAGATAAATTCATACCTATCATTCGTCAGTCATCAGGAAATGACATAACCCCAATCTTTTTAGGTACGAAAGTTTACGCAGACTTTAGAATAGACAAGGAATTTGATGAAGAGTGTGTAAAATTATGCCGTGAAATTCACAATATGCCTATTGTAGATAAACCACCTTTGGGAAAGAATCCGTTTCCTACCATTAAATTAGACCCACAATTGACTGATATTCCTGAGGAAGTTCTATCTGTGCAGGAGGCATATTCAACTGCTACTAAACTCATTAGGGCAGGGGATACATTTGGATGGCGTGAACTTATTAAAAAGATGCGTCCAAAGGTTTTTAAGGATTTAGTTCAATGGCGAGAAAAAGAATTGGATGGACAAAAGCCGGAAAGCAAAGAACAATTAGTCCAGACTGTGGATAAAGCCGTTGAAATTATTTCTCCTTTAATGGTTGTGGCATTAGCGGGAGTCGAATCTGGTAGAGAGGAATTTCGAGACCAAAAAGCTTTTCTTGATGACCTGCAAAACATTGTAGGTTGGAAATCTGCTGGGTACGATGCATGGATACAACTGCCAAAAGCCTTAGGGTACGTGTATCATAGCATGCATGGAGGAGTCTGTCTGAGTACAAATCAGATAGACCTTGCACTCGGTCTAGCCCAAATCAAAATTCCTGTCGCTGGTGGTACAAAGTTTTTCCCATTATGGGAAATGAGTGAATTTAGGGGATATGCATATTCAATTAGTGGTACTCGAGGTGGAAATTGTCTTGAAAGTTGGAGCTATTTAACCAATGCCTATGATAGATGGGGATGGTTATCCTCATTTTATGAAGATAAATTGGCATATCAATCATCATTAGTGGCATATTATATGGCATTGAATATTCACGAATTAGCATCGGTTATCTCATTAGGCAGGGAGGATATGTTACAATCAACATCCGAACCATATTTTCAGATTCCGTTGACTTTTCTAACTGAAGACTATAATACCACTAAGAAAGCAATTTCTTTACTTAGAAATGATCCAAATACTCTGTCAGTTCTATGGGAAAGTTTAAGGGTTGAACATAAGAAAATCGAAAGTTTATGGGAAAATTGGATTGACTTATCTGAAAGAGCTTTGATAAGATCAATGTCCTTTAATGAAACAACTCTTATAAATCTTGCTGATCTTTATCGTTATCTCTTTAAAGGCATGTAATTACAATTAGGAGATAAACACAAACCACAAGTTTATGTCTGGTTAATAAGATACGATCCAAAATTTAAAAACATGAATCTCAATACAATCCACGAATCCGATATTGAAGAATCTACCCTTCAATGGTTTTCCGATTTAGATTATGCTGTATTACACGGTCCAGATATAGCACCAGACTCCCCTAATGCAGAACGTTCTTCATACAAAGATGTTGTACTGAAACAACGACTACATGATGTTGTTACCCGTCTTAATCCTACGATCCCTTCTGATACACTACAAGAAGCAATCAATAAAATCCTCAATCCAAATTCCCAAGTGTTAGTACAAAACAACAACACTTTCCACTCAATGTTAATTGGTGGCATAGAAGTGGAATATCGACAAGAAGATGGAAGCATACGTGGGGATCGTGCCAAACTAATTGATTTTGAAACACCTGAAAACAACGATTGGCTTGTAGTAAATCAGTTTACTGTTGCAGACGAATCCAATTGTCGGCCAGACATTGTAGTTTTCATCAATGGACTTCCATTAGCAGTGATTGAACTCAAGAATCCTACAGATGAATCAGCGACAATTACCAGTGCATTTCACCAAATACAAACATATAAAAAGGAAATACCATCTATTTTCGCTTATAATGAAGTTATAGTTATCTCAGATGGATTAGAGGCACGTATCGGTTCTCTAACTGCAGACAAGGAATGGTTTTTACCTTGGCGAACAATAGAAGGGGATGAGGAGGCTGCTCCAACTGAATTAGAATTAGAAGTTTTAATAAATGGGGTTTTTCAAAAGAAACGTCTCTTAGAATATTTAAGACATTTCATCGTCTATGAAGAAACTGACAACGGTTCAATTGCAAAGAAGATTGCTGGTTACCACCAATTCCATGCTGTCCAAACTGCTGTTGAAGCTACAATTAAAGCATCAGGTGTGGATGGGGATAAACAGTGTGGGGTTGTATGGCATACACAAGGTTCCGGTAAAAGCTTAACAATGGCTTTTTATGCAGGGAGTATCATTCAACGTCCGGAAATGGAAAACCCCACAATTGTGGTAATTACAGATCTAAACGACCTTGACGATCAACTATTCGGTACATTCGCCCGTTGTAATCAACTCCTTAGACAAAAACCTGTGCAAGCACAAGACAGAAAACACTTAAGGGAACTCCTACAAGTAGCATCTGGGGGTGTGATCTTTAGTACAATTCATAAGTTCTTTCCAGAAGAGGAGGAAACGTACTTTCCACAACTATCAGACAGACGTAACATTATCGTTATTGCTGACGAAGCACACCGTAGTCAATACGGGTTTATTGATGGTTTTGCACGGCATCTACGTGACGCAATTCCAAATGCTTCATTCATAGGTTTTACTGGGACACCTATCGAACTTGCAGATAGAAATACAGTAGCCGTATTTGGTGATTACATTAGTATATACGATATTCAGCAAGCGGTTGATGATGGTGCTACTGTTCCTATTTACTACGAAAGTCGACTTGCTAAAATTGAAATGGATGAAGATGAAAAACCACATATTGATCCTGAATTTGAAGAATTAACTGAAGCTGAAGAAGTAGCAGAAAAAGAGAAATTAAAATCTAAATGGGCACAGATGGAAGCATTGGTCGGAACTGAAAAGAGAATTGGACTTGTTGCTGATGATATAATTTCACACTTTGAGGAACGATTAGAAACTATGGACGGAAAAGGGATGATTGTTTGTATGAGTCGTAGAATCTGTGTGGATCTATATAATGCCATTATCAAACGCAGACCAGACTGGCATGACGACAATGATAAGAAAGGAATTATAAAAGTAATAATGACAGGTTCATCGTCGGATGATGAGTCATGGCAACAGCATATCCGAAACAAAAAACGTAGAGAACAATTGGCAACTCAATTTAAGGATTCGAGTGAAGCATTCAAACTTGTTATAGTTCGTGACATGTGGTTAACAGGATTCGATGCCCCAAGTCTTCATACAATGTATGTAGACAAACCAATGCAGGGACATGGACTAATGCAAGCAATCGCTCGTGTTAATCGCGTATTTAAAGATAAACCTGGGGGTTTAATCGTTGACTACATTGGACTTGCATATCATTTAAAACAAGCATTGAGTAATTACACCAGAAGCGGTGGCAAAGGAAAAGCAACATTAAACAAAGAGGAAGCAGTGGCTGTCATGCTTGAAAAACACGAAATCTGCTGTGACCTTTTTCATGGATTCGACTGGACATTATGGTCAACTGGTACTCCCGCGGATCGAATAAAATTACTCCCTGCTGCTCAAGAACATATCTTACAACAAGAGAATGGAAAAAATCGTCTACTTGAAACTGTTTCTGCTTTGACAAAAGCATTCGCGCTTGCTGTTCCACATGAAAAGACAATTGAGATACGTGACGATGTAGGATTTTTCCAAACAGTTCGTAAAATTTTGTCAAAACGCAGTATTGACGAAGAGACACAGTTGGAATCTACTGACGAAGCAATTAAGCAATTAGTATCCAAATCAGTAGTGCCTGAAGGAGTAGTAGATATTTTTGCAGCCGCAGGATTAAATAAACCAGATATCTCAATTCTATCGGAAGAATTTCTTGATGAAGTAAAAGATCTACCACAAAGAAACTTAGCAGTTGAACTACTTGAAAAACTTCTGAAGGGTGAAATTAGGTCCCGTTCAGATAAAAACGTCGTTCAGGCACGGTCATTTGCTGAAATGTTAGAACGTTCAATTCGTAATTATCAGAATCGAAGTATTGAGGCTGCACAAGTTATTGAACATCTAATCGAAATTGCAAATGAGATGCGCGAAGCACAAGAACGGGGTGATGAATTAGGACTATCTGAAGATGAATTGGCTTTCTACGATGCTCTTGAAACAAATGATAGTGCTGTTCAGGTATTGGGAGATGAAACTCTAAGAACCATTGCAATTGAACTGGTGGAAAACGTCCGTAAAAATGTATCCATTGACTGGACATTAAAAGACAGTGTAAAAGCTCAGATAAGGTTAATTATTAAACGTATTCTACGTAACCACGGATACCCACCAGACAGAGAAGAGAAAGCTACTCAAACTGTTATAGAACAGGCAGAAGTATTGTGTCATAATTGGGAATATTAAACCGACGATATAAACAGAATACCTAATTTACATTCTGTGTTTCATTACAATCCTTAGTCAATTTCTACCTTATTCATCCCTGTCTTCTTTCCAACTAATTAATGTTCCAGACCACATTCCTAAGATATTTGCACATTCCTCAATGTTCTCTATAGAAATCGGAGAATAAGTCTTGCTTCTTTTTAGAATGTGTAAATGTGTTCATAATCAATAAGAATAACACATTTTGTAATTTTGCGTAAGTCCTGTTAAAGTATACCACACCACCAGTTACATTAACCTGCGTCTGATCAAATAAAACTATAAAATAATTTCAAAATTAATAAAATGATTTGGATTAATCACAATGAACAATGATATAATTCTCATAATGCAGGACTGACCCCATCCTCGGTGGTGGGTGTAGGTTCTGCTCTTCTATCCTTCCAGTCTTGCCCCTTCCATTTCCACTATCATCCTCCGAATCTTCCTCTATCCTTCTAATCTTCCATCCTTCCACATTCTAAATGAAAAGCTTATTGACATTTATAAATGAAAAGCTTATTGACATTTATAAATGAAAAAGTGTATACTTTATAATAGACACCAGAAGTAAAATAGCAGCCGAAAACTGTTGCGTATGCCATGCTGCCTCTTGGCCGGCTAAGAGGATAGGTTGCCCACCTTCTCACCAAGGTGGTTTTCTGCCGGAGAACGGTCATTTAAAAACATTAGATGAGAATCAGAAGTAAAATAGCAGCCGAAAACTGTTGCGTATGCCAAGCTGCTTACCGACCAGTCGGTAAGATAGGTTGCCCACCTCTTCACCGAGGTGGTTTTCTGTAGTTTGTTTAATAGGGTAGAGCCGTGTGCTCTGCCCTATTTACATATACATTGTCGGGCAGGGTCCCGGAGTTTCAGGGTAAATAGAATTCCGCCATCCCACAAGAACTCCTTGTTTTATAGCACTTGAGAAAATTTCTTTAAGCTCATTATCCTTGTATTCCAGCAAGTCCCTGGTTGCACCAGCCAATGCATCCGCTAACCGGATGAGCGGTTCGCTTTCATCCTTTCTACCTCGGACCTTTTCAACCTGGCACCCAAGTTTCCTTAACCGAACCTGGTACTCCTTATATTGGGTTCTATTCAGCCCGTCAATATAAACATACACAGGCAAATTGGAAACGTGCAAATTGGAAACGGCTAAGTCAATACTCCGGACAGTAGCCATAATATAATTCGTAGGTTCTCTAAATACGTAGGAAAATAGAAAGATATCACGAAAGCGATCATCTGAAATTACAGTTCGTAGATAAAGCAAACGGTTATCTTTATTTGCTTTTCCCCACTTAACATCTCTTTTACGCGAGGTTCTTTCAAGTTCCTCACAAAGTTGGCGCAACTTATCACTGTCTTCCACGGCTACCCCAGCAACAATGAACCATTCACCACCAACCCGTTGCCTTGATTCGTCTATGTAAAGGTCAATTCCTGTCAGTTTTGCTGCAATTGGTTCAAAGTTGTTAGACATTCTCTGTTTGTTATTGTGATTTAGTACTATGTCATATTTAAAATTCTGATAACATATTAAATTATAACAGACTCTCAAGAGCGTGTCATATTTTTTAATTTCGCGTTTTAATCTCGCTATCGAGAGTCTTTTTGTTAACATGTTAAAATTTTAGAACGTGGCATATAAAAATTCTGATGTTTCAATCTCGCTCTCAAGATTTTTTCATGCAAACATGTTAACAATAGTTTAACACATTCAATTCTTTTGGTCAAAGATGGAAAACACGATCAGTACCGCTAACTACTATTTTCCATCCTACCCACTTCCACACTTCCTTATTCCTCATACAACGCCATCATCTGCTGTGCAGTATTAACAACCCAATCTCTAAGATCCTTAGGATTTATTACTTTTGCGTCATGACCCCAACCTAAAATCCATCTACCGATTTCTTCCCAACCTGCTACAGTCACCTGGAATTGCAAAGTACCATCAGACAACTTATTGAGTTTTTGAGTAGGATGCCAATTTATTTCACGTATTAAAGGTGTAACTCGTGAAGTAAAATGTACTTCTACATCAACTTCTGGACCAGTCATAATATCCCAACTTTTTTCAAGATATCTCTGTATAGAGAAATCTTTAGGGATAGTATATTCCCTTTTAGTAATCCTTAATGACTCAATACGGTTTATCCGAAAAGTACGAACTTCTCTATGTTTATCTGTCCATCCAATTAAATACCATGCATTTTTCCGGAAAATCACTGCATAAGGTGAAACTCTATGGTGTGTCTTTTTACCACTATAAAAGGAATTATATTCTATGTTAATACCATGTCGTTCTCTTATGGCATCATAGATTTCCTCTCTATAGGGGTGTTTCTCATCAACTTTACTAACCTTTCTGTATGGTATTTCGTTTAGAGGTACAAGTCGATAAAGTGAATCTCGTGTACCTGTTGGTAATGTAGAAGTGATTTTACCAATAGCACGATCCAATACCTCTACTGATCTTTCATCTTCAGTTCCACGATAAAAACTTGCCGCAGTCACCAGAGCAAGTGCCTCATTAAACTCAAGATTTAGTGGGGGTAGGAAAAAATCGGATATCATCTCATAACCGGCTTTACCACGTGGAACAATCTCAATACCCATTTCACGTAACAGCTTTATATCACGTTGTATAGTCATCTTATCTACGTTGAAGTGATCTGCTAATCGGGGTCGTGTCCATTGACGCGGTTGATCATGTATTAAATGTGCAACTTGGATAATCCGAGCCATTTGTTTTTTTCGGTTCATAATTCTCCGGAAAACTAAGTTTAATATTATGTTGTATCATCATTATACCATACCTACACCATCATCTATTACAAGGGGATGATAGTCTCTGACATTAACCTCTATTATTCTCTATTTAAAACTCATAGAAGTTGCTACATGTTATTCTATATATCACATACGTGATTCACGGAGAATTGGTATAGTTAAAATTATAAACCCTTATACAATAAGGGCTCGTAGAATTGCTCCGTGAAGGTTTCCGTGAAAGTGCTATCATTTCAAAACGATAAATATTAACACTTTTTACAATGACATTATCCATACATCTAACATAACTACAGTTGAGATGAATACTAAAGATGATACTTGAGATAAATATTGGTATCCAGGTACCATAGGAGCATAATGTTTAGTGACAAAAACTTTACATACCCCAAACTTTATATTGAATAGATGGTAATATTCTGTTAAAATACTGATTAGATATTTCATACAAATCAAAGGAAACCTCGTTTGAAAATACTGGTAATCGGACAAGGAGGTCGTGAACACACCCTCGTCTGGAAAATTGCACAAAGTCCATTGGTAGAGAAAATCTATTGCACACCCAGCAACGCTGGTATAGCTCAAATCGCAGAGACAATTTCTATCGGTGACGACTACGCGGATCTTGCTAACTGGGCAAAATCAAATAAGATTGACCTTACCGTTGTTGGACCAGAGGCACCATTAGCAGACGGTATAGTAGATATTTTTAACGAACACAACCTAACAGTTTTCGGACCAAATAAAAAAGCTGCACAACTTGAAGGTAGTAAAGATTTTGCCAAGCAGTTAATGGCAAAAAAGGGGATTCCCACTGCTTCACACAATACATTCACAGATGCTGATAAGGCAATTGAATATATTAAGAATATAGGTACATCCGTTTTTGTTAAAGCAGATGGACTCGCAGCTGGAAAAGGTGTAATACCTGGTCGAAGTATTGATGATGCAATAAAAGCCGTAAAAACGATTATGGTAGACAGAGCATTCGGAGACGCAGGCAATAGCGTAGTTATTGAAGAGGAATTAATCGGAGAAGAAGCATCGTTCACTGTCCTTTCAGATGGAACACACTGCCTACCTTTTGTCAGTTCACAAGACCATAAGATGTCCCAGGATGGGGATACAGGAAAAAACACCGGTGGGATGGGAGCATATTCTCCAGCACCTGTAATCACTCCTGATATACACGACTTTGTTATGGAGCAGATTGTGCCCCCAACCATAAATGGAATGGCTGAAATAGGGTGCACCTTTAAAGGTGTATTATATGTGGGTCTCATGATGACTGAAACCGGTCCGAAGGTATTGGAATACAATTGTCGTTTCGGTGATCCAGAAGCACAAGTGTTATTACCACGACTTAAGAGTGATTTAATACCACTATTATTGGCATGTATTGACGGATCGTTGGATCAGTACAATGATGTTGAATGGTATACACAAGCTGCAGCGTGTGTAGTCATGGCATCTGGAGGATACCCGGATCCATACCAAACTGGTAAGGTTATTACAGGATTATCAGAAGCTGAATCTATTGATGGGGTTAACGTATTCCATGCAGGAACTAAACAAGAAAATGGAAACGTCGTTACAGCAGGTGGACGCGTTTTAGGGGTGACAGCCTTAGGTGAAAACCTAAAAACAGCTATTGAAACAACATATAAAGGTATATCTGAAATCCATTTTGATGACGCACATTATAGAAAAGATATTGGATACCGCGCATTATCACGAAAAAAACCAATAACTAACAACTAACAACTATGAATCCACTTACCTATAAAATCGCAAAATGCTGTAAACCAGAGGAACATGACGGTATCATAGGTTATTTCAAAGAGGAAGGGATCATCACTGTTCACGATACAACATGTCAATCTATTTCCAGTTTAAGACCAGAAAGACTATTGGACATTTCTTGGAATGAAATCAAACAGACACAAACATCAGATTCTAAACAGGAAACACCTAAAGAAATTGAAGAATTAGACCAGACAGATTATCTAATACTAAAACATCATCAAGAAATGGGGATGGATTATTCCAAAGTTGTCGCACAAACTTTACATATTCCATTAGATGAGATACAAGATAGACATAAAAAACTACGGGAACTGGGCGGATTAAAACGTGTGGAAGGACGTATAATCCATTATCGGAAAAACATCGTTAAAGGAAAATGGATAAAACATAGAAATCATACTTACTATGAAATAACACCTGAAGGCAATCAGTGGATTAATACATTAGAAAGTATAGATCTTAATCAGGATTGAAGTTCTCAACGACGAATATAGGGAGATTTATAAATGTTACAAGACATGACGGAACGGATGCTGGAAAAAAAACAACGAAGAACACGATTGCGTTCAATTATTTTGCTTTCATTGATATTCCACTTGAGCGTAGCCATGGTTTATCTATTTCTACCTATAGGTCCAATACAAAACGACCAATCTGATGTATTGGCTTTTGACTTATTTACGCACAATAAACCACCACCTGAACGTAGGAACAGACCAAAACCACCGCTATCCAAAAAATTACTCGATCCCAATAAGAAGTTAGCAAAAGATGCCGAGAAAAAGAAATTTGAAGCCGCAAAAAATGAACGTGATGAAGTAGTTAAATATAGCGAAAGAATTGTCATTCATGATGTTGAAGTTAATAATGCTCCTGTAGAAGAACTCATTCCAGATTTGATGACAGATGCCAAATTAAGAGAAGCTGAAGCATCCAATCTAAGTCGTCTTGTAGCACAACCCGGAAGGACTGATGGAAAAGGTGTGGTTACGGGTCGTGTTCGAGCACGTGGAGATGGATCGGGACGTTTTCGCGGGTTTTCTGGTGATGGCGGCGGAGACGGTCTGTTAGAAGGGGGTGGACGTTCTGGGATGAACGATCCACTGGGAATGATTAAATACCTCAATAGTCTTGACGGTCCACAAGATGTTGTCTACTGTTTGGATATATCACGAAGTATGGCAGCTGCAGGTCTTAAAAAACTGGAATTAGCGGTAAATGCTATAAAGGATTCTCTTCTAAGTTTGAGTAGTGATTCTACGTTCAATATCGTTCCCTTCTCGACTGATGCACGTATGATGAGTGAGAGATTATTAGATGCAAATGAACTCAATATTAAACGCGCCCTACATTACCTTGATACCTTCACACCTGAAAGTATCTTAAGTATGAAGAGTGGCACAAATATCCTTGCTGCACTTGATAGAGCATTCAAAGATGATTCTTCAGTTATTTTTCTCGTAACAGATGGACTTCCTACAACAATTAAAGGACAAGATATAGAGACAGATACAGAAACAATACTTGAATACGTCCGACAACGAAATACGAAGAAAGTAAGGATATATGTTGTTGCATTGGAATTTGATCCAATACGTTCTCCAGGAGGACATCTACTCACTTCGCTTGCTTATGAGCATAATGGAGAGTTAAAGTATGTTGGTTCAGATGAATTAATGGAATTAAATAAACAGACAGGTCAGAAAAAGTAGAGTGGCATGATTCTATTGAATTCATCGTGTGCTTAGAAAAGAATTACCAAATTGTTCTCTAGCAATGGTAGGTTCGGTTTCCTAACCGAACTGAAGTGTCTATGTTCTGAACAGATTATGAATGTAATACCATTGCTTTACATTCTTGAGTCCCATAGGATCGATATGGGTATAGGACAAAACTTGTAGTTAACTGGCACCAGTCGTAAATTGATAAGGTAGAAAAAATGAAAAATACAAACAGTCGTAACGTAAAAGTTATAACGCGTAATGCGTTGATTATTTCAATGATATTACACGTATTCTTTCTTTTTACACTGTTTTATTTTACTATAAGCAACCAATCAATCCTACCTTTTCAGCACAAGATTGACGCGTCAATAGAAACAGTTCCAAAAACGGTTTCAAAGAAACCGATGCATGTACCAATAAACCGACAATTCAAAACTAACGTGCGCGAAGCAGCAAAAACGCCACTTGCCAATGTTGAGTCAATTTCACCGGAACTGACTTTTCAATCTCGTGTTGCGACAACAACACCTATCGTTACAGAACAGCCACGGCTTAAGCAAGCAAATACTACGCCAGATGTGAAAGTGAATGTCAGTTCCGTGCTCCATCAACTCCGTGAAGTTGAAAAAGAGTTACCAAAAATAGAAGCAGCAGACCCAACATTAGACAGCTCTCTCGGTTCAAAACGTCCTGGTGGCACACAGGATATGCAACGTGCACCTACCCGATCAACGCTTTATGATACTGGAAAAATAGGCAGTGATGTTGAAAACCCTACTCAAGTAGATAATCTTCAAAAGAAAAAATCTCCGCCTCCTCCTATGCCGTCTCCTACTCGGTCTGGCAATATTATGAAGAGTCTCACAAACGAAATTGTTGAAACAAGCGTTGGAAGACATATTGATGTCGTATTTGTCATTGATACCAGCGGTAGTATGGGCGTTCATATCAGGGCAGTTAAAGAACATCTGGCAGAGATGATCAATACTTATAAATCTTCAAACATTGATTATGCCCTCGGTTTAACACGTTTCACATGGCTTAGAATTAATAAAATCAAAGTTTCTCAATTGACAAAAAATTTTTCGAAATTCAGACAGGAGCTGGATGCGATTGTCCCTGTCGGGGGTGAAAACGCATTGGATGCTATTGAAAAAACTGTCAGAAAAATGCGATTCCGTGCCAGATCCAAAAGACATATCATCCTCGTCACCAATGAACTTTTTACAAGCATAGAAGGTTTGACAGTACAAGACGCATTTATGCTATGTCGCAAATTCGGTATTCATGTTCACGTACTCGGTCTCTCGGACATGGAGCACCAATTACTTGCTTCTGAAACTGGAGGAAAATGGTATCCTATTCCTGTAAAATATCGGAACCAATCAACGGACAGCAACCCTGGACAACAGGAACAAAAGACTAAACAATGAGCAAAGCAAAATGACGCAAAAATCCGCAGTAGACACTGTCAAACATTTCAATTTAGACAACAAAGTTAGCCTTGTCAGTGGAGCCAGCAGAGGTATCGGCAGAGCAATGGCAGAAGGTCTCGCAGGAGCAGGATCAAATCTTGTCATTGCAGGAAGAGAACAAGAAACTCTCAACACTGTCGCTGATGAAATCACTGATCAGACAGGGAGAAAAATCGTACCTATCCAAGCAGATATTAGTAATCTTCAGCAGATCGATTCACTTCTGCAGGAAACTATTGATATATTCGGTAAACTTGATGTGCTTGTGAATAATGCGGGGGTGAATATACGAAACCCAGCACTGGAATTTGATGAATCTGACTGGGATTTTGTTACAGATATTAATCTTAAAGGTGCATTCTTTCTTGCAAAAGCGTGTGGCAAGCACATGCAAAAGCAGAATTCTGGAAAAATAATAAATACACTTTCACTTACCTCAGCAATTGGACTACCAACAAGTGTTGCTTATACTGCAGCAAAAGGTGGACTCTTACAACTCACAAAACTTCTTGCTGTTGAATGGGCAGAATATAACATTCAAGTTAATGGCATCGCCCCAGGTTTCATCCGTACTGAAATGACAGCTCCTGCCAGAGAGGATGCTCGGAATGAATGGATCTTAAATCGTACACCTGCAGACAGATGGGGTGAACCGGAAGACCTTGCAGGGTTAACCATATTTTTCGCTTCAAATGCATCCGATTTCGTAACAGGTCAAATGGTTTTTGTGGATGGAGGTTTTATGGCAGGAAGTGATTGGAGAAGACAAAAATAAATGGAAATAGAAACAGAACTCTCTCCATTAGAACAAGCCATAGAACTCTTGAAAGACTTTAATATAGAGGGTGCATCACTATTTGATCATCTTCCTGTCCTACGAATACAAGTCTCTGATTCTCAATTTTCTCGTGTCATGGAATTACGATCTAAACTTGTAGAAAAACTCAAACCCACCGGCTTCCGCTTTATCTCCTTGGATCTTGAAACACCGCATTAGATCGTAATCTACCCGCGGTTATTCCCGATCTTCTCTACTGTAGGAGGATATTCCGATCCCGATTCTTACATTTCTTCTGTAGGAGGGAGCTCCGATTCCCGACTGTATTTAGGGGATGCGATTCGGAGATCGCTCCTACAAAAAAGTTCATTTTACATTTAATCTAAGCACTAAATTGACACCTTTGGTTTGGTTAATGAGGATTAAGTGAATTCAAAAACATAAACTTACCCAAGTGAACAACAAAAGGAAACTGCATAAAATTAACCTTTCTTTTTAATCACTGACTTTTTTCTGATAAATGCAACCTTCATAAGCCAAATAGCATCTTTATATTAAAAGATTAGTCTATTTTGTGAGGTGTTCCATGAAACATAATGATGCTGAGTTGATTGAACGTACACTTGAAGGTGATTCCCAAGCCTTTACTGCCATTGTAGAAAAATATCAAGAACAGATACACGCGCTGGCGTGGCAGAAGATTGGTGATTTCCACATCGCACAAGAGATCACACAAGACACCTTCGTCACAGCTTATCAAAAACTTTCAACCCTCACACATCACAACCGATTTGCGGGATGGCTCTATGTCATTACCAGTAATAAGTGTAACATGTGGCACCGAAAGAAAAAACCAAGACTCCAGTCTTTGGAAGAGACTGACCCTATGGAGTTGGAAGAAGTGTATTATTCAGATTATGTTTCTCGGCAACGTGAAGAAGCAGCGAATCAAAATCGGCGAGCAATTGTTCGTAAATTACTCAATAAACTACGAGAGAGTGAACGGACAGTCGTAACGATGCACTACCTTGCAGGCTTAACATGTGAAGAGATCAGTAAGTTCTTGGGTGTATCGACGAATACAGTTAAAAGTCGACTACATCGCGCCCGTGAAAGGTTAAAGAAGGAGGAAGCAGTGATCCAAGAGAATCTTAGCAGTTTCCAACTGCCAACACAATTAACAGAAAACATTATGAAGGAGATTTCACGTCTCAATCCGGTAACACCTTCAAGCAGTAAACCTCTGGTGCCGTTAGCAGTTTCCGCTGCCTCAGCTATAATAGTTTTTCTGCTGATAGGCTTTGGGGTACAAAATTTAATTCAGTTTCAAAAACCATATAGTTTAGAATCAGCATCAGAGCAAACGGTTGAAATCGTTGACACACAACTTGTCTTAGAATCCACTGCTAAACCCGTAGTTAGCAATCAAGTTGGTCATTCTAATGTTCTTAATAAGAATGATGGAACGGGTCAAAAATCTGATACACCACTACCCGCTGCAGCAGAATCTGATAATGCTGAAAAAACTAAGTTCAAAGGCACATGGAGACAGACGAAGGGGCCCCTACGGAGGCAATATACTCACGCTTTATGAAACTACTAATGGCGTGCTCTTCGCAGGGACAGAGGGGGCAGGTATTTTCCGCTCCACTGATAATGGAAACAACTGGACAGCTATTAATACAGGATTATACGATGAACCAACAGGACGATCCCTGGAGGTTACTGCAATCGCGGAAAAGGGGAATAAGATCTATGTTGGCACGCGGGAGGCATTATACATTTCTACTGATATTGGCAATACATGGCAATACGTGTCTACTATCCGAGTCCCTGGGTCAATCAGTGGTATTGTGATTCTTGATGACCACATCTATGTAAGTACACTACTCAAAGGTGTTTGGCAGTCAAAAGATGGTAATTCATGGGCACAGATCAATGAGGGACTTGGAACAACGTTCCATGGGGGATCTCTTAGAGAACGACCCGCGTCTGGATCCTAATCCCTTTCCATTAAAATCGATGTATGTTTTTAAAACTCTCAAGTGTTGGGCCAACACTGGTCGCTGCAACAGAAAAAGGGTTCTTTCGGAGAATGGTGAATGAAGACTCGTGGACACCTATCAATCCAACTATAATTGAGCATTCAGATGGGGTTAAATCGGAAAACAATTCACATGATAAACCGGGATTAAATCCTTCACCTAAGCAACATTCTTCCTCTGATTTACGTGTTGAGTCGTTTGCTTCGATGAAACATTTACTATATATGTCCGGTAGTATAGGAAAAAAATCTGGGATCTTCCGGTCAAATGACGTAGGCGACTCATGGACACTCATCACCCCAGAAGCAGTAAAAGAAGAAAGTGATGACGTTGAGACAATTGCCGTGCGAGGTGAGAGGCTATACGCAGGCACTTATGACGGTTTGATCTATCTTTCGGAGGATATGGGTGATTCCTGGATATCAATCAATGATGGTGTAATGCATGATGAAGTCTCAACAGTGTTACCAATCAATGATAATACTGTCTTCATGGGCACATCAGGAAATGGAGTCTTTCGCACAACAGATGCTGGGAATTCTTGGGTAGAATGCAACACTGGCATAATAAATACATCTGTCAGCAAATTAGAGGTTATTGGTGATAAACTATACACTTTTGTTGGTAATAAGATTGTCTATTCTGCTGACGGTGGAGAGACATGGCTGCCTGTAAACGAGTCCTTCGAAGCAGAGCAAATTTGCTTACTTTTCTACAACCTTTTGTGTATCAGATGGAGAGCTCTACATTGGTGCTTGCTTTGATAAATATCTCGCGTCACATCCGACATATCCTGATGATGAGGGGTGGGGTGTTTATAGGTTGAATAGAGAAAACAACACTTTGGTTAAACTATTCACAGATATGAACTTGCCTTTAATTGAAAGTATAGATGTAGTTGGCAATACATTTTATATGGGCACAATGGTTAGTGGGGTCTTCCAGTGGGAATCAGAAAATGGGTCTTACCAAACTTGGTTTGGAACATGACCATATCTGGATACTGTCTGCAAATGGTGAGTACGTGATTGCGGGTACTGGAGATAGTGAAATCTACCGTTTTAAAGAGAACCGTTGGGAGCCTATTCACACTGCAGAAATGATTGATGGCGGTTTTTTGTCTGATCTCAAGTGGGTTGGTTCAACGCTATATGCAACCTTAGTGAACAAAGGGATATTTCGTTCCAAGGATGGAGGCGATACTTGGACATCCATCAACGATGGTCTGGATGAAACATCTGCCACATCAATCGGAACAGATGGTACTGAGGTGTATGTCAGCACATTTACAGGTATTTTCCAATGGATAGAAGATAAACAGCATTGGAAGTCGATTGGTTCCGTTACCCAACAGATTGCATCTTTAGCAGTATTTGACGGTTTTATTTACGCTGGAACTTTCGGTAGCGGCGTGTATAAGATTCGGATTGAACAATAATACCATTTCTAATTGAAAATGTCTCTTTTTTTTGTACCACAAACTTTATGATGTTTAAGAAAATATTTCGGTAAATATGCTGAAAAATTCGGTGCGGTTAGGAAACCGCACCTACCGGGTTTTAGAAATATGAAAATTACCGAATTTAAAAGTTAATCTTCAT
Source organism: Candidatus Poribacteria bacterium (assembly GCA_965205025.1). Taxonomy (GTDB): domain Bacteria; phylum Poribacteria; class WGA-4E; order WGA-4E; family WGA-3G; genus MSPOR6. Next base: position 66,232 of record CBDBFU010000016.1, read on the forward strand.
TCAGTTTGTGTCCTGAAAAATGACTACCATAATAACCGCCTAATGAGACAATAATTTATAGAAATGGTATTATAACATTCGCTTAGCAACATATCATTTTCTCTCCCCCAATAAAAACCAATTTCTTCCCTTTTTACACCATCTTTTCGTTCTTTTCACTAAAACTCCAATTTTTTTCTCAAATAATTGCAATTTTTTTCAAAAAGTGCAATTATTGCCCTCAAAAATGTGTCTATATATTAAAAGATATTAAAAGAACAACTGGTGCAAAGTGTCCATTAATTCAAAAATCTACCTTAAATATGTATAAGGGTGGGAAGTCTCATGGCATAATGTCCAAATGACCTAAAAAGAAAAGGATGGCATAATGATGATGAAAATGGTTTTTCTAATATCTCATAGATTTATCGTTTTGTGTTTACTCATTCTTTGTAATGTGCTATTTACTCATTCAGTATCTGCCGATACTCTACAGTGGGATTTTAATTTTAAGAGAAATGTCAAGGACTGGGAAGTTGCCAACGGCATGTGGCAAGTCAAAAATGGTGTCTATCAGGTTTTAAAAGGGGGTTTAGACCATTCTGTCGTTGGTGAAGAAGGTTGGGATAACTATACTATTGAAGCGAGAGTTAGAATTGATGAGGGCGGCTGGGCAGGTATTGTGTTCCGCGCAATAGATGAAAATCAGTACTATGTCTACTTTCTCAACACACAGTTTGGCATAATGCAACTATATCGACAAGAAACCCTACCTCCTAACGCAGTCGATCATGGGGGAGGAGGTGCCAAAGAAAGGCTTGAGGAGACGATTCGTCCTATTGGCAATATCAAGATCGTGAATGGCAAATGGTTTGATATGAAAGTAAAAGTTGAAGGTGCCACATTTAGGTTGTACCTTAATAATAGATTTCAGATAGAACACAGTAATCACAGATACAAAACGGGTAAAGTCGGTGTATGGGTACGGAAAACTGCAGCAAGTTTTGATGATTTCACTGTTTCTGGTAAAAACATAACGCTGGCTGTGTACCCAAACCGAAAACTAACAACGACCTGGGGACTTATCAAAATCAATCGTTAGTTACTTGATTCATGCAAACATCCAAAAAAAGAAAAGGATGGCATAATGATGATGAAAATGGTTTTTCTAATATCACATAGATTTATCGTTTTGTGTTTACTCATTCTTTGCAATGTGCTATTTACTCTTTCAGTATCTGCCGATACTCTACAGTGGGATTTTAATTTTAAGAGAAATGCCAAGGACTGGGAAGTTGCAAACGGCATGTGGCAAGTCAAAAATGGTGTCTATCAGGTTTTAAAAGGGGGTTTAGACCATTCCGTCGTTGGTGAAAAAGAATGGGGTGACTACACTATTGAAGCGAAAGTTCGAATTGATGAGGGCAGCTGGGCAGGTATTGTGTTCCGCGCAATAGGTGAAGCGCAATACTACGCCTACCGTCTCAACACACAGTTTCGCACAATGCAACTGTATCGATATAAACCTGTACCTCCTGACGCAGTCGATCTAGGTTGGGGTGCCGTAGAAAGGCTTGAGGAGACGATTCGTCCTGTTGGCAATATCGAGATCGTGAACGGCAAGTGGTTCGACATGAAAGTAGAGGTTGAAGGGGACACCTTTAAGTTGTACCTTAATAATAAACTTCAGAAAGAACACAGTAATCACAGATACAAAACGGGTAAAGTCGGTGTATGGGCAGGGCAAACTGCAGCAAGTTTTGATGATTTCACTGTTTCTGGTAAAAATATTTCGCTGGCTGTGGACCCAAACCGAAAACTGTCAACGACCTGGGGACGTATCAAAATCAATCGTTAGTTACTTGATTTATGCAAACATCCACTCCAAAACGCTGAAATGATATCTCTGGAAGGTTTTTTAAGTATGATACGAGATTTTTTCACCGATTATCATAGCACTGTTTATTTTCGCTGCTGTTCAGATATCAGTGATAGCTGTGAATAATAATGGAACAAGTCACAATCCATTTGAATTTGGTAGATATTCAGGGATAAGCCGCTATGCCAGCGATACAGATAGCCCTTTAAGTTCATGGGCGTGCACTGGGATTTTTAGCCGCTCCGCAGATGAAGACTTGGGTCTACAACTCATATTTAATTGGTCAGCATCCGCAGGAGTTTATTGTTGGGATAGCAATTATCGAGGCAGTTACGATATGTGTGCTGAGATTTTGACATTTTATCGAACAGGTGGTAGTGATTTTGTAGGTGAAGTCAGCGAATATGTGGGTTTTTATGTACAAATGGAACCACCGCCAGAAAACGTCCGTTTGGAAATAGAAGATTGCAGTTCGTATGGGGACATTGATGGCGAAAACCAGATAAACGGTAATGCGCGAAGTTCGCGTTCTGAGATACCATTCTAATTATTACATGTGTCCTGCGCGGAGACGTAAAACCCGCGCACAAATACCGTAAAATCTATAGGTCAGGTTGAGTTTTGCGAAATTCAAAATTGTAAAAGACGGTAAAATAATCGGATATTTGACAGTCAATAGTTATAAAACCAGTAGGGTAAACCCGTTTTTACTTAAGGCTATCTTCGGGGAAGAATAATCTTAAGTAAGAGGCGGATGTACCCAAAAAACTACCTCTTACATCCATTCTGAGAAAAGAAAATGAGGATATATTATTAATACCTTCGCCAATTATCTGAGTTATAGTTGAATAGTTTCATAGTGAATAAGACCACTTGTTCAGAAAAGTTCCGAGATTTCAGTATAAAATAACCTCAGGTTTTTGCGTAGGTCATTTTATTCCTATATAGACCAAATTTCACACAATCGAGTTTATGGTGGATATTGAATGACAGTTTATACTATAACACTGATTAGAATCCAAGGTTTCTTTCTACTGGACAAGTAGCAACTTAGATTGACTTATGAAACATCAACCATTTTGGGGGAAGGTATTGTAACTATAAAGGGTAGTATTTTATTGTAAATTAAAATTAATGGTTAGTATTTTCCTTGAGTAGTAATTTGGAGGTATAAGATGTTTGGCTATATTCTCACCAATAAATGGGTTATTGGTGGTTTTAGTTTCCTGACTGTTTTTGCTGTTGCGTGTGTATTTTGGTATCAATACGATACAGCACCTTACAGAAAAGCAGCAGCCGAAGCTAAGAAATTACTCCGCCTATCGGAAATACCCCAAAAAGTGGATACAAAAAGCGAGGTGACCGATGTATCTGCGGATAGCCGAACCCCAACTGCAGAGAAACCGATAACACAGGACTCAATTGAAAGTATGGTGAAGAACACCGTCCGAGAAGAGACCAATTCAAATCTGACAGAACAAATTTCAAATACTTCAAATGCTCAGGAGCACCTCTCACCACACGGATTCGGAGCGTTCCCTGATGTCCCAGAAGAATTTATTTCATCTGTCTGGGCACCTTCATGGGTTGAAGCTGAAATAACAGGAAGAGCCGCAGCTGAAAGAGAGATAGAACTAATTGAACGGGTTATGGTTAAACTATGGAAAAATGGGCATACCACAATTGAAAGTGGTTTTTTTCAAAATGGAAAGGTTTACGTTCACTATAAAAACAGAGCGTACGTCACCTATGACACAATGATCCATCCAAGAACTGGGGAAGAAGTCCGTTTCCTAACGTCTTGGAGTTCTGGAAGTCTTCCATCTCCTTTTGAGAACAATATGCCTAATCCTCAAAACCCGTTTGCCCTATTAGATGCAATCAATGAAGTTCCATCCAATGCAGAGTTAATTGACCTAAACAAAGAAGATCCAGGAATTGATCCCTATACATTTTTAGGGTTCAACAACTAAATTTGTATTATATAAGTAATATTGAGTAAGACATCAGGATAAGGAGAAAATCCATGAAACAAAAGTTTCTCTTTCGCTTGCTTTTTATCTTAACCGTCACAGTTCTGATTAATGATGGAGGTACACATATTCTTCCGATGCAACAAGGCACATTTCAGACACCAGGTGGAATAGTATATTACGGCATTGACGGTGACGAAGCATCCGATGAGCACCCTAGCGTTTCAAGTGCTTGCGCGGGAATGAAAACCTATGTTAGAAATAATGAAAGCGATACTATACTTGTTGATTTTAGTGATAGTTCAAACAATTACACCTTAACAATTCACGGTATAGGAGGAGTTAAAAGCAGTAGAGTTCCGGTAGTTATTATCGACGAAGATGGTAATGCAGAGACGTACAATCTAGTTCCTGAAGGTGAATATGAACTGGAATCCAAAATATATTATAGGAATGATCAGGGGGAACGGTCTCTTTGGGTGATTGGGTGGAACTCATCCGAGAAGAAGAGAAAATATAAAGGGGAAGATACCTTTTATACAAGTGTTTGGTTCAGCACAACGGGTGAAGGTGGAGTAAACGAACGTAACCCAGATGCCTATATTTTCTGGATTGATGCAAATATAGATAACAACGCAATGCTTGCATTACCAAACAATAATTTTGTTGATAGTGCTTTTACCGATGTAAATTTTTAGCAACTTAACCAAATAGATACTTAATTTCTTATTTTAAGAAGAATTCATTTTATTCATTATAAGTAATGACTGTTAGTTTGAAACATCTATGTTATATCAGAAACAAGGAGAAATTCTATGAAACAAAAACATAATTTTCACTTACTTTTCACTTTATTCTTATTCGCAATATTTCTTATTACTGAAGGAAAGTCGCATATAGTTAATCAGGAAGATAATATATATGTTAATGGTAGTGAGATAACTTACTACGCTTTTGCTGACAACGCGGCATCGGCACTTCATCCCAGCCTTTCAACTTACGCGTCTGCATCAGAAACTGTAGGTATAAGTCTGCATTTTGATGATCCTGAAACTACGGTGGTCAGCGGAAGTACAATGCAGGATCTCTTACTTCGATTCCGGGAATATTTATATCTTAATGGTTATGGATCAGTAAAAGCATCGTCAATTTACGTAGTTTATACAGATAAAGATAGTGGAAAACAAACTACTAAACTTTTAATCCCAGAAGGTTACTATGACATGTCCGCCATAATTTATTACACGAATGATCGTAACGAAGAGTCTTTATGGGTGACAGGGAATTGGAGTAAACCGGGGTCAACCGATGGTTTTACCTATTACAAAGGTTCATTGGAAAATCATGTAGTTGTCTCATACCTCACCACTGGAAGCGAAACCGACCCATCTAGCTACAGAGTCTATTCCAATACATGGATCGGGAACTCAGCAGGAATTTCAATGGGTGTGGGACACCAATCAGCATCAAGCACAGTCGAAACTTAGTAGATCAATCTAAGCAGGTTCCACATCTTAAACTGGTGACTGCTTATACAAGAATGAGATGTCCATAATCAGAACTGTGGTAATACGCTATCACAACGCTTAGGTTCGTTGGTTTACCGTTGGGTTTTTGGTCAAGGTTGAGGGTATTCTCCTTAGGATTACCTGACAGAAGTGTTTTGTGTCAAAAACGCGTCGGTTGTGATGACTTTGCACTCCTCACATTCTATAGAAGCAACTTGAGAAAAGGAGATTTAGCAATACACCATGTCATTCATTTTAGCACTCTTTTACTTTATCCTGTGCGTGATAAACCTCATCTACAATGTCTTTGTAGAGAAATATACCAACGGACTTGAAGCAATACTCGTAATGGGAATAACTCCAATCGGTATCTATTTGTCTTGGACTGTTATGTCCAGTAGTTTTAAAAATGAAAAATTAAGGTAAAATATGAACACTAACCAACGATTCGCAAAAATGGGCTTGGATCTACTGAAAGAATCCGTATATGATGTTCTATATCATGCGCAAAACGAAAAACCTTTATTACCTGAAGAAATCAGAAAACGTCTCAATATTCCTAAGGTAAAAGAATCACATGACAGAAGTAATACCCTTATTTTCGGTATTCTGTATCAGTTGAGAAGTGAGGGGCGTGCGGAAGATGTACGGGAAGACGGGAATAGAGCATATACGCCGTATAGATGGAAAATTGTTGAGCTTAATGAATAACAAACCCAGTACGTAGTTGTGCAATTCATTAAAATCCTTGACTTTAAAGATAGATTCTCTTCACAATTTATAACAATCAAGGAACAAACTGATCCGTGTAAAAAATGTAACGTTTTCCAATTTGTTTGAGAGATATCCAATGCAATACAACGATGCAGACCTAATTCAACAAACCTTAGAAGGTAATCAGCAAGCATTTACTGCACTTGTTGAAAAATACCAAAAACAGATACATGCTTTGGCGTGGCAGAAGATTGGTGATTTTCACATAGCACAAGAGATAACACAGGACGTTTTTTTAACTGCGTATCAAAAACTCGCGACACTCACACATCACAGCCAGTTTTCAGGATGGATCTATTCTATTACCAGCAATAAATGCAAGAATTGGCTTCGAAAGAAACGATTGGCATTTCAATCCATACATTCAATAGATACTGCTGAATTAGAGGAGGTGTATTATTCAGAGTATATGACCCGTCAACGCGAAGAGACAGCAAATCAAAAACGACGGGCAGTAGTGCAGAAGTTACTCAGTAAGCTGCAAGAGAGTGATCGCACAATCGTAAATCTATTTTATATCGCAGAAATGACATGTGAGGATATTGGAAGGTTTTTGGGTGTATCTCCGAACACGGTCCGCAGTCGACTCTACCGCGCACGCAACCGTTTAAAGAAGGAAGAAGCGATGATTAAAGAAAACTTAAGTAGTTTCCAACTGCCAACACAATTAATAGAAAACATCATGAAGGAGATTTCACGTCTTAATCCTGTGACACCTTCAGGAAACAAACCATTAGTGCCGATAGCAGTTTCTGCAACCGCTGCAGTTTTAATCTTATTGCTGATGGGTGCTGGGATGCAATACTTAAATCGTTTTCAGAAACCGTATAGCTTAAACGCACAATCAGAACCAACAATTGAAATAACAGATACACAACTTGTGATTGACATGCCAGCAAAACCGGCAGTGCGTAATCAGATTGGCAGCTCAAATCTTCCCGGTAAAAGTGAGAGTACGGGACAAAACCCGAACACACCACTATTCGCTGCAGCGCAAACGGATGATGCAGAAATTTCAAAATCGAACCCGCAATGGGTTCAAACAAAAGGGTCTGAAGGCGGTGTAATTAATTCACTCTTCTCAACAATGCAGGGCGACATTTTTGCAGAGACTACTACAACTCTCTACAAACTCTCAGACAATAGAACGAGATGGAAACCTGTCAAAATATGGTATGCACCTTCACTTAGATGGACAGATTGGTCAATAGGTGGCAGACGGATGGTTGAGTCGAACGACACACTCTACATCGTCACAAATGAAGAAATTTGGGCATCCGTTGATAGAGGAGAGACATGGAGTTCACTTGGGACACATCCAGAAGGACCACCAATAGGTTTGGTAAGAACCGATACTGGGTTTTATCTTGGCATTGCTGATGGGATTTACCGATCTGAAGATGGAATGGAACCGTGGATACCTGTAAAAGATGGAATGGAACCAGGGAAAATTAAGGCGATTGCTGCAGTGGAAAACACAGTTTTTGCGGGTACCAATAACGGACTCTATCATCTCAAAACAGGTGTATGGAAAAAAATATCAATTAGTCAGACAGATAAGACAGAACAAAACCATGTTATTCATGCTCTGGCAGTTTCTGAAAACCAACTTTATGCAGCAGTAGGAAAAAAGTTTGAATATAGGTCGGAAAAGCAGCATCAATCAGAACTTACAAATGATTCTTGGTGGTCACTCTATCGCTCTAATGATTTTGGCAATACATGGGATTCCATAGATCCAAGGAAAAGACCATTAAACGAGATAAGATCGAAAAGTGAAGAACCAATTAATTTTCCACCCAATGGTGTCAATATAGCATTAAGTGCAAACCTAAAGATAAAAGCGGAAAAAGAAAAAGTTATGGTTGCTGTCCCATCAGAGTTATTCTACTCAATCGATACTGGTGAAACATGGAATTACTTCAGTTTAAATGATAGGTTAGGTACCAGAATTCCTCCACCTATTCTGATGTTGGATGCAAAGACTTTCTATAGAGTTGGCGAGGCAGGCATTTATCGTACAACCGATGGATTTAAATCGTGGCATCAGCTTAATACTGGACTTGCAAGCAAAACCGTAATAACAATAGTCGCTGTTAACAACCAACTCTACGCAAGAACAACAACTGAAGTTATAACTTCAGTTGATGGTGGTGAATCGTGGACACCGCTTCCTATTGATACTAAAAATATCTTTGTAATGGCAGGATTCAACAATGAACCATATATAAGGCAATATATGAGGAACTTAAAGAACGCACCCCCTATTCTACGTTTATCCACTGTGGACAATGAACTTACCTCTATTCCGAATATGCCTGTTTCTGAGGGATTCGATAACATTTTCCAAGAACATGTTCCGCCTTATTTAATAGAATTGGGAAGTTTCGCTGTTAGCGGTGATACCTACTATGTGGAATCTGGCCAGAAACTATACAGATGGAAACTTGGCACATATAAATGGTACAACACAGGAGTAATGGATAAAAAGAAACTACCTGTTCGTCGTCATTTGGTCACTATGTCTAATGATTATCCGAATGGTATTTCTTCATTTTTTCTTTCACCCGATTTAATGAGTTTTAAAATTGCAGTTTCAGGCGAAACTATTTACGTCGGCAAACGGGATGGACACCTCATGCACTCACTTGATGAAGGAGTTACTTGGAACGATCTTACTGATCATCTACCATTTTCTGTTAAAAGTTATAAATCAATAGTTTGCGCTGGGAACTTTGTCTTTGTGGCAACTGATAAAGGTGTTATTCTGTCTGGCAATGGCGTTGACTGGCACACAATCACTGATAAAGAAGGAACAACTCTTATAACAAATAAATTAGTGGTGGAGGGTATATCGGTTTACTGTGAAGCTAAGCAAAAAATTTATCAATTGAACAGGAACACGGGCATCTGGCAACCGGTTACACCGGAAATCCCATATCCTGTTTCCAGTTTTGATGTTGATAATAACACGCTTTATACTGGAACTTTTGGTGGGGGTGTTCTACGGTTCTCTCTTGATAATTAGAATTGAGTGATGCATTTATAATGTATCCAAATTGATTCACAAAGAACGAAAATTATGCACCACTATTTCATTTATTCGTGTCATAATATGTGCAAGTATAATTTTTAGCATATTTTACAATGTGATCTGTGCACTTACAGAACGTGTAAGAAAGTTTGCCAGATCAATCCAAACAACAAAACGATGCGAATTCAAAACCGATTTAGAAGTAGGAAGCAGTGATCCAAGAAAATCTTAGCAGTTTCCAACTACCAACACAATTAACAGAAAACATTATGAAAGAAATTTCACGCCTCAATCCTGCAACGCCATCAGGAAGTAAACCTTTGGTGCCGTTAGCAGTTTCCGCTGCCTCAGCAATAATAGTTTTATTGCTGATAGGCTTTGGGACACAAAATCTAATTCGCTTTCAAAAACCGTATAGTTTAGAATCAGCATCAGAGCAAACAGTTGAAATCGTTGACACACAACTTGTCTTAGAATCCACTGCTAAACCTGCAGTAAGCAATCAAGTTGGTCGTTCCGATGTAACCGGGAAAAATGACAGTACTGGACAAAATCCAGGTACACCATTACTCGCTGCAGCACAATCCGATGATGCAGAAATTTCAACGTCAAAAGCACAATGGGGGCAAACCAACGGTCCTTATGGGGGAGGTATTGAGGTACTTTTTGTAACTACTGAAGGTATACTTTTCGCTGGAACAGATGGCGCGGGTGTCTTCCGTTCAACGGATGGTGGTGAGTCCTGGACCCCAGTTAATACAGGGTTACACACCATATCGGGATTCTTTAGGGATGTTACGGCATTGGCGCAAAAGAGAGATACCCTCTATGTCAATATGGTGTCAGGTTTATTTACATCAACTGATAACGGTAACACATGGCAGATAGTGCCGGATCCCCCTCTTGTATTAATCACAAGTATCTTAGTTATTGGTGACCGGATATATGTTGGTACCGAAAGAAGGGGTATTTGGTATACAGACGATAGTGTTTCATGGATACCAGTAAATGATGGATTTACAAACAATTCATTTATCTCTAAATTTGGCATTCCATCATTTTTAAAGATAAATGACTTGGCAAATATTGGTACTACCCTTGTTGTTGGAACACAAGAGAGAGGTGTGTTTCGGAAAAAAGCAACAGAGGATTCGTGGCATCCTATCAATTCTGGCTTTACTGTGCAACCTATACACCAAGAACAGACGAATAACATCCAAACTGAATCTGCATTACATTCATCTCAACAACCGCAATTGCCATCCAAAATCCGTGTTGACTCATTTGCTGTTATGGATAATCTACTTTTCGTTAGTGCAGTTTGGGATAAAGGTGGCGGACTTTTTCGATCCGATGACGAAGGGGATACCTGGACACACATCGCTGCAGAAGAAATAACAGATACCATCCGGACATTGGCTGTGTATGGGACAACGTTGTACGCTGGCACCTCTGACAGTGGTGTTTTTCGTTCCGATGACAGAGGCGATTCTTGGACTGCAGTCAACAATGGATTAACGCATCGTGAGGTTTCGACATTGCTGGCAGTCAATGAAAATACGGTCTTCGCTGGTACCCAAGTCGGTGTTTTTCGCACCACAGACAGCGGGAATTCTTGGGTAGAAACCAACACAGGATTGACAAATACATCGGTATATGATTTTGAAGTTGTTGGGAATAAGATATATGCCAACTTTTCCACTAACATTGGAGGAAAGATTGTTCGTTCAGTTGACGGTGGAGAATCGTGGCAGTCTGTAACAATGCCTATTGAGTACAGCTGGCCCACTTTGTCCGGCTCGGATGGTGAACTCTACATCCGTGCTTATAGATATGACCCGCATGACGAAGAAGGGGGATTCGAGGGTGTTTTCCGGCTGGATGAAGAGAACAACACTTTGGTAGAACTTTTTGCCCAAACTCATTGGGATCATTCCACATGTATGGAGACAGTCGGCACCACATTTTATATCGGCACATCGGGTGGTGTCTTCCGGTACCAGTGGGAGAAGGATTCAGCAACAACGGTTACCAATCTTGGCTTGGATGAGCATTTCATATATATGTTGTCAGTTAATAGAAAACTGGTCTATGCAATAACTGGGGACAACGAAATTTATCGTTTACTGGGTGAAGGAAAACCGTGGGAGCGTATCCATTTAGCAGAAGATATGGTAGATGTTGATATAACGGGTATAAGGTGGGTTGGATCGGTACTCTACGTCACTTCGAATCAAGGTGTCTTCAGTTCCACCAACGGTGGCCATACATGGACATCCATCAACGATGGCTTGGATGGAACACGTGTTTCGTCTATATGGACAGATGGCACGGATCTGTATATAGGCACAAGGCAGAGGGGTGTTTACCGATGGATAGAAGATAAGAAGCAGTGGAAACAGTTGGGTTCACTGCGTCGTCAGGTTCTTTCGTTAGCAGTTCTTGACGGTTTCCTCTATGCTGGTACAGTGTCGCTTGGTGTGTTTCGGATTAAGATTGAGAAATAAACTACTTATACCATTTCTGATAATTAAGCTCACCTAAATGTAGCATAAACTTTCAGTTTGTGCAGTATTTCAAGTCCCGTATAACAACTGTTCATAAGATTAACTTTTTTAGAAATGGGATCAGATGAATATCAAAGATACATTCGTTCATACTTAAGTTATATAAATATTAACATACGTGATTCATGGATAATTGGTATCATTAAAATTATAAACCCTTATAGAACAAGGGTTCGTAAAATTGCTCCGTGAAGGTTTCCGTGAAAGCACAATCATCTCAGAACAATAAATATTAACACTTTTTACATTCACATTATTAAAAAAAATCACCTTTCTTCCCTCCAAATTTTCATTTTTTTTCAGAATTATGCAATTCTTTCCTTCAAAATCGCGTCTATACATTAATAAAAGATCAATTTTCTATTGAGGTCTCAGATGACATACGATGATTCTGACCTGATTCAACAAACTTTAGAAGGTGACCAGCAAGCGTTTACTGCACTTGTTGAAAAATACCAAAAACAGATACATGCGTTGGTGTGGCAAAAAATTGGTGATTTCCACATTGCGCAAGAGATTACACAGGATGCGTTCTTTACAGCATTCAAGAAGCTCTCTACACTCACAAACCATAGTCGTTTTGCTGGGTGGCTCTATGTCATTACCAACCGAAAATGTATCGAATGGCACCGAAAGAAGTCATCACAACCACAATCGTTAGAAGCGACAGATACTGTTGAATTAGAGGAGGTGTATTATTCAGAATTTATGACTCAACAACGCGAAGAAGCTGCAAATCAAAAACGACGTGCAATCGTTCAGAAGTTGCTCAGTAAACTACAAGAGAGTGAGCGAACAGTCGTCAATCTGTATTACATCGCAGGAATGACATGTGAAGACATTGGAAAATTCTTGGGTGTATCTCCCAATACGGTCCGGAGTCGACTACATCGTGCCCGTGAAAGGTTAAAGAAGGAGGAAGTAGTGATCCAAAAAAATCTGAGCAGTTTCCAACTACCAACACAATTAACAGAAAATATTATGAATGAAATTTCAAACCTCAATCCAGTAACGCCATCAGGAAGTAAGCCTTTAGTACCGTTAGCAGTTTCCGCTGCCTCAGCAATAATAGTTTTACTGCTGATAGGTTTTGGGGCGCAAAATCTAATTCGCTTTCAGCAACCATATAGTTTAGAATCAGCATCAGAGCAAACGATTGAAATCCTTGACGCACAACTTGTTTCCCAATCTCCAACAGAACCGGCAATTAGAAATCAATTTGGCCGGTCAGATGCAACTGGGCAAAGCAACGGTATAGGAAAAAAATCGGACACACCTCTGTTCGCTGCAGCCCAATCCGATGATGCAGAAATCTCAAAGTCAAAGCAGCAATGGGTGCAAACGAAAGGCCCAGAAGGTGGCGTGGTTACCACATTATTTACAACAACTCGCGGTGACGTATATGCAGGCGCACACAGTGGTCTTTACAGACTTACTGATGATGGACAAGCATGGAAGCTCGTTAACCGTATCAAAGATCATTCATATACTACACAATACGCTGGAAAAACATGGTGGCCCGTAGTAGAACGGCAGGATACACTTTATCTGGCTACCAACACAGAAATTTTAGCCTCTACAGATAGAGGTGAAACATGGAAGACACTCTGTGAATGTCCAGAAAGTCAACCTATCGGCATGTTAATAACTGATGGAATTCCCGGCGCGCAAAGTGATATGACAATCTATCTCGCATACACCAACGGTGTATTCCGCACAGATAATGCAGGTAATTCGTGGACACCGCTATCCGATGATATGACAGATAGGAAAATTCATGCAATCGCTGCAATTGAAAACACCGTTTTTGCTGGTACCGATAAAGGACTATATCGCCTTAAATCAGAGAATTGGGAACAGTTACCAGTAGACGGTAAAGTGGAAAATATTCGAGCAATGGCAAGTGCTGAACACCGACTTTATGTTGCGGTAGGAGTGGAGGCTAAAAATCAAATAACTTCTCAATTCTTGTCATTGATGACAACTCGTAAGCCTCCCAAATCGCTATATCGCTCTACAGATTTAGGAAAATCGTGGAAATCAATAGATCCTGAAAAAGGACCTATGAAAATGTCTGGAAAAACAAGTATTCGGTTCTCTGACAAAAATAATTCGGAATCTACAAACACGATAAAAATAGTTGCACACCAAGATAGTCTATTATTCATTAATCGGGGTGATTCTAATTTCTCAATTGATTCTTATTGCTCAAATGATGCTGGTAATAATTGGAATATTTTGCCATTAAGTTTTTCAGATAGTGACTCACTACCCATCATCACAATGTTGAACAAAAACACATTCTACAGCAGTGGAAATGGTAGCATGTATCGCACAAACGATGCAGGTAAAACATGGAGTCAACTCAACACAAGGTTAGTGAATTCTGTAGTTATGAATTTAGTCACTGTTAATGGTACCCTTTATGGAAACATAGGATCGGAAATTGTCGCATCATCTGACAGTGGTGAATCGTGGACAAATGTACTTGGCAAAACAAGGAGCATCAATGGCATGGTTGAATCTAATGGTGTTCTCTATGTTAAAGGTACGGAAAAAATGACACCTCGGCTTTATCACATAACTACTAAGAACAACCAGATAACTCCTGTCCCTGGAATGCCGATTTTTAAGGTTCCAGACTTTAACAAGTTGATGAACGAAAAAATCGGCCACGCATTTCTCGCCACACTTCAAGAAGAGGCTAAGGCAAATCTTGCAGCAGAAAAGAAGATAAATCCTGAACATTTTGATGCAGACAAGTTCAATGAAACCTACAATAAGATTGTACAGGAAAATCTAAATAAGTTCTTTCAATTTTCTTTTGGCAGCTTTGCTGTCAGTGGGACAACCTACTATATGGAATCCCAACAGAAACTGTTTAGATGGAAACCCGGTACCTCTGAATGGTATAACACGGGTTTAGTAGATGAAGGCGAATCAGAGCACATTAATGACGAATTTGACGATTTTGATTCTATCGGTTTCAGAATCGCTGTATCAGGAAACCTCGTTTATGTCGGTAAAAGAGATGGACGCCTCATGCTATCGCCTGATGAAGGTGACATGTGGAACGATGTCACCACAAAACTTCCATTTTCTGTTGGACGTTTCAATGATATTACTTTCACCGGACAAACCGTCTATGTGGCTACCGACAAAGGTGTTGTGCGATCAAACAATGGTATAAAATGGCACACACTCATTGATGCAGAAGGGACATCTCTTGTTATGGATAGACTGGAGGTACATGGAACAATGGTATATGGTCAAACTGGACAAAATATCTATAAGATAAAAAGAGATGTGGACACTTGGCAGCAGGTCACACCCGATATACCGTCTCATGTTCTCTGTTTTGATGTTGATGGGGACACGCTCTATGTTGGTACGGCAGGTAGAGGCGTACTCCGTTTTTCACTTAATGATGATTAATACTATCGCATCGTCACCTATTTATCCAGGTGATGATGCATTACCTAATACGGAAACACAGATGAGATATTTATTCATACTTTGCCTAAGTTTTTCGATTTGTTTTTTTGGGTGTGGTGAAGATCCTGATGAAAAAGCACGTTCGTAAGTCCTTACTTAAGAACTCATACCGACTAAGAGCTAAGAATTCGAAGTAAATAGGTGTCTGAAGTGGAAGAATGGCATAAAGTATCCTCTTTTCTTCCTCTATTTTACCTCATCCTTATGTTTTACTCAATATGACTTCCTAGAATAACAGGGTTATTTAGTTTTAAGTATTTTAGTCAGATTTCATCACATTTTCCCTCCAAATTTGCATTTTTCTCAAAAATATGCAATTCTACATCACAAAATCGCGTTTTTAATTACAAAGAGTTCTTTTGTTTATAATTATATTTTTTTCTATGAAGGTGTACGATGAAAAACGATGATTCTGAACTAATTCAACGCACATTAGAAGGTGATCAACAAGCGTTTACTAAACTTGTGGAAAAATACCAAGAGCAGGTACACATCCTTGCATGGCAGAAAATTGGTGATTTTCACATCGCACAAGAAATTACGCAAGATGTTTTCCTCACTGCATATCAAAAATTCCATACCTTCACACACTACAGACAATTTGCAGGGTGGCTTTATGTCGTTACAAACAGAAAGTGCATTGCGTGGCACAGAAAGAAAAAAATTGAAACACAATCAATTGATGAGACAAATCCCGCTGAGTTGGAAGAGGTATATTTTTCAGAATATACTACCCATCAGAGGGAAGAAGCGGGAAAAGAAAGACGTCGTACAATAGTTCACAAACTGCTCAGTAAGCTACAGGAAAGTGAACGGATAGTGATGAGTCTCTATTACCTCGCTGAAATGTCATGTGAAGAAATTGCTGAGTTTTTAGGGGTGTCTCCCAATACAGTACGGAGTCGACTCCACCGCGCACGAATCCGATTAAAGAAGGAGGAAGCAGTGATCCAAGAAAATCTTAGCAGTTTTCATCTACCAACACAATTAACAGAAGACATTATGAAGGAGATTTCACGTCTCAATCCAGCAACGCCATCAGGAAATAAACCCTTAGTGCCTTTAGGAATATCCGCTGCCTCAGCAATAATAGTTTTTCTTCTGATAGGCTTTGGAACACAAAACCTAATTCAGTATCAAAAACCGTATAGTTTACAATCAGCATCAGAGCAAACGATTGAAATCGTGGACGCACCAATAGTTTTGGAATCCCCTGACACAGCAGCATTTAACAATCAAGTTGGACGTTCTGATGTTCTCAGTAACAATGATGGAACGGGGCAGAAACCGGATACACCACTACTCGCTGCAGCCCAATCTGATGATGCAGAAATCTCAAAGTCAAAAGCACAATGGGAACCAACTAACGGTCCTTATGGAGGAAATATTGAGGAACTTTTTGCCACCTCTGAAGGTATACTTTTCGCTGGAACAGATGGCGCGGGTGTCTTCCGTTCAACGAATGGTGGTGAGTCATGGACCCCAGCGAATGTCCAGTTATCTGACGAATTCGATGATCTTGATCTAGACGTTTTGGTTTTTGCAGAAAAAAAGGGGGCAATCTACGCAAGTGTTAATGGAGATTTATATGCGTCAAATGATGACGGGAACACATGGCAGAACGTGTTGCTTCCACACGTGCCTGTATCAGTCAGTAGTATTATGGTTATTGGTGACCGTATATATATTGGCACCATAAATTCGGGTATTTGGTATACAGATGATAGTATTTCATGGATACCAGTAAATGATGGATTGACAAATTTACAGATAAATAATTGACAACTATCGGTACAACGCTTATTGTCGGAACAGAAATGGGTGGTGCTTTTCGGAAAAAAGCAACAGAGGATTCGTGGAATCCTATTAATTCAGGGTTTACTGTGCAACCTACTCACCAAGAACGGATTAATAACGACCAAACTGAATCTGGATTATATTCATCTCAACGACCGCAATTGCCATCCAAAATCGGTGTTGACTCACTTGCTGTTATGGATAATCTACTTTTCGTTGGTGCAGTTTGGGATAAAGGTGGAGGACTTTTTCGATCCGATGACGAAGGGGACACCTGGACACGCATCGCTGCAGAAGAAATAACAGATAAGGTCTCAGCATTAGCTGTGTATGGGACAACGCTATACGCAGGCACTTCTGACAGTGGTGTCTTTCATTCCAATGACAAAGGTGATTCTTGGACTGCAGTCAACAATAGATTAACATATCAAGGGGTTTCGGATTTGCTGGCAGTCAATGAAAACACTGTCTTCGTTGGTACTACTGGTGGTATTTTTCGCACCACAGACAGCGGGAATTCTTGGGTAGAAACCAACACAGGATTGACAAATACATCAGTAGAGGAATTGGAAATCGTTGGGAATAAGATTTACGCCAACTTTTCCACTAACATTGGAGGAAAGATTGTTCATTCAGTTGACGGTGGAGAATCTTGGCAAACCGTAAAGATGCTGCGGATACCTATTGAATACAGATTGCCCACTTTGTCAGTCTCGGATGGTGAACTCTACATTGGTGCTTTCAGATATGATTCCCGCGTGCAAGGAGGAAGAGTCGGAGGTGTTTTCCGACTCGATGAAGAGAACAACGCTCTGGTAGAACTTATTGTCCATCGTAATTTGGCGAGAAACTCATGTATTGAGGTAGTTGGTTCCACATTCTATATCGGCACTTGGGATTCCGGTGTCTTCCGATGCCAGTGGGAGAGGGGTTCGGGTCCAGAGGTTATCAATCTTGGGTTGGATGGACATTACATATCAATGTTGTCAGTGAATGGAAAAAAGGTTTATGCAATAACTGGGAACAACGAAATTTATCGTTTACAGGATGAAGGAAAACCGTGGGAGCGTATCCATATAGCAGATATGACATATGATAATATTTCGGATATAAGGTGGGTAGGATCGGTACTCTACGTATCCACTTGGAATAAGGGAGTCTTCAGTTCCATCAACGGTGGTGATTCTTGGACACTACAAAACGATGGTTTGGATGAAACATCTGCATCGTCAATAGGGACAGATGGCACAGAGTTGTATATAGGAACAATCAATAACGGTGTTTACCGATGGATAGAAGATAAAAAATATTGGGAACAGTTGGGTTCACTGCGTCGTCAGGTTCTTTCGTTAGCAGTTTTCGACGGTTTCCTCTATGCTGGCACAGCGTATGGTGGTGTATTTCGGATTAAGATTGAGAAATAAACTACTTATACCATTTCTGATAATTAAGGTCTCTTAAATGTAGCATAAACTTTCAGTTTGTGCAGTATTTCAAGTCCCGTATAACAACTGTTCATGGGATAAACATTTATAGAAATGAGATCAGATGAATATCAAAGATACATTTCGCACACACTTATGTTATATAAATATTAACATATGTGATTCACGGAGAATTGGTATACTTAAAATTATAAACCCTTATAGAATAAGGGTTCGTAAAATTGCTCCGTGAAGGTTTCCGTGAAAGTACAATCATCTTAGAAAAATAAATATTAACATTTTTCCATTCACATCATTTAAAAAAGTCACCTTTCTTCCCTCCAAATTTGCATTATACTATTACATGTATTGATGTTGATGAAAATATGCTTTATGTAGGAACGAGAGCACGGGGTGTGCTTCGCTTTTCACTTGAAAATTAAACTGAGCAACGGATTTATAGTATCCTCAAACTTCTATTGATTTTGAATTGGTATTTCTCCAAGCGGGGTGAAAAATCCCGCTTTTTCAGTTTAAGGTGAAATTTTGTTTGGGGTGCGTAAAGTTGCACTATCATAAGTGTCAATTTTAACATTAGGCTCATTTGTATGAAGGATTTCAATCCCGATCTATTCTTCTGTAGAAGGGAATTCCGATACCCGATCTTCTCTTGTTAGGAAAGGATTCCAAGCTATGGGTGACAAGAATTATACACAAAATCTCATATCAGCAGGATACGGGAATTCTGTGTAATCCGTGATTCAAAAAATAAAATGATGAAAATACAATTTACCATCATATAATATATGAAGACTAAAGAAATTTACGATTATTTGACATTTAATTATCTAAGACTTATAATATAAACAAATTTAGCATTAGTAAATTAGATGTAACATAGTTTTGTGACGTATTCAATTTTATATAACTGGAAATTAGAAAATAAACAGGAGTAAATAGAATGGCAGATTACGCGAATCCAGATGTCTTAGTGACTACTGAGTGGGTTGCCAACAATGGAAATAATCAAGGTATACGTCTACTTGAGGTCGATGTGGATACTTCAGCATACGGAGAGGGACATATTGCTGGTGCTGTAGGTCTAAATTGGGAAACACAACTGTGTGACCAGGTAAGACGAGATATACTTACAAAAGAACAGTTTGAAGCATTGTGTAACGACAGTGGAATCTACAACGATACTACTGTGATTTTTTATGGTGATAATAACAACTGGTTTGCTACATACGCTCTATGGCAATTTAGATATTACGGACATGATGAAAGTTTGTTAAAGGTAATGAATGGTGGCCGTCAGAAATGGATTGATGAAGGTAGAGATCTTGTAACTGAAGTTCCATCCTATCCAAGTACTGGATATCAAGCCAAATTTCCTGATGATAATGTACGTGCGACCAAGGATACTGTGCTTCCAACACTTGAACAGAATGTTGTCAATCTTGTGGATGTGCGTTCTCCTGCAGAATTTTCGGGTGAAGTCATAGCTCCTCCAGGTATGAGTGAAACGGCACAACGGGGTGGACATATTCCTGGTGCTGCTAATATTCCTTGGGCAACTGCTGTCGCAGAAGATGGTACATTTAAATCACATGACGAACTCCAATCCATCTACGGTGGGGCAGGCGTTGATGATAGCAAAGAAACAATAGCATATTGTCGTATTGGTGAACGTTCGTCACATACATGGTTCGTGTTGAAGTATCTACTCGGTTATGAGAAGGTCCGTAATTATGATGGTAGTTGGACAGAATGGGGTAATCTGGTTGGTGCACCCATAGCACGAGATTAGTTTGAAGCTACAAAGATTAGAACATATTCTCACTTCATGAATCCTGAGACATTAGAATATGAGATTTCTTACAACTCATGCTATTGCATGTATGACCCGACAGGATGTTGCACGTTTGCTCATCCGATTTAAGGAAGGAAGCAAACGACGATGTTAGTAATCTTCGTGTGTTATGTGATACTTTATCAGGAAGAATGGTGTGTGAATGGGATGCAAAAGATCGTCAAACATTAATTGAATGGTTGAAAAAGTGCAATGTACAGATACGGGGTACAGGTGAATGGGTAATGACTGTCCAGTATGAATCTGTGGAAGATGAGTTAAAAACCCCCACATAACCGTAAATCTTGTTATAGGGAAGGTATGCGATTCACATATATATTGATGTTATTAACTATCATTCTCATACCTGTTACTGCCATTTGCGAATTAACCCCTCATCAAATGGGCAATAAGATGCACAAAGAGATGTACCTAAAACAAAATGGTTAGTTGAGGGGTAATTAGATATTTTGCTGGTTCACCTTTGCACTCAATTATTTTATATTAACCCAAATTGCTACTAACGGATTTTGATCGTTTCAACATAGTTTTCAGACACTTTCCTCACCCCAGAGGGGTGATATGTCTATAGAAAAAGGTATATCAACATCCTGCACTCCAGCGGTGTGCTATGTAAGTAAATAGGTGGCAACTTGGGTTATATTAATGACTAACAGATGTACTACTTAACAAGGCAAACAGCTTTCGAAGCCTCTCATTATAATAGGATTCCAGAATTAACGGATGATGCGAACTACGAGTTATTCGGTCCAGCTGCTAATCCGAATAGTCATGGCCACAATTATATTCTTGAGGTAATGGTGAAAGGTGATATCAATTCC
>CBDBFU010000017.1:0-12795 GCA_965205025.1 Candidatus Poribacteria bacterium
ACGTGTACCAAGCCTTGTATTCGTTCAGCATTTCCGTTTTTGGCTCATGAAGAATCGACCCGGAAGTGTTAAGGGGACATTTCAATGGGCTTCCATAGAAATAGTAGGGAATAAATGGGAACAGGGAGTCGTAACCCAAACCGCTTCAGCATCTGAAGCCAGTCTATCTGAACAACAGGTTATACAAGATACTGTGGAGAGATTCATTGTTGGAACAAAAGATAACTTTAGTTATGATGATTATCAGAGTGCATATTTAGAAATTGAAGATAACGAGCTTTTCAAGAAACTACATCCATTCACTGCAACATCTCTCGGATTTCAGACACAGTATCAACGAGAACAAACACTTAGTTTGGAGTATTTCCTATTCCCCGATTCATACGGTATTACATCAAAACAATTAAAAGGGTTCACACAAAGTGAAGGACAAGACTTTAGCCAACACGATACACTAAGACTTTGGTTATATGGTGATAAAAGCCATACAACCTTTATTTTACAACTTGCCCCGAATGTACGTACTGGATACCGTAGTTCTTTCTATAGTTCTGATCCATTCCTGAATCAATCCCAACAAGAAGATGATGTTAACATATTTGAGAATCTTACAGATTACTATGAGTACACTATCCCCATTGATTTTGATGGTTGGAAATTGATTGAAATCAACTTAAAAGATGAAAAAGCTAACGAATATCCTGATAGAGTTCAAAATCAGGATTCAGTAACAGATGTATTTCAAACCCAAACTACACCTATTCCTGTTGGACCTGATGGACATCCAGATGGATTCATAGTTAGAGGAACAGGAACATCGACAAGTCGCTCCCAACTATCAATTAAAAATATTGGGGGTATATTACTCGGTATACGGAACGAAACTGGTAGAGAAGTAAGTGGGGAGGTATGGGTAAATGAAATACACCTTGGTGATCCACTTGTTCGCTCGGGATGGGCACGTAGGGGAAACATGTCTGTCTCACTTGGGAGAATTCTAAATCTACGGGGTGGTTATGCAAGCCAGGATAAAGACTTTGAGAGTGGGACTGGTGAAATAGGTAGACAAAGATTATCCTCACGTGGTTACAGTACAACCAATAACGATTACAACCTTGATGCTGATGTTACAATATTTAGATGGTTACCGATCCGATATTCTATCCGAGAACAAGAATCAGAAACAGAAGCTCTCCGAGGTAGTTACAGTTCTTATCAAAGCGGTAAAAGTGAAACCCATAATAGGGATATGTCGGTGCAATTTAACCGAAACCCGTTTCCAAATCTTGGTTTCGCCTATAACTTTCAAGACTTTTGGAACGAGGCGTCAAGGTACACAGATTAGTCATTTGTATACGGGTTCAGTTCGTTATGACTTAGGTCAGAAACTTGGTTTCAATGTTCAGTACAGGCATGAGGATATCATCGCAAAACCAGAGGAAGCAACCGATACATCTGCTGCTTCTTCATCATATTTTAGCTACGGATATGGTAGAAATCGTGATGAAAAGACAGACAGTGGATCCATATCCTTAAACATCAATCCAATTAGTGCATTCAGTCTGAGTCCAAGCTACGACGTTAGACGAACACTTGAAAAACGTGATCCCAATCGAACCAGATCCTCATTTTCCACGTTTGGTTTACCCGCTCAAACGAATACATCCGATACAAAACAGTGAAGAGGATGAACAAGAAACACCTGATTTTTCTTTAGCCGAAAGGGAACATAGACTGTCTTTAACACCTCGATTGAATCGTGATTTTTTAGGGTTACGACCTACGGTAACAAGTCGTGTCAATTTCCGGGAGAACTGGTTCACGACACAAAAAGATGCCTCACTTAATGGAAACGTAAGTGTAGGGTTAAATCTACGTATTCAGAAATGGTTTTCATGGTTAATACCAAAACCAAAGACTAAACCCCAAACAGAAGGTGTACCCCAAGCAAAGGGTGAAAAAGAAGGTGAGACTTCGGAACAATCTACTACACCAACTACAATAACTGTTGAAGAGTTGCGGAAATCTGGAATTAATGAATCCCAAATTCAAAAACAAATGGAAGAACAGGGAGATTGGATTAGCAGAGATAAGGCTGATATATCTACAGGACAAGGAACACCAGTTCCACAAGTCAAAGAAGGGCTTTTTGGAAGAATCATCAATACCTTCTCAATTAGTACAAATGCAAACTTTTCTGCATCAGAATCATTTAGACAACTGGAGAATGGACAGGATCTATTAGATATTTGGAATCTTGAGGATGATGCTGAAGAACGCACAAATTCAAGCAAAAGCAACCGATACAATTTACGAACTTCAGTTGACCCATGGACATGGGTTTCAATCGGTACAAGCATAATTACTGCAGACAGTTTTCGAAAAAGTTATGCAAGCACATTTTTGTCTGATGCTATAACATACGAAGGTAATCTACAGCTTAAAGCACAGGAAACTTCTCGTTTTCAACTCCGTTATAGTTATACAATACGAAGCAGTTCTAATTTGGATGTTGTGCTCAGTGATAGTAAGGCACACACGCCTTCACTCAGTTGGTCACAAAAAATGGGCACCAGAAACCACAACATCCTTAGGAATTCGTACAACCCTTCGTGACCAACTTCGTAGCGGAATAAATACGAATGCCTTTATCATCACTCCCAATTTTAGTATAGACTATCGTTATCATACAGAAGGTGGAATTCGAATCCATTTTTCGGACGAATACCCCTAAAACACGACCTGGATCTAACCAATACCTTATCATTAGCAATCCGTCGTGAAAACTATGGGGCAAATAAACAGCAAAAGTCTGAACGGTATGAGACAACATTACGCGCAGGATATAAACTCAGCAATCATCTAACAGCGAATCTTCATTTAGGTCTTAGTTACAACCACGATAGGGTTGAGGAGGGAAGGAGATTTCCTATCCATCGCCAGTGCATTAACTGTCCGGGGTGAGTTTCAGTAAATGATCTTCTTATCTTATATTAACCCAAGTTGCCACCTATTTACTTACATAGCACTCCGCTGGAGTGCGGGATGTTGATATACCTTTTTCTATAGACATATCACCCCTCATGAAGTTAAAGAATTTATTCGGGTAATTTCCAGTTTCTTGTAGAATCCTGTGCGGTTAGGAAACCGCACCTACCAGCTCTGGGTCCAAATTACCTCTTTTATTTTTTTAACTTCATCTGGGGTGAGGAAAGCGTCTGAAAATCTGTATTGAAACGATTCAAAGCCGTTAGTAGCAACTTGGGTTATATTAACATTTCTAAATTCTAATTTACCCACCTTGCACGGCACGGATAATCTCCACATCACTCCCTTCTTCCAAAACAATGATTTTCCACTGGGACTTTGGAATAACCTTACGATCAATAGCCACTGCAATCCCAGACTGCTTCGGATCCAGTTCTATCATGAGGAGTAGATCAAATACATTAATATCTTGAACTACACTTTTCTCTTCACCATTTATATTTATCTTCATGTTTAACCCTAATTGCCTAACGTGAGTTTGATAAGACACATTGTAACCAGAACTTTTAGTTAACACCAGAGTGCCCAAACTGGAAAGTTTGTGCTACAAAGACTATCTTCAGGACAAAATTCTGTTTATCAAACTGACGTTAATTGCCTAAAAATCGATCTATCATAAAAGGCGTAATTACATCTGATGTTTCATTTGATAACACAAGTTTAGAGATTTCATAAGCAGTAATAGGTGTCAAAAGAATACCATTACGATAGTGTCCTGTTGCATATATCAGATTTTCAATGGGTGTTTTACCGAGTATCGGTGCATTTATCTCTACTACCTGGTCGCAATCCTGCCCATGATTCCAAAATCGGAAGTTCATATACACCCGGTACAGTTTCCCATGCACCCCGAAGCAATTCAAATATACCCCCTACTGTTAATCGGGTATCATACCCCATTTCTTCACTTGTAGCACCAATAATCAGTCGTCCATCAGTTCTTGGTACAAGATAAACAGAAGTAGGATATCTTGCCCGAACAGTACGGATGACACTATTAATCGAAATCCCCTCCTCCATCTGTAGGGACATCATTTGTCCTTTTACCGGGACGGACAGGTGGACGAAAATCATCAGGTATTCCATCAATCTGTGATGACCAACATCCGGCTGATAGGATAACTATATCCCCACGGATAAATCCAGCATGAGTTTCAATACCGTTTACTTGAGAATCTTCAATATGGATTTTCTGAATTGGATAATTCTCGTGTAGAACCCCACTATTTTTCTGAAATGCGGCTTTGAGTGCAGTCACCATCAATCGGTTGTCAACCTGATAATCACTTTCACACTGAATTGCTGCAGTCACTCGTGGTGAAAGAGCGGATTCAATTTCCCTAACTTCTCCACCACTAAGCCAATTCACACTCAAACCTAATTGTTGTTGTGCTTGGTAAAGATGCCTAAGCTGGTGTGTGTCATCAGATTCAAGACCCACAATTAATGTCCCTTCGACTCGAAAACCTACAGACATTTCCGCATCTGATTCTAATTCACTTACCCATTTAGGATATAAACCTAAACTCTCACACCCTAACTTCAGGAGTTCTGGTTCTTCAGTATGTGCTTCTGCAAAAGGGGCAAGCATCCCAGCTGCTGCCCAGGATGCTGCACGACCTGCTTCTGCACTATCATAAATTGTAACATCAGCCCCTGACTTGGTTAGTTGCCAACCAATGCTAAGTCCAATGACACCACCACCGATGATGATAATCTTCTTATTCTTCATCTAATAAATTAACAAAGAGATCTTCTGCTTTAACTTCCTTGGAAATCAACTTGTTTTCAAGGGCAAATTTTGTGAAAGCATCCCACTTCTCTTTAGATTTGCACCTGCGTAGTAGCAAACAGATCTACAGTATCACGAAATGCGAGTTCCTCTAATTCTTTATTTTTATCTGGATTCGCCTTGAAGAACATCTGAAGTGCCATCTCAGGACTTTTTTTCGTAAAAGCAATCGCCTCTTGTATTGCCATCATTAACTTTTTTGCAGTATCAGGATGATTATCCAAATAAGTATCGTTCGTAATGATTACAAGTTCGTAGTAGTCTGGGATGCCGTGTTCTTCAAGTGGAAAGAAATCTGCATCTATACCTTCAAGTTTTAATAGATTAATCTCGTAATTGCGAAACGGACCTATAACTGCATGTATCTGATTATGTACGAGAGGGACTATTATGTTCGTTCCTACATTAATCAAATCATAATCATCTTCTGATAATCCGGCATTCGCTGCAATTGTATTAAATAATAACACATCCAAGGGGGCTACAGTATAACCTATTTTCTTTCCTTTAAAATCTGCCGGGGTCTTAATTCCCGATTTTTTGAGAAAGGTAATGGTATTCAATGGATGTTCGACAAGTAATCCTATTGATTTAACTGGTAATTCCTCTTTGCTGGTACGCGCAATTGTTACACTATGTTGATAACTCACAGCAAACGGATATTTTCCTGCTGCAACCAGTTTAAGCGGTGCATCCGGATCGCCACCCCATTGCAAATCTACATTTAATCCATGTTTCTTAAATGTCTGTTGTTTAGCTACAAACAGAGGGACATGATCGATATTCTCAACCCAATCTAAAAGTAGGGTAACCTTATGCAATTCAGATTCAAGATGACTATCTGCATTACTATGAATATATCCTGCAAATATAACCATAGAACAGATAAGAATCGTTATGTAATGTACTTTTTTCATATCAGAAATTATCTCCTTTAAGTTTTTGAATTCCAATTACTGAAATTCAGGTAGTGTGTTTTGATATTGTCTCCACGGCATAGCAAATCGTTCAATTAGTGTCATGAGTGTAAAAAGACCTAACCCTAAAAAAGTTAAGCAGAATATAGCAGCAAACACAAGTGATACTTCCAGACTTGCATTTGCATATAACATTAGATAACCCAAACCCTCCGTTGCTCCTACCCATTCACCAATTACTGCCCCAATCGTAGAAATTGATATGCCAATCTTTGCACCGGAGAAAATGAATGGTAATGCAGACGGTAAGTGGAGTTTCCATAGTATTTTCCATCTACCAGCACGCATGATACGAAACAAATTCACTGTGTCTGGATCAGTGGATTTTAATCCGTCTAATGTATTCAATACAATAGCAAAAAAGACAATTATAGCTGCCATTGCAACTTTAGAGGAAATACCAAATCCAAACCATACAACCAACAAAGGGGCAATTGCAAACACTGGTACAGTCTGAGATCCGATTACATAGGGATAAAATGCTGTCTCAAGTACTGGAAATTCAAACATTAATACTGCCAACGGGATCCCAAAACTGACAGCGAGGATAAATCCCAGTAACATTTCTTGAAGTGTAACCCACGAATGTTTAAGTAATCGTAATCGTTCTTCAAATAGGGTCAATATTATTTTGGATGGAGGTGGTAGAATAAAATGTTCTATCTCGAATAAGAATACTAATAATTCCCATATACCCAACAAGAACAGAAGAATACTAATAGGTATTACCACTTTGTAAAACACACTCAGACTCCAACAAAAAAGCCGTCTTCCTTTTCTGGTGATTGGGTACACCCAAAGGAAACGGCTCCATTCCTCAAAATATGAGGATGACAATTTTAAGGTATAGAACTTATTACCTAATTGTCATTTGGCTTAAAGTACATATTCAATGCACTTTATATATTTCCCTACGCTGGCATGACCCAGATCAGGTTCAAAGGGTGTTTTCTCAGCTCCTATATGAATAAGAGCACCCCGTTATGCTTAGATTACATTATTCTATCATACCTTTAATTATAATGCAAATTCTAAATATGTCGATTCTTAGGTTTTTTCTTGGTTTTTATTCACCTGTAATCAATTTAACTGTTCTGCCCATTCTTTTAAAACGCGCGTCATTTCCACAAAGACATCCTCATCAGATTTCCTTGAACGTTTCAGTGTTTTAAATCCATGGTCTGCTGTATCCAGTAAATGTAAAGTGGCATTATCACCCAGTTTTTCACAGACAGGTTCGAGTAACTCAAGCTTTGCCAACTTATCTCTTGTACCAGAAAGGAATAACATTGGGATGGTTACATCACTTAGATGTTCTGCGCGTTCCGTTCCTTCCTTTCCAGATGGATGTAATGGAAATGCAAAGAACACCAGACCTTTGACATTTTCTATTGGGGAATGCGCAGCTGACATTGAAGACATCCGTCCGCTGTAAGAGTGTCCACCAACAAGAATTGATAAATCTGGAGCAGCTTCATGTGCGGCTTCTGCAGCAGATTTTACGGTTTGTAATGCGACCGCTTCGGATTCTCGACCGCCTCCCCCACGTTCCATATAAGGAAATTGATAACGAAAGGTAGCAACATCAAGATCTGCTAATCGTTCAGCAATTGTCTGTAGAGTTGAACTACGCATATTAGTACTGGCGCCATGTCCAAGTACTAATAACCATTCTGCGTTGTCAGGACGTATGAGTAGTGAGGAGACCTCACCTTTTTCTGGTGTTGCAATGAACTTAGATTCTAATTCTTCATAATTCATAGATAATTCCTTAGGTAGATGTTATTAGAGATAAATGGTAGTGTATAGATTGTGTTAGGAGGGAAGGTGAAAAACTTTGGAACGTAATTGGTGGTAGTGATCAAGCTGACTTTTAGTTGGTCTCATCTCAGCGAGACCGGCGGCAACATCAATTGCCTCACCATTATAAAAGATGTCCTGTCGGGGATATGGAAGTGCTTCTATTTCTTGCTGTAATATGTCGGCTTCTTCTGTAGATTGTAGAAAAATCTCAGTCAAAGACAATCGAACCAATTTCCAGTATGCGTCAATATGATTACGTGGTAATGGGATGTTAGGATCTTTTACTGCCATGGTTAATACGTCCTTTAGGTTATTACCTTGAGTGTTTTACATTATTGAAGAACATTAATCTCAATTCGAATCTTGTTAATCATATAATACGACACCAATAATTTAGTTTCTAAACACCCTAAGTATGAAATGTAGGTGAACCTTCACTTTGTATCACGGGTGTTGTTAGTATTTTGAGAGAAGATTCTGTGTGAAAACTCATTTGGTCAGCATCTTTGATGACTAATCTTTGAGGCCAAAGGGTTACAGGTCCAAAGACAATGTCATAATTCCTACTACCATATAGAAGATGTGTTCCCACTTGATTTCGACAATGTTCTACAAAATCCCTATAATCAGAATTAGAACTATCTGTTACAAAACACAAACTCAATAGTGATGCGAGATGGTTTCTGTCAATCTCGAATTTAAGTACCACTGCTTTGGTTATTTCTTTCGTCTTTCTGGGTGAATTACGATACTTCCTGTCTGCCCAATCCTCTGCTTGTGTTAACACAGTTGTTAAGTAAAAACCTTGACCAAAATCTGCGTTTGGACTACAAAGCGATAAATCAATGCTATGAGATCCAGAACCAGATGGTTCAATGATTGCTGATGCTGCTAAATTTGTCGTGCCGTGATATAAAATGAGAGACCCATTACTCCAGGGCACTACCCAACCTCCTCACTAATACTATTCATACAGTATACATTAAGAAACTTGATAATTCAACTTAACTCAATACAATATTAACTCAATACAATCAAGAAGTATTTACTCTGATTATAAAATTAGACAAGATATTGCAAATTGAACGGATTTAATCCATCAACGGTGAATGTTGTATGAACAAATTCGGAGTTTAATTCTACCAAGTGATACTTAATCAGATTATACATCATTTAAACACTGTTGTACTATATCACGGTAAGTTTCTAATCCTTGTGTCTCTAAACCCTTTACTTTAGCAAGATCGTCCCACTTTCGTAATGTAAGTGCATCTTTGTAATGTGGAATTTCCTCAAATGCTGCTTTTTCTGCATCGGACATTATTCCTCCCTGAACTTTCAAACTCTTCTTAGAGGCATCAGATAGACCATCATGGTAGGAATCATCAACAGTACATAAATACCTTTTGGCAGGGACATGGAGTCGTATCGGTGTTATAACAGAATCTGGGAAAAACGGACTCATATATTCTGCTCCTACCTCTTCATGGTTTAAATCTATATCCAAAAAAGCAATATCCGCATTGTGTTCATCCAGTACAAAGTGTCCGATATCATGCAATAATGCTCCAGTGATTACCGTTGGACTTGCGTTGTTTTTCTGTGCTAAAGCTGCACATTGTAGGGCATGTTCTAACTGTGTAACTACCTCATCATAAAACGTCTGTCCCTTCTTTTTCATGTAGGTAAACAGTATGTCAACCTGTTCTTTTGATGAAACGTCTGTCATATCTTCTGCGAGTGTAGGGTCAATGAGATTTTGCATTTTTTATAGATTTTCCTTGAAAATGTGCGATTTTACTTATTTGTTCGTCTCGGTTTGTTCCGTCTTTTGCATATTCTGTAAAGGCTTGACGTTTATCGTCATAATACTTCTTCCGCCAATCACCTTGAGATATTGGGTTGTAGGTGAGATAGATAATTCGTCTCGGTTCATGTGATCTGTTGGGTGGACTCTTGTGTGGAATGTAGGAACCAAATAGGAGTATATCTCCAGGATCCGTTGGTACAGGAGTCCATGTCATCGTCTCTGCTGTCTCAGGAGAGACACAACCTTTCTCGTCAAGCGCGATAAAACCTTCTTGATGTCTACCTGATGCAAAAATATAGACACCCACTTTCTGGTGTTGATGCATCCACGGAAATTAAACATGTAATATGAAAATCAACAAATTCGTAGGCAGGAGCATCCTGATGTGCAGCATAACCACCTCCCCCAGGATATTTATAGTTGATTTTCTCTTTATAAAGTATGGCTGGTTCTGTCATCACTTCAGAAACAACATCTATTACTTTTCCACTGGTAACAGTATTTTTCAATTTTTCATGATACGGAACAAAGTTCTCTGATCGAGAAAGTCGCGCCCCATCAGGTGTTGATTCATAATGATGCATCCATTTATCAGATGTATTTTCCCATGTTGTGATGTTTGAAACCCAACTCTGTAGATCATTTACTTCATCAGCATTGAAGAAACCAGATAGCTTCAAATATCCGTTGTTTCCCAGTCTTGATGTTGAGAGGAATTCAGGTATGCCATCTTCCGATCCTAATTGGTTCATTCTACTTAATATTATCTTGAAATAGGTATATTGTCAAATTATCTAATTACTATATCAATGCAATATACTTAGTATAAATACGACAGTTCAGAAAATTACAACCACTGATAATTGAAAATAAAAAGGGGTAACTACATAGAGTTACCCCTTTATCAATGCTAAGATTACTTGCGTATAATCATCTTGCGTGTTGCTGTGAAATCCCCTGCTGTTAGTGTATAGAAGTATAAGCCACTTGATACTGATTCACCTATATTGTTTTTTCCATTCCAAAAGGCAGCTTTGTCTCTTGACTGATACACACCAGCAGAATGAAATCCCAGATGAAAATTTCTAACCAATTGACCATCAGAGGAATGTATCTGTATGGTAATATCCCCAGGAATTGCTAATTCAAAAGGAATCCATGTTTCTGGATTGAATGGATTTGGATAGTTTGGTAATAAAACTGTCTTTTCAGGTATTAATGTTGCAAGCAGTTGTTCTAAAACCAAAATACCTTGCTGTAATGTAGGATCGTATAAATTGAGTTCTTTAGCATCTTGTATCCACTGTTCAACTGTAAATCTTGTCAATGTTGTAACATTATCAGGATTCCACTTGGCAGGTGAGGCAGAGGATGCTCCCATTGCTGCTGCAACTAATGTAAGATCTACTATATCTACTACTTGATCATCGTTGACATCAGCGAGATTATCACCTGTTTCTCCAAAATTTAATGCAACTAAGGTTAGATCTTGTATATTAACAACACCGTCACCATTTAGATCGCCTTGTTGAAGAGAAGGTTCAGTAATATGTGTGGATTGAACATAAGCATAGGTTTTATTACCAAAGGCGTCTGTCAAACGTACATTAGATAAGGTTATTGTTGAGAATTTGGGTGCAATTACCTCGAATGTGATGTTCGCGAGTGTGCCAAATCCAAAACTCTCTCCAGACAGTGAAGTGGCAGCAATTGTAATTGTGTTCTCATGTATTTTAGGGTCAATAGTAAACGCCCCCAGATGGAAGAAAATTTGCATTATTTGCAATAACATAACGTAAAGCAGAATCATCATATCTAATCATTGCTTGGTAACCTGCTACACTACCTGCATCTTGAATATTCATGGATAATGTAATCTGATTCCCAATAGCCGGTGATTGTATTGAAGATGGACTGAAATTAACTGTAGCATAAGATACACTTGAAGGAGTAAAATTCCATAACAATACCGAACCATCAGCACTACTGCTGGCAAGAGTATTGCCATCAGGACTTAAATCTACACTAAGAATACCACTTGTGTGTCCAGTCAGTGTCTGTATATTCTCACCAGAAACAGAATCCCATACACGGATAGTATGGTCATTACTTCCACTCACGAGAGTATTTCCATCACTACTGAAAATCACACTCCAGATAAGACCTGTATGTCCAGTATAGGTTGCCAATTCAACACCAAAAACTGTGTCCCATATACGGACAGTATTATCATCGCTACCACTCGCCAGTATACCTTCTTGTGAACTAAATTCAACAGTTCTTATGATATCAGTATGTCCAGTTAGTGTTTTCAGTAATTCTCCTGAAGATACATCCCATAGTCTTATTGTCTCATCAGCACTTCCGGTTGCAAGCGTCTGTCCATCTGAGCTAAATGAAACACTTAGAACAGAATCAGTATGTTCAGTCAGTGTATGGAGTGCTTCACTAAAATCTGTATTCCAAATTTTAATTGTTCTATCTTGGCTGGCACTTGCTATTCTTTGCCCATCAGGACTGTATGCGATATCCCAGATCCAATCTGTATGACCTGAAAAAGTCTGTCTATGTTCGCCTGTAGCTGCATCCCATAATCTGATTGTACCATCGTCACTACCACTGGCAAGTGTTGAACCATCAGGACTATAGACAACACTCCATATCCAATCCTCATGTCCAACTAACATCTGTTGATGTTCGCCTGTGAGAGCATTCCAGAGATGTATTGTATTATCTGCACCGCTAGTTGCAACAGTACTGCCATCATTGCTGAATGCAACATCTAATAGATAACTCGTATATCCAGTGATGGTTTGTCTTTGTCCACCGAAAACAGTATCCCATAATCTTACAGTCCCATCACTGCTTGCACTTGCAATTGTTCCACCACTTGCATTGTATGAAACACCTATAACGATTCCAGTATGTCCTGTCAATAATTGTTGGGGCTGTCCGGATACAGCATCCCATAAGATGACAGAACCGTCACTACTACTACTGGCAATTGTATTACCATTGCGATTATATGAAACACTATATACAAAACCTTCATGTCCAACGAGTTTTTTTGTTTGTATACCGAACGCTGTATTCCATAGTAGAATTGTTCCATCCCGACTGGCACTTGCAAGTGTAGCTTCAGTTGGACTAAAAGCAACACTATATACTGAATCTTCATGACCTGTTAATATGTGGAGTTGTTCACCTGTAGCAACATCCCATATCTGTACAGTGGAATCGAAACTACCAGATGCAAGTGTATCACCATTTGGACTAAAAGCAACACTTGTCACTGCATCAATATGTCCCGTAAGTGTTTGTGGTTGTCCCCCTATTGTCGTATTCCATAGTTTAATTGTAGTGTC
>CBDBFU010000018.1:0-65731 GCA_965205025.1 Candidatus Poribacteria bacterium
TAATAGATGCATGCTATCTTTGTTTTACCGGTTCAACGGACCAGGAAGCATCGGACAAGTTGGACGTAACACCCGCGATCATTAGCGGGTGGCGTAAGTTGGCTTTATGGAAGGGAAACAGAAAGGAAAATACAGATTGAAACCCCACATAAGAAAGGAATAGACTCCTGATATGGATACTATTATGACCAAAGAACTACCGAAAACAACATTGCACCGCATCAAACATGTTTTACTGCTCTATGTGTTTCTCACTGTTTATATGGGGTGTTCCGCCCCAGTAGAGATACCCGATGAAAACTTCGCTGAAATCGTGCGACACCACATTAGATTGGAAGGTATCAAATTAGATGAAAATAAACCTATCCGAGAAAAACACCTCAAAAAAGTAGAAAGTCTATTTACTGGTAGAGTAGGTATTCGCGACCTTACCGGCATAGAAAAAATGCCGAACTTGAAAAGGTTAGGACTCGATTACCATCAAATTGTAGACATCACGCCGCTGGCACACTTGACACAACTACAAGAGCTTTCACTCAATGGCAACCCGATTGAAGATTTTACACCGCTGTCGAACTTAACACAGTTGAAAGCATTGCATATATCGCGAAATCAGATTGAAAACCTTGAGCCACTCACCAAACTGAAGCAACTCACCGAATTAGACCTGTCTCATAATCAGATTGAAAACCTTGAGCCACTCATCAACCTAAAGCAACTCACCGATTTAGACCTGTTTTTCAACAAGGTTCGAAATATTACGCCGATTGGGGAACTGACACAGCTCGTAAGCCCTAAATTTAGGATTTAATGGCCGAAATAATAGTATCCTTGACACTACACCGTTACAAAATCTAACCAAACTAACAAAGCTAAACCTTGAGAGTAATCAGATCAGCGATATTACACCGTTACAAAATCTAACCCAACTGAGAACGCTAAATCTTAATCATAATCAAATCGAAACCATACCCCTATTAAAAGGTCTAACACAGCTAAAAACTTTGGCTATTAGTGATAATAAGATAAATGACATTGCGGGACTTTCAGAATTAGAACAGCTGGAATATTTATCACTTAGCGGCAATCAAATATCTGAAATGAGACCTCTCTCCAGTTTAGAGCAGCTGGAATCTTTATCACTTGACAACAATCAAATCGTTGATATTACATCGCTTACTGGATTAAGATTAAAGCAACTGAAAACACTATCGTTGAATAAGAACCAAATCAAGGACATCAGCCCAATAGCAGAACTCAGACAACTGCAAAGTCTATCACTTGAAGAAAATCAAATTACAGATCTCACGGATATTGTGATACACTTTACCGAATTGTCGCAGCTGACGGATTTAAAACTTGGAATGAATGAAATCAGCGATATCTCACTTCTATCAGGACTAAAGCAGGTGATGTATTTAGATCTGGATGGGAACAACATATCGGATCTTACACCGCTTGCAGAATTATCAAATCTCTTTAAAATAAATCTCGCAGCTAATGAAATTCGTGATATTACACCGCTCGCGAAATTAACACAATTGAGTGAGTTATATCTTTACGGAAATGAAATCAACGACATTACGCCCCTAAAGGATCTAACACAGTTGACATGGGTTCAGCTTTCGCATAATAAAATATCGAACATCACACCACTGGCTGGCTTAAGAAACCTTCAGATTTTAGGACTTGAGATTAATCAAATAAGTAACATCGCACCCCTTGCAGAATTAAAGACACTTAGAATTTTGTCGCTTGGTGGGAATAAGATTTCCGACATTACACCCCTGCAAGGTCTAACAGATCTACATATGTTGAGATTAGGGATCAGTGTCTATCAAAGTATGAATCCGAAGGATTATAGTAAGAACAACATTCAGCACCTTGAACCGTTAACAGGATTAACGCAACTAACCGAACTTGCCTTAGTGAATACCGGGATTAGCGACATCACACCTATTCGTCATCTGAAACAACTTGACACCTTAGAACTCCAATACAATGAAATCAGTGATGTTACACCACTCTCGGATTTGGTGCTTCTTCGTGTATTATGGCTTGACCATAATAAGATTAGGGATATTCGCCCCTTAGAAAGCTTGAAATATCTAAAATCTCTGTACATAAAGGATAATCCTATTGACGATATGGCATCGGTTCTACGACTCAAAAAACAGAATCCATCCTTGTATGTGGATATTGAAATCGAAGACTAATCTAATTCAGTTTGGGCGCGGGCTTACAATACATCTCGCCAGAGGCGTGTACCAAAATTTATGAAGAGATAATTCCTTTCTCTGCCAACCACATCTTTAGGGGAACATCATCATCTTTGGGTGAAAAATGACCGTTTGCATTTGTGCCACCACCGAGAAGTTGTTGTCGAATTGGATCGTTCTGAGCAAAAATCTCATCTGGAATTGTCATATCGTCTTTACTACGTAACCATCGATAACCGTACCCATAAAACAGTCCTTTCCGAGTGATGTCAGAGTCGTTTTCGCTCCGTGCATGCCAAATTCGTCTGTCAAAAAAGACTGCATCCCCCGGCTTACAACAGATAGGTGTTGCACCTTCTGGAAGTGATCCATTGTTAGGTCTATTAAATTTGTCCCATAGATGACTCCCAGGGATTACGTAGAAATTACCGCGTCCCGGTTCTGAACAGTCCGATAGCCAATACACTATCTTAATGGATAAGCGTGGTCGTGGCGAACTCTCGATTTCAACGTTGACGCGTCCACTATCTTGATGCCATCCAAGTGGACCTGGCTTGCCACGTAATTGCTCTGATCTTGGTGGTGTAATTATGAAATGGCTATGATATGAATAGATATTCCATCCCAAGATACCCCATACCTTTGGAAATGTCTTATACCAATCCAATATATTAATAAATGCTTGATCTCTTCCAAGAAAATTTGGATAGAAGAAATTATCATTAGGCGTTAACTGCCTTTTTGTATATGGATCGTATTCCGCATCTAAGTGACCTTTATAAGATCGCATCTGTAAGTTCTTCTAATTGTACTACGACATCTAAAGGAAGAGCATCCTCAACAGTAAAATACCCATTTGTATTCAAACTATTCAGTTGTTCTTCTGTAATTTGATGCTGGATATGGCGTTCATCAAGCATCTATAGATCTCCTTCTTAAATTACTATGGAAGTGGACCTTCTATTTGGTCAACAAGTCGAATTGAATGGATAACATCCCGTAGGTCAGTAAGTGGAACAGTCTTATTTCTCACCGAATCAACGAAATGCTGATGCATCGTGAGTACACCTTCATAACTCGGTGAATCGCGTTCGTCAACTTCATCAACTTCCCATCCACCCATAACATGTCTGTTGTTATTCTCATGGACCTCAATTTCTTCAGGTATTTTCATATAACATCCTATGCCAACACCGTGTAATTCAGATCTTAAGACACGTCCACCGGAAGCTCTGTTTCCAAAGACTACACCTGTGACATTGTTATCAAACCGAACAAAAGCGGTGTAGAAGTTACGTTGTTCTGCATTGAATGTATCTCGATGTGCTGTGACCTCTACTGGTTCACCCCCTGCCATATACCTTAACAGGTCGACAACATGGCAGACATCGTTCCAAAGTGTCGTGGTAAATTCACGATTTCCACCTATCATCTGTTTGTTGAATGTGGTGACTGCTAATGAAACCGGACCTTTTTCAGCAACTCGTCGCATTGCTTCTCGTGTTACAGCTGCGAACCTTCTTTGGAAACCAACCATACAATAGACATCATTTGCGACGGCAGCTTCCATGAGTTGTTGCGTTTCATCGCTTGTTGCACCTGGTGGTTTTTCAATGAATAGATGCTTCCCGGCATTTAGACAGTCAAGAGCAGGTTGTAAGATCCACTTTTCATTCATCACACAGTAGACAACATCCAAATCCATTGTATCCAACATCTTTCTGTGATCAGTGAATGTATGTGGAAATTCATACTTTTGTGCAACCTGATTTAACTTTCCTTCATCCAGTTCACATGCGGCAGACATTTCCACGTCATCCTCAAGTCGATTGACACTTGGATAATGTGCCCCTTGACTTCGT
This sequence comes from Candidatus Poribacteria bacterium, assembly GCA_965205025.1. Lineage (GTDB taxonomy): Bacteria > Poribacteria > WGA-4E > WGA-4E > WGA-3G > MSPOR6. The sequence continues at coordinate 4,082 of CBDBFU010000018.1, forward strand.
CCACCAGCACCAATAAATCCTGCTTTTAGCATAGGTGTACCTCTTCAATGTACTTTTGAACTTAGAGGTATTTTATATGATGGATTCTTTTATTGCAAGTGGTTTCTATAAGTGTGCTTCTGCAGTTATTGATTTTTTATTGCTAATATGATAATGTATCTGAAATCCATTCAATGATTTATTTCCTTGCTATACAACCACTTTGAGGATATTTTGAGCATTAAACAAAAAGCACTGATCTGTATTCCCATCTTTCTTGTTATTTGTATTGCATTAATATTGTTTTTTCCGAGAGTTGAATTGGAAGATGGAACAGTAGTTGAGTGGTATAGTGTTATCCCTCCTCTTGTTGCTATAACCTTAGCAGTTATCACAACAAAATTATTTTTAAGTCTGGGTATTGCGGTTGGATCTGGACTTATTCTTTCCTGGACACAGCAGAACTTTTCTTTTTACGGTTTCTTTTCGGAATTGCTCTGGTTTATATGTGAGGTTACTATCAATTATGGTGAAATCGACATATTTAATATAGACTATTCTAAGATTGACCTATTCAATATGTGGGTGATACTATTTGTTCTATTTATGATGTCCATGATATCTGTAGTTATAGCATCAGGTGGAATTGCAGGTGCGATTTCAATTCTGTCCAAATTAGCACGTGGTCCTCGTACGACTCAATTCATCACATCACTTATGGGGACATTAATATTTATCGGCGATTATAGTAATGCGATGCTTGTTGGTCCTACGATGCGACCATTAACCGATAAGTATAAGGTGAGTCGTGAAAAATTAGCATATATTGTTGATTCAACAAGTGCACCGATAGCAGGTCTTGCATTTGTTAGTACGTGGATTGGTTATGAGGTGGGTCTATTTAATAGTGTGGCTGAGAATATAGGATTAGATAGTGACGGGTATTCTATGTTCTTTGATGCACTACCTTTTAGATTCTATTGTATATTGACCATTCTATTTGTCATGATAAACGCCGTTAGTGGTCGTGATTATGGAACAATGCGGCGTGCTCAAACACGAGCAAAAGAAACAGGAGATGTGTCTGCGTCAGACGCTCAAGTGATGGGTGGTATCTCTGCAGACCTGAACGTATCAGAAAGCAGGAATCAATTACTCTCCGCGTTTATTCCACTCACACTCTTATTCGGTCTAATCCTCGGGGGATTATGGATAGATGGAGGAGGTACAGGATCAATCTTATCACTAACATCGTGGCGGGATGCTCTGTCTAATGCTAATAATGTCAAAATTCTTGCCTCAGCAGCTATTATCTCTTTTTCAGCTGCAATTTTATGTGGTATATTAATTTCGAAGATGCCATTTTCTCAGATTGGTAAGGCAATTAAGGATGGATTATCAGGAACATTATTACCTGTTGCAATTATTTTATGTGCATGGGGTATAAAAGCAAGTTGTGATAAATTGGTGACTGGTCAGTATATCGCTTCTCTATTAAGTGATGTTGTTTCTCCGTTATGGTTTCCGGCACTTGTGTTTGTTGTTGCGTCCTTAACCTCATTTGCCACAGGTACAAGTTGGGGGACGATGGCAATCCTGATACCGACTGCTATTCCGGTAGCTTTTGTGCTTGATAATGATGTCTACGGTATAACAACAATTATTTGTTTGGGGGCAGTATTGGATGGTGCAATTTTTGGGGATCACTGTTCACCCATATCAGATACGACAATCTTGAGTGCGATTGTGAGTAGTTGTGATCCTATGCATCATGTCCGAACACAGATTCCTTATGCGTTAACTGTTGCTTTTGTGGCATTGGTGTGTGGTTATGTTCCTGCAGCACTTGGTCTTCCATCCTACATTGGTATTCTCATTGGTTTCGGAGTTTTTGTGTTGTTGTTTTTTGGATTGTTACGGTTACGGACAAGTTAGAAGTTGTTAGTATTTTAATGTAAGCTTAATGTAAGAAAAATGAAGTTTTAAATCCATAGATAAGATCCAAACCAACGGTATGAATGCTATTTAGCATTCCCCGTGGTTAGGAAACCGCACCATAGTCATCAATTTAAGGATACACATTTCACCCCTCTGGGGCTTTGTTGGTGGGTTTACCGTTTTCTACAACCTTTCGCCCCTCGAATCATTGAAGTACTTTCTTTGTGTAAAATTAGTGTGTATTACAGACAGAAATACAACTATCCTTGAAGATATAATACCAATTTTACTTAAGTAGTTTACATTAATAGCAAATCGGATAAGTTAATTTAGATCAAAGGGATTCTATAAACATTCCGTCCCTACGGGACTCATTTTATGTAGAGGTGAGTATTCTATAGACATTCCGTCCCTACCAAATCAACGGTATGAATGCCATTTAGGCATTCCCCGGGACTCATTTATACCATTTCTAACAATGTTTATCCCATCAACATTTGTCATGTAAGCTTGAAATACTGCACAAACTGGAAGTTTGTGCTACATTTAAGAGACTTTGATTGTCAAAAATGGTATAAGATCGGAGATCGGAATCCCCTCATACAGAAGAGAAGATCTATGAACTGAGATCTGGAAAACGTAGAAACCTTTTAGCATTTCCACCCATAATGTCTTCTAATTCTGATTCTCGGAGATTCGGCATGAGTTTTTCAATTATTGTTGTCAACTCTTCATAACCTGGTTCCTCTAAAATCCACGGGTAATCTGTTGCCCACATCACCCTTTTCGATCCAAAATCGTTGAATAGATTATTATGCATTCCTGCCAAATTCGTATAGGGGTAAGGTTCCTTACTAAATGCATATTGCCCGGAAAGATGAACAGTGACATTTTCATATCGAGCCAATCGGAATGTCGTGTGCATATTTAGATTATAACCCCCAATCTGAATCTGCGGTCTACCCAGTTCGTCTTGTGTGAATTTGCCCTTCCCAGGTGTCATACCCAGATGATTTAAGACGACTCGAACCTGCGGAAATTCCTCTACCAAAAACGGAAGTAGATGTGCGTCAATTGATCTTGGATATACCCACATGACATAATCTTTTTCTGCGGCACATTTCCAAATTGGGTATGTCCTGAATTCTGTAACATCTTTTGTTTCGAAAATATCGCGAGGTCCCCCAAGATCAAACAATCGGAAACCAATTATACCCGTTCCTTCTGCCAATTCTGTCATGTGTTCTTCTGGATTAGGATGATCTTGTGGTACAAGTCCAATTCCGAGAAATCTATCTGGATAGGTCTTGAGACAATGAAGTAAATAACTGTGTTGTTCTATTGTGCTTCCACCAATCTGTACGAGTACAGCCTGATCCACACCATTATTCTCCATTAATCCCAATAGTTTTTCGGCTGATTCATCTCTATCAGCTGGTGTGTTGGATGATACTTCACGTGGGAATTCATCTGATTCCGTCGTAAATACATGAACATGTGCATCAATTACCGGCATTTCAACATTTCCTTATATTAACGTGAGTTTGATAACTCAGATTTTATATTCGAATCAAGAAATCAACGGTATGAATGCTATTTAGCATTCCCGTGGTTAGGAAACCGCACCATAGGGGTCAATTTAGGGATACACCTTTCGCCCCGCTGGGGCTTAGGTTTAGTGGTTTAGTACGTGTTCTACACACCTTTCGCCCCGCTGGGGCTTAGGATATTGGCGATAACGATTTCTATAAACATTCCGTCCCTACGGGACTCAAGATAGTGGATAAACACGTTTTCTATAGACATTCCGTCCCTACGGGACTCACAAATGTGTATATGATAATCCCTGTTTCAGATTAGTCATAATGTAAACCAATAAATTGAAAATGGTATTATATTAATATTTCCTATGTAACAGGGTTGTAGATTATATAAACAGATATGGTTACGCATCTAAGCTAAATATTTTGCGACGTGCTGGTGTATTACAGTGTTCTGCAATGGATGCAAATTGTGTTGGTCCCACACGTCCAGGCGTGCGTTTCTCATAGATAAGTATGATAGACTTCCGGGGTGTATCTGAGGAATTATCCATTGAGGTATGCCAACCACAGGAATTAAACATTATCGCTGTACCTGCCTTTCCAGGAAAACTTTTATGTCCCGGCATACTCTCTTGTAATAAGGGACGTTTATAGGGACCAGACCCGTGTCTATGACTTCCCGGTACAAAGCCAAACTCCCCACCGCCTTTAGGGACATCATTAACATATATCTGTACCTTAATATGTATAGGATTATCTTTACCAACATCTGGATGCCATCCGGTATAACTTACTGGCCACGGTGCAACAGTTCTTACTTGAGGTCCGAGTAGGATTACATCGTCATCTGTGAATTCCATCAATGCTCCGTAATAACTCGGATGATCTATGATGTCAATAAAAATAGTGTCTTTCTCAAGCGGATTTGGAATATCATAGAATGTTGCAGCTGCATCTGCTGTTTCAACCCTTTCCAACCATTCTTCCTTACATTCATCTGCCCAAAAATCAAATGCAGTTTGGAGACGTTTTAATTGTTCACCTTGGATTGCATTTTCAAAAACGAGATATCCGTCACGTTCCCACTGTTCTTTTTCTTCAGGTGTTGGTCTATTCATCATTTCACCTTTCCTCTACCGGCAATTTGCCAGATAGTTTCGACTTTATCTTCTCGGATTCCTACCAATTCATCGTGTAGATTACTTGTCATTCCTTGGTGTAGTGGAATGACTGACAATTTATCACCAACTTGAAATTTATTTGAGCAATTACTCACATCAACATGTCCGTGTTCAACAGACATACCATATATTTTAGCATCTGGAAATTCGATTATATGACCATACGGACTTGGGGGATAACTTGCAAAGGTTTTCTGTCCTCCATCGATTATAACTCGACCCGGTTTTGGTGTGCTAACTACTGTTGTTACGACACGTAGTACGCATTCCTCTGGAGATAACATATCGGAATTACCTATTCGGGACAAACCTTCATAAACATAAGATCCGCTGCGTGTTTCTGTACACCCAATTTCTTTGGACGCTGTTTCTGAACCTGTACCACCCCCACTAATTATGTTTACAGATAAACCTTCATTTTTAAAGAGATCCACTGTTTCAGAGATATACTGTTTTGCACTGACATTACTGGGGTAAGTCATGATTCCTTGTAAATCAATTCCCGTCATTTTATCAATTTTTTGTGCAAGTTGTAATGCATGTTTCGGTGATTGAACACCACATCTACCACTACCCGTATCCAATTCGATTATCACAGGAATTACACAGTCATCTTTCGTAGCTTGTTGAGATATACCTTTGGCAGTCGTTTCTGAATCAACTGCGACAATAATCGTTGCACGTCTTGATAAGGCAATTAATCGCTTCAGTTTCGGTATACCGACAATGTTATAGGGTATTAAGATATTGTCTATTCCTGCCTCCACCATTGCTTCTGCTTCCCCTAATTTCTGACAAGTAATCCCTTGTGAACCAGCGGTGAGTTGCATTTTTGATATTTCTGGAACTTTATGGGTTTTGGTATGGACACGTAGCGGGATTTCAAGATTATGACAGCGTGTTGCCATGTCTTGAATATTCTTTTCAAGCACATCTAAATCCGCAATAAGTGTGGGAGTGTCTAAATCATGGATGTGCATAGAAATTTCTCCTATAAAGTTCGTAATACTTTATCTATTGTGAAGTTTCGTGTCAAGACATTTAATCCTAATATACAGAGAAAATAAGGGATAAAAAACAGACATTTAATCCTAAATACTCAGACAGTGGATCGGGTTGTTGTAGCATGAGTCTATGTGTCGAAAAAATGAAAAAAGTTACACTTTTTGTCACATCGTGTGACATTGAAATTGTCGTAAATTACCCCTATAACCCTTGTCATAGACTGGGTTTATAGTAGTTTTAACTTGATTTATAAGAATTTCAAAAAAGTGTGATTTTGTGTTTTTGTTGTGCTTCCTGAATTTGGCATTTCCAACCGTTAAAAAGGTACGGTTTTTTGACGTATATAAGATTTCGTAATTAGGATCAATTTTATAGATAGTCATTGGTTTTTAGTTTTTAGTTTTATAAATATTATACGATATAGTATTGTGTAATTTTATTGTTATTTTGACAAATATTATTTATATGTTTTTCTGTTTTTGTGATATATGTATGTTAGATGTTAGAGGTGGGTGTTTTCTTCATTTTTTTTCAATTTTATTCGAAAATAGTTTGTTTCGCATTATTTGATGCTTGTTAATGCGATACACTCTACACCCGCGAAGGTATTTCCAGAAGCATTCGGTTGTCCAGTCTAACCGATATTATAGCATTAACATATCATACCAATTTTACTTAATTAGTTTACATTAATAGCAGATCAGAAAAGCCAGTTTAGTTTAAATCGTATTCTATAAACATTCCGTCCCTACCAAATCAAGAAACAAGGAATCAAGGAATCAACGGTATGAATGACATTTAGTCATTCCCCGGGTATGAATGCCATAAATCAACGGTATGAATGACATATGAAGATTAATTTTTAAATTCGGCAATTTTGAAGAAAGGTCCAAATCAACGGTATGAATGCTATTTAGCATTCCCCGTGGTTAGGAAACCGCACCTACCGGGTTTGGGAAAATTAGAATTACCGAAATATTTTCTTAATCTTCATAAGTCATTCCCCGGGACTCAAGATAGTGGATAAACGCGTTTTCTATAGACATAGCACTCCGCTGGAGTGCGAGAATGTACCGATCATGTTTCTATAGACATAGCACTCCGCTGGAGTGCGGGAATACCCGGATCATGTTTCTATAGACATAACGTGAGTTTGATAAGACACATTTTAACCCAAACTTTTAGTTAACCCCAGAGTGTACAAACTGGAAAGTTTGTGCTACAAAGACTATCTTCAGGACAAAATTCTGTTTATCGAACTGACATTTTTAATTATCAAACTGACGTTAGACATAGCACTCCGCTGGAGTGCGGGAATACCCGGATCATGTTTCTATGGACATAACGTGAGTTTGATAAGACACATTTTACCCCAAACTTTTAGTTAACCCCAGAGTGCACAAACTGGAAAGTTTGTGCTACAAAGACTATCTTCAGGACAAAATTCTGTTTATCGAACTGACATTTTTAATTATCAAACTGACGTTAGACATAGCACTCCACTGGAGTGCGAGAATGTACCGAATTCAGTTACAAGGAAGGTAAACCGTTGACTATTTCAACTGTACGCAGACTGACTCCAATCACACGACCCACCAAATCTACAATATAACGTTCATTATTCGCACGATTTGGGTCGTTTACAATACCACTGCGTTTGTCTGTCTTAATACGATACTGATCCACAACCCACTCCAATGCTGACCGCGTCCCAAGCCGATAGTCATAAACTTCTTTTGGAATTCCAGAGATCGTCAGAAAATCGTTATAGACTAACGATGTTTTATCTTTTGACAGTTTCATCTTCTCTACCTTCAGATTGATGGGGACATCCGGGGTTTCGATGTGTTGTAACTGTGGATATACAGGATATTCTTCATAGTTGACGTGGATGTCTGCGAGTTCTGCGCCAGCATGTGCAAATCCCCAGAAATCAGGGGTATACGGGATATGCGGTAGGTCGCGTTTTAGGTTTGCCTGATACTTTTCACGATAATCTGGATGGTGTAGAAGTCCGTAGGTATAGTGGAAGATATCCCATTTGCTGATGGTGTTGTCGTTGTAATGTTCTCTGAATGCTGCAAGTGCCCAATCGGTGATGTTCTCTTCTCGGTTGGATCCGTCTTCGTCGTAGGTGTAAAATGGAAAGCATTGTGTACCACCATTAGCAGAACTAGAAAACTTAAGCTCTGGAATTGAATTTGCAATATGGCAAATGAAGATATCATGTCCAACTCCACTTATGCAAATTACCATATTTTCTTTCTCTGATTCTGGAGATGAAAAAATAGAAGGAAATACATAAACTCGTTGATTCATCAATCTATCAAAATAAAGGTGTACCTTCGTAAATGGTCGATATTGTGAATTTCTTATCTTTTCCGGAGAATATTCAACCTGTTTACCATTTTTCAGCGACTGTTTTAATCTATCAGTCCATTTTATTTTTGTATTATCATCTGTCACAAAATCATCAACTTCTACATTTCTATCTACTCGATTACTCCACTTGAATAATTCTTCATTATAGATTTCAATCATATGATTAATATTATCACCGAGTGAATCGTGGTGAAAATTAAAAACCCATGCATCACGACTTGTGACTATTCCTAAACTAAAAACTTTAAAAATTACATCTAAAGCAGCACCTTTGTCAGACTTTACTTTTTTCGTACCCATAGGAATAAATGTATCAAAGTCATCATGTAGTCCTTCAGTTAACCAAGTATTCCTATTGTCAGGTATTATTTGAGACCATTCCAAATTCAGAACATGGTCTTTAGAATTGAGATATTCATACTTATTTTCTCTTCTCCAATATTCATCAACTTGAGTATGATAGATTTCTGACGAGTCAGAATTCACACCTTTCTTAATTAGTATGTTTATACTTACCCCAATCTGTATACCGAAGACGTTATGTGTTGTTCCTGATAATTTCGGATTATTACGGACGTCACCACCTAAATTCAAAATGAAAATTGCATCAAAATCCTGTCCAAGATGTTTTCGCATACCATCAAAAGCAAATCCATCCAGAAAACTATTGTTTGTAACAAAGGCAACAATTCCCTCATCCCCAATTCTGTCTGAAGCCCACCGAATTGCCTTCACATACGGATCATAAAGTTTATTTTTTAGGCTTGCATTTGATTCTGCAGCATAAGTCTCTTTAATCCTTCCATCCATTATCTTATATTCACGATTTCTATTATTATCGTTTTCATTTACTTGTCTGGAATTATACGGTGGATTGCCGATTACGATGAACATATCCGTATTTTTCTGCCTTGATACTCTATCTGTATTTTTCTCTGAGAACAATTCAATCTGTTTATTTTCGAGCATTTCAAATGTATCGGCAAGTGCAATGCCTTCAAAGGGTAGATATTGCTGCGTGCGTTCATAGTATTCCTGTTCTATATTCAGACTGGCAATGTAGTATGGCAGCAGCATCACCTCGTTGCAGTGAAGTTCGTTTTGATATTTGTGCTTCAGGTTCATCCCATCAATATCCCGCATCAGTCGCACGATGAAATTCCCTGTCCCAACGAACGGATCAATGATATGCACACCTTCGCTTGATAATGAGCGATCAAATTCTGTATTAAGGATATGTTCAACACTATTCACCATAAAGTCCACGATCGGTTGCGGTGTATAGACAATCCCGTGTGTGTCTGCTACATCTGCCGAAAACCCTTGAAAGAACTGCTCATAGAATGTATTCAATAGATGCTGTTTTTGTGAGAAATCTCGGCAACCTTTCGCTGCGTTCTCTATGGCACGGTAGAACGGATCAAGCGGACGTAGGAATGCATCTCGACTGATGGCTTGCTGCATTAATGCTGCTGTAACTTTCTCTATCTCTTGTGCGATGATGTTCCGTGTGGTGAAATCGGATCGGTCAAATACGGTACGGAAGATACGTTCTGTGAGGATGTGCTGGATGAGCATCTCCTCAACTGCTTTTTGGGATAGATTCGGATTGATAGCAGATTTGCATGTCTCATAAAACCCGTTGAACGCAGTGCGGAAAGTAGCGTCATTTTCTAACTGTCTTTCGATGAGATCCATCATCTCTGTGGCGAGATCTGGAACGTGTGTTCTGAAATCGGCAACGGCGCGTTCCCAATCTTCGTGGACAGGTGTGGTGTAACCAAAAAGTTGGTGCAGTGTGTTGACGAGATTGTTTGGATCTGTCAGGTCTGTGTCAAGAGTTGTCTGTCCGTTCTGTATGAGGATGCCGCGTTCAGGTGTTTGGAACAGGATATTGTCTAACGGGTATCCTGCTTGTTGTTTCTGTTGAATGGCTTGTGGTAGGTCGTCGTGTATATCTTTGGCTTCCCAATAAGCAAGTGGCATACCGAGTTTTGTTACAGCACCATCTATGATGATACGTTCACCCGAATCGGTTTGCATCTGGTATTGCTGGGAGAAGGTGGCATCAATCTGTTTTGCGCAGATATTTAGGAGTGCCCCGAAGGGTGCGCTGACTGCTCCTTCGTGGGTTATCGCCTGTTGGTTGTATTGTTGTAATGTGGCGTAATAATCTTTGATGGGTTTATGTGTCGGTTTAATGTTTAACTGGGGCATGGTAGGTATGTTAGCAGTTGTTTTGAGGAGGTGTCAAGTGAGTATGTGTATTCAGTGTCCTTAGTGCGATACCGCAAGACGCAATCTGGATGAAGGTTAATTTATTAATGATGACTTTGTTCCGGATTTCCATTTGCCTCTCCTTCTTTATTAAAATCCACTTTTTGAGAACGGAGATTGTAATAGAGTATTGTAATACTGATAGCGTAAATCGGAGTCAACCAAACTTCTATGGCGGTGTAGAAAATTGTTGTTATCCAATCGGCTACCGATGTCGGTGTGTGATCTGGATCAATCAGCAATCGTAGTTGTTGCTTTATAACGTCCCATAATGACGCCTCTGAATCAAAGAATCCAAACATTTGTATGAGTATAACGAAAGATAAAGTAAGAATTAAGCTAATTGATAATAAGAGGAATATCAACTTGATTACATTCCACCAGACGCGCCACCACTTACCATGCACCAGGTATCGACTTCTGCCAAATGCCTCCATAGTAGTCGTATTCTCAATTATAAGTACGGGTCCATAGAATATCCAAGAGATATGAATATAAACAATAATAGGATACCCAATAAAGGTCACTGTTTCACTATCTGGAAATAGGTCTGGTAGTAGAAAGATCGCAACATAGATAATAGAACAACCAAAATAGGTATACACTTGAGCTAAATAACGTTGTATCACCTGCTTTAGTGTAATCTGTTGTCCGAGATAGATTTCACTCGTCGGTATAATCATAAGTCCGCATATTAAAGTAAAGAGTAACCAGCTTAAGATATCATCTATGAAAAAGGCAATCCACTCATTAACAAGGAATTCAGACACTATCATTCTTAACGTTTCACAGATGAAATAGAGTGTGCACAGCCAGAAAAATAACCAAAAATGTTTTCGATAAAGACTAAAAGCACCATCTAAAATCTCTGTGAAACGCATCATAATAGGGTATTTCTCTATTTCAATTAGGGGTTCGGTAATCCTTGAAATCCTCTTAATCCAAGTTCAGAAAATTAATAAGACTGATAACCAATAGCCGAAAACCAACAGTTTAAGCCAAGCCGTTGATTCATAGGTTACAACATGCTATATTATAACGTGAGTTTGATAAAAGTCCATTGTAGCGTAAACTTTCCAGTTTGCGCACATAGACCACAAACTAGAAAGTTTGTGGTACAAGAACAATACGGTGTGCCTTCCAAGAAAGGACATGTTTTTAACTGATGCCATTTATTATCAAACTGGCGTTATATTATAAGCTAATTTAGATTGGATTGACAACTAATGATAGAAAAATAAAAATTATGAAGAAAAAATAAGAATTCGCAACTATAATATACAACAATAATCATTAAGGAGTGGGGTCTTAGTAAATCCATGAATTGCAAAAATAAAATAATCACATTAATCATAATTTCCTTTATCAACATTCCCAATCTGACCGATGCCATACAGATTCAAACGGCACAAAATGCAGAAGGTGTGAATCTACAGAATGCTTCAATACAAAAACAAGCAAAAAACGCAGCAGAAAAAGATGCAATACAAAGCACAAATAAACTCGTTTGGTTTGGTACAGGTTTGGGATGTTGTATAACTACCTCTACTTGTGCAATCGTGGGTAGTTATATTGGTGGTAGTATAAATCCACCCCCAGTTGTTGAGGGTGATGTCTTCCTCTATGACACAACACAGATAGGAACGAGTTCCTGTCTGTACGAAAATGGTTGTATAGATGAAGGATGTTTAATAGGCTCATTGTTTGGTTGTCTAATTCCTCTTATTGGTGTTGAAAACTATAAAATTAACCCATCACCAGAGATATTAATTGGAAAATCACCTGAATATATAGAACAATACACAAAAACATATAAGAAGAAAAAGCGTTCAATACGTAGAAACATGGCAATTTCAGGATTTTCAACTGGATGTTTATCTGTAGGAATACTTACCTTGCTGATGAATTCCACTCACAATCCATAATCAGTTTGATATCTATCATAAGCATCCAAATCAAAGGATTAAAAGAAAGGAAAAAGACACAAATTCATCCATAAAATTACGTGAGTTTGATAACTGAGATTTTTATATTCAGTGCGGTTAGAAACCGCACCTACCGGGGGTATAAGAGTATTAATTTTGGAAGAGTGTAGTGCATATACCAATTATCAAACTCACGTTAAAATTGAAAGCGATGTCAAGATACCATGTATTTATTAATTCCTTGACGATACACATAAAATCTGTAGAATACAATATAAGGTAATTAGTTATGAAAATAACAGCAATCCACACATTCATGGCAAACTTCGGTAGCCGTCCACGCGGTCTTATCAAGGTAGAAACCGATGAAGGTATTCATGGATGGGGAGAAGCATACTCCACTGGACCAGATCTCTCTGTAGAACCCATAGCGAATTATATATTTGAGATGATTCAAGGTGAAGACCCACGTCGTATTGAATATATCATGCTAAAGTTGTTCCAACAGTTCAGATTTCCACCAGGGGGTGCAGGTCTCGCTGTTATCTCAGCAATTGACCATGCGCTCTGGGACATCAGCGGGAAAGCAGCAGGATTACCCGTGTATATGCTACTCGGTGGACATGCACGAGATCGTATACGTATTTATAGAGGTATCGGTGGAAGAGATGGTATTGAAGCAGCTGACCAAGCCAGAAAACTGAACGAAGAATGGGGATTCACTGCATTCAAGACAAGTCCATACCAACTTGATCCGGATGCTGCCAGATGGGGAAGAGTGTGTGATGCTGCAGCAACATATTTTGAACAGATTCGACTCAACACCCCTGATGACTGGGAAATAGCATTCGATCCACATGCCAAAATATTCGAACCCATTCGTGCTTTACAACTTGCAAATGCTCTTGCACCCTACGATCCCTATTTCTATGAAGAACCATTACGTCCTGAACATATACCGGCGTGGTCACGACTTCGTTCTCAAATGCAAGTTCCACTTGCTACAGGAGAATCCTTATACACTCGGTTTGAATTCCTCAAAATCATAGCAGCACAAGGGGCAGATATTATTCAACCAGATATATGTGTATGTGGTGGTCTATTAGAGATGCGAAAGATTGCAGCTATTGCAGAAGCACACTATGTTTCCATTGCTCCGCATAATCCGATGGGACCATTAGCCACTGCTGTAAATGTACATTTTGCAGCAGCAACACCAAACTTCAAAATCCTTGAATATCTATTACCCACAGATGCGGTGTGGAATACATGGGTAGATGAACCGTATATGCCAAAAGATGGATATTTGGAGTTGCGCGACCGTCCAGGTTTCGGCGTAGAAATTAACGAAGAAGCCGTTACAGATAATGAGTATGTTCATTGGCAACGAACTTGTCCGATCCGTCCAGACGGATCAACTGGGTATATTTAAAGTAACGTGAGTTTGATAATAGGTAAATAAACTTCATTCTTTAAAGAATATTACTCCTATAGACCCGGTAGGTGGTGTTTCCCGGGGAATGCCATAAGGCGTACATACCGTTGATTCACCGCACTATAGGCGTCAATTTAAGGAACACCTTTCGCCCCGCTGGGGCTTAGCGACAGGGCTGCAACGTTTTCTACACACCTTTCGCCCCGCTGGGGCTGTTAATATGTATTACATCTGGTTTTTTATATCTCTGACGCACCAAATCAACGTTGAAGTAGGTTGAACAAAGCCAGAAGAGACGACAAGGGTAGTAATTACACTAACGTCACCCACTAAATTGACGCTATGAGTCCCGTAGGGACGGAATGTTTATAGCAAAAATAGAACCCACAGTATTGAGTCCCATAGGGACGGAATGTCTATATTCTTTTTGGACATAAAGATGGAAGTAGACTCATCCTTCAAATCATAAAGTGAATTGTACTAATACCATTTCTAAATAATGATCGTCCATTATTAATTAAAGAAACCCCCTAAAGAATCAACGGTATGAATGCCTTAGGGCATTCCCCGCCCCTTATCAGGGGGACCACTAAGAGTATTCATAATGTGAACTATTTAAATAGAATTGGTATAAACTAAACCATAAAATGGAGAATATATGGAACCAGTCAAATTAGGCGTTATAGGATGTGGTGTCATCGGAAGTCGACATCTCAGTGTAGCAACACAATCAGACCATATTGAATTAGTCGCCGCGGCAGATCTCGTAGAGTCATACAGAGAAAGTGCTACCGAACGTTTCAATCCACCAAAAGTATATTCAAATGATATAGATCTCTTGGATGATGAAAACGTCGAAGCTGTCGTTCTCGCATTTCCCACACAATACCGAACGGAAGTGGCACTACGTGCCTTCGAAAGAGGAAAACATGTCCTCATAGAAAAACCGATTGCTATGAACGTTGGAGAAGTAAATCAACTCATTGAAGCACGTGGGGATTTAGTTTCGGGTTGTTGTTCTTCTCGAAACCGATTCAACAAAGCTGCACGTCTTGCCACACAACTTATCACATCCGGTGGATTAGGTGATCTCCGAACGGTTCACTGCCGTGCACTCAGAGGATGTGGAAAAGAGCCGGATTCACCTCGACCTGCATGGCGCTTAAAGAAGACACTTAATGGTGGAGGTATCCTTGTAAATTGGGGTTGTTACGATATTGACTTCCTACTCGGAATTACAGGATGGGAATTAAAACCGAAAACAGTGTTTGCACAGACATGGACTGTACCATCCGTATTTGAATCACACATCGCAGAAGGTTCAGATGCCGAAACACACTATAATGCATTGGTACGATGTGAAGATGGGACAACAATTACGCTTGAACGCAGTGAATTCATGGCAGCACAATCAAGCGCGAACTGGGAAATTATCGGTTCGGAAGGAGCGTTAAGACTGAATATGGGGAATGGTGATCCTGAAAAGGTTATACATACACAGTCAACCACTGCTGATGGTGTGAGTTCAGATCCGCTTGAAAACTTAGAGGATCTCCCCGGACCGCATTACAGTGATCCTCTGGTAGATTTTGCAGCTGCTATCCGTCAAGACCGGCAACCCATTACTGGTTTGGAACAAGCACTTGTTGTTCAGCAAATTACCGATGGGATATATGCCTCTGCTGAATCAGGATCTTCTGTAGAAATTGCTGACTTGTAGTATCAATCTTAAGATCGTTTATTTGGTACCCATATCTTTTTATCCATCATTACCATGGTAGGTGCGGTTTCCTAACCGCACTATAGGCGTCAATTTAGTGGTTTTCCCAGGCCGGTAGGTGCGATTTCCTAATCGCACCATAGGCATCAATTTAGGATACACCTTTCGCCCCGCTGGGGCTTAGTGTTTTGTGTTTATTACGTTTTCTACAAACCTTTCGCCCCGCTGGGGCTTGGGATATTGGTGATAACCACTTCTATAGACATTCCGTCCCTACCAAATCAACGGTATGAATGCCATTTAGGCATTCCCCGGGACTCAAAACCAATAAATCATAGTCTAAATTGACGCTAATAGTGCGATTTCCTAATCGCACTGGATCCTTCGCGAAAAACTTTATGAACGCAATTGGAACAAACCCGGTTCGGTTAGGAAACCGAACCTACCGACCTGAAATTTATAGCGTACTTCTCCTTAAATTGGCGCTAATGGTGCGGTTTCCTAACCGCACCGGATCCGAAAATATGTAGCACACAGATTGCGTCCTATCGGACTTGAAAAGCCCTCCCACAAGAGGAGACGAAATCCGAAATTCTAACAGACGAATAACAAACGGAGAACTTATTCATGAAAACGACATTATCTTTCACACTCACACTACTCACTTTTGTAACCCTTGCCTTCGTGCCAAATAGTTTCGCACAAGACACTGCACCAGAATATGTCGTACGAGCGGTCTACTTTGTCCCAAAAGACCGAGAACCTGACCCCAACATGGACACAAAATTGGATACGATGATAAAAGATGTCCAAAAGTTTTACGCTGACGAGATGGAAAGGCACGGCTTTGGCAGGAAAACTTTTAGATTTGAGGCAGATGGAAATGGAAATGTCAAAGTGCATCAAGTAACAGGAAAATATAACGACGCAGATTATATAAACAAGAATAGATGGGCTTTTGAAGAAATCGAAGATCGGTTTAACCTTTGGCCTCCCAGAAACAAAAACATCTATTTCATTGTTTATGACTATAGCAGCGAAACGGTTGAGGGCGACGGTGGGTCGGCATGTGGGGCAGCAACCGGTAGTTCAAGTGGAGGACATGCGAGTGTCCCTGCTTCTGGTCCCTGCTTTAATTTTGAAATTATTGTCCATGAATTTGGACACACCTTCGGATTACCTCACGATTTCCGGAGTAATGCGTTCATGATGTCTTACGGGAGATATAGAAATCAACTGTCACAATGCGCCGCCGAATGGTTGGATGTTCACCGTTACTTTAACCCTAACCAAGAAGTTTTCAATCTGTCCCCAAATCGGCATACAAATTTTCAAATGCTTCCCTCCACCTTTGTTTCACCACCAGTTACTATTCGTCTCCGCTTTGAATTAACTGACCCGGATGGACTCCATCAAGCACAGTTGCGATTACTCACTCGCGGCGAATTTTCCGTAATCGCCTGTCAGAGATTAAGTGGACAGAGTGATATTGCTGAATTTGACACGAACGATTTGTTAGGTGTTGGTGTTATTGAACTGCACGTTATGGATGCACAGGGAGACTTTCAAAGTTCTCGGTTTACGATTGATATTTCCGATTTGGTTCCAGCTTCCAAGGGTATTTCAATACCGGATCCAAGTTTTGCAGCAGCGATACGATGGTCCCTTAGATTCGAACCCGACGAACCTATCACAGAATTGGATATGATAAGACTATTAGTTGTCGCTGCTGGGTATAACCCTGAACGACCACCAATTACAGACATCACTGGCATCGAATATGTAAAGAACGGAAAGGTTTTTGGTTTCTTTGATAATCAGATTAGCGATCTCACAATATTCGCAAGCGCAAGTTTTCCAGAATTGAGAACGTTGTGGTTAGGTCGTAACCAAATCAGCGACATCACGCCTCTTGCCGGATTAACACAAGTACTGGACTTAAGGTTAAGTGAAAACCAAATCAGCGACATCACGCCTCTTGCCGGATTAACACAATTACAAGTTTTAGAATTGAGTCTAAATCCAATAAATGATTATACCCCTCTCATGGCATTAACACAATTGTCAGAGTTCTATCTCGCTGGAAATCAAATTAGTGATGTTAGTCAATTCGCAGAATTAAAAAACTTGAAAAGATTAGATTTAGGGGGCAACCAAATTAGTGATATTAGACCACTCGCAAAGTTGGTAAATTTAGAGAAATTACATATAATCAAGAATCAAATTAGCGATATTGGTTCATTGGCTGAATTAAAGAATTTGGAAGAATTGTGGATAGGCTCTAACCAAATTAGTGATCTTAATCCGCTCGCAGAATTAAAAAACTTGAGAGAATTATATCTGCTGGGCAACGAAATTAGCGATGTCAGTCCACTTGCAGGTTTAACAAAATTGAAAGTTTTATATCTGGATAACAACCAAATTAGCGATGTCAGTCCACTCGCTGAACTTGTAAATCTTAACAGATTATACCTTACAGAAAATCCGATTAGGAACAAAAAACCCCTCCTTGACCTATTACGAAAAAATCCAGATATGAAAATATATCTAAAAGTCTGGGACAAGCCACTACCAGTTACCTTATCCCATTTCAGGGCAGAACATACCGATGCAGGCGTTCTCCTCAAATGGACAACCGAATCAGAGGTAGACAACGCGGGTTTTTACATTTACCGCAGCAAAACAAAGAACGGTGAATTTAAGGTTGTCAACCCTACCATGATTCAAGGCGCAGGCACAACAGGAGAACGCCAGAATTACACGTGGACAGATACCACCGTTAAGCCAAATACCGTCTACTATTATCGTATTGAAGATGTGTCCCATGCAGGTGTGCGTGAACAGTTAGCCACCGTTCGCTTGAGAGGGCTTGTCTCCGCACGCGGTAAACTTACCACAAGATGGGTAGATTTGAAAAGCATATCAGTAGGCGCGATCTACAAATAACGAAAATCCCTGCTGTAATTGTGTCTGTAAAGAGTTGCTACTTTTTACAAAATTGGCATAATAAGTCAATTATAATATAATTATAAATATTGTATATATTAATTAAATATTGTCGTAATATTGGTTTAAAAGAATCGTTTTTTCAGTTTCCATTGACAAAAGACTCAGAAGTTACTCTGTACATCTTTGTTATGAACGACACATCGGTGCGGACATTGGCACTTGGACAAGCGATCCTCTCAAATGTCATACACGGATTCAACGTTGATTTAAAGTTAAGAAAAAGGATCGGGCTTTCCTCCCCTGCCTAAAAGCAAGGGTCTCCAGCCCGAAGAAGTTGATGAAACACTTTCACATATTATTACTTATTGTATTACTTACGTTCACCTGTTTTCCACCTCACATTGCACAGGCACAGGATGCCTCAACGTGGATGCCGGATTCGAATCTCCGAACCGCTGTCCGAAATTCTCTTGGGCTTGCAGTTGGCGAAGCTTTAACACAAGCAGGCATGTCAAACCTAACCGACCTTAGAGCTGCACGGAGAGGGATAAGCAGTCTCACTGGCTTAGCGTATGCGACTAACCTTACTGTAGCAAGGTTAGCACACAATCAAATCTCGGACTTGACACCCCTATCGGGTTTGACCTCGCTGACGAAACTTCGGCTGCAAGATAACAGTATCACGAGTGTCACTTCACTATCGGGTTTAACAGTACTCACACAGTTATTCTTGAATAGCAATCAGATAACGGATGTCTCTGCTCTAAGCGGGTTGGTGAAGCTTCAGACGCTACGTCTTGCGGGCAATAATTTGACGAATGCACATGTTTTAAGTTCGCTAACAAATCTCGACAGTATTGATATAACGATACCCGAGCCACCAGACACAGTTGCGCCGGATGTCAGTATTTCTGTACCTTCGGGTGTGCAGAACGGTGCATTCTCTGTGACGATCACTTTCACAGAGGTAGTCTCGGGGTTTGTCCAAGCGGATGTGAGCCTCTCAGGCACAGCAACAGCATCTATCACGGCATGGGCAACGACAGATAATACCACCTATACCGCAACGATTACACCCACTAACAACGGCACAGTGACAATCGGGGTTGCCGCAAATGTCGCTACAGATGCTGCAAGCAACCAAAACACCGCCGCAACCTCGCAAACTGTGACCGTGGATACTACCTCACCAGGTGTCAGTATTTCTGTGCCGTCAGGTGTGCAGTACCGTGCGTTTTCTGTGACGATCACTTTCACGGAGTTAGTATCGGATTTTGTCCAAGCAGATGTAAGCCTCTCCGGCACGGCAACAGCATCCATCACAGCGTGGGCAACGACAGATAATACAACCTATACCGCCACGATTACACCCACTACCAACGGCACAGTGACAATCGGTGTTGCCGCGAGTGTCGCTACCGATGCCGCAAGCAACTCAAACACTGCCGCAACTTCGCAAACTGTGACCGTCACTCTGGATAGTACACCACCGGGTGTCAGTATTTCTGTGCCGTCAGGGGTACAGAATAGTGCGTTTTCTGTGACGATCACCTTCACAGAAGCAGTGTCAGGGTTTACACAATCCGATGTCACACTCTCAGGCACGACAACAGCATCTATCACGGCATGGAATACGACAGATAATACCGTCTATACTGCCATGATTATACCCACTACCAGTGGCACAGTGACAATCGGGGTTGCCGCAAATGTCGCTACAGATGTTGCGAACAACCAAAACACTGCCGCAACTTCAAAAACTGTGACCACCAATATTACAATCACCACGCTCTCAGAACGCACGCAACAGGTGCAAGATGCTATTGTTGATGCTGTGGAAGGCGTAGATTCCGTAAATGATGTAACTCAAGCACACCTCGCGATGATTACATATCTCAGTCTGCGAGGTGAATCAGTTACCTCGCTAAAATCTGGTGATTTCAGTGGGCTTAAAAGACTGAATTCCCTCAACCTGAGCGTCAACGATTTTACCAGTTTGCCATCAGGGATATTTGACCAACTCATCGCTCTGAGATCGCTCACTATATATGACAGTTCTTTGACGAGTTTACCATCAGGGATATTTGACAAGAACATCGAACTGACATATATCAATCTGGTCAAAAACGATTTGACGAGTTTACCATCAGGGATATTTGACAAGAACACCAAACTGACAATACTCTTTCTGGGCAACAACGACTTGACGAGTTTACCATCAGGGATATTTGACAAACTTACTGCTCTGACAACGCTCGATCTCCGCAGCAACGATTTGACGAGTTTGTCATCAGAGGTTTTTGACAAAAACACCAAACTGACAAAGCTCTATCTGCACGGCAACGACTTGACGAGTTTGCCATCAGGCGTTTTTGATGAACTCACCGAACTGACACTGCTCTACATGTACCAAAACGACTTGGCGAGTTTGCCATCAGACGTTTTTGACAATAACACCAAACTGGCAGACCTCAAGCTGAAATTCAACAGAATCAAAGATGTATCCGCCCTTGAAAATTTGACATCGCTCACAATATTATCTATCAGAGCAAATCCGATCTCAGATTATGGACCGATCCGTAGACTCATCGCAGCAATTGATGCAATTCCGGATCATCCGGGTCTAACTTTAGACACGCCAATTCCTAACGCTGTCCCATCAGCGCAACCCCTGCCAATACAAACTGAACTCCTTGCTAATTTCCCCAACCCGTTCAACCCAGAGACGTGGATACCTTATCAGTTGGCAAAACCTGCGGATGTCACGCTGACGATTTACAATATGCGCGGTGTTGTGGTGCGGGAGATAAAGTTAGGGCATCAAGTTGCGGGTTTGTATCAGAACCGTTCCCGTGCAGCGTATTGGGATGGTAGGAACGAGATCGGTGAACGCGTAGCGAACGGTGTCTATTTCTACAGGCTAAAAGCTGGGGATTACACTGCTACGCGCAAGATGTTGATACGGAAATAGTATCATATGACCATAGGATAGCTGGAATGCTGATGTTTATTAGCTTCCCAGTGATCATTAATGAATGGGTTAAAGTGTTTCGTCATTGAAACATCCCTTGAGGTATTCCATAACCGGTTGAGTGTTCTTCACACCAGAGGTGTGATATGTCTATAGAAAACCGATACACGCTGAGCGCGCACTCCAGCGGAGTGCTATGTATCTCAAATCTCTTGGATTCGTCAGAACAAGCTATTAGATCCAGGAGCGGAGACTGCAGACTAAGGAACCAGAATTAACCTCTTATAGACATAGCACTCCGCTGGAGTGCATTAAGGGTGTGGTGTTTCTTCTATAGACATATTGCTCCACTGGAGCAAAGAATAGATCGTCTGTGATGCGAATACATCTACACGTTAGATTGAATCATACTAATAGTATAAGTCCTATGGTCATTTGATACAAACTATAAGTAACATTTCTATATAAACATGGAAAGTAAGTATTTCAAACAAAAGATGTTGAGGTCATAGTCGCTTGTGTCTTAAGAATATAACCGCACTATAGATGTCAATTTAGTTCACTGCAGTAATGGTAGCTTCGGTTTCCCGGGGAACGCCTAATGAAGATTAAAATAATAATTCGGTAATGTGTTAGAAATTCGAATCAACGGTATGAATGCTATATAGCATTCCCCGTGGTTAGGAAACCGAACCTACCAAGTTTGGGAAAATGGGAATTGCCGAATTTAAAACTTAATCCTCATAAGGCGTTCATACCGTTGATTCCCGAGCCGAATTTTCAGCATTGACAGAAAATCTTGCAGACAATAACCTTAGATCTTATCCAAGAGAATTCTCAAGATCCTTTAACATGCTGGGAACTTGTAACATCATTTTATACTGTTTTTGAAGTGAATTCTGATGAGATGAAACCCAAGAAAGTGCGTTGGCAATATCGTAGATATTTTCTGCTGGTTGCGCCCCTGGCACATTACCTTCTAAAGAAACGCTAATTATGTAAGAATCTTCGTTTTCTTCTGTTGTTTTATCTTTTGATCTTCTAACTTTTACATCTTGTCCTGTTTCTATAATACTATATACTCTCTCGGCATAACTGTGATTCCAACTATCAGACACTATGGTATCAATCCAGTTACGCAGTATTTCTGCATCTGTATCAGCATGCAGTTCTTTTTGTTTCCATCTTGTATATACTTCTTTTTCTTCTTGAACTTTTGAGATGTTTTCATTTAAATATTCAACAAGTAATCCGGGTTCTAAAGATCTGGTCTGTCGCTTACTAAACCTACTTTCCGTATCTAAACACATAAGTCCGTTCTTACAAATAAGTCTAAACCAAGATAACTCAAAAACTAATGGGGTATTTCCATCTACAGAGTTCCTAACATGCAACTGAGGTATTAGTACATTGCCATCTCCTGGATCAAACATATCCCCTTTCAAGAATTGTATTTTCAACCACATACGCTCACCGTATTCTGTTAAATACAGGTTGCATTCGGTTTCATCTATGTTATATCCCAGATATTCAAATGCTATAGTAATGATCTTAAGTATCTCAAAATGTTGAACTAAAGAATATGACTTAGATACTATTGCGACAGGTGTGTCACCATGTGAAGTATTTACGATTACATCAAGACGTTTATTTTCCGATCCACCTATTTTGAAAGGTATCTTTCTAAAAACAGGTATAAAATCTGCAATTTCTATAAGATTTCCTATATGTTCATTAACTAATCTACTGTCCCATTTTAAATTGTTTTGGTTATATGTATTATTTAAAATGTTCATCGTACTTTCTCTGTTCTAATTTATTTGCTTTTATAATTATACTATAGTTTGGACAATTTCTGAGAGGAACTTCACCTATTTTCAAGGTGTTTCTGGTTTTTAGCCACGTTTCTTACGCCAATCCAACCCTGAAAAAACAAACTTTGATGCACTAAACGGTAGCCCCAGCGGGGCGGAATGTGTGTAGAAACGCCATACATCTCCAAGGTCCAAGCCCCAGAGGGGCGAAATGTGTATCGCTTAAAACTATCCAAGCTATAGTAAAGTTTAAAACCTTTGGTTTTATTTATGTGCAATATCAGTAGGAGGAACTAAAGGTCCCATTTCCCAGCCTCTCATATTTGCAATATCAGCAAGATCTTGCCGAAATTTATTGCGTTTGGCTTTAGTATTTGGTTGAGGCTTTAATAAAATTAGAGAATGAGCAATATTTCCATATTGTGGATCATATTTTACATATACATTATGACCAACTATATTTATTTTATTAAATATATCTCCAGCGATAAGTAGTATAATTCCATCCGTATCATATTCTTGTGTCTCTGTAGGGTCAAAATCCCTATTACATGCTCTATCAACAGATGGCTGTCTATATTTATCTAAAAATGCATAAGGAGTTACCTTTAAGACCCCTGATATATCATAGTGATACTTTCGCTCATTTGGGTGTGTATTTTCGCTATGTATTGGAACTCTACGGTAAAGTTTCTCATGATCTTCAATGTCACCATATTTAATATTATTCGTCATTAATTAACCATTTCCATACTGATATGCAGTTTTCATCATCAAGATTGCCTTCTTCAGACTGCATATCATCAACTGAAGTAAGTTTTTTTCTATATGTTGAACTATTACTTCCTATATGAATGTATAATGATTTACTTCCGTTATACCATCCTATACAAATACAGCCGTCTTCGTCACTGTATATAAACGGTTCAACCCACACATAACTTGCCTCATCCAATATATTTAAAAATGACGACATAAATGATTCAGCTTTTAATAGTGTAGATTGCTTTGGTTTTTCTAATCCGTACCCCTCCCAATCGTATTCAGATTCTACAAGTAATCTCAAATCTTTATATATTTTCTCTAAACGACTATCTATAATTTTGGGTTTGTTAAGGTTTAAGTTTTTGGATATAATAAACCTATGATAAACATTTACTGGATAATCAGTTTCAGACAAAATACTTTTAAATACAATGATTCTATCTTCACGAGAATTATTGCGATGAAAGGTATCAATATTATGTGATGTTTGCGAATGCGGTGTTGAGTAAGTGCCTGTCATTTTAATCCTCCAATTCTAATCCATAAGTTTCTGAGATAATCTTTCTGGATTTTTGTTGTAATATATGCATAGAATTTTCAGATATACACTTTTCGAACTGGATAAAATCCTCAACATCAAAATGAAAGTTAAATTTGAGATGAAATATATCAGCGGTAGGATCAATCTCAATATTAACATTAATTTTTAGGTTATCCAGATTAAATCCGAAGTTATATCGTTCAAAAGTAAATGATTCATAAAAACGATTGCGACTAGTTATTTGATTTAATCCTATGGTATCTATAACGTTATCAATATTGCCTTTCTGGGTAAAAGTAAAGTTTGCACCATATCCTGTAACAATAGTATTTATTGCACCTTTGAATATTTTTAAAGCAGATGATTCCAAAACAGAAAAATCTTCACATTCATCCAAATGGAAAGTCAATATTCCATCAGTAAATATGAGTTTAAATCCTCTGTTTTTAAAGGATATAGTAAGTGGGGAAAGTCTAATTGAATGAGTATCACTCATCTCAACAGAGATTTCGACACCTTCACGCTCTTTATTTGGATCTCCATTTGAATCAAGGAAATTATTGCTAAGCCATTTAGGACTAAAAATGTTGGCATTCCATCCACCTAATATAACGAGTGAACTGGAATCATAGTCTAATTTCATAAAGGCATTCCTTATTATTCATTGATCATCAACACTATTGATTTTATTTGATTTTATTTGTTTTTATTTTAAAGTCTATCAGAAAAATTATAGTGTATCAAGTAGAAATCATATATAGGGTATGTAAAGTTTTTGGCAAAATAAACTCACTGTTATTGTGGACCCGTGTTACTGTTCCCACTTAGGTGTTGTTTTTATGCACTTTATTATTTGAAATATGCCATTCAGTCCCGTAGGGACGATATGTTTATAGAAAAAACTCGTAATGAGTGCTTTTTGACGAAAATATGTAATTTGTTATATCGTTATAATAAATTCTGCAATAATCTACACCATCTAGCAATATCCTATTACCCGCCTAAGATAAAGATGGTTAATGGCTTACGACTTAGTAATTAGCTTGCCAAACTACCAATTTTTGTGGCACCATGTATTATTAAATCTGACATATTTCAATAGGATAGTGAATCATGGGTAATGATAGAAATTTTGAAGTCCCAAGTGTTTTTATTTCATATTCACATGATAATGAACGCCATAAACAGTGGGTATCAAATCTTTGCGATGATTTAGTTTCTAAAGGAATAGAAGTTATATTTGATGAATGGAACCCTATCGGTAAAAACGTGCAGTTTTTTATGTTAAGTTCCGCTCCAGAAGATGTTATTCAAAAACCCAAATTATAGTGGACGTTATTTATAGTAAACAATAAAATGAATACTACATTTTCTATTGGCTCAACTTACGTTCGCGTCCCACACCTCTTCTGTAGGAGCGACCTCCCGGTCGCGACCAGGAGGTCGCTCCTACAAGTAAAGTGTCTAATTAAATCTAAAGTTTACTATAGTTTCCATATCAACATGCTACTCCGCATCCAACTTAACCTTCGACTTCTTGCCCCCATGAATACTCGGCTCCTGACACAACATTTTCCGAAGCAGTGCAAGCCCTTCATGCACATCCGGACGTTCCGATTCCGTGATACCCAGCACATCTGATAACAACAACCGATCAAGCTCATGACGCACAGGGTCCTCATCCATCTGATTAAAAGGTAACATCTGCTTATGTTTCAGTTGGTTGAAAATCTGTTCTGCACTTGTCAAGACATCATCAGAGAGTTCGCGAACATCCAGCGTTGGCATTGCATCGAAAGCAGCACGGCTCAATTTTCCTCTACCTTGCTGTTGCGTACCACTATGCATCCAGTGGGTGAGCAAACCAAACGTTGAATTACACCACAATGTCCACACGTACTCATATTTTTCATTCATGAAGCAGACATTAGGAATTAAGGCAATGCCGAGAGATTTATCTTCAGTAAACATCACCACCAGTGAATTCGCATTAAACCGCAATTCCGTATTATAATGGACCCGACTATTCAACTTCAGAATTCGCTGCGCTTTTTCGTCAGAATTTGCGCGCGGTCTGGCGTGAGAATCTGGCGGTACTACCATCGCTCGCTGGGTCGTGCCATCTACATGCCACAATCCTGGATACTGCGCGGTGTCTGGACAGCCCTTCTCTACGTCAAAAGCACCTCTGCCGCCACCACCGTATATGTCCTTAGGACCTGCCCCAAGCGTCCCAATCTCTGACGCGAGGCAACATGGAAATTGAATAGCGTCACCCCCCTGGCGCGGAAGCCGTATCTGTCCATTTGCAAGATAGTATGCCGCTTGAATTGCCACCATGTCTTTTACACGAGAAATGGGCCATCCTGTATCACTATGCGGAAGTGGAGCCGAAATCACTTGTCCTATAGTAGCATCTCCTATCATGAGCGGATCACCGCCTCCCATACCATCTTCAAGATGTCGGGAATTACTCTTGAACCTACGAATCTGCTTCGCGACTTCCAATGCTTCTAACTCTCCATTAAGAGACCGCGTAAGACAAATGAATATTCCTCTCCCAGTATTTTTGCGTTCACCCTTCGTTGCAACAACGAGACACTCTGCCATTCCTGTATCTGCGGAAAATGCACATTTTTCAATATTGGCATCAGCAACCGTGATTACAAAAACATTATGATATTCTTCTGCCCACATTTTACGAACCTTCTGCCAACTACTGCCAGTAATAGCCGTGGCAGGTAGCACAAATGCCATTTTGGCGTTCCGTTTTAGCATTTTGTCCGCAAGTTCAACAAAGTGTGCCCCGAGACCTGTGTTATTGCCTGTGAGTTGACACTTCTGTACTTTGAGCGAATCTCGCATTGCTGCTGCTACCTTCTTGTCCCCAAAAACGCTCTTTGGTACATTTGCGTTATTATCACCTGTTCGCGTATAAGGTGGATTCTGAATAACAATGTCAAATTCGCTATGTCTAAACGCATCTCTCATGTCAGTTGTTTCTGTGCCTTGTCCAGTGGCGGTTTCTGTAGTGTCCAGGGTCAACGGGAGCGTCCCTGATGGATCACTGAGTAGGTTGAGGGCACCAATCGCATAGAGTCCATCCTTGCGCTGCGTACCGTAAGGCATTGTGTGAATACGTGTACCACCGATACGGACATCAGGGTAGGTACTCGCAATAATAGACGCTGTCAGATGCGCAGCGTTCGGCAGGATGTCACATCCTACAAGATTATTTTCCATCATATATTGATGGAGAGTTTCCCCTTTACCACCTGTCTGTTCGTAAAGCATGAGGAGGCGTTGATAAACACCGTTGAGGAGTGAACCTGTGCCGCAGGCGAAATCTGCAATTTTCAGTTTTTTTGGATCGCGGTTAAGTTCGGGTAGCGCGAGGGCACAAAGCAGTGCAGAGGATTCGGGACGGGTGTAGTTTGCTTTGAGGATTTTCCGATTGTCGATAAGTTTCTGGAACACTATTCCTGCCAGTTCATGCTCTTGGGCAAGTCCCCTCTTTTCTAATTCGCGGGCAGTATCGCGCAGTACACTCAAAATTTCACCGACCAGTTTATCATCAGCGGCAAGCGTTTCAACGAGATTGTAGGCAACGTTAAAAATCGGTGCATAGTTAACCTTTTGGATTTCTCGCCATGCGCGGAGGATTTCGTCTGAATCAAGTTGTCCGTAATCTGCGGTGAGTTCACTGAGCGAGGGTACGTTTTCCAAATCTGGTTTACGTGCAAGGGAACTCTGAAATACAAGGGCATTGCTGATGATGAGCATTGCCATTTGTGTAGTTTGGTCACCGGGTTCTTGGACAAGGAGTTCACCTATTCTTTTACCGATTTGGGGGCGTTGTTCAATTGCACTATTAACGATAACGGCGGCACGATGGATGCCGTTTTCCAACAATTCAGCGGCTTGTTCAATTTTGGTGATGGGTGTAGCACCAATACGAATTGCGGTTGCAATATCAGCGATGCTACCGTGAAGCCACCCTTTTCTCGGGAATCTGCGGGGTTCATCAAGATTAAGAAGATGATACGCGAAATCTTTAACGGCTTTTAGATTTTCACTAATCTCATCGCGTGGCATTGTGCGGAATCTGTATGGAATGCGGATTACCATTGCACTGGTAAGTTTCTCATGCGTCATCGCGAGCGTCTTGCCTAAGTACTGTTCACGTGCCTGCTTTTCACCTGTTTCATTGGGACCGCGCTTGTAGTCAATTTTCACCTCAACTGCCATTGGGTTTCGTTCAACTGTACGTATAATTGCATCAGGTTTCTTTTTATTTTCAACGAGTGGCTTCGTTGTCTGCTCATAGATTTTCCATTTTGCACTCATTGGCAACAAGATTTCTATGAATAACGTTGTTATGGTATCTTCACTGTTTGATGGTTGATGTTGCATATATTTCTCATAAATTAAATAGTTGTGCTATCGTTGATTTAATTATAGCAGTTTAGCAAATGTAAGACAATAAAAGAGTGAAACCAGGTATTGCGCTCGTGACAGGAAATGCCCTGAAAACTAAAGTAATGTCTCCATTAGTTTTTCGGTATTATACAACCAGACCTACAATATTATTTTCGAAATCTCGGTGTTTCCAGTTTTGATAGTGCGTCCTACTTGAGAAAAGCGTGGGCAAGTCAAGATAGAAATTATTTATCAATAGATGGAGAAACATGGTATGGGAGTTTCCGAGTTCCTTATAGTAATTCAAAAGCAATGCTTGATGCTGAAAAATCTCAATCGGAGATTTCCAATGGTGATTTAAAAAAAATGGAAAAAGAATGCCTATCAAGTCTCCAAAATTTTGATGCTGAAAATAAAATAGAAGATAGTGAAATTCAGGAAGTGCTCGCCAAAATTAATGAATATAGCAAAATTCTTCATGGGGCAAAAGCAAATGGTCACTATTCTAAAAAACATTTGAACTTACTTGAAGACCGTCCTTGGAAAAAATGTAAGTGTAAAGTTTGCCAAGATGCAGGTATTGATATTGTAATCTTTAGAGGGGCAAAGCGTAACAGACGTAGAGGATTTCATAATACTTGGGTATTTTACCATAAGATACTGCAAAGATTAAAAAAGTAGTTTAAAAATGTGGGCAATGTTTTGCGATGAATATCAGGCATTCTTGTGTTTGGAAACCAATAATTCTCCTATACATTATTTTCAACAAATACCGCAACCTTACAGGGTTATGCCAATATTAAGAATTAAGGACTCTTTGATGTAGCATAAACTTCCAGTTTGTGCAGTATCTTCTGTAGCATAAACTTCCAGTTTGTGCAGTATCTTCTGTAGCATAAACTTCCAGTTTGTGCAGTATCTTCTGTAGCACAAACTTTCCAGTTTGTGCAGTATTTAATGACCTGCATAACAACAATTCATGGTATAGACAATTATAAAATCAAATAGAAAACATCCCTCCTCTTCTATCCTTCCATTACCCAAAATAAATGAAAAAATATTGAAGAAAACCAAACTATAAAACAACTAAAGACATAAATAAATATTAAACTTGACTATATATTTTTATTATGTTACCATATATATTACAGAAAAAGCATAGCATAAAATGTAGTCATGAAATTTTTACAACAGTTGTAAAAACGAAATCGAAATCTCATACTCCTACAAACCTATACCAGAACAGGCTTTAGAGCAATTCAAAACATGAACAGAGTATGAATTCTTAAAAAAATAACATTTTTTTGGAATTTCTAACAAACTCTTTCTGGGACTGACTTGAGAGCACTTTAAAACATAGATGTTTAAAAATTGTGTTGTAAAATAAAACTATGGTGTATCTCATAAATATAAATCGTTATTCACATCTAAAGAAAGAAGATAGAACAATAAAGAGGAAGATGAAAAATGACAATCCAACATTTTCATAAAAATACAATCAGACATAGAAAAAATAGCGAATGGCTTCAGGGGTCAGGAAATTCAGAAAAACCAGAAAATGACACAAAACTCAAAATTCTTAAATTTCAAGAAAATAATCATAAACCCAATCCACCACAGGGATTAGAGCAATATTACAAAGTTACACTCTGTAACGAAAAGTGTAACTTTTTCATTTTACTCTCTTTCGTTTTACTAAAGAGTATCACATTAATACAGTTCCTCTTCGTAGGGACGGGATTTCCCAGTCCGTATTTTCGATATATTATACATGGCAAGAACAATGAAGCCTCCAAATATATGATTTATGGGATATGTTCTAATATCTTGTCAAAATGGACGGTTAAAATATTTCACATTCATACGGTCCCAAATCAATGGATGAGAAGAAAAGTAAAAGACACAAAATTCAACCCCACTTTATAATTGGGACAAATTTTTGTAACCTTAAAAAAGTGGCTATAAACACTGTGTGGTACTGACAGGAGAGAGGTTTTACCAATGTCACACCATGTGACAAAAAGTGTAACTTTATTAAACATATTTATAATATAAATATCACAAATGTGAATAATGAAAACGGAGTAAATTTACACAAGAATTACCCTGGTTCAATATAATATATAACAAAAAATAACTCTATGATTTCATGATATTCAGGCAAAAACTTTACACACCCCTCTACCGATTTTGTGTTGACAAGAATAAGTAAATTTGTTACACTTAGAAAAGCGAAATCATGCATTTGAGGAATTATATGAGGATCCAGAGATATATAGTTGTACTT
Organism: Candidatus Poribacteria bacterium; assembly: GCA_965205025.1. Taxonomy (GTDB): domain Bacteria; phylum Poribacteria; class WGA-4E; order WGA-4E; family WGA-3G; genus MSPOR6. Next base: position 35,214 of record CBDBFU010000018.1, read on the forward strand.
TTACTGGTATTATGGAGTAATATTTCTCTTAGTTATGCTGCAGAAGGTAAAAAGACATTAGGTTTATCGGAAGCTGCAATACAGATCCGAGATGAACTCTCCATCCGAAACATTCGTAAAGACCTTGCCCGATTATCCAGCCTTCAAAGCCGAGTTACCGGCTACCCACAGGCAGCAAATGGTAGTAAATATATATTTGATCGCTTCGTTGAAATGGGATTACAGAACGTTGAAAGTCGTGAATTCTCTGTAACCGTTCCAATTGATCATGGTAATAGCGGTATTGACGTTATTTCCACTGATGGTTCTATATTACATTCCTTCCCTCTAAGACCTTTATGGCCTAATCTGGTCAGAACATCTTTACTTACAGATGGGATCAAACATACAGTTGAAGTCGGTGAAACCCTTCAAGAGATAGCAGATAACTATGCTGTACCATTAACTGAAATCCAACAAAATACACATAATCAACACCTTCCAACACCCGTTGTTGAAGGGAATGTTGTTTTTATTCCAACAGGTGGACTCACCGGTCAATTAATCTATGCCGGTAATTCTCAACTGTCAGATTTTAATGGCAGAAATGTAGGTGGCTTTTGGTATCCCTTACAAGATGGAGATACACTCGTTTCATTAGCAAGACGTTACCGTGTCACCCAAGCCAGCATAACTGATGATGTGCTTAACGGACATCTTCAGAAAGCTTCTGATGGAATTGATAATGATGAAGATGGAATAGTTGATGAATACGGTGAAATTCCGTTGCTCTCAGAAATACTTGGATGGGCGACAGACGGTATTGACAATAACGCTGATGGATGGACTGATGAAGTTCCTGGGGATGACACAGATGGCATTGATAACAATAGAGATGGTCAAATTGATGAAGCCGATGAATTTGTTGCTGCAAGTGAGTCTCATATCTTTATACCGAAAGGGGCTATTATCCTCGCTGATTTTAACTCCGGTACACGCTGGATTAATGCTGCAATGCTCGGTGCATCTGCCGTCATTTTTATTGAACCAGAAACAACTATACGTGGTGAAGCAGAAAACAAATTCCTTACTGTTCCAGCAAATATACCCCGATTTTGGATTTCAAAACAGGATGCAACTGAAATAAGAAATCTCCTGGACACAGAAGCACAAGTAAACGTTCAACTACATGGGAAGATGACTTGGGAACGCCGTGTTGGACAGAATATACGAGGATTCTTGGAAGGTGCGGATCCTGTATTACGGGATGAATTAGTCGTATTAACTGCGTATTATGACTCTATGTCTGTAGTGCCGGCACTTTCTCCTGGGGCTGATCCTACGTGTGGAATTGCAGTGTTAATGGAGATTGCTCGGTTATTTAGTCTACCGCAATACCGTCCTGGACGATCCGTCCTATTCGTTGCCGTTGATGCACACTTCCAAGGCTTAGCAGGAATGCGTGCATTCATGGAGGGTATTGGTCAAGATATCGTCGGAACCACAACCGATTCTCCAGGAACACCAACCTTACACGGGTTGAGACGAGGATTATCTAACGATATTATTGAGTTCGAAGAATTAGGTCGTAAACTACTTCTCTCAATTGATCGCAGCATTTTAGTTGACCTTGACGCAACTTTCTATCACGGTTTACACGGTATACGTGAAGACCTCGAATCGCTTGAGATTACTCTTGAAGGACTTTCTACCACCCGTTCTCAAATTGATTCTCTACATACAGCACAACGGGATTTTTCTGAACGTCAAAAAAAGCAGGCTGACCGTAGCAGAAAACGCGAAAAACAAGGATTTACAGAAGAAGAGAAATCAAGACTTAATGCTAACCTCGTTCGTTTTGAGAAAGAAGCACTTCAAACTACACACTTCCTAAGAGACATTGTTAGTAGACTCGGTCAAATTAGAACATTGGCATTGGATACAAGTAGAGATGCACAACGTGATCTGATTGAGAGTATTGCATTACCAATTGCAAGATTAGATACTTGGGCGATTGATAAGTTGAATAGAGAACTTGAAACAGATGAAATTGGTGACTCGTATGGCACACATCCTAATACTTCCTACCTTCTACCAGTTAAGTCTGGATCGGATTACAATGTACCAACACCAGATGATCTCCCATCAGAATTGGTCGCAGATATCGAAATGCTCAATAAGACATTGGCTAATTGGGAAATGAGCGACCAGAGAAAGTTCGCATTGATGTGGACTCCGGATAAAATTCTGGACCGACATTTGGATTTACCCTCCCTAAAAGATGCACGAAAGGCACGTAAAGTTCTTGCCAACACTGACGAACCTATGGAAGAGGCAATATCAAGAGAACGAGTATTGCTACAAAAAATCAGAGACAACCTTAAAGACAGCAATGCTATTGAGCAACAAATAAAAACTGCTATCACGAAATTGCGTGATGATCAAGAATACAATCTCCCAAACGAAATCCAAAACCAATATCTAACAGACACATCAAAAGATCGAATCGAAACAGTTAATGCTCAACTACGCCAACGTCTAACTGAAGCAGAAGCAGCTACCGAAACAGAAGGTTTTGATGATTCGTCGACTACTATCCTAATTGAGGATTTAACTCGGGACAAGCAAGGTATTTTTGAGATTGCTCTACGGAATGTTCGTTTGGAGGAATCCCGAATTCTGAATCTCATTGATTCCCATGAAACTCTTACACGAGAATACCTGGATGAAGAATTAATCATACTAAATGGGTACTTAACTAAAGATGAAGTTGAGCAGGTGAAAGAAGCTCGAAAACACATCGCGGCTTATTTAGTTGAGGCACAAATTCTTGAATCTGTTAAAAACACCGCTGCAGCAGACGTTATTTCCCTTGAAAACCTAATCATTCAACTGCCATCTATAACACGAGATTTAGATGCGCAGACTAAAGTTCTGCTCCGTGATAATATGCTCACTCTGAGAAATGCTCGATTCCGAAATATACAGAGTAGGGTTGAGAAAATGTCGCGTATAAGTGATATAGAATACAATCACAAACTCGAACAAATTGAAGCTGCTGTAGCATTGCAAGATCTATTCAACCGATACTATACATCTCTATTCTGTAGTATTGACCTTTCCTCTCAATCCAGTCAGTTTGGCGTCTTTAATAAAGGGTGGTTCTATGACCAGCAGCCTGAGTTTGTATTACGTAGGGAGTTTGCGAGTATTGGGAATAAACTTGCCGCTTATGCTGCTGATGCAGACTTTGGTGTACGAGTCAGAAAATTGTGGCAAGCCACAGATGACCAAATACGACAAGCTGTGATGGAACGGCAATGGTCGGTAGCCAGTCAAATCTCTGATAAGGAAGCGCTTGAAGGGAAGACACTTGAAACTCTCCTAAGCGCACATTATGGTAAGCTAACGGGTTTAGGTGGTGTCAGTCGTCTGATGAAGATGCAATTTGAGCAGTGGAGAAACCGTGGTGAACCCTCGGAAGACATGCTCAAGGATATGGACTACATTCGAAAAGAGGTTGAACGGTTCATCCGTAACGATGTTCGAAGTGCAAAGAAAAACCGTAAGAATAGTATCCGAATGCGTGAACAGTTAGATGCTATGCTAAGACTACGCCACGAAGACCCAGATACTTTTACAGAGGATGAGATTGAGGATATAAAAACATTAATCTCTATTGTTGGACTCGGTGGTGATACAAACTTCGTAAATGCTATATCCGCAAGTGGTGGAAAGACATGGAAAACATACATCCCCGGTAAAATCGCATTTGATAGTGAAGTTGCCACACTCGTTGGTAAAACAGGAATAGCATTTGCAACTATTGAAGATGCTCGCGTTCTCACCGATACACCACTTGATACAATTGATCGTGTGGATCTCCGTGAAGATGGAAATTTACACCAACAGGCACAAACATTAGCATCTCTACTGATACAAGCGTTGCGTGACCCACAGATGCCTACCGCAGCACGCGTTGGAAACTTCTATTGTAACCTATTCGGGGACGTAGTTGAATTTGATGCACGTGAATCCGCTCTTCCCAACAAACCTGTCCCATATCCCATCCTTACGCTCCGACGTAAACACAAATCAATGATGGGGGTTCGTGGTGATCTATTTGTTATGGGTGATAACAAGGGGAATTTTGCAGTCGCCGGATTAGCCATGGAAGGTAGAGCAACCCGTCGACTTGGTGGTGTACAGGAAGTTGAAGCTTATATTCTTGATCCCGATTCTGGAGATATTGTCTATGCTCCCGATCTTGGAAATTACGGTGCCAAACTTCTTCCAAATAAGGTATCAATCAACACACGCCGACGCGGATGTCGTGTTGTCACATTCCAATGTGTTTCTACGACTATCTACGATTTAGTTGACCAGCGTTACCTACGGACATTACGGGAATTAGAGGTATATGATGCGTTGTCGGATAGTCCACCAGAAAAATTTGGTGTATCTAAACCGTGGCAACAAGAAGGTGTTTCAGCTGCTGAACCGATTGCACTTGTATATAGTGAACCGGAAACTCGTATTAAGATCGGTATGGCATACGGACAAATCGGAAAACGGCTACTCCTTATTAAAGCAACAAAAAGTGGTATGAAAAACCCTACACTTTATACTGGGGAAGGGTTCGTAGTAAGAGAAAACGGAAGTATTCGATTAACCCCTTATGTCGTTGTACGTGATATGTGGTGGCTTGATGAAAACAGGTCACGACTCTATAAAAGGTTTGGTATTTCAAGTGACCGTCTCGACAAATTACATCAATTTGCAAATGAATATCTGACCCGCGCTGAAACTGCACTATTCCAAAACGATTACCAACAGGCTCTTAAGTTAGCACGAGCAGCATGGGGATACGAATCTCGTGCTTATCCAGATGTAAAAAGGACAGGTAATGATGTTGTAAATGGTATCATGTTCTATCTTGCCTTGCTGATGCCGTTCGCCTATTTTATGGAACGTCTGATATTTGGTTTCCCAAACATTAATAAACAGATTTTAGGCACATTTGGTATTTTCCTTGTTGTCTTTTACTTCCTCAGTCAGGTCCATCCTGCATTCCAGATTACAACAACACCAATTATCATTCTCATTGCCTTTGTTGTTCTTGCCTTGACAGTGATTGTAATTAGTATTATCGTAAGAAAATTCGAGGAACAACTTGAGAAAATACGCCAGCAGGGTAACAAAGTATACAAAGCCGACGTGGGTAGATTGAGTGCAAGTGCCGCTGCATTTAGCCTCGGTATTTCTAATATGCGGAAACGAAAAGGACGTACCATTCTCACCTGTGCCACATTGGTTATACTTACATTTACTGTTATATCATTTACATCTGTGCGGACATTTATGCATCCAAACCGTACAAGTCTGCCACAGGTTACACCCCGTTACACCGGATTACTCATCCGAGACCAATATTGGCGTCCACTTGAAGAACCCGTTCTAAACTCAATTCTCAATGATATGCAGAAAACACAAATTACTGTTGATGATTTAGAACGTCTTCTCAGACAGAAAAACCAACTTCTGGTGAAACAAGGGCAAACGGAAATAGATATACCTGCAGCCATTGCACAATTAGAACAGAATGGATTTATTGTTAATGTTGATGAAGAACCCATTCTCGCAGTTAAGAATGTTGTAGCACCGCGTTCTTGGTATCAATCTTCAGGAACAGGTGATCAGTCCTTTGTACAACTAACGCGTAGCGCAAATTCAGAAGATACATCACCACCAACACATCCACTTACGGGTGAAGATTTACGTTTTGCTGCTAATATGCTTGTCGGTATGAGTGAAGCGGAACCTTCAGTTACAGGTATTGATCGTTATCTCCAATATGGAAAATGGTTCGATCGTGAAGATGCTGCAAATTGGCCGACAGATTGGCCCTATGCAATTGTGTTACCAAAAGGTATGGCAGACTTATTAAAAATCACTGAAAGCGACATGGGTAAAGCAACTATCTCTGTTTATGGTGCTGACTTCACTGTTGTAGGTGTATTAGGGATCGGATTCAAGGATTTAACCGATAATGACGGTGAGGAACTCACACCTGTAGATTACCAGTTAATGCAACAGCAGCAGAGCCGCGGTGGAACAGGTGATGAAACGCTTGAAGGTGAACTTCAGAAATATCTCCATCTCACACCAGATAGCATCGCTATTTTGCCTTATGAAGTTGTAATGAACCAAGGTGGTACACTTAGAAGTGTTGCTGTCAACATGGAACCTCAAGAGGATGATCCCACACTATTAGGCGCAATTGATAAACTTGATCTCATCATGGCACCATTAATGAACCGTATCGCACTTGATTTCTTTGTGGGTCGTGACAAAGATACCTACCTATACAGCAGTATCGGTATGACAAGTTTCAGTGGTATGGGGAACCTATTCGTCCCGATTTTGATAGCTGCCTTGATTGTGTTGAATACGATGCTCGGGGCAGTTTATGAACGAGTACGGGAAATTGGAATCTATAGTTCTGTTGGACTTGCTCCTATCCATATTGCCTTCCTATTCCTCGCTGAAGCATGTGTATATGCCATTGTCGGTGCAGTATTAGGATATCTCATGGGACAGGTCATCGCTACGACATTAGTACATTTTGGATGGCTTGCAGGATTGACACTCAACTACTCTTCAATGTCTACGGTTGTGGCTACAGTAATTGTCATGATCGTTGTGCTGCTTAGCACACTATATCCTGCAATAAAAGCCTCTCGTATGGCGGTACCAGATATTGAACGGAAATGGAAGCTACCTGAACCTGAAGGTGATGTGTGGCATTTCAATTTACCTTTCACTGTCTTAGCCGAAGAAGCCTTAGGGTTAAATGTATTCATGCGTGATTACTTTGATGCACACGCTGATGAATCTGCAAGTGATTTCTACACTGATAATGTCGCCTTTAGAACTGTTGAGGAAGAGGATTCATTCCAAATTGGTATGATGGTTTGGTTAGCACCTTACGATTTAGGTGTGAGCCAATCAATCCAGTTCATTACATCTCCAGTCGGTGGAGAAGAAGAAGATCTCTATAAGATTACATTAGAGGTAAATCGAGAGAGCGGTGAAATAGCCTCTTGGAAACGTGTTAATCGACGATTTCTTAATCTGTTACGTAAACAGTTGCTTATTTGGCGTACATTTAGTGTTGATATCCGGGCGGAATTCCATGAACGTGGTAGAACAGAAAGTGACGATATACCTGAAGAATCTCCACAATTGGAGCCAGTACCAACTACAGCAGATTAGACTTAATAGTATCTAATAGAATAGGAACGATATATGGAAAAATTAGCAGGTTTAATTATTTTTATCGGAACTGGACTATGGTTGGTCAGCATCCTTTTTTTAGGCGGACGTTGGCAGTGGCAGATGTTGGCAGCACTAATATTGACTATCGGAATTTTTCTTGCTCATTTTTGGGAAGAACTCAGCGAAGAAAAGAAAGACACACCGAAAGATGATTGAATGGTTCTCGGTTCTCGGTGTCTTTTGTGGGGTTGAATACTCTCCGCAATTGGAAATAACTATGACCAACTACCGAGGACTTATTGCCAATACAAAGGAGAAGTTTTAATTGGCGCGAGAGAGAGTCTCACAAGCAGATGAATGGCAATCGTGGGCACAGCGGTACGACATAGAGGGTGGTATACGAACCTTTGAATCAGGGTTAACTGTCAAAGTGTTCTTTGGTGCTTTATTTGTCGGATTGCTGATGATGCCTGGATCCATTTATCTCAGTTATGTATCTGGTCAATCCGGTGCAGCCGCTGCTCCATGGGTTGCTGTTATTCTTTTCACTGAATTAGCCAGACGATCCTTTACCACTGCACGTCGACAAGAACTATACATGCTCCTAAGTCTAACTGGGGCAGCTGTCGGTAGTGGTATGCAATATCGGAATTTTATCTGGTATGCATATTTTATTAACACCCCTCAAGCCATTTCATACGAGATTGCAGACAAGATACCCGCATGGGTTGTTCCCGCGGGAGATTCTGTCGGGGTAATGACGCGCAGCTTGCTACATCCTGATTGGTTATTACCTATAGGAGTTTTCCTTGTTAGTAAATTGCTTGGAACGTTGCGTTTCGTTAGTGGTCAGTATATTCTCTTTAGACTAACTGCTGATCTTGAACGTTTGCCTTACCCGATGGCACCTATTAGTGCTCAAGGAGCTACAGCATTAGCTGAAACAACCGGTAAACAAGAGACTTGGCGATGGCAGGTGTTTTCTATCGGATCGATGGCAGGGTTAATCTGGGGTTTCATTTATATCGGTATACCCGCACTCACCGGTGTAATGATGAGTGAACCGATCCAGATTCTGAAGATTCCGTGGATAGACTTTACGCAAAGTATTGAAGGATTCGCACCGACAGGTGTTTTTGCACTACGGACTGATTTCGGACAGATGTTAATCGGTTTCGTTATGCCGTTCCCAGTGGTGATGTCGGAGTTTGTCACTGCATTAATATCACAATTCTTTATCAACCCTCAGATCCTATACAAGAACGGAATATTATGGCAATGGCATGCAGGACTTGATGTCCGGGGAGTAGGTCTATTTAACAACCTTGACTTCTGGATGAGTTACGGCATGGGAAAAACGTTTAGTCTCGGTCTTGTTGGCATGGCAGCATCTATTCCGATGCTTTTCAAACTTCGCAGTACCAAGAAAAAGGCGGGTGAACGCGGTTCACTTGCCACACCACCAAACCGTGGCGATTTTCCATTATGGCTTATGGGAATACTATGGCTGATCGGTATGGGTGGATTTGTCTGGCTTATCCATTGGATGGTACCGAATTTCCCACTGAGTTTCCTACTTGGGTTCGCGTTCTTATATACGCCAATAAATTCGTATATCACCGCAAGGACTTTCGGGGTGCTCGGGCGTGATCTATTTGAAATACCTTATTTGCATCAGATTACCTTTATTCTCAGTCGTTACGAGGAGATTGATATCTGGTTTGCACCACTACCTGACGAAGATTACGGTGCAGGCACACAAGGGTGGCGTGTGCTTGAACTGACGGGAACAACCTTTACATCAAACCTTGCTGCAACATTGCTAATAATGCCAATCCTGCTTGTTAGCGGGATCGTCGTACTACACTTTATCTGGCAAATAGCACCAATACCGAGCGCACAATATCCATTTGTTCAGATGATGTGGCCAATTAACGCAACAAACGAATGTCTTATGATAACATCACTGCGCGATGGGAATAGTGAGATAATACAAGCCATTCGAGGTGATTATGTTGCTGCTGGTTTCACCTCCAGCCTTGCCATTTACGGCTTACTCTGGGTCTTTAAATACCCTTCAATGTGGTTCTACGGAATAGTTGGTGGTATTGGTGCTGATCCCGGTAGCATGGTGGCTCGATTACTCGGTGCTATTATCGGTAGATTCTACATGATTAAACGGTTTGGATTGAAACGGTGGTATATGTTTAACCCCGTTTTGGCTGCGGGATTTGCATGTGGTGTCGGTTTGATAGGGATGGGGACTGTTGCAGTTGCTCTTGTCTCGAAAGCAGTTATTGTTAAACCGTTTTAGGTAGGAACATTTTGTAGTTGGATAGAGATATGGACTGGACTCTTTTCGGTTGGGCAGGGATTCAATTAGAGATTCCAACTGAGTGGGAAATTAGTGGTATTAGTGGAGATGAGAAAAATGGTTATATGCGAATGGATGACCAAGAAATGCCACGCTTGGAACTCAAATGGGCAAAAACACGGAAAAAGAAGCCAGATTTACACACAACGCTTGATGAATATTTCAAATTAGTCCGTAAAAACTACAAACGTGCTGGAAATGTGTCCTTCCGTAGAAATGTAACCCTTATCAAAGATGAGGATTTTTTAAAAGGGAGTAATTACCTCGGTTTCAGTTGGAAGGGGACTATCAGAGCAAATGGTTTGATTGTGCATACTCCCGGTACAAAACGGATTACCATTGTACAGGTGATGGGACGTTTAAAAGAGAATTGGCGTCCGATTGTACATAGAATCTTCCAATCAATCTCTGATAAGGAAGATCCGAAACACAAGGTGTGGAGTGCATACGGACTTCGGCTTGCAGTCCCCGCAAACTACAAGTTAGAGAGTCAGAAATTGTTGAGTGGATATCTTCTGTTTGCATTTTCAAGAGGCAAATCACGAAAGATCAGTGTAGAACGTTATGGTCCTGCTGAAGTATTATTAAACGAATATAATTCGGACGATAATCAATTAGAAACATGGTTTCGAGCACGATATGCAAAAGCAATCCGTGGTTACGGTTTTGAGGTGAACTCTTATGAGGAACAGGGAGACGAACGTATAACGTTTGTTGGACAACAGACACGTTTCTATGACAGTGTTCCGCTTTCACCGGTGCTTATTCTGGATAGAATAAAAAAGCGAACACGTCTTGTATTTTACACGTGGCGTTGTCATCATACGAATCGAATCTATGTAGTTCAATCCATTGGTCGTAGTGATGTATCGGAAAAACTTGGTAAAGAAGTAGCAGATAGTATACACTGTCATTAATCCAGTTTGAATATTTATTCGTTTGCTATTATCCGAGAATCTGGATAGTTTAACTATGATTATTTTGTCTTACCATATACATTCTTTGGAGTAATGACAACACATCAAGAGATACTGAGTTTTTTTGATATCAAGATAGACCATTTTTCTGACAAGAGTGCAAGATGGTTGTTCCAAGACAAGGAGAATGTTCGAGGTTTAATTGAAATTCTTGCTAATGAGTTATCTGAACGAATTGATTTTAATCAACTCAAACAGATTAACAGGAGTTTTATTCCCAATACATTACGGGAGCAAGAGTCTGACATCGTATATAGTGTACCTATTAAGCATGAGTCTAAAACAGATGAGATTCTCATTTATATCCTTATTGAGCATCAATCAACAGTTGACATTACAATGGGATTTAGAGTACTATTCTATATGACTCAGATTTGGGATTGGCAACGGCGAGACTATGAATCAGATAATACACCGAAGAGCAAATGGCGGTTTCGTCCTATTCTTCCAATTGTGTATTACACTGGCTCACGACAATGGAAAACACCATTAACACTTGACACTATTATGGATGTCCCTCAGGGGTTTGATCCATTTATTCCGAAATTTGATATCATATCTCTAAATATCAAAGACACCGAAGATGAAGTACTGACAAAAACCGGGCATCCACTCGGGTGGTTATTAACTGTACTGAAAAAGGAAGAGACATCAACTGAAACATTAGGCAACATATTGGTAGAAGCATTATCTAATATAAAATCTCTTAGTGATGAATACTCACACCAAAAACAGAGAGCAGTTATTTATTTTCTTCTGCTAATCTTGCATCGCCGACCTGCTGAGGATCATGAAAACTTAATATCGCTTATTAATAAATCAACACCTAACATGGAGGTGCAAACCATGGCTAAGTCAATGGCTGATGTTCTAAAAGAACAGGGAATAGAACAGGGAGAAATACAAGCTAAACAACAAGCAGCTCTCAAACTGATAAACATCAAATTTGATGATGTTCCTAATGACGTTTCTAATAAGATTACTTCCATAACTGACATTTTACGTCTTGATTTACTCTTTGAGAAAGCTGCTACTGCTCAAACGCTTGATGAGATTGATTTAACATTCTATGACGATTAAATTCATAGTATTCTAAGTCTATACAAATATTATATTAACATGTTAAATAAGATATTATACGGTCTAAAAATAAAAAAGCGTCCTGATGTAGATAGAGGAAAAATCCTTGAGGCATTTCCGTTGCGGAATCAGCTCATCACATGGGAAATGGACGATAAAGGGGAAGCCTCACTTGTAATACCACAGAAGGATAAACTCATGGTGCGTCTTACAAGTAAACTGTTTATGCTACCTGATAAACGTGTGGTAGTATTGGATAGTATAGGTGCATTCGTATGGGAGATGTGTGACGGTGAACACACGATTTCTCAGATTATTAAGGCAATCCAAAAGAAACACCAGTTGACACGAAAAGAAGCCGAAACTTCATTGTTTACTTTTATTAAGCAACTTGGCAAACGGAATTTTATCGGCTTTGCTATTCCTACAGAAGCCAAAACGAATGAAGAGGACACACAGAAACCTGCACAACAGAAACGTTTCGGTTTCTTATCAAAAGGGTAATGTGTCTATAAAGGAGAAGAGATATGCAAGCAGAAATGGGTAGCGTTCAACCAGATATTACGGAAACTCCCAGACGATTCAAACGTGAATTACCAAAAGAGAACACAGTCAGAGTTCGGAACCTTATAAAACGGTATGAAATGGGTACACAGTCTGTGGATGCTTTACGGGGTGTGAACTTCCAGATTCAACGCGGTGAATATATCTCTATCATGGGACCGTCCGGTTCAGGTAAATCCACACTTTTTAATATGATTGGCGGATTAGATAAACCAACTGAAGGACGCGTCTATATTGATGAAGTAGACATTGCTCAACTTGATGCCTATGAATTAGCATGGCTTCGTTGCAGGAAAATAGGCTATATATTCCAATCGTTTAACCTTATCCCTGTTATGACAGCACTTGAAAATGTATCGCTTCCAATGATCTTTGCTGGGATGAGTGCTGATGAAAGTAGAGATAATGCGGTAGACAAACTTTCACTCGTTGGTTTAGGCGATCGTATCCAGCATAAACCGTTAGAACTTTCAGGGGGTCAGCAACAACGTGTTGCAATTGCACGTTCCCTTGCCAATGATCCAGCAATAGTTCTCGCCGATGAACCAACTGGTAATCTGGATACAAAAACAGGTTTGGAAATCATCGCTTTACTTCGACGTCTGAATGATGAAAACGGTGTGACAATTATCACTGCAACACATGATCATAAGATGCTTGATGTATCCGACCGAATCTTCCATATGGCAGATGGAAAAGTTGATAAAATAGAATCTCGTGATGAAATCGACCTGCACGTTGGAAGGTTAGACGGTCAAGAGGTCGGATAAACTTCGATATGTCGATATACAGACGATTAGGTATCCGGACAGTCATAAACGGCAATGCAACACTAACTCGCCTTGGTGGATCCATCATGCCACCCGTAGTCGTTGATGCTATGGCTGAAGCCTCTAAACATTTTGTAGACATCATAGAACTCCAACAACGTGTCGGTGAAGAATTAGCAAGACTTACCCATAACGAAGCAGCCTACGTATCTTGTGGTGCTGCAGCAGCGTTAACACATCTCCACTGCAGGCCTGTATCACAGGTCTTGACGCTGGAAAACGTGAAAAACTTCCTCATCTTAATAGTTCAATGAAGAACGAAGTTATCGTGCATCGACACGGTAGAGTTGGTTATGATTATGCAGTGAGACAGGTTGGTGTTAATTTTATAGAGATTGGAGACGAAAACGGCACTCCACCTGACGAACTTGAAAATGCTATAACGGATAAAACTGCTGCAATCTTCTACTTCGCAAATCCAGGTAGAGAACATCTTTGGGTATCCTATCAGAAAGGGATTGAAATTGCTCAAAAGCACGGTGTTCCATTGATAGTTGATGCTGCAGCGCAGTTGCCTCCTCCTGAAAACCTTTGGCGATTTACTCAGATGGGGGCAGATTTAGCGATGTTTAGTGGTGGTAAAGGATTGTGTGGACCACAAAGTAGTGGTCTCATTGTCGGTAAGAAATCGCTCATTGATGCAATTGCATTCAATGGTCCTCCGAATCCTTATATTGGTAGAGGAATGAAGGTTGGCAAAGAAGAAATGGTCGGATTGCTGGCTGCAGTTGAGTGGTATTTGAAGCAAGACCCTGAAGAAGTCATGCAGTCTTATGAAGACCAAGTTACCTACTACCGTGAGTTATTTAAGGATATACAAGGAATATCTGTACATAGAAGTTTTCCATCTGAAGCGGGACAACCAATGCCACGTACAGAAATCCGATTTGATGCAGAACAACTCGGTATTACACGTGATGAAATACTTCACCAACTCCATACAGGTGAGCCTTCGATAGATATTGCAGGAGCAGGTACAAACGGTGTTCTCATTAATGGACAGACACTGATGCCGGGTGAAGTAGAAATTATAGGGAATAGGATAAAGCAGATAGTAGTTAATTTATAACGCACGGTCTCTTTGTCTTGTTGATACAGTATAACTAAAAAATCAATAATATAGGAACACATCATGAAACTAAACAATGGTATACAACTTACATGGTTGGGACATGCAACCTACAAAATTGAAGTAGATGGTAACACTCTTTTAATTGACCCTTGGGTAGACAGCAATCCTGTCTGTCCGGATGAACTAAAAACCTTTGATAAGCTTGATGCGGTAATATTAACACATGGACATGCGGATCATATAGCAGATGCTATCCCAATTGCGAAGAAATATACACCTACTGTCGTTGGTATCATTGAAATCGCAAAATGGCTTGAGAATAAAGGTGTTGAAAATACTATAGGATTTAATAAAGGTGGAACAGTAACAGTATGTGGTGTCAAGGTGACGATGGTCACTGCCAATCATAGTAGTAGTATCACGGAAGATGATGGCACTATTGCATACTTAGGTGAGGCAGCTGGTATTATACTTGAGTTTGCCAACGGATATAAAATCTACCATGCTGGAGATACGAATGTATTTGGTGATATGAAGATTATCGGTGATATCTACCAACCAGACTTAGCACTGCTTCCTATTGGGGATCACTTTACTATGGGACCACGTGAAGCAGCTTATGCCACACAACTGCTAAATATACCAAGAGTTATCCCTATGCATTATGGTACATTTCCAGTTTTGACAGGAACAGTAGAAGAATTCCAAAAACTGACTGCTTCTCAAGATATAGAAATATATGAAATGCAGATTGGGGAGACCTTAGAGTAAACTGTCTTTATAGGGGATAGGGGCCTTGGTGTCCAAAAGCAATTTCTGTCTTTAATAATTCCTGCGGGTTGCCTGTGTCATAACGTTTACCTTCTACACGGTAACCATACATTCCTTCCTGTTTTACGATTTCTCCCATGGCATCCCGCAGTTGAATCTCACCATGTGTCAAAATCTTATTCCTGTAATTATAATCTAATACATCAAACAGGAGTGGTGTAAGTAAATCTATCCCAAAATGACACAGATATCTATGGTTTGGTTCGTTATCCCAAATACCATCAACACGCATATATTCCCGTGCATAATCCACTGTAGGTTTTTCTGCTATCCGTGCTAATTGGAATAGGTTTGAATTATCCTCAGAAACAGTTCCTTGTACAATTCCATTTACAGAAAGATCACTTTCATCGCAAATATCAAGGCTTGTCACTGATTTACCAACATTACCATAGACATCTACCAACTGCTTTGCACAAGTCACATCGTTATCAGGAATATAGAGATGGTCACCGAGTAGGACTATCACAGGATCACCTGCAGCGAAATCCTTACCACAATAGATAGCGTGTCCAAACCCTTCAGGAACAGACTGAATTGCAAATTGCAATCGTTTCCCAATTTCTGTCAATTTGTCTGCATGAATTGCCAGTTCCGGTTTTTCCCGAATGGCTTGTGGCACATCCCCAGAGAAATAGTCAGTAATCGGGTCAACCTGATGAGGTTGTGCGACAATACACACCTGTTCTACACCAGCCGACAATGCTTCCTCAATTATTAATTGTATGATCGGTTTTGCGAACCCATCTTTATCAATAATTGGGAAAAGTGCTTTTGGAACGGCTTTCGTAGCAGGGAACAAACGGGTTCCATATCCAGCGATAGGTATTATTGCCTTTTTAATTGATGACATAGTTCGTAATCCTAACCGATTCAAAAATAAAAATGCGATGTCTACTTAGTTTCGCAGACATCGCACTATGAATGCACTACGTAATTAGTATAGACAGTGTAGAGAAATACTATTTAACTGATTTGAGTTTACCCCAAGTGGTAGTTGTTTTACCACCAGCATCAACAGCTAAAGCTCCTTCAATACCGTTCCCAAGTGCAGTTACTTCATCATCGGTAAGTATGGTGTTAAAGATAACGATCTCGTCCATCACACCTTTCCACTGACATCGCTTGTTACATCCCGGATCTGCTCCCATAAATACTGCTTCTGGTGAAGCCCAGGGTGGACCAGCTGCATCAGCACTATTCTGCAATTTACCATTCACATAAATATGCAATTTGGCACTGTCCCAAACACCAACGAGATGGATCCATTCTTTCGCGGGAAGAGGATCTCCGAGCACTTCAAGCTTACCACCGCCATTTGCAGAGCGTATGTGGAATGACGCTTGAGCCGTATTTTGTCCATTTTCATGTGCCCCTGTACCAAGGAGGTATTGGGACCAAGTAGAACATCCAAGACCTTTCCAAATAACACATTTTCCATTTGGTGTCTCTTCTGCCATTACCCACGCATGGATGGAAAAACCTTCAGAGGCTTTAAAATCTAACGCTGCTAAGGAATCAGCATTCCCTTTTTCACCAATTCTAACCCATGTATCGGCTCCGTCAAATTCTAATCCTCCCCCGAATTTACCTTTTACCCATTTGAGGTCACCTACAAATACACCATCACTTCCATTTCCTGATTCATCAGTAACCGTTTCACCTTTACCATCTTCAAAAGTCCACATTCCAGCAATTGTGCCTTCATCAATATTGGCATCAACTGTATTTACATACCAACAAGTAGTAAACAACAGACTGAAGATGCCAATTATACTCATAGTCTTAACCATTGTCATATTCTCCTTTAGTCTTTACCCGATTGTGTTTACTTGCCGTAGACCTATCGGGATCATTTTATTCTCAACTACTCAAGAAATCTAAGCAACATTGAGTTTTGTTAGATTGTTGAGTATTCGTTTATATTTATATCTGCAGATTTTATCATATACCATTTTTACATATTTTTCAAGTAATTCATCTCCATTGCCAAGATAAATCAGTATTTATTATACCAAGATGTATAAATAGAAGATATCGCGCTAATTTATAGATTTTAGTTTTCCCCAGGTAGTCGTGGTTTTTCCAGAGGCATCTACTGCTAAAACCCCTTCAATTCCATTACCGAGGGAAACAACTTGATCCTTGGTGAGCGGCATATTAAAGATAACAACTTCGTCAATGATACCTGCCCAATGACACCTTCCCTTACCAGCATTACAACCTGTATCATGTCCTATGAAGACAGCTTCAGGTGAATCCCAGGGTTGTCCTACAGCGTCAGCACTGTTTTGCAGTTTTCCGTTAACATATATGTGTATTTTCGCGCCATCCCATACACCGACCAAATGTACCCACTCATTTACGGGAAGCGGATCTCCGAGTGCTTCAAATTTATCAGGTGAACTTCTTAGTCGATAATGGAAGGAAGCTTGGTTTATTCTTCCGCCAGGATTCTCATGTGCACCCGTGCCAAGTAGATATTGTGACCAGCTTGAGCATCCTTGTCCTTTCCATATTACACATTTCCCATTGGGAGGCACTGATGAAAGAACCCATGCATGAATTGAGAAACCTTTGGAGTCTTTAAAATTTAGGGCAGCCAAACTATCAGCATCACCTTTCGTACCTATACGCACATGGTTTTGTGCTTCAACACCAGTAAACTCTATACCTCCACCGAATTTACCTTCCACCCATTTGATATCGCCTACAAATACACCATCACTACCGTTTCCAGAAAGATCTTCAACAGTTTCACCTTTTCCTTCTTCAAATATCCACATGCCCTGTATTATGTTCGGTGAAATCTTGGCATCACTCTTTTGAACTATAATCATACCAAACACACATATTACAATTATTATATACCCAATATACTGTTTTATCATAATAACTTCTTATCACATGAGATAACTTAATTAGTAGCAATACGAACTATAGTCACCGATTACAATTTTCATATTATCTTTTAGTCCTTCAGGAAATATACTCTATGAATTTACTTCTTGATCTGCCCCCATTGGGTTGACATTTTCCCCGCAGGATCAACGGCTAATGTTCGATTTAGCCAATTCGGTTCACCATCATAACTTGGATGATTTGTGATATTTACAATTTTATGTGTATTAAGATGGTATCTATAAATATCCGAATTACCTCCCCAACGTTCTGGGGAAGCTGCGAATATAATTTCTTTACTATTCGGGGACCATCCTGTACCTAAAGCGAATGACCATTCTTCTGGAATTGTCAATTTCGGTATATCAAAACCGTCAACACTGATGATAACCAATCTATCCTTTTTACCTAAAATTAGGTTAATAATAAAGGGGATAACATTGGGATTCTGATTAGCATTGGCTATTACATCCGCAAAACTAAGCTCATGATACAAAATATATTTCCCATTTGGGGACCAACGAGGACGATTCTTTATGATACTAAGTTCAGGGGGTGTTAAAGGCTTAGTCACCTCTCTCTTAACATCCATTATATAGATGGTTTGCCCTCTTCGGGGAGTACTTTGTTCGTAGGCAATATATCTCCCATCTGGTGACCAGGATGGTTCATTTGCCGTACCATCAAGAGGTCTGTTGTCAGTCATTTGTCTTACTTTACCACTAAAGATGTCAAGGATATGGATTTCATTCCTTCCTGAACGATTGCTTGTGAATGCAATGTGCTCTCCATCTGGTGACCATGCTGGACTACCGTCTCGTGCGGGATGATCCGTGAGATTTCGCTGGTTATCACCATCAGCATCCATAAGGATAATATCGAATTGTTTCCCCTTAATATCCGCATCTACATCTCTTGTAAAGGCAATTTGTTTCCCATCCGGTGACCAGACAGGACTTTTTTCAAAAAACTGATTATCTGTTAATCTTTGGATATCGCTTCCATTGTCGTCCATCACATATATTTCGCGAGTGCCATCCCGTGAAGATGTAAATACAATTTTTGCTTGGGCAACAACAGAAATTAATAACATCAGTATTATGACTATACATTTATGATAATTGAGCATAGATAATTGTGGATGGTTCATAATTCTCCCAAATGAGATATCAAAGTGACTATTTATGTTTGATGAAAAGGATGATGGACTTATCAGGTACAGATGGGATTTCTTTCTCAATTTCCTGTAAGTATACTGAAACTAAAAAATAAATAGACACTTTTACCCTCTGGTAGGTTCGGTTTCCCGGGGAATGCCTAAATGGCGTTCATACCGTTGATTCACCGAACCGGCACAGAGCGTCCTATTGATTCTAAACTCTACTATAAATATTTATGTGGCTAATGCCGCGAATAGTGCTTTGATGTAACCAACTGAATATGCTAATCCGTCATTACCTTCTAATCTTGGAATATGGTCCGGGTTTATACACCCATCAAATCCAACATTTTTTAATTCACTCACGATCTTGAACATGTTCATGTCACCATCGTCAAGAAGTGTTTCTTCGAATGCTCCTGCTGTGGCAAGGCTACCTCGAACATTACGTAGATGGACCATAAAGATTCGATCCTTCCGTCCATAATTGTTTATCTCATCAAGAACAATTGTGCTACCCCCTGCCTCAGCACGAGTTCCACAACAGTAAAGATAGCCAACGTTCTTACTTGGAAATGTATCTATCACCCTATGAAATCCAAGACTTCCTAATGGTGTATCAGGATTCGGTACATCTGATGGATGAATTGCGAGTTTTATGTCCTGTTCATCAGCAATTGGAACGAGTGCGGCATATACTTCACAGAATCGTTCCCACCATTCATCAAGTTCTTCTCTGGTTGGTATAGGTGGAGGGTTTTGGGTAGCAGCACGACTTTCTCCACGAGAAATATAGCCACCACGGTGAACAGCTGAATAACGAGTCATTAAAAAGTCAAAAGTATCACCCCAAAACCGTTGTCGTGCAATAGGTACACCTGCTTCAGCGAAGACTTTCAATGCGTTACAAGTATTTTCGAGTTCCTTTTCCCCACCAGGTTGTCCCTTCATGAACTTTTCTGTAATGTTCGGTAACGTTACACGATTGATATCTAAACCGTAGGAACGTAGCAATTTCTTCATTTTTAAAAGTTCATCTAAATCAGGATACCCTTGTTCACTCACACCTGGAAATGAGCCACCATTTCCAAAATCTATACAGTCTGCCCCAAGTTGTGTAACTTGCTTTAGATAGGATTCAGAAAGGCCACCATCCCAAACAGATATCTTCATTTTTCTCTCCTCTATAATGGCAATGTTACCGGCTGTCCTGTCTCTACTGATTTGTATGCGGCTAAAGCAATTTCAACGGCAGCGCGTCCATCAGCACCCGTTATTGGTGGGGTGGTATTGTTGCGAATTGAATCAACAAAAACACGAATTTCTTGTTGTACCGGAGGAGGAACTTCGATATCACTGATTTTTATACTTCTGCCTTCACCTTCAAAAGGTTTTATCTGTATAGATGCATCACCACCCCAAGTTTGTGGGAAGTATATTGACCCTTTATCACAATCAACTCGTCCTCCATAACCACCTATAGCTGCTACATGACTGGAGTGGAGTAATCCGACCGCTCCATTTTGAAAATTCAATGATGCAAGTACAAGATCAGGATAGTTTGTATGGTCATGAACATATTGTCCCCCAACACCATAGACCTTTTCTACATCTCCACAAGTCCATCGCATGAAATCAATCTCATGAGCGTTAATTTCCATGAGACTACCGCCAGATTTTTCTCTTTCTAAACGCCATGGAACACGATTCCCACCACCCCACGGACCTCCAATACGATGCACCATCATATTGACAGGGGTACCAAGTTCACCACTCTGTACAATTTCTCGAACTTTGGAATGTGTGGCATGATAACGGCAAACTAAACCGATAGTCAGGTAAACGTTATTCTCTACTGCCGCATTAATCATTGAATCACATTCTTCTAATGTGGGTGCCATCGGTTTTTCTGAAAATACATGCTTACCGGCATTGGTAGCATCTATAGCCATCTGGGCATGTAAGAATGGTGGTGAGGCGATTAATACAGCTTGTATTTTATCATTTGCTAAGAGTTGATGGTAATCGGTAGTGTAGTTTGTATTTAAATTCTCAGCGAGTGTTTTTGCTAATTCCTCTTGTAGATCACTTACGCAAATAACATCTATACCCTCAACGGCATGTGCTCCATTTGCGAGACTTCTCCCCATTCCTCCACAACCAATGACCCCTATCCCGATGGTTTCCATTTATTTCTCCATAATTATCACCCTACATACAATGTCAATGGGTGTATAAATTGTTTTCTACAAGTAATTTATGCAATTCAAATGATTAACTTTTCATCCTAAGAAGCCTTGAGATCAAGGGTAGAGACCACTTTAATTCCTTAAGCGAAATTCATGTTTGGTTTATCTACGTCTCGCCTTTATATGTCCCCAGGTTACACTCAAGTGATTTGAAGTTGGACTAACATCAAGTCCTTCTGCCCTCATGTTTTTCTTTACTTCAGCTGCTGTCAATGCCCGATCATAAATACGGAATTCGTCGACATATCCTTGAATAGTATCACAATTGCATCCATCCGAACGATCTCCAATTGCTAACTTGAGTCCACCTTTCGGTAGTTTGCCACCTGGGACTGCATACTTTTTCTCTTGTTTTCCATTCACATAGTAATGAACTGTATTTCCATCGTATGTCCCTACAAGATGTATCCATTCTTCAAGTGGAATATCTTCCAACACATTATGTTGTGCAGCTTTAGTTTCCTGACCACCAGCCCTAACAAAAAAGCCGTGTTGGTTGTCATCATCATCATAATATAAACTAACAACTGCCTTATTAGCAGGCATATCATCAAGCGAGATGATCCGATTCCAACTATCATCTAAGGCATTAAATGAAAACCCAACACTCCAACGTGATTTCATTCCAATCACGGTCTATTTTCGCTGGTGCTGAATCTTCAACGAGAAAATAGTCAACATCCCCATCAAATAACACACATTCCCCAACTTTACAATTATCTGCTGCTGCGAGTTCAGGGTCGCCTTTTACAACTGCCTTAAGACCTGAAAAAATATCCTCTGCCTGCTTCTGAATTTGCACTGTATCTCTATCAAATGACCAGTATGCCACAAGACCGTCTTCTATTGCACCTATAACAGCATACGTTGGAAGTGTTAAACATGTTAGAAACACAATAACAATCAAACTGAATATTGGTAATACTGTTTTTGTGAACATGATGCCTCCTTTGCTTTGGTTGATTAACATAAGTTTGACTAACCAAAAATATTACTAACGGATTTTGATCATTTCAACACAGTTTTCAGACTCTTTCCTCACCCCGGTGAATGACCTAATGTCATTCATACCGTTGATTCGAGGGGTGATATGTCTATAGAAAATGGTATATCAACACCCTGCACTCCAGCGGAGTGCTATGTAAGTAAATAGGTGGAACTTGAGTTAGGTTAAGTCTCTCATAGCACGACGACGATCATCAGCAATTTGACGTTCTGCTTCTTCATCAGAAGGTTGTTGAAGGTCAATTGATTGAATTGGACGATATTGAGCCGCTTCACTTCTACGTTTAAAGAGTCGGAAATAGTCAAATCTTGTTAATGTCGGAGGTATATTTCCAGGGCAGAGCGAGTGCAAGCCAACCTGTACACGAGGTCCCATTGCAACACGAGTGACACCCACTCCCTTCCAATGGATAGCGTCTTCACTCGCGTATGCAGTAAATTGATTCCCCCGTCGTTCAAGCCTAAGAAATAGTTCCCGCACATTACGCATTCCACCGCGAGCCACCAGTCCAAATCGTCGATTCACATGCCGTTCAAAACGGACATCCCCTCTGAATGCATGCGGTCCAGATGTCTTTTCAAGTCGAAGGAATTGGTTTTCATTTTTCCATACAATCAGTCCACCATGTTCACGGAGTTGAGGTGTGATCCGCATACGTGTTTCTATAGCAAAATCTTCAGTAACTTCCATGAGAAGTCGAGGTGCTGTCATATCACCACCTCTTCTGTTCGGACCGTGCCAGAGATCTTGTCCGGATTCAGTACGCATCTCAAGGTAGCCTTGTCGCTCTGTCCAATCACCTCCACCTTGTGGATCTTCCCAACGCCATTCAGGACGCATGTCATTACCAATGAACTCATCATCAAATACCATTTCAGTAAATTCTCCTGATGAAGCCCATCCTTCAATTTTTATCGCAGAGATAGAATCACCAAAATTCTGCGGTAATAAATGTAAGTTTGGAAATTCTTTTTTATACTCTGATGGTTCCATACGGACTCTAAGTTGACCTCCCTCAAATTCTGGGTGTTCGTAAAACACGACTTCAGCTCCATCAGGAGGAAAATCTGGACCCTTAAATATTCTCATTGATGAGATTCGATCTTCAAACCAAGTGCCCCCTTGAGGGTCTCTTAGATTGGCAATATCACGGAGAATTGTTATTTTCTTACCTTTGAATTCGACATGTTCATAACATTCAACAATGATCGGAATTGTTCCCCATTCTGGTCCTACAACGTCTATAGATGATCCAAAGTTTATAGAGGATATTCTATCAGCAAAGTTGAATGCAACATCATGTAGATTCGGATAAAATCCAGGACCAAGTGCTAATTTTTTACCTTTATAGTTGACATGTTGATAAAGGTGGACTTTATAATTTGGACTACCGGCAAAATTCGGTCCTTTGTAAACTCGAAGTGAGGAGATATTGTCTTGAAAACCGATATGACCAGTATGTGGAACTGGTTCTAAGACATATCCCATCCTACCGCGAAAATTAGTGTGTTGAAATACTTCAACTATCAGACGGGGAATTACAACTGGCATTATATTCTCCTATTTATTTTTTCAAATTCTTAATTATTTCAAGTCAATAGCCAATGAAAGTTGTGTTATTGAATCTATTTATTGGATGTAGGTATTCATATATTGGTCGTTTTCCGTTTCAAATTAACCTTCAAGAGTTGCTTCATATACTTGTGAAAAACCACATCTATCGGATGTAAACACGACATGTTTTCCATCAGGACTAAATGATGGATGTGGATGTGTATGTTGCGGTGCATATACAGTTATGGGACCATCAGCATACGGAAAAGGTCCATTCCAATGTTCACCGATTGATGATGCGTATGGGAAACACAATGTTTCCGGTTCACCTATGCCATCACGTGGATCGAATAACTGTATGCCAATATCTGGAAAGTTAGTATCCGCAACCATGAGTGTTCCTTGTCTATTAGAAATAGCATGCCATGCGTTAATGGTTGTAACCTGCCGTACCTCTTTAGTATCAGCATTGACACATCTTACACCACGGTTCCAATCTACAAAAGCAAGTTCACGGGTTCCGGGAATCCAAGTCTCGTGAGTGATCCACTCATTTTCTTCTTCATTCCGTTCATAGAGCCGTCGGTTTCCTGTACCATCCCTATTTATTACCCAGACTCGATCTGTCAGCGGACCAGCATAATACAGTAAGTCTGCATCATCAGGACAGAATTGGAGATGGGCAATACTGTCTCTTCTTAAAATAACCTCATTTTCACCAGTTTCAGCGTTGATAATATTCAGAGCGACTTCGTCACCTACCCGATAACGAACTGCCCACCATTTATCATCATGACTAAGTGCAGTTGTTCCCATAGCTGCTGCAACCATACCCTTATCTTGCATTTCTGTCGCAACGAAGTTTACGAGTTCTCGCTCTTCAAGTGTAACTAAATCAAGCCTCCATCCGCTTGTTCCAGCAGTAAAAAAGACGGCTTCACCATTCCAAGAAGGATGAACAGACCATTCACTCAAATCGGGTCTGTCAGTGAGTTGAATTAACTCTCCTGTTTCGCGGTCTTCAGCGAAAATCTGTGATGACCCGGTCCGATATGAGACAAAAAAGAGTCTCTTCATCATATTGTCATAGGCAGGTATTATGAAGAATGGATGATGATGTAAGGCACATGCAGTCGTAACCTGACGGATATGTGTACCTGTTCTTCTATCATAAAAAGAACGTGATTCAGATGAAGAAACTGTTCCTTTTGCCATATTTAATTACAAACGTATAACAGACATCTCCTTATATAACCTAAGTTGCTACTAACGGATTTTGATAGTTTCAACACAGTTTTTCAGACACTTTCCTCACCCCGGTGAATGACCTATGAAGATTAATTTTTTAATTCGGTAATAATCCGATCTGGCGTAGCAGCATCTGTGATCCTCCTATGAACTGCGACATAAAAAAACTAATCACCTTGTCTTTCACGATTTCCCAATCATCGCAATGACGATGGTTATGTAAAACCGATTGACGCACCCATCGCCATAACTTTTCAATCGGGTTCGTCCACGGCGCATAAGTCGGTAGTTGTATTATCTCAATCGGAAGTTTTTGTAGTGTTCCGATTTTCTCTGAGGGTTTACCTGTCCAATTCGGTGGCTTCGGTTTCACAAACGATGCTGTTTGCGGGAGAAGTGCTTCCAATAAGTTAGCTTGAAAGTGGGTTGACCAATTGTCTTGTATCAAATATATCCGTTGCTTGTTTGCGTAGCGTTGGCAAATCTCGGTGTAAAAAGAATGAAGTGCTTCAGCAGTGCAGCGTGAAACTTGCTGGTAAACAACATCTCCAGTATGTGGGTTCAGAGCCCCGATCCCATAGCACGTTTGGTTGTGTCTGTAGCTCTGACGGGCTAAAGGTGTTTTCGTGCCTGTTTGTGCCCAGTCTTTTGCTATGGTAGGGTTGCGATAAAACGAGAACTCATCTTGGTAAAGCGCAACACAGGTCTGTGGATGTTGACGGGTCTCTTCCAAAACTTGCTGGACCCTGTCTATTTTTTGGGCATAGTCTGTATCCGGACTATGTATGTATAAGCGAGCGCGTTTATAGCTGAGACCGAGTCGACTAAGGATTTTGTGAATACCCGGCACAGACACATCACTGAGCCAAGGGACGATGTTTCCAAGGGATCGGAGTGTCCATCGTGTTTGATGCGGATTATGTTGTTCAGGTCCCTGTGCGATAGTATTATAGACCTCCGCCTCTGCTTCTTCGGGGGATTTAGGGGAATAAGCAGGTTTGCGACCACGACCGGGTGTATAGAATAAACCTTGAATACCGTTTTCATTGTATCGGTGAAGCCACGAATAGACCGTATCAGGATCGCGTTCTTTCAAGAGCATTTTTCGGGCGACTTTGTGAGGGGAAAACCCCTCGCTTATTTTCAAAAGGGCAGCAGCGCGTTCTCGTAGATAAGCCGGTTCGCCTTTATCACGGAGTTCAACGAGTTTTTGTCGTTCAGTTTCACTGAGTTCAAGTTTATGATGTTTTGCCATGAATAAATACCTCCTTGAACAAGAGGATAGCACAAAAATAAAATTTACCGAATTAAAAAATTAATCTTCATATGTCATTCATACCGTTGATTCGAGGGGTGATATGTCTATAGAAAAAGATGTATCAAAATCCTGCACTCCAGCGGAGTGCCATGTAAGTGATTAGATGGCAACTTGGGTTATATAGTAAACCTCATAGTCATGATACAGTAGCATTCATTGGGAAGCATACCGACTTAATCAACTATTCTTCAAATGCCGCATCAAAAGCGACTGCGGATGGTTCAAAGTCATAACCTTTTACAGCAGCACATGCTTCACTTGCACCGTGCTCACGATCCATCCCACTATCCTCCCACTCAATGGAGAGTGGACCATCATATCCGATATTGTTTAATGCCCGGATTATCTCTTCGAAATTAATATTTCCCCGTCCGATGGAACGAAAATCCCAGAAACGTCTGGAATCTCCAAAGTTCAAATGTCCACCAAATACACCAGATAGACGCGGCGTATCTGCCCACCACACATCCTTCATATGAACGTGATAAATTCGATCACTTAAACGTTCAATGAATACTACATAATCAACCCCTTGATATCCAAGATGACTTGGGTCATAGTTGAAACCGAATGTCTCTCGACCATCAAGTGCTTCTATAGCACGTTCAGCAGTTACAATGTCAAAAGCGATTTCGGTCGGATGAACTTCAAGTCCAAACTTCACACCGACTTCGTCAAACACATCAAATATAGGATTCCAACGGTCCGCAAAATCTTTGAATCCAGCATCAATCTGATCAGGTGTTACTGGGGGGAATGAATAGAGTAGATGCCATATTGAACTTCCTGTGAAGCCGTTAACAACATCAACACCGAGTTGGGCAGCAGCACGTGCAGTATTTTTCATCTCTTCCGCAGCACGTTCTTGAACACCGGCAGGATCACCGTCTCCCCAGATTGCTTCTGAGATAATGGATTGATGTCGGTCATCTATGTTATCGCAGACTGCTTGTCCAACAAGATGGTTACTAATTGACCATACCTTTAAACCATATTTTGCCAGTAGGTCGTGCCTTCCTTGACAATAACTATCATCTGAAAGAGCTTTGTCTACTTCAAAGTGGTCTCCCCAACAAGCAAGTTCTAATCCATCATAATTCCACTCACTTGCTTTTTTTGCTATATCTTCAAGAGTTAAATCTGCCCATTGTCCTGTAAACAGTGTGACAGGTCTTGCCATATTATTTCTCCTTGATTATGTAAGGTTTATCCTTCTTCAAACCAAATCTTTAGGTAATGATTCTAAACCAGATCTCACAATAATCTGTACTACTAATTGTTGCTGCTATTCTTATTCTGGTGGCGTATAACTTGCATCAACCCATGCCCTTTGTTTTCCACTCTCAACGGCAGTATTAATGAAATGTACCCCACGAGCACCATCTTGAACAGTTGGAAAATCTGTATCAAACTCGGTTGGGAATTCACCTGCAATTTTGGCAGCCATTGTACGTGATGCATTGACATAAATGTTCGCAAATGCTTCTATAAACGCTTCTGGATGACCGAAGGGTATTCGTGAATTGTGCTGTACGACTTCAGCAAGATAATCATTCCCACGTTTATAAACCTGTTCTGGTCCATCTGGGAATCGTACAGAGAGATAATTCGGATTCTCTTGATGCCATTCTAATGATGCATCTGTCCCATAAACCCGGATACGTAGGTTATTCTCTTCACCGACAGATACTTGAGATGCATAGAGCACACCTCGTACGCCGTTATCATAATGAACTAAGATATTCCCATCGTCTTCTAACAATCGTCCTTCAACAAAAGTGGTCATATCTGCACATATCTCTTCCATTCCAAGACCAGTGATATAGTGTGCCAAATTCTCAGCGTGTGAACCGATATCACCGATACATGATGAAGCGCCTGCTTGTTTTGGATCTGTCCGCCATACTGCCTGTTTCGCGCCTTCGTTTTCTAAGAAGGTTGCAAGCCATCCTTGTGGATATTCTACAACTATTTTTCGCAGTGTACCCAGTTTTCCATCTTTTACCAGTTCGCGTGCCTGTTTCACCATTGGGTATCCGGTATAATTATGTGTAAGAGCAAAGATCACATCGTTTGATTTTACGAGATTACATAATTCCTCGGCATCTTCGATGGTAGTTGTCATCGGTTTATCGCAGACAACGTGGAACCCAGCTTCAATAAATGTCTTAGCAACATCAAAATGCACATGGTTCGGTGTGACAATTGAGACAAAATCAATTCTTTCACCATCAGGAAGTTGACTCTCTTTTTCTGCCATCTCCTTATACGAACCATAAACCCTATTATCGTCCAGAAAAAGTTCTGTTCCCTGCTGTTTAGATTTTTCTGGTGAAGATGAAAATGCCCCTGCTACCAAATCTATTTCACCATCAAGCGCAGCAGCTTTTCGATGCACTGCTCCAATAAATGCATCAGGTCCTCCACCTACCATTCCATAACGTATTTTCCTTCCAAGTGGCATATTCTGTATCCAGTCCTTCTACGGTGTGAGATAACACTCTAAAGCAAATCCAAGTCGAACCTATCTACACACGGATTAATAAAATCTTTGTGTAAAAATTATGCCATATAATGTCATTAATAGCAAGGTAAATTGGTAGTAGAGGTGTATAAACTTTTTGCCACTTTACTATAATGAATACTGATATTTCTTAAAACTAAATAACCCTGGAATTGACGAATATGGCACTTGAATTTTTCTTTCCAATATGTTATTTTATTTTAAAGTTAGTAGCAAGTTATACGAATAAGAGGGTTACAGTACATTCTGCTGAAATCATTAGTTATGTAAAACCCTCAACGGAGATAAGACGATGTCAGTTGAAAAAGACCTACAGAGTGCTCAACAAATTGCTGAGTTAGAAGAATCCATATACCAAATTCAAGTAGCAATTGCTGAAAAAACTGAGATGAAATCAAGGTTGGAAGCAATTAATACTATGTGTCAGGAGAAAATAAAAGAGTTCAAAACTGAAGGGGAAACAAAGTTAAATGAATCCATCAATCAAATTCAAGAAGTTATAGATACAAAAAAATCGGAACAAGGATTACTTCAGAATCAAAAGCGTGAGGCAACTTCAAGTGAGAGAAAAGAATGGTTAAATGAACGTATTACAAACTTGCAAGAATTAATCACACAGTTTGAGGAAGGACTAACGAATAGACAAAACAATTTAACCGAGATAGATCAAGCGAGCTCTCAACTTAATCAAGATTTTGAAAGTAGGAAAAACACTGTGGCAGATTTGAATAATGAAATCTTACATCTTAAACAAGACCTGAAAGATAAACAAAATGAACTTTTAAGACTCAAAAACCATTCATAGACGATCCTTACGAATTCGTATGTAATACTTTACATACCATAAGATTTCACTCAAATCTCTGAACCATTCATTTGGCATTTACCGATATTTAATGGTATTTACAAAAGAGGAGGGGAATATCATGAGAACGTTTTTACATTGGATAAAGAAAGCATTCATTTTCCTTTTGAAAAATCGTCGAGGCAAAATTTATCGGTGGCGTCGTTAATCTTGCAACGGTATGAATCTCTTTAATGTATCACAAACTTCATGAAGATTAAGAAAATATTTCGGTAATTCTAATTTTCCCAAACCCGGTAGGCGGGGAATGCTAAATAGCATTCATACCGTTGATTTGGCGGTTTCCTAACCGCACTATAGCATAGGCGTCAATTTAAGCATTAGACTCTTCTGTAGGAGGGAATTCCGCCCCGATTCTTCAAGATTCTATTCCTATCCTTGGTAGGCTTGGTTTACGGGGAATGTCTAATGAAGATTAATTTTTAAATTCGGTAATTCCCATTTTCCCAAACTTGGTAGGTTCGGTTTCCTAACCGAACCGAATTTCTAACACATTACCGAATTATTATTTTAATCTTCATATGACATTCATACCCGGTGAATGCCTAAATGTCATTCATACCGTTGATTCCTTGATTCCTTATTTCTTGATTCCCCTGCCTTAGTATCTACATTCAAAGTAAATCTTACTGACAATAACCTCTCTTTTCCGTGTAATCCGCGTAATCCGTGTAATCTGTGATTCAGACAACTCAAAACAAACATAAAA
>CBDBFU010000019.1:0-15255 GCA_965205025.1 Candidatus Poribacteria bacterium
CCAATTATCATAAAATATGATACAGTATTCAATCACATTCAAGGACACATCAAATGGAAAAAACCCATCTGTTTAAACCTTCTCACCTTCATGCAATCACACGAACCATATTTGTAGCAGCAGGTGCATCTGACCATATTGCAAATGATGTCGCAGAAATCCTTATCAAAGCAAATCTATCCGGACATGATTCCCACGGGGTATTACGGATTCCAGCATATATCAGAGGAATTAATGATGGGAGTATTATGCCTTCAAATGAACCAGAGATAGTTGATGAAACTGATAATATCATACGTGTAGATGGAAATTCCAGTTTTGGACATTATGTTTCACGATGGTCTATACGTAAAGCAATTGAAAAGGCGAAGACTTCTGGTTCATGTTGCGTGAGTATATTCAATACGGGTCATATTGGACGTTTAGGTGAGTATGCAGAGGAAGCAGCACATTCTGGATGTATAGGTCTAATCTCTGTTGGAATGGGTGGTAAAGGTGCAGGACCAGTAGTTCCGTTCGGTGGTTCTGAAGGTAGATTCAGTACGAATCCTATTGCATTAGGTGTTCCTACTGGTGATAAATCACCTTTTATAGTTGATTACGCAACGAGTGTGATTGCAGAGGGTAAAATACAGGTTGCACGTAGTAAAGGTTCGGAACTTCCTGATGGATGTATATTAGATAAAAATGGATCACCGAGTGTTGATCCAGTAGATTTCTATGATGGTGGTTCACTCCTCACCTTTGGCCGTCATAAAGGGTACGCACTTGCTATGTTTACATGCTTACTTGGGGGGTTAGCTGGAACGTTCAATGTAGAAGAAGGAAACATGAAAGGCATCTATATGCAGGCAATCAATGTCGATGCATTTACGCCAATTGAAGAATATCAGAAAGGCGTACGTGCTTTCTTAGATGTAATTAAATCTACTACTCCTGCTAAAGGTTTTGATGAAGTTTTAGTTCCAGGAGATTTTGAAGCAAGATTTTATTCCGAACGAGTTAAATCCGGTATTGAAATACCTGATACAATCAATAAACAATTACATGAATGTGCAAATCAATACAGTGTCTCACTTGATGAAATGATTATACAACCTGATGATTTAAAGAGATACAAGTAATTTGTGCTACCAACCCTGGTTATATCACATGCGATATTCTTACATATTCTTCATTTTCCTTATACTAACCCATTTTACATCTAATTCATTCTCTCAAGAACACACCTATCTAACACATGGTGGTAGTGTTCAAGCAGTTGCCTATTCTCCTATTTCATCTTCTATCATTGCCCAGTGCTGGTGGCAACAATACTATAAAATTATGGAATTTGGAGGATAGTACAGTAACAATATTAGGCAATCACACTGATATTGTCAATTCTATAGATTTTTCACCCGATGGAGAACGTTTGGTTAGTGGTAGTGATGATTACACGATAAAAGTATGGGATATACAGGATAATCGACATATAGTTACACTTAGACATATAACTGATTATGCACAATCACAAATTAAGAAAGTTGCTTTTTCTCCTGACGGACAACAGATTATTTCTGCAGGATTCCATTTAAAAATATGGGATATACATACTTTAAGAGAAATCTCTACTATAAGACATGATGCATGGATATATACTCTTGCCTTTTCTACTGATGGTGAAATGCTTGCTTATGGAGATACATCTGGAAAAATAGTTGTCCGTAAGATCAAGACCCATCAAGAAGTCATTCAATTTCAGGCAGATTCCGATGTAATAACCACAGTTAAATTCTCACCAAATAATACTACACTGGCAAGTGGGGGAATAAATGGAGGAATAAAATTGTGGAATATTAAAAATTGGGAGCGAATTGGCACACTTCCAACAAATGGCACTGTAACAGACATAAATTATTCACCAAATGGTAATATTCTGGCAAATTCTGATTATGAATCTGTGAATCTATGGCAGATTGAAGATGGAGAGAAAATCACCACTCTAACAGGTCATAAAGGTTGGGTAAATGCCGCTGTATTTTCACCTGATGGACTATCTATTACAAGTGGAGGTAGTGATGGAACTATACGCTTTTGGGATGTTGAATCATACCAGGAAGATGACCAAGATATTGTCCGTATTATATATTTTATACCAAGAGATAGTACTGCACAATTTGATATATGGATTAAACTAAACAGCCTTGTTAGAAGAGTTCAAGAATTTTATGCTGATCAAATGGAAATAAACGGATTTGGCAGAAAAAGTTTCACTTTCGAAACTGATGAATTTGGTAATACTATTGTTCATCAGGTAAATGGAATTTTCAATGATTGGTATTATCACTCAGATACAAATCATAAGATTCAGCAAGAGCTAAGATCCATGTATGATATGACAAAGGATGTGTATCTCATAGTTGCTGAACTCAGCACTCAGACTGTAGAAACGGAAAATACCTGTGGTATCGGAGGAAGTGTTTGGCTTGAAAAAGAACTTAGGGTCAAATCACATGGAGGTTATGCCTTAATACCAGCATCTGGTAAGTGTTTTGATGATCAGGTGGGAACTCATACTACTGCACATGAACTTGGTCATGCATTTGGCTTAGAACATGATTTCCGTGACAATGATTATATTATGTCCTATGGTGAATCTCCTGAAATGTTATCATACTGTGCAGCTGAATGGTTAAGTGTAAGTCGGTTTTTCAATACTAATACTGTTGGTTTCAATAATCCAACATCACTGCAAACCCTTACTCCTCTAACCTATTATCCTTCATCTGATAATTTTTCATTGATTTCTCAAATTACTGACCTTGATGGATTACACCAAGTTCAACTATTGATACCTACTTCAGACTTAGATCCATCAACTGGAACAAAACTACATAGTTGTCAACGTATAGATGCTATAAGTAAAGCGATAGAATTTGATCTATCCTTCCTAACTTCGAATCAAATTAATACGATCGCACTACAAGTAATTGATGTTTATGGAAATATTACCCGGCAAGAGTATGTTATTAGAGCAGACGCATCAATTTCTACTGATAATCACATTGACGTAAATGGTGATGGAACCATTGATGCAAATGACCTTGTAATTGTTGCTGCAAATTTTGGAAAGACATTTATTAATGATATTTTCCCAAATCCTGATGTCAATAGGGATGGTATAGTTAATATCATTGACCTACTCTTAATAGTATATGAACTGGATATAGATTCAAATGCTGCACCATCAATCCAAACTATAGATCTACATTTTAGTTCTTCTATAGTTCAAGGTTGGATTAACCAAGCAAAACAACTTCATAATAAAGATTTTATTACTGAGATTGGTATACAACGTCTAAAGAAAATTCTTGATTCAATGCCACCTTCCCAAACCCTCCTATTTAAGAATTATCCTAATCCATTTAATCCTGAAACATGGATTCCATATCAATTATCCAATCCTTCAAATGTAGTGATTACCATCTATGATATACACGGTAATAAAATTAGGACATTAGATCTGGGGTATAAACCTACCGGCGTATATATTAATCAAAATCAGGCTGCATATTGGAATGGCAGGAATGATATTGGTGAACCTGTAGGTAGTGGTGTATATTTTTATACCCTTAGAACTAATAATTATCAAATTACTCATAAAATGTTATTGAAAAAATAGAACTTCTGAATAACATATTATTTATACATTGTATTTCCATCTTCTATGTGACTCACTCTTTGCTGTCAGATTTTCTGTTGTTAATCATAAATGCAAATATCACAATTGAATCTACTAACCTTACAACTAATATATCAGGTATTATTACCTAACATACAGTCTTTAGGAGAAACCTATGGAAGGATATGTTGAAATCGGTGGTATCAAAATAGATAAAGAACTCTTTGCTCTCGTCAGTAATGAAATTGCTCCCGGAACTGGGATCAATGCTATACAATTTTGGAATTCATTTGATGATATTGTTCACGAGTTTGCAGATGAAAACAGAACACTACTGAATAAACGTAATCTTATACAAGAACAAATTGATGCATGGTATCTTGAGAGAAAAGATAAACCAATCAACCATGTCGAATACAAGGAATTCCTAACTGAAATCGGTTATCTTGTACCTGAAGAAGGTAATTTTATTGTTAGTACTGAAAATGTCGACTTAGAAATCGCAATTATTGCTGGACCTCAATTAGTTGTACCGGTGGATAATGCACGTTATGCTTTAAATGCTACAAATGCACGATGGGGAAGTCTATACGATGCATTATACGGAACGGATGTTATAGATGAAAGTGACGGGGCAACAAAAGGAACACAGTATAATCCAATCCGTGGTTCGAAAGTTATTGAATATACTGAAAACTTATTAGATGAAATCATTCCTTTTGAAGATGGCAATTATGCTGATATCAATCACTTTTTCTTGAAAACCATTGAAGGAAATTTAAGTCTCCGAGCAAAATTTGAAAATGGACAAGAGATAGGTTTAAAAGATCCAAAACAGTTTGTAGGATTTAATCTAAACAATGACGATCTCTCATCAATTCTATTTCAAAATAACGGATTACATATTGAAATACAGATAGACCGTAAACACCCTATCGGCAAAGAACATCCCGCAAGTATTTCGGATGTAATTCTTGAATCTGCAATTACGACTATTCAGGATTGTGAAGACTCCGTAGCAGCTGTAGATGCTGAGGATAAAGTCCGTGTATATAGAAACTGGAACGGGATAATGAAGGGGACACTTGAGACGACATTTGAAAAAAATGGTGAAACAATTACTCGAAAACTTGTATCTGATAAATCCTATACCGGTCTTGATGGAACTACTTTCTCACTCTCAGGAAGGAGTTTATTGTTAATTCGTAATGTAGGTTTACATATGTATACAGATGTTGTTTTAACCTCTGATGATCAAGAAATACCAGAAGGTATTTTGGATGCTATGATAACATCATTTGCTGCCCTGCATGATCTACAAGGTAATACCAAATATCCTAATAGCAAAACAGGTAGCGTCTATATTGTCAAACCCAAATTCCATGGTCCTGAGGAAGTAGATATGACTATCCGACTATTTACAAAAATTGAGTTGGCACTTGGAATCCCGACTAATACACTAAAGATTGGAATAATGGATGAAGAACGACGCACGACTGTAAACCTAAAAGAAGTATTACGAATAGCATCTGAACGGCTTGTATTTATCAATACTGGATTTTTGGATAGAACGGGAGATGAGATTCACACAAGTATGGTTGCTGGTCCCATGATTCCAAAAATGGAGATTCGAAACGAACCTTGGATGCGTGCCTATGAAGATTGGAATGTGGATATCGGAATTGAGACCGGTTTACCAGGAATTACACAGATTGGAAAAGGAATGTGGACTAAACCAGATGAAATGGCAGAGATGCTTGAAACGAAAGTTTATCATCCATTAGCAGGGGCAACAACCGCCTGGGTTCCATCACCTACTGCAGCCACATTACACGCAATCCACTATCATAAAGTTGATGTATCTCAATGGTTGCAAGAGTTAGCATCGCGAGAAAAGGCAAGTTTGATTGATCTATTAACCCCTCCTTTATTAGATGATCGAAAGTTAAATCCTGATGAAATACAACATGAATTAGATAATAATGCTCAAGGAATAATCGGTTATGTCGTCAGATGGGTAGACCAAGGGATTGGATGTTCAAAAATTCCAGATATTAACAATGTTGGACTAATGGAAGACAGAGCAACTCTACGGATTTCAAGTCAACATATTGCGAATTGGTTACATCATGGAATAGTTTCTAAGGAACAAATTATAGAAACATTCAAACGCATGGCAAAAATCGTTGATAAACAGAACGAAGATGATCCAAATTATATTAGTATGTCATCCAACTTCGATGAGAGTATTGCTTTCCAAGCTGCCTTAGATTTGGTATTTAAGGGGACAGAATTACCAAACGGTTATACTGAGTTTGTATTACATCCAAGAAGACGTGAAGTTAAGGCTAAACAGAAAAACCAAGATTGATATAAGGAATACAACCGAATCATTCCCTTATGTTAACCCAAGTTGCTACTAACGGATTTTGATCGTTTCAACACAGTTTTTCAAACTCTTTCCTCACCCCAGAGGGGTGATATGTCTATAGAAAAAGGTATATCAACATCCTGCACTCCAGCGAAGTGCTATGTAAGTAAATCGGTGGCAACTTGGGTTATATTAGTCTGTAAAACTCTATAGCATTATCATGAAATAGTTTATTCAATTCATCAGTTGAACAGCCAGATACTGCATCTTTTAGAGACTGTACCCAACGAGGGTATTCTGATGCCAATGTGGAAACAGGCCAATCACTCCCATAAATAACACGATCAAAACTGAATGCTTCTATAACATGTTCAATATAGGGTTGTAGATCTTCAGTGGTCCATAAATTATGGTCTGCCTCTGTTACTAAACCAGATATTTTACAGTAGACATTTTCAAAGGATGCAAGTCTTGTAATTTCCTGTTTCCAAGGTTCAAATAGTTGGTTTTTTATATCTGGTTTCCCTATGTGATCTAAAATAAATTGCACATTAGGACACTGTTCTACAAGTCTTATTGTATTAGCAAGTTGGGGATGAAAAATACATAGATCAAAGCTCAAATTAAAACTTGAGAGTGTCTTAACACCATTAACAAAGTTAGGTTGTATACAGAATTCAATATCTTCGGATTGGATAAGACGGCGTATCCCTTTTACAAGAGATTCTTCTGCTAATTTTTCAACGAATGGTGCCACATACTCACCCTCTTCAAGTGGTGCCCATGCGACAATTCCTTTAATTCGAGGTTCAACAGCAGTTAGTGAAGTCACCCAGGTCGTTTCCTTAAAACCGTCGTCAGGATGAGTATCACATTGAACAAAGACTATTGATTGAATATTCAAGTCTTGATGGGCATCTGAGTAGTCTTGTAATAGGAAAGGTTTATTTAGGTTTGGAACATCCTTAAGCCAAGGATATCTGAGTTGCTTAGGATGCCAAAGATGAACATGTGTATCAACAATTGGGAAATTGTCCATAACCCACCTCCAATCCGGGAATTAGTTTTATTGTAGTTTCTAAATTGTTTTTTGTCAATAAATTTATGAATTGAAACATGTAATTTTACCATTGATAAGGTGAGTTGGATGTAGGTGAAATCCAGTTTATAAGTCATTGTCTAAGGGTGTGTAAAGTCTTATCACTATAGATGTCAATTTAAGCATTATATTCTTCTGTAGGAGGGAACTCCGATTCCCGACTGTATTTGGGGTCGCGATTCGAAGATCGCTCCTACAAAGAGTCCTATGCTTTAATTGACACTTGTGGTCTAATCATAACCTTGAATATACCTTAAGCCTATGTTATACTATAGTTGTAAAATATATTATCTCATTTTGAATAATCTACTGAAATAGGATATTAGATCCCTTTAATTCTAAATCGGGTGTTCCATCAAGAACAAGTATTTTCACTGTAATTATAACATTCATATTTAATACACAAATCGTCAGACTTGATTCTGACTATAGACATCAGAATTGAACTACTAAACTAAATATTAACTTCCAATTATCACCTTCAGGAGTCTAAAATGGATAATCAAAAACTTGTATGTATATTTGTAGTGATATTGTTGTTACCTTTAACCGGATGTGTCTTATTTACGCAACAAGAATGGAGTGAAAACTATGCTCTTATGGACGGTGTCAAGTCAAATAGTCCATTAGTGGTTGATGGTAATATTGAAACTATTGGAGAAGCAAAACTTCCAATGAATTCTACTGGTCAGTTTTCTTCACCTGAAATACTTATCACTTTACCAGAGAAAAAGGTAATACGAAAAATTATCATTCATTCTGATAATCTAAAGAAATTAGTTATCTTCGCAGATAAAGGTGGCACAATTCATTCAAGAACAGATTGGCAACTTTTAAAAGAAATTAAAGCTGTAAAATCATATCCACTTGAGATACCTATTCTATATTCACACCCTACAGATAAACTAAGAATTGTTATTTTAGACACAACTGATGATGCAGCTGTTGCAAGAAAACAGAAAGCAGAATTCTCAAGACAGGATTTTGGCAACTTAGCATTTGGTAGAGCTGGATCAAGAATGTTTAATCGAAGATATAATAATGCCAGGATAGGTGAAATTGAAATTTATGGTTATAAAACAAAGAAAGAAACTACTATAGCCAACAATGAAACCGACGAATTAGAAACTCTGGATTCTGTAATAGATTAAAACTGTAATAGATTAAAACTGTTCATATACATTGAACCGGAGAACAAGAGTATGAGATATTTTGCATACGGTTCAAATCTAAATAAAAAACACATGAAGTGGCGATGTAAGGATGCGATAGATTTAGGTGTATATACTCTGGAAGGATATCAACTGACATTTCGATACTATGCTGATATTATACCTATGGAAGGAAAATCAGTTATAGGCGGATTGTGGAAAATTACAAAAGAAGATGAAGTAAGACTTGATAATTATGAAGGATTTCCAAAATTATATAAGAAAGAATATCAAGATGATATAATGTTTTATCGTATGAAAGATGAAACAAGAGAGTTAGAATTTCCCGCACACGGCTATCTGGAAGGTATGCTTATAGGAATGGAACATTTTGAACTTTCTCCTATTGAGACATTAAACCAGAACCTTGGAAATCCACCTATACAAAACAGACAAATTACAGGAGACCAGGTGGAAGTCTGTATACAATTGATTGCTGAATCATTAGGATTGGAATTGTAAAATTCATTGTAATCAACTATTAGTTCATGTTCTCTGGAAAAATTATAACCTCTATAGTATAGTTAATTCGTCATCATCTCCAGTCTCAAGTAATACTTGATCCAGCTTAGATACAACAGATCCAAAAGCTTTTGATTGTGGTGATTCCGGATGTCCAGCAACAATTGGAACACCTAAATCCCCCGCAGTGCAGACTTCAGCATCAAGCGGAATATCTCCTAAGAATGCCACACCAAGTCTTTCGCTCGTTTTTTTTCCTCCATCTGCTCTAAAAATCTCTGTTTTTTCATTACAATGTGGACAAAGAAAATAGCTCATATTTTCAATTACACCCAGTATCGGAACTCCGAGTCTTTCAAACATAGCTACTCCACGACGAACATCTGCCAATGCAACATCTTGTGGTGTCGTAACTATCACTGCCCCTGTCAATGGAAGTGCTTGAGTTAGACTTAATGCTACATCCCCTGTTCCTGGGGGTAAATCAATTATAAGGTAATCCAATTCTCCCCACTCCACATCACTTAAAAATTGCCGGATGGCACTATGAAGCATTGGACCACGCCAAATCATCGCCTGTTCTTCTGGAACCATAAAACCAATAGACATCAATCGAATATCATGTCTAACAAGTGGAATTAGTTTCCGTTCTGGACTAGTTTGGGGTTTATCTTGTACACCCATCATCGTGGGAATACTTGGACCATAGGCATCAGCATCCATCAACCCAACATTGG
This sequence comes from Candidatus Poribacteria bacterium, assembly GCA_965205025.1. Lineage (GTDB taxonomy): Bacteria > Poribacteria > WGA-4E > WGA-4E > WGA-3G > MSPOR6. The sequence goes on from CBDBFU010000019.1 coordinate 9,545, forward strand.
AGCCTTTCTGTGCAAGTGAAATCGCCAAATTTGTCGCTATAGTTGATTTACCTACTCCACCTTTACCACTCGCAATAGCAATTTTATATTTAATATTGGGTAGAGTTATATTTTGTTGGGGTTGGGGTTGGGGTTGTTGTTGTGACTGGATACCAGGTTGCTGAGCTTTAGGACCAGATATTTCTGAACCACTAATAACCTTTAACTCAGGATGAGGTTTTGACGGTGTATTATCCTTTTTTTTAGGATCTTCACCCTTCTTAAAAAACTTCAATTGGTCCTCCTAATTCAATATTTATACATAATAATGACATGATATGGTCGAAATTACCACTAATTTTAAACTTATTTAGTAAATGAAATTCTAATTTTCTACTTTTCCCATTTACTTTTAATCAACTTCCGTAATATAGAATGCATATTTTGAAATAAGGTTACATCATACTATAGTAACATCGTAGATATTAGCATCACTTCAAATAGTTTTCTTTTTTATACTTATACTGTATAATATGCGAAAAACCAACTATGGAAGGATAATTATATGAATATACTCATGCTACGTCATTCAGCAGGTTTTGAACATAGTTATTTACCAAATGCTGAGGTGGCATTAAAAGAAATTGGTGCAGCAAACGGGTGGAATGTTGTAACTACACATCGATGTGATCGAATTACAGAGGACAATTTAGCAAAACAGGATATAGTAGCTTTTGCAACAACAGGTAATTTACCTTTTGATGATTCACAAAAGGAAGCTTTATTAAACTTTGTTAAAAATGGTAAAGGTTTTTTCGGTATCCACAATGCTACTGATACATTCTATGACTGGCCAGAATATGGCGAAATGCTTGGTGGTTATTTCAACGGACATCCATGGCATGAAGAAGTAAATGTAATTGTTGAAGATACCGATCATCCTTCTACTCGTATGCTCGGAGAGAATTTCAAAGTTGTGGATGAGATATATACCTTTAAGAATTGGTCACGCAATAATACTCATGTCTTAATGCGTTTAGACAATGATTCAATTGATGTTTCCAGAGGGAATCGTGATGATAATGACTATGCTTTAGGGTGGTGTCACACGTATGGTAAAGGACGTGTGATGTATACAGCTCTTGGACACCCAGATATTCTCTGGTGTCAACCATGGTTTCATGATCATATCACTGGATGTATCAAATGGACTGCAGGAATAGAAGACTAACCTTCAATAGTTATCAGTTTACTATAGTATTCCAAGTAATATGCTTGTTTATCAATCTATAGAAACTGATAACTTAATTCTATTTTAGATTGCTCCCGTTGCTCGTAATAATGTTTCCTGAACTAATAATTCATGAGATACAGGACGATCTGGTGGTTGTTCTCTTGCTATTGTGGCTATAAAAGCATCCAATTCCAATTCATAAGTTCTTTGACGACTTTCTCCATCTATCTTAACTATTTGCTCACCTTCAGAATACCCATTCTTTGCTTTCTGTAGACTTAACCGGATTGTAAGTCCTGGTTCGAATGGTTCAACTATAATTGCACTTCCTTCTGTTCCATATACCTCAAAACGTCGTGCTACTGGACGTGGTTCTAAAGCAGATATTGATATAAATGCCATGGCTTTCTCAAATTCGTATACTGTGAGAGTATTATCTTTAAATGGTTCAAGTGAACCCCCATCGTTCCGAAGAAAACTCGTCACCTTTTCAGGACGCCCTAATATCCATAGAACTTGATCAAGAACATGCCCACCTAAATCAAAGTATATTCCACCCAGATGTTGACTTTCTCGTGTTCGAGATTCTTTAGATATATTCGTTGACATATGAGCACGAACACTAAATACATCACCTAAGAAACCGGATCTCGCCCATTCGGATACCTGTTTAAATGATGAATGATACCTTAACATATATCCCAATTGAACATGAAGTGACTTTTCTTCAGCCGTCTGAATTACACGTTGCCACTGTTCCCAGTTTTCACCTGCCGGTTTGTCATACCAGACATGTTTGCCTGCATTAACGATCTCTTCAGTCTGATCTAAACTTTCAGCATTATTCCCTTCAGATGCAACAGCGATTATACTATCATCTTTAAGCATCTCTGCAGAATCTGTATAGTAATATACATCCTTGAATGCATTTTCACTCGATTGAAGTTGGTTACGTCTATCAATATCCGGTTCGAATACACCAGCAACTTCTACTTGAGGATTATCAAGCATTGCTTGTAGTTTTCCACGGGCATGTCCATGTTTTGTTCCATATTGTGCCATTCGTATTTTTGCCATATTCACACTCCAAAGTAGGTTGATTAATTTCAGTATTTTATACACATATAATCATAAGTCAAGGGAAAAGAAGTCAAGTACAAAGGTATTCAAACGTCAAATAAAGATACATTCTGTTATAGGTTTCTTTTGTAGAAGAAAGCTCCAAATATCAACTAAAAACTCTAACGAAGAGAATTCGGATTTTCTACCTATATCTGATGATCAGATTTAATTATGCATATTACTATTATGTTAATTTTAATTTGCATCCAAATATAACACATGTTATACTTATCTTTATTAAATAGGAATTTGTTTCTGTATCGAATTGAGAACAAGAAAATGATTTCTGACTATTACTTTAAGATATTAGTTAAAGCAAATCAACAACTTGCTAATCAATGGAGTCACTTGGTAAATTTACGTTCAGAAAATGGAATTATTGATAAAACCAAGTTACAACAAGTGGAAATGGCATATTTCCACTCACTCCAGATGGTATTAAATGCTGTTGAGAGGGCCATTAATTCCCAAAACAACTCTCCGACGATCAAATTTGATGACAATACTCAGAAATGATAATAAACTATTCAAAACACACTTCATACATACAAATTATATGATTCTTACTAATATGTTTATCTGATATGATATTATATCTTTACGAATGTTAACTATTGACAACAAACAATGTCTATGTTAGATTAACATAATTGACAATTACTAATTTAACGTGAGTTTGATAATAGGTAAAAATCTTCATTTTTCCCAAAAATATCACTCCTATAGACCCAGTAGGCGGGAATGCTAAATAGCATTCATACCCGGTGAATGACTAAATGTCATTCATACCGTTGATTCCTTGATTCGGCGGTTTCCCGGGGAACCCCACAGGTGTTCATACCGTTGATTCACCACGGGGAATGCTAAATAGCATTCATACCGTTGATTCGTTCATAAGAATCTGATTTATCAAACTCACGTTAATTTACCAAACTCAAATAGTGAGGAAAGATAATGTTTGCAATAATCGCACCTATTCAGATTAAAGAAGGTCACAGAGAAGAATTCATTGAGGCAATGTTGGATGACGCAATAGGTTCAGTCAATAATGAACCAGGTTGTTTAAGGTTTGATGTAATTCAAGATGGAGATGATCCAAATAGAATCTGGTTATATGAGATATATGTAGATGAGGAGGCATTCCAAGAACACCTAAAGGCACCACATTTCATAAAATGGCGTGATACAGTTAAAGATTGGTTTGCAGAGAACGATTATAAAGGTGCTGGCAGTGGAAGTTATACATTATATCCACCAGACGATGATTGGAAGTAACTTCATATTAAATAGTTTATATGGAAAAAAGCCAATTACAAGTTATTTTCCTTGCATTCCAAACAAGAATATTCTAAACTAAGCATAAAATTTTAAATATTGCTCAATAGGAGAATGAATATGCCAATTCGTGTAGGTATTGTTGGTACAGGTGGTATATCACGTGCTCATATAAATGCATATCGTAAAGCTGGTGGATTCGAAATAGTCGCTGTTTGTGATATCATTGGGAGTAAGGCGCGACAAGCCGCCGAGGAATGGGATGTTCCTAAGAAGAATGTCTTTACAAGTGTTCATAAAATGTTAGAAATGGATGGGATAGACACGGTTAGTGTCTGTACATACAATCAAGGACATCGACGTCCAACTGTTGCTGCATTGAATGCTGGAAAGCACGTTTTCTGTGAAAAACCCATGGCAGCTACACTTGCCGATGCCACAGCAATGGTTCGTGCAGCAAAAGAGTCAGGGAAAATACTTCAAATAGGTATTCATAGTACATTTAATCCTGGACTTCAATTTGCTAAAAAGGTAATAGAGGAAGGTATTCTTGGTGACATCTATTATTCAGAATCCGCAGGATGTAGACGCAGAGGAAATCCTGGACATACCTTCATCTATAAGAAAACTGCAGGAGCAGGGGCAATCGTTGATATCGGTGTATATAACATGCATAATTCACTTTATGCAATGGGGTATCCAAAACCTGTACGAGTCTCCGCAATCACTGAAGATTATATTTCAATGCAAGATCCGCGTTTTAAAGATCAGATGGATGTAGAGGAATTCGGTGCTGCATGGGTGAGATTTGAAAACGGTGGTGTTCTGTTATTTAAAATCTCCTGGGCAGTTCATCAAAATACACTTGGTGGGAACTTCTGTCTTGGAAAAGAAGCAGGAATCTCATTGGATGGTCCAGTTGTTTTTGCTGATTCTTACAGTAAGGACCTACAGAAACTGGTTGAATCTGAAGGACTCACAGCGAATCCTGATCCTCCTGAAGGCATGACAACTATCAGTTTTGAAGGATTTCAAGGAGTAGATGTTTGGGAAGCACAGATGCTGGCTTTCCGTGAAGCAGTAAATTCAGACGGTCCTTCACCAATTCCACCTGATGGTGTGCTTCTTACCAATGTTATTATGGATGGTATATTTAGATCACACAAGACAGGTAAAGAGGTTTCTGTGAAAGTTCCAGAATTTTAAGATTCATCACATACATTCCTTATTTTAACAAAGGCGAGGTATCCTCCTCGCCTTATTTTTTTGCCCTATATTGTGCATAAAAACCTATATGCACCTTCTGGTGCAGAATTTCTACAATCAACTAAATCATTGTTGCCTTTTTCTATTGGCATAAACATTGCATAACTTAATTGAAGTTTAACTATTAGAAGGATTAATGTCGCAACAGATATAAAAGAAAGGAAGGATCGAAATGAAATATCTTAAATTAGTACTTCACATGTTCTTTTTATATACATTATCTATACCAATATATGCTAACACCATCGTAACTGATGGTTTGATAAATTATTGGACTTTCGATCTAACTAATATAAAGGATGGTATTGCAGAAGATGTATGGGGTAAGAATGATGCCATAATTATGGGAAATCCTAAAATCAGTGATGGATATCTAAGACAAGGACTGAAACTTGATGGTTTAGGGGACTATGTAATTTTAGATCAAATCAGGAATTTTAGTAAATTAAGGGGAACATTCACATTTGAAATATGGATAAAAACAAACAACCATTCAAAATGGAGTCCTATTTTCAAAGTTATTGAACAAGAATGTTCCCATTCTGGTGGGGGAACTGGTATAATTATCAACGCTCGCTTAAATGTTGAACATAAAGGTAATAATGATAGGTTCATATATTCAAAGGATTATGTGACACTTGAAAAAACACGAAGAACAGTTGATGGAGGATGCACAGGTGGTGCATCATCATTTCCTATCACCATTTCAGATGGTAATTGGCACCAATTTGTTTACGTAGTTGGTACTCCAACGAATAATGAGGTGGGGCCAGAATGGAGAAGAACAGCGCTCTATATTGACAGTATAAGAGAGAGTGGAAGTCAAGGGGGGTGG
>CBDBFU010000020.1:0-366071 GCA_965205025.1 Candidatus Poribacteria bacterium
TCAAGTTGTCAGACATCCTGCATGAGCTTTTCAAAATCGGTTTGTTCGACTACTTCTAATTTTTCAAATTCTTCTATTGCACGTTATTTTCGGGTATCCAATTCGGTATCTATATTTACATTTTCTCGTTGCAGGAACTCTTCAAAGTCTTCAGAGTCTGGTATAGGTGCGTTTGGATCCCACCATTCCTCAGGAGGTAATGCTTCACCTTCTCCACATTATCTTTCGGAACGCTTCACGGATGATAGGTTCCGGTTTCTCTGTAAGTTGCTTTCCCATTTTATCAATGTAAATAACCTCAATTCCTTTCGGTTCAATTCCTATGAAGATTAGATTAAAACTTTGTACAGCGTTAAGTCGCGTGCCAAGAAACTGAGCGCCACTTTTCCTACGTTGAACATAGACAACAGCCCGATCCCGATAAACAGGAAGGAGCTTGTCTCCGATATGGAAACCTCCTGTAACTGGTTCATTTACTGTGCGTTCCATCGCGTGCTTCCGTTTTAGAAAAAGAAACTGGTTTTTAAGATATAATGCTTTGAGTCTCTCTATGTCTGTTTCAGGAATTCCAAACGTCTCTGAATACAACTTCCTAACACTTGGAAGGTCAAGTTGATCCGTTGCAGTTCTCATATCCATATACTGAGCATATTCACCATAATTGAGGATAGTATAACCCTTATCAAGCACACTTTGCAGCCACTGTTCGGGAGGATATCTTTTATCAATCCTTCTATGCCTTTCACTTTGGAGGTACGCTACATGATATGACTCCATGAGTGCCTCAACGGTTTGCGGACCTTGATGCCAGAACATCATGGTTGCCCACAAAACCTTTCGTGTTAATTTAGGAATTGTAGTACCATCAAAGTAGGTACCAGCAGCATCAGTCTTGATAGAATTCTTATCGGTTTTAGTTACAGTATTGTTTTTTGGTGGGTGTATATCTCGACCTCCCCATTTGGTGAGATTCCTGCCGCAACAATATCATCTGGAAACTCACTTTTATTAAAATTAGGGGTTGTTATCACATCGAGAATGAGGAAAGTACCGAGGATAAAAATCAAACCGCCTATTATTAGACCTCCAATAAAAAGTTTCATTTCATATTTCCTTTACCAAATTACGTTTATCCGACTTTAGAGATAGTTAAAATTCAGCGAATTACCCTGACAATTTTTATACTTTTTAGGTGGGATTTTAATTCATCATAGTTCTTAGGTGTTCTGCCGTTCTGTGAAGACATTTCTACTTGTTCTAACACACTTCTGTGCATCTTACTTGGATATAATACATAAATTGCTTTCGCGAAAGCTCTACTATCTTCTCCCATCAGGACGAACTCAGATCCGATCTCCCCAGGACCGCCTTTTATCCAAATATCTGGATTTCTCATTATTTTCTCTCTAGTCTCGCGTGCCTCCTTTATTGTCATTCCCATAAATCCATTAAAAAGAGGCATAATAATTTCATCTTCTATATCTATTTTTTGGATAGACTTGTTCAGATGTGACGATTTCTCTGTAGGAAGCAGTGCTTGAGTGGAGGTGTTCGATTGATTTGTTTCTTCTAAATTATCCGCGTATGAATGTGGGTGAGTGTGTTCGTTCTCTACCTCCACACTATTAGTTATGTTCTTAACTAAGGCTGAATCTGTAGGTATGGAATCGTCATCTTCAGACACTTCAGGTATGTCTACGGTGTCAACAGATGGGGTATTGGAAGTATGGTTTACCGAGTAGATATCCATAAAGCGTTCTATATCATACTTTAAGTATAGCATCCAAACCGTAACCAAGGCGATTGCAAGTATGGTTGAATAAATAAGTCTTCTCATTCGTGTTCTCACTGTTCTAAATTTTGGACATCTACGCGTTGTGTTAGTTAACATTTGGTATGTTAACATTTCATATATTCGTCTCGTTTGAGTCAAAATTTAGCAACTTTTTCTATACCGATGACCTCTACTGTAGGAGCGACCTCCTGGTCGCTCCTACAAGTAAAGTGTTTAATTAAATCTAAAATTTACTATACATTACGAATACTGTATTGGTTAGACACACCAATGTAGAATATTTTTAATTCCAAATTATTTCTCAATTTAACTTTGCTACTTCTTCATTTGCACGTTTTACCAAAGCATTCATATATGCAATTGTATAAGCAGTTCCAATACGATGGTCACCTGCCATGCTGGGGATATGGTCAGGAATCATTACACCATTGAAATCAACTTCTCGTAAGACTTTGGCAACTTGGTACATATCCTGATAGCCATTATCAACAAATGTTTCGACAAAATGAGGTAACGGTTGATCTACATTCCTAAAATGAACCTTAAAGATCTTACCGCGTTCACCGAAATATCTAATAGATTCTAAGACATCTTTACCCATTAGATCTCCACCTTCAAGCCAGCATCCGACACAGAAACACATCCCAACATTCGGACTATCAGCGATTTCAAGAGCACGTTTGTATCCTTCAAAACTACTAAAGATACATCTTGGAATTCCAGCAAGGTGTAGTGCAGGTGGATCGTCAGGATGAATACCGATCATCACTCCCGCTTCCTCTGCTACAGGAGCTGCTTGTTTGATGAAATAGGTATAATTATCCCAGATTTCTTCCTCACTATATTCACGTCCATGAGACAATGGCATTCCGTATTTCTGACCACCCCAGTGACCTACGGTAGCATTATCAAGGTTAAACGCACGAGCACTTGCGCCACCTCGTGTTGTCTCTCTTTCTGTACTCCAAATTCCATTACCCATATGTGCATAAGTTGTATAGGGTATACCTGCTCTACCTAAATCACGAATATACTGTTTGTATTGTTCAATCTTAGCATCACGATTTTCTAAATTCAGAACAATTCCGTCCTGATTATGAACATCACTGTTGCCAAACCCATATATCTTCAAACCAGCATTCTCAAAGATTTCACGACGACTCATGAAATAATCGTAATTTGCATTTGCACCATTTGTCCAGAGAACAACATAATCTACATCCATCTGTTTTGCAAATTCCAAATCTGCCTCACTGGGTTCAGGCGACATCTGAGCAGTTACCTTCATCCCCGGATCAATATTATCTAAAGGATTATTCTTTGCCATTTTAACCTCCATTGAATTCTGTAGAAATTTAAAATAGTTTAATCCATCTATTCATCATCTAAAGCTTCTTCTTTTAGTCGATAAAGTTCTGAAGTTAATTCAGTGACGACATCAGCATAAGCTGGATCATCATATACACTACACATTTCATCTGGATCTTTTTCCAGATCAAAAAGTTCCCATTCTGGATCTTTCGGTTCGTCAACAGAACCGGTTGTACCGAGTGCTTCACCATAATAATAAATCAGTTTGTGCTGATGTGTTCTTATACCATAATGTGCAGGAACATAGTGGTGTGAGAGGTGCATCCAATACCGATAATACATAGATGTTCGCCAATCATCAGGTGAATTTCCTTCAAGAACAGGTCGTAAACTTGTACCCTGCATATCTTCTGGAATGTTAATTCCAGCATAATCAAGCCAGGTTTCTGCAAAGTCTATATTCAATGACATTGCATCAGTAGAACTACCTGCTTCAATTGCTTTTGGATAGCGAATAATAAAAGGCATCCGTAAAGATTCTTCATACATGAAACGCTTATCATACCACCCGTGATCCCCGAGAAAGAAACCTTGATCAGAAGTATAAATCACCATTGTATCCTCAGCAATTCCATCTTCATCAAGGTAATCGAGTATTCTACCGACATTTTCGTCAATTGATGTGACACATCGTAGATATTCTTTGATATATCGTTGATAATTCCAATTAGCTTGTTCTTCGTCTGATAACCCTTCTGGTGGTGCACCAAGTTTTTCTATCTTTAAATCTCTATCGTTCATATGTCCAAAGACTCGCATTTTTGCTTCTTTCGCAGCATTTGAACGGTTAGAATAATCATCAAAAAAGTTATCCGGCATAGGCACATCACCATCTTCAAACAGATCAGCGTGTTTAGGATCAGAATCCCACGGACGGTGAGGTGCTTTATGGTGACACATAAGAAAAAATGGTTGATCTTTATCTCTGTGTTGAAGCCAATCCAATGAGAAGTCAGTGATAAGAGTAGTCGCATATCCATCATACTGTGTTCTTCCACTTTCCTCAATCAAAACAGGATCATAATAAGCCCCCTGACCCGGTAATACATTCCAATAGTCAAAACCCGTTGGGTCAGCATCTCCACCATGTCCAAGATGCCATTTTCCAATCATTGCAGTCTGATATCCATCTGCTTGTAGCATCTTGGCGACATTTGGTTTTCTGCCATCAAGTGGATCACCTAAAGTCTTAACACCATTAAGGTGACTATGTTTTCCAGTTAATATATTGGCACGACTTGGGGTACAAATAGAATTAACACAGAAACAGTTTTGTAGGATCATACCACCATCTGCAATACGATCAAGATTTGGGGTTTGGTTAATACGACTACCATAACAGCTCATAGCATGAGATGCATGATCGTCAGACATAATAAATACTATATTAGGTCTACTCAATTCTAACTCCTTATTGAAATTGAATATATGAACTAAATCTAATGAATTACACTTTATCTTTGTTTCTTACTTTCAATTGTAGGTTGATGAAAAGTTTGTCTGTTGATATTACACAAAAAAGGAAGATATCTCATTGGGAATTCAGATACTAATTCTGATCTAACACCATATTATCCATGCTTTCTATATCAAGTCAATGTTTTTATAGACCCTAATTGCTAACAGGTTCATTTTCTGCTATAATACTACTTTGGAAATAGATTGCGGAATTAAGATCTATATAAACTGATAATTTCAATCCAACCTACATAGATCTGATCTACGAATCATAATATCCAAGGAGAGAAATGAATACAATTGTAGATATAGTTGAAGATGCATTTTACATTAATGGAGAAATCACATACGCAGGACGTTTTTTTGAAGATAAAAAGATAGAAGGACTGCTCTTAAACAGTCGAATGGTGCAAGGAATCTTTGATGATAGAAATCCCGATACGGTAAGTCAATGGAGTTATCCTGACACAGGTAAATGGGATGCTGAACGGAATACAAGGGAATTCTTAGCTGCTATGCCATCTTGGCGAGAGCATGGTATTTTAGCATTTACGATTAATCTACAAGGTGGAAGTCCTGAAGGATATTCAAAAGCACAACCTTGGCATAATTCAGGAATCGAAGCGGATGGAAAACTCAACCTTGACTATCTCTCTCGTTTAAAAAGAATAATTGATTTTGCTGACGAATTAGGTATGGTTGTTATTCTTGGGTATTTTTATTTTGGACAAGATCACAGAATTAATGACGAGAACGCTGTGATACATGCTGTGGAAAATATCACCAATTGGTTGTTCGATCATAATTATGCAAATGTCATTGTTGAAGTGAATAACGAATGTAACGTACGGTATTCCCATGAGATTCTACAACCTGAGAGAGTACATGAATTGATTCAACATGTTAAATCGATTACAAGAGATGGGAAGAGATCCTTAGTCGGTACAAGTTATGGTGGTGGACGAATACCTGAAGAGAATGTAGTCAGTTCATCGGATTTTATCCTAATTCATGGAAATGGTGTCAGTGATCCAAATCGTATCGTTGAAATGGTCAAGCAAACACGCGAAGTTCCTGGATATCGTCCGATGCCAATACTATTTAATGAAGATGACCACTTTGATTTTGATAAGCCATTCAACAACTGTGTCGCTGCCATTAGTGAATATGCCTCATGGGGTTATTTTGATCCTGGTGAAAATGACTATTGTCATGGGTATCAATCTGTACCAGTTCAATGGCAAATAAACACACCCCGGAAACAAGGTTTCTTTAATAAGATTAAACAGATTACAGAAACTTCAGTATAGAAAGGATTTTTAATTAATGCCTGAACAAATACCACCATACTTTTTTGCTATAGCGATTGGTATTGTTGTGATGCTATTAACCAGTATCAGAATAATGAAGGAATATGAACGTGCAGTTGTGTTCCGATTAGGAAGACTCGTAGGTACACGTGGACCTGGATTAATCCTGCTAATTCCGTTCTGGATTGAACGTGTTCAACGGGTTAGTTTACGGGTAATTGTTAACGATGTCCCTCCACAAGATATCATAACAAAAGATAATGTCTCTGTAGCAGTCAATGCAGTACTTACCTACAGAGTAAAAAGCCCAGATAATGCAGTCATCGAAGTTGAAGAATTTGGATTTGCTATATCACAAGTAGCGCAAACCACCCTACGGAGTGTTTTAGGTCGTGCTGAATTAGACGATCTTCTATCTGAACGTGAAAAACTAAATGAAGATCTAAAAAATATAATTAAGGAACAGTGTGATCCCTGGGGTATAGAAGTTCATACCATGGAAATTAAACAGGTTGATTTACCTGCTGAAATGCAAAGGGCAATGGCAAAACAGGCTGAAGCTGAAAGAGAAAGACGGGCAAAGGTAACACATGCTGAAGGGGAATTCGAGTCAGCTGAGATATTAACAGATGCAGCAGAATTCCTAAGTAAGAAACCAACTGCAGTCCAATTACGATTCCTTCAAGCAATGGTAGAAGTAAGTGCAGAAAAGAATTCTACAATTGTATTCCCTATTCCAATTGATCTATTAACTCCGTTTCTTAATCAAGGAAAAGAAAATAAGGATGAGAATGAATAGTTTTTACGATGGATGTTGGAAGGAAATGTAGGAGGGTTTCTACCAGTCTTCATCATAGAAGGGTGTACTTGGATAGCTATAGACATTCCCTTCATAATTCTGTAATTTAATTTCGTCGTCATCAAAGGCAACGACTGGATTTGGGGTTAACGCAATTTTACCACCCCCGCCAGGTGCATCTATGACATAGTGTGGCACACCAAGACCAGAGATATGACCACGTAAGGCCGCGACAATATCCAAACCTGTTTGAACAGAAGTACGAAAATGGTCAGTTCCAACAACAAGATCTGCTTGGTAGATATAATAGGGTCTTACGCGAATACGTAATAATCCTTTCATCAATTCAACCATTACATCTGGATCATCATTGACACCTTTAAGAAGAACTGCTTGATTACCGAGTGGTATACCTGCATCAACTAACATACCACATGCCTTTTCTGTTTCAGGTGTAATTTCACGTGGATGATTAAAGTGTGTATTGATGTAAAATGGATGATATTTCTTTAATATCGCACACAATTCAGGAGTAATTCTCTGTGGTAGTGTAACCGGCACTCTGGATCCAATTCGAATGATCTCAAGATGATCAATTTCCCTAAGACCACCAACGATCATATCAATCTTTTTGTCAGTCAACATGAGTGGATCGCCACCAGAAATAATCACGTCTCTAATTTCCGGATGTGATCTAATGTATGACAGACCTATTTCAACATTATCTTCAGAAATAGAGTGCGGATCACCGACTTTGCGTTTTCTTGTACAGAAACGACAATAAATTGGACACATATAATTGACATAGAAAAGTGCTCTATCAGGATATCTGTGCGTTACGTTTGGAACTTCACTATCGTCTTCTTCGTGTAGTGGATCTTCAACGCCAGTACTAATTAATTCGCGTGGATCAGGAACTACTTGTTTCCAAATTGGATCTCCAGGTTTCTCAATTAAACTAAGATAATAAGGATTAATTCGTATAGGAAATTCTTTGTGAATTCGTCTGAGTTCATCAATGTCCACATCAAAAACTGAAGCAAGTTTTTCAGGTGTATTAACTGTATCTCTAACCAGTTGTTTCCATTCTTCCATATTTATAGACCTTTAATCCCCATTACCATAAAATGTTCAGACATTATGTGGGGTCAATAGAAGTTTCTACTTCTAACATTTTATCGCCTTCTCGAAGATTATCAACAATATCAATTCCTTCAATGACTCTGCCAAATGTTGTGTAATTACCATCTAAATGTGTGTATCCATTTGTGTTTTCATTTAGGCAAATATAAAATTGACTTCCCGCAGAATCAGGTGCTGGTTTTCTTGCCATTGCAATTACACCTTTTTCATGGTTTGGCATTTTATCTTGTAAGATTTTATCCTGAAATTCGCCAGGTATAGTCCAACCAGGTCCACCTGTGCCATTACCATCTGGGTCACCGCCTTGAATTACGAAATCTTTTACATAACGATGGAATAATAATCCATTGTAGAAGCCTGATTCGACTAATTTTAAAAAATTCTCTACGGTAAGGGGTGCACACTCAGGGTACAGTTCAATAATTATGTTTCCTTTATCGGTTTTTAGCGTTACAATTGGTAATTTATCTATAGTTTCTGAATAAATTAAAGTCACATATTTACACAAAGGTGTAATTTGCATTGATATCCTTATTTTTTTATTATTCGAGATTAGGTTTTGAATGAAATATACTACTGATATGAAACAAAAAATTCGATATGTCAATATTATAATTCATTATAATTCGTAAAAATGATTGTGAAATATTGAATTAATGATACATCTGAAAAGTGGTTAAGTCAAGAATTTCTAAATGCTCACATGAAGATTTAAGTATTGATTTATATCAAGAATTGGTGGATAGATGCCGTATTTATATAATAGCCGTATTTATTTATATAATATATGATTACATTACATTGACAATCGCATATTTGTATGTTACAATTTAAACACTGATGGGGTGATTAAACTGCGTAATTTCAATTCAATAGAACATTTTGAAAACGATTTTGACAAGATTCTAAAATTACTTTCTCCGGGCACATCACTACGAGAAGGGATTGACTATATAATCCAAGGGAAGAATGGTGGATTAATTGTCATAGGCGATACCCCAGAAGTTCTAAATTTAATAGAAGATGGTTTCAGAATTAATTGCAAATATAGTCCAACACGGTTGGCTGAACTGGCAAAAATGGATGGAGCAATTATTCTTTCATCTGATATGAAGAGAATTGTTCGGGCAAATGTTACATTGAGAATCAATCCATCAATTTCATCTAATGAAACAGGTTTACGTCATAAATCTGCTGAGAAATTTTCTAAGGATACAGGTCAGATAGTTCTCGCGGTATCTCGACGACGACACACACTAACATTGTATTCTGAAACAGAAAGATATCAATTCCGAGATCGTACGATACTCTTATCGGGTGCCAATCAAGCCTTCTTATCACTTAGTCTTTATATTAAGGCAATGCAAACCTCTGTTTCTTCATTAAATTGGGCAGAATTAAATGATAGTGTCACCTTAGAAAATGTATTAACTGCAATCTGTGATTGTGAACGGGTTCGACGCACAGAAGCGGAACTCAAAAGATATAGAATTGAATTAGGTACAGAGGCACAGTCATTACATTTAATTCCTACAGATTTGTCCGAAGAAATCGCTCGTGGATTGTTAACAATTAAGGATTATAACATTCAGAATATACATGAAGAGAACGAAGTATATGAAAAGATATTCAATTTAGATGCAACTCAGTTGACATCAAAATCAGAAATAATTAATGCACTTGGATATTCAAATGTAGAATTCAGCAATGATAATGTTATTGAACCCCGTGGATATCGAATGTTAAGTCAGATTCCACATATATCCATGAAGGTTGTAGAGAGAATTATTGAACACTTTAAAACTCTTTCTTCTATTCGGACTGCCAATATTGAAGAATTACAAAATGTAGATGGAATAGGAGAAACAAGAGCATCGGCAATTAAGGAATCCTTGATACAGATGAAAACAGGTACATCCCAACCATCTGTAATGACATTACCTGTCTTTGAATAACAAACAATATTCTTGTAAGAGATTACTCATCCAAGCAGCTCTCTGCACCCAAGTGTTACGCTTTTATTGTTAAAAATTGATTCTATTCAGTAAAGAAATACACGAATTGTTAATTTATATGAAGAAAATAGGAGCAAAGAGAAAAACATGAACAGATCAAACACATCTGATGTAAAACAACAGAAGTTCGACTTTTACCTCAATTTTAATAGGATGTTTCTTTTAGGAAGTATTCTTTTAATGATCTTTTTAATTGGTTGTGGGGGAAAACTTGGAACGGTAAAAATCGATGAAGTACAGAGTGTTATTCTACAAGCAGAAAAAGCAATAAATGATGCTCGTGAAGTAAAAGCAGATTCACTTGCATTCGAACAGTTTGAAAGAGCAGAAACTGAACTTGAAAAGGCAAAAGAGGCATTAGAAAATAAAGATGGGGTTGTTGCTATAAGATCAGCAAATCTTGCCTATTCACATGCAAGAATGGCAAAATATGAAGCAATTCAAAATTCAAACAATGCTGTCACTAATGCAAATATTTTAGCAAAAGAGGCTGAAATTGGTGAATTAAAGAGTAATTTGCAGAATCAAAATAACAAGATCAATAATTTGGAAAAGGGGTTGCAAGAATTACAAAATACTGAGAGAAATCTAAATAATATTATCACAACTCTAAATAGTGAAAAACTTGAAATAGATCGGAAGAATAGACTGAATATTGATAAGTTATCTGAAGTTAATGAAGAATTGAATACATTAAAAAACCGTATAACACGTTCTGAGACTGAAGTACAGAATTATGGCAATAAAGTCAAGGATCTGACTCGTAAACTTGATGCAGCAGATTCAATAGCCTAAATCAGCAAGTCGACAGAAAAGGGCTGCGTATGCAGAAGCTGAATCTCTAAAAAAACAAATTCGAGAACAAGCTAAAAATTATACAGCCAAACTCGCCGAAGCACAAAAACGAAATATTGCTGCTGAACATTCAGAATATTTAAGAAAACAAGCTGAGGAAGCCAGAGCGTATGTACGTCAACTTGATAGTCAGAAACCCGTTCGGACCGGTAGGACTACTCTATCCACACAACAAATCAATAGTGGTAAAGCTGCATTAAAGAGATGGGAAAATGAATGGAGTCGTTCCAACATGAAAGCCCATCTTGCTTTCTATGCTCCAAATCTGATAATCAATAAAGTCGTTATAATAGAAAGTAAAGATAATCCTACTATTCTAAATAGAACTCAGTTTGAATCTGAACTGAATGAAATCAGTAAACATCCTTGGCAAAAGACTCAACAAAAAGATATATTTGAAGTTGAACAGAATAGTGTCATCGGTACATACCGGTTTAGTAGATTGGTTACCCCAGCCCAGACTGAGGATGACACTGCCTTATATCAGATATGGATCAGAGAAATCTGGGCACATCAGGTTCAAAATGAATGGAAAATATATCGAGAAACCTGGCAGATTTTTGATAATATACCAAAATTCTAAGGAGATGGTTAATGAATAATATGCAAAATGACGGATCAGATGTTAGAGAAAAAATGATTCCTGACTCTCTTAAATGGGGAGCGATAGCAGGTGGTGTTATCATTTTGTTGGTCTGTGGTATATTATTAACGCGGACGAATGAATCCTCTGTAGCATTTTTAGGTAGATGGAAAAGTGCCTTAGAATCTGGAGATATACAAAAGTACGATGTCTTGTGGGGTAAAAATGCTCGAAATAAATCAAATACTGGGTATCAGGATACAGCACAACTCTTCAAGGAAAACTCACGTATTGATGTAATAATAGGAAATGCTGAAAATAGAACAAGAAAAGATCCTCAGAATCCACACTATCTTCGAGTAGAAGATATACCATTACTCATACATGCACCAGGTGAACCTTTACAACAATTACGAACTTTAACAATTGCCAAGACAGGAATAATTCAACAACGATGGAAACTAATTAAGGATGAAGTTACAAGCGAAGAAATAGCCACAGATATTACTACATTTGAACCAGAAGAATCTGTTGTAGAAAGAAATTCCTCATCTAATAGTCCGGTTGTACCTTTTGTTTTAGAATGGAAAAAAGCACTCGAAACTAAAAATGTCAAGAAGTATACATCACTTTGGGATAAAAAAGCACGAAAAACTAAAAATGACAATTATCAGTTGGCTGTTGTTCAAATATCTCAAGATTTAACTGTTGATCTAAGTCAGGCAGTATATACATCAATTGCATTTTCTAAAACAAGATACTTGGTTGATAATATCAGTGTCACAATTCATAGTAGTGGTACTTTCATAGAAACCCACTCGCGGACACTAACTATTGATAGGCGAGGATTCTTATTTAGACGTTGGAAACTTATAAATGATGAAGTTGGTGGAGATTACATATCTGATATACCAATTACACAGGAAGAGCCAGTTATTGATACTCCATTACCTGATGAACAAGTTTCAGATATCTTCAATGGAAGTGCACCATTAGACACTAAACTCAAAGTTAGTCAGATCCTGGCAAAATGGCAAAAGGCGTGGGAAGAAAAAGATCTTGAGACATATATGTCAATATATGCCGAAAAAGCATTAATTACACGGGTTACTGTGAGAGGGGGTAGAGAAACATCTACATATCTTAATAAGAGTCAATTGAAGCAGAAAATGAAAAAATTGAATCTTATGTATTCAGAAATACAGGTGAAGATTTCTAATCTTGTAATTAATGGGGATCGGGCAGTTGCAGATGTTACCTTCCTACAAAAATTCAAAGGCACACCTGCATCTGGAACACGACCAGCGTATTCAGATATTGGAACAAAAAAATTAGATCTCATTGTTGATCCTACAGATGGTTATTGGAAAATTCATTCTGAAACTTGGAGTCGTTATGAAGATGTTCCAGAATTTCCAAAGAATTAGCAACCATTATCTATAGACATAATGATTGGTTATTCTCAATAATTCCAAAATAACAGGATTGAGTGGATCTAACGCAACTAATTATATAGTAAACCATATGCCTACTGAATACAGGACAAAAAGGAAGATAGAATTTTCTGATACAGATATGGCAGGCATCGTTCACTTTACTCGGTTTTTTATCTTTATGGAGTCTGTTGAACACGAATTTCTACGAAGTTTAGGTACAAGTGTATCTACAATAATTGATGGGAATGAAATAGGATGGCCAAGACTTGCAGCATCTTGTGAGTATCTCAAACCTTTACGATTTGAAGATGAGGTAGACATACATCTAAGGGTAAAAAAGAAAGGAAATAAATCACTTACATATCAATTCCATTTTACACTTGAAGGTAGTGATGTTGCCAGAGGTGAAGTAACAACTGTATGTTGTATTACAAATCCTGGTGAGAAATTACAACCTATTTCAATTCCAAAAATTATATCTAATCAAATTTCAATTTAATGTGACATCAGACTGTTCAAAAAAACTTTATTGATTTCTATGGGTGTTATTCAAGAGAAAAATAACAAAACACATAAGTTAAACATTAACAACTTATCAAAATCTTATGGCTCATTAGAAGTCTTACAGGATATATCATTTAGTTATCAATCCGGATCTTCAGTTGCAATAACTGGTCCTTCAGGATCTGGTAAGAGTACACTATTACATATAATAGGTACATTAGAGTACCCATCAAAGGGTAAAGTTGAAATTGATGGTACAAACCCATTTGATTTATCTGAATCAGACTTAGCACGATACCGAAACTTGATGATTGGTTTTGTTTTTCAAGACCATCATTTACTTCCCCAGTATTCGGTTTTGGAAAATATCCTTCTCCCCACTCTTGCCTTTTCAAAAAAAGCGGATGCTGTTGAATTTGCCGAGTATCTTATACATAAAGTTGGTTTATCTGAACGTACTTCACATCGTCCAGGAGAATTGTCTGGGGGTGAACGACAACGTGTAGCTATTGCCCGGGCACTTATAAATAATCCAAGTATCCTGCTCTGTGATGAACCCACAGGAAATCTTGATAACTCCACAACTGAAGAAATTGCAAAATTACTCTTCGAATTACATACAACACAAAATACACTTCTAATCGTTGTAACTCACAATCTGCATTTCGCTTCGCAATTTACACATCAACTAAAATTAGAGAACGGTCTCTGCACAACAGAAACATATACTAATCTGGAAGATAATCATCCATTGTAGTCCTACCAATTAATCAACAATGCATTCATTCTGGTTAACAATCAAATATTATTGGGGAATTAACCTGACTCTATTGTTATGTATAGCATTAGCAACAGGTGTCCTTGTTGGTTCATTGATTGTTGGGGATTCTATGCGGGGGGAGTTTGCGTGATATCACCTTGGATCGTCTTGGTAATATTCACCATGCTGTTATTGCAGAAAAATTCTTTGATCCTAAGATGGTAAATGTTCCTGATTCACATCCAGCGATTATTCTAAATGGTACAGTTAATGTACCATCTACACAATCTCGCGCTTCTAAAGTTAATGTAATTGGGGTTGAAAAAACTTTCTTTAATCTATGGGATAACTCAACCCCTAATTGGAGAAATGCACAGAATCAAGTCTTTCCTAATGTAATCCTTAATGATTACCTTAAAAGAGAACTGAATGTTGAAGTTGGGGATACCATTATCGTTAGGATCCCAAATACAGGACAAATTCACCCAGAATTCCTACTGGGTAAGACCGATCCAGATGATGTTGTTGATTCTTTACGTGTAGTTATTAGTGATATTATAACATCAGAGCAAGGAGGAAGATTCAATCTTAATCCTCATCAGAGTTTACCATTAAATGTATATCTATCTCTCAATGTAATACAAGATAAACTTGGTCAACAAGATAAGGTCAATGCAGTATTTACAACTCCTACTCCTAATATAGAGACACAAGATCTGATACAACTAAATACAGAAGGATTAGGACTAAGCATTCACCAAAATAATAATCATTTTGATCTGCATACAGATCAATACGTTTTATCACCATACATTGCCAATACAGCAAGTGAAATTGCAACAGATAACAATATACCTATCTTACCCTCCTTAACCTATCTTGCCAACACTATTAGTAATCTTGGTTCGGATAATGGAATTGAAGATATTGAAAGAAAGAAAATTCCATACTCAACTATAATTGCTATTCCATTTGAACAAGGGTATTTTGCTGAAATATTCAATACTAATTCTACTTCAGAAGATAATATGTCTTTTATTGAAAGTCAAATCAAGGAGAAACAATTTTCTGATGAAAAAATCTTAGAAATAAGAAAAGAATACGATGGAAAATACCAAGAATTAATGAAGGATTTATCTGAATTAACTGAAAAAAATCGAAGGCAAACTACAGAATACAAAATTGCATCGACAAAAAAGGATAAGTTGTTTGCAGAAATCAATAGAAAACAACAACAAATCAAACGTTTTTATAATACTGATGGTATCTATCTCAACAGATGGGCGGCAGATGACCTTAATGTAACAATCAGTGATAAAGTCAGCGTGAGTTATTATACGATAACACCACAAGAAGAGTATATCACTGAGACTACTTCTTTCTTAGTAAAAGGAATTGTTCCAATTGAGGGGTTAATTGCTGATACTAATATCATACCTCAATTTCCAGGAATACATGAAACAGATAATATATCAGAATGGAATCCACCATTTCCCCTTGATTATTCATTGATTAGGGATATAGATGAGGAATATTGGGATAAATATAAGACAACGGCAAAAGCATTCATCTCCTTACAAACTGGACAGAGATTGTGGAAAAACCGTTTTGGTCAACTCACATCAATACGGTTTGGACATATTCCAGGTCAAGATATTCAAGAGACACGAAATATATTTGAAACCGAATTTTTATCGCGTTTGGAACCAGAAAAAAATGGGGTTTCAATTCATACCTATTAGATCAAAAGGCTTACAGTCTGCAAAAGGGTCATCTGATTTTGCAATGTTATTTAGTAGTATGAGCGGATTCATAATAATTGCTGCTGCTTTTATGATTGGTTTAGTATTCAAATTGGGAGTGGAACAAAGATCACGAGAAATCGGCGTACTACAATCAATGGGATATACAATTAAAAAAAATACGTAGAAGGTTATTATCTGAAGGTATATTACTGACATTCTTTGGGAGTTTGGGTGGATGTCTATTCGCTATTGGTTATGCCCAATTGTTAATCTACGGATTACACACATGGTGGTTACCAGCAATCGGCACACCGTTTATTAGTCTTCATATTCGTAGTTTAAGTCTCATCATGAGGGGTAATGATTTCAATCGCAGTTGCAATATACTCAATTTTCTTAGCTGTTAGACAAATTGGTAAATCCTCAATAGTTGGACAATTAAACAAGGTATCAGTCTATTCTATAGATAAAACAATAGTTGATTCAAATAAAAAGAACAGGTCCATAAGAATACTTTTGTATTCATCTTTTTGTATAGGTACATTATTCACCGGAGTTTTTCTTGGTAATATTGTCACCGGTGGTTGGTTAAACTTTATCATTTCATATCTTTCAATTGGTATTGTCTTCATTTTAATTCTTTTAGTCTTAAGAAAATCACTAAAAACACATGCAGATTTCTCAATTTATAGCTATATTACTTTATTAATTGTCAGTTTATTAGGTTTGACTACTGGTATTTTGATTAACTTTATATTATTAATTAATGATGTAAATTTACACCGTTTCACACTGAGTGAAAATCCCGTTTCACGCTTTATATTTTTCACTATTGGAAATCTATCATTGTGTTTTTGTACTTTTCAAAAAATGGTTGAAAATCAAATAAAATATCTCAAAATTTGAGTAGATTACGTTTTTCAATTAAAAATATTGCCAGACAAACCAACAGGAGTGAAAGTTGTGTAATGACGATAAGTTTAGCGTGTTGTATAATTGTTGCTGTAGGAGCAAATAGACAAGATACAATTCCACAAACAGAATATTCTTTCGTTGCAGAATCATCACTTCCAATACATTATGATTTGAATACAAATGAGGGGAGAATGAAGTTGGGTTTTTCAACAGAAGATTCTACAAAACTCTCAGAATCAGAGATATTCTCATTTCGTGTATTACCTGGAGAAGATATTAGTTGTCTTAATCTATACAAACCTGAAAAACCACAAATACTTGGTGCCCCAACAGGTATGTTGAATAATGATCCATGGAATTATCTAAAACAGATGAATTTTACTAATCAGACCATACCTGCAATCGGTGATAATAATTCATTAAAGTGGATATTACAACATACCCCACATGAAGACTTCATTGTTAATGATGAGACAGGAAAACAACTTTATCTTAGAATCAAAACAATAGAAAATAGTCTATACCAAAGTCAACTTATCATCTCTGATACTAATTTCCTAAAGTTTTTTCCAAGTGTAAGTGGATATCAATTCTTCCTAATTAAAACACCTGAAACCTATCGAATTGAAACTGCCCAAATTCTTGAAAAAACCTTAACCGAGTTTGGTCTTGATGTGACATCTGCATCAGACAGATTAGTAGCTTTTCGATCTGTACAAAACACATACATATCGACATTTCAAAGTCTTGGGGGATTGGGATTATTGATAGGTACATTTGGAATGGCATTAGTAATGATACGAAATATTATTGAACGGAAAGGTGAATTAGCCACACTCAGGGCATTTGGTTACAGTCGTAAGCTATTATCAGGACTATTATTTCTTGAGAGTAGTTTTCTATTGATAATTGGAATGTCTATAGGGATTCTCTCTGGTCTTGTAGGTATTATCAGTATTCAGGGAGGTATTCCATCCTTCCCCTGGATATCCTTATCTATCACCTTGCTTTTTGTCCTAATATTCGGTATAATTTCTAATATATTAGCAGTGAATTTTGCTCTTCGGAGTCCATTATTGTCGACACTAAAATCTGAATAGTGGTCTTAGACTAAGTAATTTCACCAGGAACGATTTTTTCAAGATGTATCCTTTCATCAGACTCCGATTTCCATTTATAGTATTACTAATTTTAACCCATCTTGCATGTTCTAATGACACTGAATTTGAATCCTCTACTACTCTAAGACATACACAGATTGGATGGTCTGCTTATAATTCAGGGAACTATACACAAGCATTGCTTTCTTTTGAAAGAGCACTAAAAGTTGATCCTGAATATGCTGATGCACATAACGGTGTTGGGTGGTCTAATTTGAGCTTATCCCTTTCATTACAATTCTCTCAAGAATCATTTCAAAATGCAGTGAAAATTGATTCAACGAATGGCGATGCCTGGGTAGGATTGGCAAATGTCCTTTATTTGCGATATAAAAACAAATCAGATTTTGAATCAGCGATTCGTGCCTTAGATAATGCCTTACAAGGTGATGAGCAGTATTTGTATCGACATGATTACTTTTCGAAAGCTAATTTGTTTGCCCTAAAGGCAGCATGTTATTACTATCTTGGGGATAATGACAAAACTATTAAGGAAATTAAAAACACATTGAGTTTAGATGCAGAAAATAGTACAGCATTAGCATTGCAAAGTCTATTTAGAGAATAGAATTATTATAGGAGTGTTATATGTCTAATAATGTTATTACATCTACAGAGTTATCAAATATTAAACCAGCACATAGTGGGAAAGTTCGTGATCTTTACGATTTAGGTGATGAATACCTAATTGTTTCAACCGACAGAATTTCCGCTTTTGATGTTGTCTTACCAAACGGTATACCAGATAAAGGGAGAGTCTTAACAGGTCTATCAACGTTTTGGTTTAATTTCACGAGAAATGTTGTAGAAAATCATCTTATTACCACTGATGTAGAAGAATATCCAGAGGAAGTACAAAAGGATTCTCAACTATTACATGGACGATCTATGTTAGTACGCAAGGCTAAGCGTGTAGACATAGAATGTGTTGTACGTGGATATCTTGCTGGATCGGGATGGTCTTCCTATCAAAAGTCAGGTGAGATCTGCGGACAGAAACTTCCAGCTGGTTTAAAAGAATCTGATCGTTTACCTGAATTGCTCTTCACCCCCACAACAAAAGCTGAACAAGGTGAACATGATGAACCTATCTCCATAGATGAAATGCGTAGTCAAGTGGGTTCTGAATTGACGGATCAGTTGATTGATATTAGTTTTAAACTGTTTAATGCTGCAAGTAAACATGCTGAGAAATCTGGAATAATTTTATGTGATACAAAGTTTGAATTTGGAGAGCGGAATGGAGAGGTAATTCTGATTGATGAAGTATTCACCCCCGATTCCTCTCGATTCTGGCCTGCGGATCAATATGAACCTGGTAAATCACAACAAAGTTTTGATAAGCAATTTGTCCGTGATTATCTATCTGAAATTGGTTGGAACAAACAACCACCAGCACCCCAATTACCTGATGATGTCATTATTAAAACAAGTGAAAAATATCGTGAAGCATATAAGCTTATTGTTGGTAGGGACCTTGAGTAATACAAGCATGAAATGAAAATATTATTCCATATAGAAAATATGGCTGCGTTCAAATAATCCATCAAGGAATACTTCAACGAACCATTCACCCTGAGCAAATTGGTCAACTGCCAATGTTGTTTCTGGTGCATCTATATAGAACCAAGTTATTTTTTCACCTGTTGAAGATGAAATTGTCCTTTCCTCAGTCCAAAATGGTGGATCATCCACATCATCTTCTGGTGAATACCAAGAGACTTCAACGGTATGAGCCTTATTGATATTCTCCCATAATAACCATAAATACACTTGCTCATTTACTTCAGATGCGAACGTATCTGTAATTCCATCAGGTCTGTCATCATGGACAGATAGTGCTAATACAGATTCAACAATATTTGGTTCACCGCGTCCAAGGTCTATTGCTCCACTTCCACCTGATGTTGACTCTTCACATCCTGTTAAGATAATTAAGAAAAGAAATATACTTAATAATGATGTATATTGTTTGTACATTATAAATTCTCCTGTGTCTATATAAGGTCTATCGAACATTTGATATGATATAATAATAGATAATAGCAATATTAATAGGGTTTACATTTACAAGGATAGACAAGAAATTTCAAAGATAACCAAAAACAGTGAAATTTTATGCAAAACACTTTTGGGAAAGTAAGTCATAGTCTCGTGGTATTTTGATTTTACGGATTAGTCTAACGTATGTCTTAATCATATATAACGAAAGGTATATATGATGGTTTACACTACTGATGATTAACCAAATTATATTGGTATATCTCTATTGAATTGATGATATTTCATGATAATATATAAAACCATCTCATATTGGTTCTGGGTAATTTTCTTTTTTACAGTCTCATTATTACTCTGCACAATACCTTTATTTAACATACTTGGTTTTGAGTTTTGTGCAGTCATAACTATATGTGTATCCATCGCAGGATCACATGTTGCAATGACACAGTTACAAGTAATGTTAAAGAATCCAGATAATCTTCAAGGTTCCAGCAGCCAATTCATTCTAAGATGTTTTTATACTACTCTCAAGTCTAATTTCCTATTACTGATTATTCCTCTAATCATTATATTGTTCAATTCACTACGAATAAAGAATTGTAATTATTTAGATGGTTTCTTTTATTTCTTTACACTTCCATTTATCAGTTGTTTGATTGTCTCTGCTGCAGGGATATTTTTTATCGTATGGATACGGAAGAGGTGGTTAGCTTACCTTGCTTACATTGGATTTCTCATATTATCTTGTATACCCGTAGTGATTAATCTCATATTTCATCCTCCTGTATTTGCATACCATCCCATTCTTGGATATTTTCCTGGTCCAATCTATGATTTTCTGATCTCTATCTCCCCATCTTATTATATTGCACGAACCATAAGTATATTATGGGGAGTTGTGTTTTTATACGTTGGAATTAATACATGTGAAGTAAGTAGAAATACAAGCTTTTCACCAAGTCTAAACTGGAGCAAACTTCTCTTGATTGATTCTAATCGTATTCATATAGGAAAGATTGTTACATGTCTTTTTTTATTACTCCTTGTAATTTTTAGCGAAGTCTTTTCAAGTCAGTTATTAATACGTCCCACACGAAATTATATCTCTAAGGCATTAGGTGGGTATAGAGAAACTGAACATTTTGAAATTATCTATGCCCGAGAACTTGAGATGGAGGTTTCTCAATTTAGTAACGATTGTGAATTTCGATATGAACAGTTATCTAAATATTTGAAGACTGAGAACTCAAGGAAAGTTCGTGTATATCTATATTCCACACCAGAGCAAAAAAAGAAGCTTATTGGAGCAGGTTCAACATTTGTAGAAGATCCATTTGGTTACGGATTTCATGTACATTCACAAGGATTTCCACATCCTGTTATTAAGCATGAACTCGCACATGTCCTTACATCCGATTGGTCACCGTGGAAAGTAAGTTTAAATGTAGGTTTACATGAAGGAGTTGCTGTTGCAGCTGATTGGAGTGAAGCTGGATTATCAGTTCATCAATGGGTAAAGGCAATGCACCAATTAAAAGTTTCCCCTCCGTTGAATAGTGTCCTTGGATTTGGATTTTGGAGACATGCGGGGTCAAGAAGTTATCTCCTTGCAGGTTCATTTATTCGTTATCTTATAGACACTTATGGTTTAGAAAAACTGAAAAAAAGTTTTCCGTTAGGAAATTTAGAAAGAACTTACGGGAGAGATATAACCTCGCTTGAAGCGGAATGGAGGCAATTCCTAACGAATGAAATTAATCTCACTGAATATGATATCAAGTATGCCGAGAGACGATTGAAACGTGGAGGAATTTTCGAACAAGTATGTGCACACGAAATGGCTGCCCAAAGAAGTAAAGCATGGAAATCTTATTATAACAAGGACTATCATTCTGCTGTTGATGCCTTTTATAATATGCTTAATGATGAACCGAGTAACCATAGAACGTTGGTTGGTTTGATGTATAGTGCATTTAAGAAAGGTGATATTCCTCTTACTTCCTCAGTTGCCAAGAAGATTTCCAATGATGAGAATTCGCACTATCGGATTGAAGCCACACAATTACTTGGAGATATCCATTGGTCAAAAGGTGAAATAAAACAAGCATTACAGTTGTATAAGAGTGTAGTCGACAGGCATTTACATTATCGTCGCCAATTGAATATACTGAAAAGAGTAGCAGCTTTATCAGATACATTTAACACAGCATCACGGTTAAAA
Source organism: Candidatus Poribacteria bacterium (assembly GCA_965205025.1). Classification (GTDB taxonomy): domain Bacteria; phylum Poribacteria; class WGA-4E; order WGA-4E; family WGA-3G; genus MSPOR6. The sequence continues at coordinate 22,075 of CBDBFU010000020.1, forward strand.
CTTAGAAATGTACTAACACCAAATAGTGATACACCTACAATAGGAAATGGAACTAAAATAGCAATGTTAATGCAGGTTATAGAATCAGAACCAGACCAATGGTTGCCCTATTTATTGATAGGGGAGTTACTACATAAAGAGAACTCCTGGGATTTAAGTACTCAATATCTGATGTATAGTCTAAAACTTAATCAAACAATTGAGACTATATCCATACCAGAACAATTAAGATTATATTCACAGATATTAATTGGGGAGAATATTTTTCAATCAGGGGATTATGAAAATGCAGAAAGCCGTTTTAAAAAAATCATTAGTGATGATATTTTAACATTAGGAACGAAATTATATTTGGAAGATTGGATTGAACGGTGTAGATGGATGATGACTAATACTAAATAATATACATAATAAAAAACAACTAAAAGAGTAATTGATAAGAGAAAATAACAAATTCTTGGTAGATTCTTCATTCAGAATTCTGATTTCCTTATAATACCATTTCGATAAATTATTGTCTCATTAGGCGGTTATTATGGTAGTCATTTTTCAGGTCACAAACTGAAAGTTTGTGGTACAAAAAAGAGATATTTTCAATTAGAAATGGTATAAGATGTGAATTTAGTTGTTGGTAACTATTATTTTCAATAATGAGAATAGGTTGTAACATCAAAAATATTATACTGTTCATGTGAAATGTCCAGTTGACCTAATGTAGATTGCATAATATAATATAGGTATGACTTATGAAGTAAAATACTATAAGGATCCAAACTTATTATTAGATGATGCGGAAGAATATCTAATTTCAGATCCAGTCCATAATAACCTGATCCTAACTGTGTTAAAACATGGAATGAATTTAGATAACATTGGTGGATATTGGACAGTCAATGATAGTAAATATGTTGTAGGAGTTTGCGTACAACCATCTATAAACTCTCGTGGTATAATAACTTCAATGCCAATCGATGCAGTACAAAGTTTAGTTGAAGAAATAACTAAATCAAATATACATTTAGCAGGTATAGGTGGAGAAGTAAGTACAGTAGGTAGTTTTGCTGGAGAATGGGCAGAAAAGAACAAAACACCTGTCATTCCTTTTCTTGGATTACGTTTATATAAGTTAGAATCTGTAAAAACTTCAATCACAGTAATGGGACATATTCGCAAGGCATCTAAGGGAGATAGAGACATCCTTATTGATTGGGTGTATGATTTTAGAGTAGAGATTGGAGAGTATCAGGAAAATTTTGAAGCGGGTATATTAGAGAAACGTAGATATGAAATTTCTCAATTCATTGACTTGAATATTGCAGCAGGAAATGTTTGGTTGTATGGAAATCCGAATCCAGTCTCAATGGTAATCAGAACACCAGATGTCTATGGTGTTGTACGTCTTGAAAAGGTTTACACACCTCCAGAAGAACGACAAAATGGATATGCCACGGCTTGTGTTAACCATATTTCAAAACAGATTCAGGATGAGGGTTATTGTTGTATCCTTTATTCCGATTTAAATAATCCTGTTTCGAATTCAATTTATCGCAAAATAGGTTACAATGCTATAGCAGAAATCATCCAGTATCGTTTTGAATGAATTTTCTATGCTGATTACAATTACAATTACAAATTAGGATACGCTATGAAACTTTTTGTGCCTGGTAGAATATGCCTATTTGGTGAACATACTGATTGGGCTGCTCGTTATAGGCAAAATAACGCTGAACTTGAAAAAGGTTACACGATAATTACCAGTACGAATCAAGGTGTATATGCTGATGTCCAACCACATCCAACAAATCTTATTCTAAAAACAACACTTAGCGATGGGACAAGACATGGCCCCTATACATTATCCATGGATCCTTCCGTACTTTTAACTGAGGCAGAAAAAGGCAGCTTTTTTAGTTATGCTGCCGGAGTTGCCTATCAGATTCTAACTGATTACAAAGTACAAGGATTGGAAATTGATAATTACTTGACAGATTTACCTGTGAAAAAAGGTCTTTCTTCAAGTGCAGCAATTTGTGTGATGGTTGCACGTGCATTTAACAGGATTTACGATTTAAAAATGACTACGTTGGATGAGATGGAATATGCATATCGTGGTGAAACTACTACTCCATCCCGATGTGGGAGAATGGACCAGGGGTGTGCATTTCAACATCCAATTCTCATGAGTTTTGATGGGGATCTCATTGATGTAAGGGAGTTTAGTGTTCCCTCAAATATCTATATGGTGATTGTTGATTTAGGTGCTGGTAAGGATACACGCTTTATATTAAATCAGCTGAACCATTGTTACCCTTTTGCTGAAAATGAGTTACAGGAGAAAGTACAATATTTTCTTGGTCCATTGAGTGCAGAGATAACAAAAGCTGCTTATGAGGCACTTCGTAAAGGTGATGCAGAATCAGTCGGAAAATTAATGACCCGTGCGCAACAAGAATTTGATAAACACCTTATTCCAGCTTGTCCTACACAGTTGACTGCACCTATACTTCATAAAGTACTTAATTATGAACCTATACATCCTTATATATTAGGTGGAAAGGGTGTAGGATCACAAGGTGACGGCAGTGCACAGTTCATCGTTAAAGATGAAGAATCGCAAAGACGGGTAATTGAGATAATTGAAAGAGATTTAAACATGTCATGTCTGAAATTAGTCATTGAGGCAAGCAGAAATGTTAGAAAAGCAGTGATTCCAGCTGCAGGTTTCGGTACCAGACTATTTCCTGCCTCAAAAGCAATGAAGAAGGAGCTATTTCCTGTAATTGATAGTTCAGGAAGGGCTAAACCAGCAATTATGGCTATAATCGAAGAAGCAGTCAATGCTGGAATTGAGGAAGTATGTCTTATTGTACAGAAGGGAGATATTGACCTATTTGAGTCCTTCTTTAAGACTCCTCCGCGGATTGAACATTATAACAAGCTAAGTAAAGACAACCAAAAGTATTGTGATTATATAATAGAATTAGGAAGTAAGATTTCTTTTGTGACACAAGATGTTCAAGAAGGTTTTGGACATGCAGTATACTGTGCCCGTGAATGGGTAGGTGATGAACCGTTTCTATTAATGTTAGGTGATCATCTTTACGGTTCTGATGAACCATACTCATGTACTCAGCAAGTATTAGATGCTTACGAACGAGTTAACCATAGTGTGGTTGGATTAAAAGAAACATTAATTGATGAGTTATCTAATTTTGGATGTGTTACAGGTGTATGGAATGAAGAAGGTTCAATGTTATCTGTAACAGAATTTTTTGAAAAACCAGATCCAGAATATGCAAGGGAACACCTTCATGTTGATGGTATGGACGACAAGATGTTTCTAACGGTTTTTGGTATATATGTAATTGAACCCCAAATTTTTGGGTTTCTTGAACAGAATATTGAGCATAACATAAGGGAAAGAGGGGAATTTCAGCTTACATCTTGCTTGGACGATTTAAGAAAATCAGAAGGTTTTTCTGGGTATGTAGTAAAAGGTCGAAGATTTGATATTGGATTACCAGAAGAATATCGTCAAACAGTTATTGATTTTAAGGGAGCATAACTTTCCAATAATAATATTGTCTAAAGATGATAATTTGATCATCTAATATATTATTCTACTTTATATTCTCTTTACAACAACAAGAGTTAAATCATCATATTGTTCAGCTTCCTGAACAAAATTCTGTATATCATCTACAATCATTTTAATTACTTCTTCTGCCGTACTCTCATCAGGTATATCTGAAATAAATTGCTTCAATCGATCTGTTCCATACATATCTTCATCAATATTCAATGCCTCAATAAGTCCATCTGTATGGAAAATCAGGAAATCACCATCTAATAAATCAAATGACATTGATTCGTAATTTACCAAGTTTCTACTTCCGAGCGGTAGATCACTTGTTTCAATTTCAATCGCTTCTGAACCGCGTTTTAAAATCGGATACGGTTGTCCACCATTGGCATAATCCACTCTATTCTCTGAATCCCTAAAAATAGCTAAATTTAGTGCGATAAAACTTGGACCATACATACGTGGGGATAATCCAGAGTTAAGTTCTCTGAGTATAATATCAGCCCTATTATTAACTCGAGCGACTTCATGCAGCATTCCATTTGTTAGTACAGCATTCATCGCCCCACGTATTCCTTTCCCTGCTGCATCCGCAACTGCAATCGCAGTAAGACCATTGTCCAATGTTAAATAATCAAAAAAGTCACCACCAACCTGTGTAGCAGGTATTGACATTGCAGCTATATCAAATGACTGTGTTTCAGGTGGTTCTGTTGGCAGAAGTCCCATTTGTATGTTTTGTGCTTCATTCAGTTCAGCTCTAATCCTAATCATTTCGGCTTCTTCTTTTTCTCTCATTTCAAGACGTAATTGGGCAGTCTGTCTACGATTAACAATTAGTCTAAAACCTAATGATGCCACGGCTAATAGGAATACGACTGTAGGGAGGTATTTTTTCCATCTACTCCAAATGGGTTGGTCTATTGTAAAATTTAGAACAGCAGGACGTTGTGTATAGGGCCACCCTTTACGAAATGCTGTAATTAGGAAGCTATATTTACCTGATTTCAACCCTTCATATCTTACCTGTGGAGAAGTTATACTTTTTGCATCATCCTGGGGTTGAAAATATGCGACAACGTCTTCATTGATTCGTGTTTCTAACCCAGTCTTCTGATCTGATCTATAAGTTGTCCAATTATTTTTCCCAACTCCAATTAGTTTAAATCTATAGTCAACAGCATCTCTTAGTGGACTAATTCCTTTAAAATTGATTGTAAGATCTTTTAGATTAGAAGGTAATGGTGTATTGATATCTGAAAGAGTAAATTTCGCACTTTCTATCGTATCCTGTTCTGTATGTTCTTTTCCATCAGTTAACACTGATTCAATCTTAACGAAAGGTAATGCTCCGAGACTCGGTCTATATTGTGTTGCGCCCCCTTCTGTTGCAAACCATATTTCTTGGGATTCTGATGCATATATATCTGAAACATTATTATGGATAAGACCATCTTTAGTAGTAATGGATTGGAATGTATCACCATCAAATCTAACTACTCCACCACCCCATGTAGCAAACCAGATATTACCCCAATTGTCTTCATGGACATCCCTTAAATCGTCAACAAGAAAACCATTCTTGGTTGTATAGGTAGTTGCTGTTTCACTATCATAATGAATAGCCCCCTGAGAGGTAGCTAACCATAAGTCTCCATCATGTGTAGTAAGTGCCCCTTCAATCTTTGTCAAAGTAACTGATGCTGAATTCTTTAATTCTGTTCCGTGGTAGGTCTTAATACTGTCAGGAAATACAAATATAGTCTGATGTAAATCTGACTCTATATTTTGATTTATAGTTATAGTATTTTGAACTGAAAGTAAGGGTTTGCCACTTGCAGCACCTGGTACTTCTGTTAAGGTATCGCCAAGATTAGGATTCTCCAAATACATTAATTGCCCACTAATTGTATTATAGAACCATCTTACTTCATCTGTACTTGAAATACTCGGTATAGGAACTAATGACTGATATGGTAGTACTTCGGCTTGAACTGACCCAAAAAATTGCTGAAATTTACTCTTTATATTACTGAATCTTTTTATTTCCCCAGAGTCATAATAACACCATAAACGATTAGTGTTATCATTATATAATGCGATAATTGCGTTTGATGGGGGTGATAAAATCTCAGAAGTATTGAATGGGGTGATTCTTACTGTTCCCTCAGGAGTTAACCGATATAGACCGTTGATATTTGGATAAAATAATATCCCACCAATTACAATCCATGGATTAATTTTTGAAGTAATAAGTGGCTTCAAATCTGTAAAAACTATATCTCCACCTGGTCCAAATTCAGCTTGGATTTGAATTGTTATAGTATCAAATCTATCTTTATTCTGACGATAAAATCTGTAGAGTGTAAACCCATCTTGATGTCGGATAGGTTTATTCATCAACCATAGTTCACCCTCTACTTCAAAGATCTTGATAATCTCAGTACGTCTATACAATCTTTGATTACTAAAGGTTTCATTGGCAGCAATAGAACTTTTTTCTAATGCAATTGGTGATAGAATATTCTCATTTGGAAGATATTTGGCGATCCCACCTGGAATACTAAACCATAGAGTTCCTGAGCTATCAGGATATATCAGTCTAACACTATTACTGCCTAATACTGTCCGGGTTGTATGATTTACTATTGCAGGTTGTGGTTCAAAAACAGTCACTCCATTGTCATGACCAAACCATATTTTACCATCCATTGACTCAAAAATGGTTTGTATATTATCACTACCAAGACCGTTATCAACACGATAAATGTGATGTAGTAATTTAGATGTACCAGTTAGTGTTGGGTCAAATTGAAATATTGAATTTGTATTTGGCTCAAAATACTTAGTATCAAATGAAAATGCGCCATTTTCAGTTGCGAACCAAAGTTGATCCCATGCGTCCTCTATTTCAAACTTACCTTGTAGATAAAATTCTTGATTAATTTCACGAGAATAATTTCTTAATCTTTGAAGAGTTCTACCATCCCACCAACTCAACTGATTATTATCGTTATACCAGATTCTACCGTGTTTATCAATTTTAACAGAGATATTACCTTTATGTAATATACCCGATTGACTTGAAGTTGATTGTTTAGATCCAAGATTAGTACTTACAATTTCTTCAAATTGTATATTGTCGAATTTTAGTAATAACTCTCTACCGGCGAACCATAAATTACCGTTCCGATCTTCCGTAATCGCATTAATACTACGATTTTTGGGTATATCTGGAAGGTTGCCCAAACGTTCAAAATTAGCTGTTTGCCAAGAATCTATTTCATCTTTAAAACGTAGGATAATAACACCTTGTGCATCATTTCCTCCAATCCAAAGAGTTCCTACTTTTGTGGGATAGATAACATTTATCTTTGCTACTGATGAACTGGCAATATTATATGGGTAAGGTTGTGGATCATCTTCTTTGTTTAAAGAGATGTATTGAGTGATTAAATTATTACCACCAACCCATATATCTCCATCTTTATCTACAGCCATACAGTTCCCATTAGCAATATATTCAAATGTAGAACCATTATATCTACTGATTACACCCTCACCTTCAGAATGATGTCTACTGAAAAACCAGATATGTCCCCATTTATCCTCTACGATGTTTAATGTGCTACCCCGAAATTTATTAGAATCACCTGAATAAGGATAGAACGTTGTGCCATCAAAGTAACTTACACCACCACGATCTGATCCAAACCATAATGTACCGCGACTATCTTGAAATATAATAGGAACAATTGGTCCAACCAATCCATCAGCAACTGTATATGTATGCATCTGTTCGTATGCATATACATTACACATTTGAAAAGCGACCAATATGAGGATAAAAGAAATAAATGATTTAATTTGTATCAAGTTTACAACCTTAGATCATAATAACAAAGTCTATATCTTCCTTGAGGAAAACTCTTGTATTCTGTTAATAGCGGTTTCAATAATATCATCAGGATATGTGAGTGATATTCTAAAATATCCTTCACTCCATTGTCCATACCCAAGCCCTGGTGTTACAACAACACCAGCATCTTCAAGTAATTCAGTTGCAAATGCCCGACTTGAACCATCAAATCTTTCGGGTACTGGTGCCCATACATACATAGTTGCTTTGGGTTTTTCTAATGACCAACCACTTTTAACTAAAGTATCTACAACACTATCCCGTCGTTTTTCATAAATATTGTTAAGTTTTGGTGTAATATCATCTGCAATCGATAAAGCTTTTGCGCCTGCATATTGCAGTGCCCTTAGTGACCCATTATCGATATTATCCTTAACTTTCTTTACTGCTTGAACAGCAGTTGAATTCCCAACCACGAAACCTAATCGCCAACCTGTCATATTAAATGCTTTACTTAATGAGAAAAATTCAACTGCAACTTCATCAGCCCCTTCTACTTGAAGTATACTTGGGGATTTATAACCATCGTATGTATTTTCACTATATGCATTATCATGTGCAATCAAGATATTATTTTGACGACCAAATTCAATTGCACGGTTAAAAAAGTCCAGATCTGCTGTAGCTGTTGTAGGATTATTTGGATAATTAATCCATAGCACTTTGGCAAGTCGTTTTACTTCATCAGGAATTGCCTCAAAATCTACATAAAAATCGTTTTCTCTCAAAATAGGAGTATAGTATGTTGTCGCACTTGAAAAGACATGACCTATATTATATGTGGGATAACCTGGACTTGCTGCAATTCCAACATCACCGGGATTTAGGATTCCTAAACATAATTTAACTATAGCATCTTTACTCCCCATGGTGATCGCAATTTCTTCGTCTTTTAAGTTGACATTAAATCGTCTATCATAGTAATCAATGATTTCATTAGGAAAATCATCAACTGGATTATCACAACCATAACGATGTCTATCTGGATCTTCTGTATTACTTATGGTCTGATGCAGTGTTTCAATAATAGGATCAGGTGTTGGGTGATCTGGATCTCCAATTCCAAGACTAATAACATCAACACCTCGTTCTTTGGCTGCGGCAATCTTTTGACGAATATCTACAAAGAGATATGGTGGTAATTTATCTAACCTATCTGCAAATGTAATCAATGTTAGTATACTCCTATCTTTAATTTACTTTATAATTTCAAAACAAAATAAGAATTTCTTATGGTGTGTATTGTTAATTCAATACAATTCTTTGTATTGTAATAATTAAGGATGACTTAATCATTTTAGTTGAAGGATTGCTTGTTGTGATTCTGATAATTGTCCCATTACATTAGGACTAAAATGTAATCCTTGACCACCCCAGTCTGGCATATAACCAATACTATAACAGTAATATAGTGTTCTGCGTGGATTACCGGAGACATTGATTACAGACCCATGGGTTAATGCTTCTGTAAAAATTATAGCATCTCCAGCCTTAGCAGGTATAGGTGCCAAAACAGGATTTTCATCAGGATGACTACCCCACGGTTTCACAAAATTACTCTTATGTGCACCTGGAATTACAGCAAAACAACCATCTTCAACATCACAATCCAACATTGGGAATACTGCTTTAGTTAATGTCGATACCATTTCACCATTTTTACAATGATATTGACACTTTGGAATTATAGGTGTTCCATGCATATGTAAACCCGTATAACCTCCACCCCATCGATAGATTGTGTATGTGTGATTCAATCGATATGGACCACCAGTTACACCTTCAATTACATCCAATACTTCTGGGATATCTACAAGTGCAGTGAAAGCATTATCACCCTCTAATATATTAGAGATATAGAGTTCTTTATCGGTTTTTTCAGTTCCAAGACAAAGAGGTTCAGGATAGTCAGATGGTTCCATAGTTTCATAACGGTCTAATGCTAAATTACATGCATCAATCACTTCCTTCGGAATCACATTTTTCAATACTATGAAACCCTGTAAATCAAATAGGTATTTCTGTTCTCCAGTCATAATTATAACCCTTATTTTATATTTGTCACCTTATATTTAAGAATAGTTCCATACTGTCCAGCAACAAATCCATTACTGGCATTAAATATATGTATCGAAGTTAAATCTGTCCGTGTATCTGTCCGTTGAGGTCTCCAGCTTTTTCCACTATCTTTGGTATGAAGAATAATACCATCTTTACCAACAATCCAACCTTCAGATTCAGATATAAAATATAAATCATATAAAAAATTATCTGTATTACTTTGTTGACGATACCAACTTTTTCCACTGTCGTTAGTATGGAATACAGTACCATTTTCACCAACAACCCATCCATAAGACGTGTCATAAAAGTATACAGCATTGAACCAGATATTGCTGTTTTCACTCAAATCAGTAAGTCGTTGGCTCAATTGTGAAATCTTCCAATGCTTTCCACTGTCAGTCGTATGAAGAAGCGTACCGAAAATACCTGTAACCCATCCTTCAAATCGAGATGTAAAATGAATATCGAAGAGATTGGCTGATACACCACTATTTTGTGTTTCCCAAGTTTGTCCTCCATTGGTCGTATGTAGGATTTCTCCACCACTACCTGCACACCATCCTGTCAATTCATCTATAAAAAAAACAGTGAGTAGATCCTGATTACTGTTAGATGTTTGTTTTTCCCAAACAGCACCCCCGTTTGATGTATGAAGAATGATACCTGCTTCCGCTACTGCCCACCCTTCATCAGGTGTGATAAAATACGTACCACCAAAACATTCTGGAGTTCGACTATCTTGAGATTTCCATACAGCACCACTATTGTCAGTCTGGAGTATAGTTCCTCTATCTCCGACAACATAAGCTTCAGTTTCAGATACGGTACAAATATCAAATAATAAATGTGTTGGATTTGATTGAGATTCCCATGTTATACCACCATTACGTGTATGAAGAATAGTTCCGTTCTCACCAACAACCCAGCCTTCTTTATTTGATATAAAATCCAAACCTAATAACAACCCGTCGGCACTGTTATGAAATCGGGGTCCACCTCGTTGATGTTTCCATTTCCTTACATTATCTTTATCAATCTCAAAGGATGTATGAAGAATTACTCCCAAATCTCCAACAATCCATCCATTTTCTCGATCAGAAAAGTCTACATTATATAGTGTAAATGTGTGTAAGGGTTCATTTCCAAGATGTTCTGGTTGTCCGTACTCCTCTTTATGTCTAATATTACTTCCCTTGGTGATGTCTACCCAATTTTCACCACCATCAGAAGTTGAATATATTGCACGTTTATCACCAACGACCCATCCAGTTTTCAAATCAATGAAATGTATTCCGAATAATGCCCTGTCTGTTTCAAATTGTTTAGACCATGTTTGACCACCATCGTTCGTATGAAATATATTTCCTGGATTGTTTATATCTTCTGGATTACTGGATGTAATTATCCAACCATGGTTTTTATCAATAAAATGTATAGCTTTTAATGACTCTTGTTTAAAAGAATTCGATTCAACTATCTGAAATGATTTTCCTTTGTCATTGGTTTTGAGAAGTGTACCCCATTCTCCAACAATCCATCCTATCTCTTCATCTATGTAAATACCATTTAAATTAGATTGTGTATTCGATTGAATTCTATTCCAGGTGTCTCCACCATCAGTCGTGTGAATAATGATGCCATCTTCACCAATACTCCAACCATTCTCTGAAGATTTGAAAAACACTTTTTTTAATGGTTTTCCAAAAATACCACTATTTTGTATTTTCCAATCTTCTCCTCCATTCTGAGTATGGAGAATAATACTCTCTGTTTCATCAGATAAAGAGCCATCTACATCATTTGAGAGACTGTTTATTCCGTGATGTGAAGAAATTCCAACTGCATTTCCAACAATCCACCCCTCTTTTTCAGATATGAAGTAAACATCATATAGATGTGCACTCCAATCACCTTTTAATACAGTTTTCCATTCGCCTCTTACATTTTTTTGGGTATTAGAGCAGCCTACAATTAGGAATAAACCGATTATATTTATCAGAAATAGTGAAAAATATAATGGATAAATGTAATTATTCTGATTGTTTCTCAAAAAGGACTTCGCTGACATCGTGTAATCCTCTTGAGGCATTTACAACCCATCTTGCTGCACGAATTGCACCTTTAGCAAAAGCTTCAGGACTGTGGGCGCGATGAACAACACTTAATGTTTCTCCTTCAGTGGCAAACATTACAGTATGATCACCGGCTATATCCCCGCCGCGAATTGCATGGACACCTATCTGTTTATGGGGACGGGCACCAACAATACCATGTCTCCCATAGACACCCACTTCTGATAAATCCCTATCAAGTGCATTTGCGACTGTTTCAGCTAATCTAAGGGCTGTACCACTTGGAGAATCTGCTTTATGATTGTGATGTGCTTCAATCACTTCAATATCATAATCATCCCCAAGTGCCTTTGCAACCAATTCTAACGCTTGTATCATGACATTAATACCGAGACTCATGTTTGGAGCCATGACACATCTGATCTTTGAGGCTAATTCATGAACAGTTGATTGTTCTGACGAACTAAATCCTGTTGTGGCGATTACCATTGCTTTGTCAGCTTCTACAACCTGACGTAGGTGTTTAATTGTTGCTTCTGGTTTTGAGAATTCGATGATTACATCTGCAGTATCCAATACAGTTTTTAGATCATCAGTAATAGGAACTCCAATTTGATTGATTCCTGCAATTACACCTGCATCACTTCCAAGATCTGGATGTTCCGAAAACTCAATTGCCCCAACTATTTCCATATCTTCTTGTAGTGATACCCCTTGGATAATTAATCTACCCATTCTGCCACAAGCACCATTAACAACTACATTTACCATTGTTTTGTCCTATACCCTTATAAATTATCTTTTTGAATTGTATGTCAGGGTCATAATCAATGTGTATTTATATATTTATTCAGTATATCATAAAGGACTTAAAACAACAACAAAACTAACTTATACGGATGTGTAAAGTTTTTGTCACTAAACGTTATGCTGCTATTGCATCTGGATACCAATATTTATCTCAAGTATCATCTTTAGTATTCATCTCAACTCCAGATATGTTAGATGTATGGATACTATGTATTATAAAAAACTGTTAATTTTTATCGTCTTGAAATGTATACACTTTCACGGAAACCTTCACGGAGCAATTTTACGATCCCTTATTCTATAAGGGTTTATAATTTCAATTAGACCTATTCTCCGTGAATCACATACGTTAATTACTCTATAACTTAATTGTGTGTTGAGTGCTTATATGTTTTCATACGAAGTGTATTGACACATAGCACTCCGCTGGAGTGCCAGACTGTTCCGATATTGTTTTCTATAGACATAGTACTCCGCTGGAGAACGGTATTTTTGATATACAAAACTGAATAAAAAATAGATTTATTATTAGATACTCAGTTTCCTCTGAATTAGAATTGTCCAATTTCGGCTTTGTATATAATTGGCATATATTGGTCTTGAGAATTTTCTTCAATAACTCATATTTCTGATTGTTATAAAGGTGTAAAAACAGAGATTTAATCCTAATATACATACAAAAAACAGTGTATAAAAACATACATTTAATCCTAAATACTCAGACAGTAGATCATGTTGTTGTGGCGTTCTCAATGCATCGAAAAAATGAAAAAAGTTACACTTTTTGTCACACGGTGTGACATTGAAATTGGTGTAATTTACCCCTATAACCGCTGTCATAGACTGGCTTTATTCCACTTTGAATTGACTTTATAAGAAATTCGAAAAAATGTGATTTGTGTTATTGTTGTGCTTTCTGATTTTGACATTCTCAATGGTTATAAAGGTATGCTTTTTTGACGTATATGAAACTTTGTAATTAGGATCGTTTTTATAGATAGTCATCATTTATTTTCCTTTATAATTTTGTATGAATTTATTTCATTTTGACAAATATTATTAATGTGTTTTCTATTTTGTGATATGTATGTTAGTTGTTAGAGATGGGTGTTTTCTTCATTTTTTTATGTTTGATTGGTTTTATTATCTTCTTGTTAATGTCATATACTTTACACACATGTTAGTTATACCATTTCTATAGATTATTGTCTCATTAGGCGGTTATTATGGTAGTCATTTTTCAGGTAGCAAACTGAATGTTTGTGGTACAAAAAAGAGACATTTTCAATTAGAAATGGTATTACATCTAAAAACATTTATCTAACTAACGTTATATATAAGTTATATAACGACTAAAAAATTATTGAAGAATCATAAAAAATAATGGTCCAAATATAACTAAAAATATAATTTGATAAAAACTTAAAATTGGCGTATTATAACTGTATAATTATGGCAACACCTTGACGCACATATATATGGAGACCACCAACGCTATAGGGTAAAGATATGGTTATTCATAAATGTAAACAGTGGTGTGAATAAAGTCTCCAATCACATATATATATATAGATTAATCTTTTTCCACACAAATCGACTTTATGGGTGGACACAGACTAACTGTCTATGGGACAACACCGATCAAAAACGAAGGATTCCTACTGGACAAGTAGCAACTTAGGTTAAATTATGAAACATCAGCCATTTTTGGCAAGGTATTGCATTATAACGAAGGGTAAAAGATAAATGAAGTATTTGAAATTTGTTATTTTCTGTGTCTTGTGTGTTGTTTTATTTCCGCTTATAACGCGTGCGAAAACTGTGAGTATTCCCGATACTAATTTGCGTGTTGCAATTGAAAAAGCACTTGGGAAATCGTCTGGAGCGACGATCACAGTGGATGATATGGCGACGTTGACATTTCTTGAAGCGGAGCATGCGGATATTCGTGATTTGACAGGTTTGGAATATGCGGTTCGTCTGCGTGATCTTCGGGTTCGGCACAACGCGATATCCGATCTGTCCCCACTTGCGGAGTTGCCCCAGTTGTTTAGGATATGGGTGGCACACAATATTATCTCTGATCTGTCGCCGCTTTCGGATTTAATTAGCTTGGAGGATTTGGGACTTGAAAACAACTTGATTTCTGATATTTCACCCTTGAAAAATTTGATAAACGTGTGGGGTGTAAATATCAGCCATAATGCGGTAACAAACTTATCCCCGCTCGCGGGTTTAACGAAACTGCGTTGGATAGGCATATCGGAGAACCCATTGGGTGATCTATCCCCGTTAGCAGAACTGCGGAGTTTGCGAAGTTTTCATTCTTGGGGCACGCCGATTGTAAATCTATCAGCGTTATCCGAATTGCCGACCCTTCAGGTGCTTGACATCTGTGGCGGCGAACTTACAGATATTTCAGCCATAGCAAGTATGACACAGTTGAGAGAGTTGTATCTTGTTGGGAACAGCATATCAGATATATCTGTATTGTCGGGGTTGCCATATCTCCAGCGTTTGAACCTTGATGGTAATTTGATAGAGGACATCTCATCGCTTTCAGGCTTATCCAACTTGCGATGGGTAAATATTAGCCATAATAAAGTATCAGATATATCGGCTTTAGAAGGATTAGGTTCAGGTGTATCAATCATTTACCACGATAACCCCGCGTTTCCACTGGGGGGGTCCCAAAATAGCCGGGCCGTGGCTATGGCTACTTGTTCCGGGTAATCGCGTGGGTGATGGTGATATGTTATCTGTTGCCAGCGAGGGTCGCGTAACAGAGCAGAAAGTTGCGACAGTTGGTGCAGCCGAAGGCAAGCATGTGGGTGACGCGACGTGGATAGCCGACAACATCACTGCATCAGGACATAATAATATCGGTGAAATGGTGCGATCTAACGGTTTAGGAACTGGTGTTGTCTACGGTTCTACGACATTACAATCGCCGCGTGAACAAGCCACGCGTATGTTTGTCGGTTCCCGTGATGGTGTAAAGGTATGGTTGAACGGTAATCTCGTCTATCAGAAGGCGAGTGGTCACTGGTTTGTCGACTACCATTTTTTTACCCCTGTCACGCTTGAAATGGGGACAAATGTATTGTTAGTGATGCTTGACAATCGCCCGCATCACAGCGATCAGTGGCGCGCTTTTTTTGGGTTTGATACAAATGCGGTCTATACCGTGAATACCCCGATAAATCGGGATGAGATACCAGACTATGATGTGAATGAAGATGGACAGATAAACATTCTGGATCTGATTTTAGTCGGACAATATATTGGCAAGAGCAACCCGACCAATACGCGTGCAGATGTCAATGGTGATGGACGCGTCAATATAACCGATCTCGTGATGGTTGCCAATCACCTTGGTGAAATCACGGGGATACCCTCGTCTCCTGCTATGCTTACACTTCGGACAAACGGGTTAGAGCCAGTGATAATACAATCATGGATAACACAAGCACAAGCGTCAGATGATGGCACACTCGTATACCGTCAAGGGATAGTGAACCTTCAACGACTTCTTGAAATCCTTTCTATTCCCAAGCAAACAGCATTACTTCCAAATTATCCGAACCCATTTAACCCAGAGACGTGGATACCGTATCAACTTGCGACATCAGCCAATGTAACCTTGACAATCTACACAGCAGCAGGTCAGGTCGTCAGAACGCTTGAACTGGGGAATATGATAGCAGGTCTCTATCAAACGAAAAGCCGTGCTGCGTATTGGGATGGTAAAAACAATGTCGGTGAGCTTGTTTCAAGCGGTCTCTATTTCTATGTGCTGACCGCAGGTGATTTCACTGCATCGCGTAAAATGTTGATCATAAAATAGTATCATAAGACCATAGGATAGCTGGAATGCTGATGTTTATTAGCTTCCCAGTGATCATTAATGAATGGGTTAAAGTGTTTCGTCATTGAAACATCCCTTGAGGTATTCCATAACCGGCTGAGTGTTCTTCACACCAGAGGTGTGATATGTCTATAGAAAACCGATACACGCTGAGCGCGCGCACTCCAGCGGAGTGCTATGTATCTCAAATCTCTTGGATTCGTCAGAACAAGCTATTAGATCCAGGAGCGGGGACTGCAGACTAAGGAACCAGAATTAACCTCTTATAGACATAGCACTCCGCTGGAGTGCATTAAGGGTGTGGTGTTTCTTCTATAGACATATTGCTCCGCTGGAGCAAAGAATAGATCGTCCGTGATGCAAATACATCTACACGTTAGATTGAATCATACTAATAGTATAAGTCCTATGGTCATTTGATACAAACTATAAGTAAAAGTTGACGCAATGAGTAGTCTTGGACTTAAAAATATCGCCTAAAAAGTGCTCGCTTACTGAGTACGTGACCTTTGGGAGTGCTGCTCCCACTACAATACGAGGTAAATAAACGATGCGAATGTATGCCGTTCTATTCTCTATCACAATCCTGTTTTGCGGATGCACTTCAATTTCTACCAAGCTTTTTTCAGAAGATACGAGACCTTATGATTTTGGTAAAAGCCGTTGGGGATATTCTCCCAAACAGGTCGAACTGATAATGCATCAACAACAAGGTGCTACACCTATTATGAGAAGGTCAGATGTGATTATCTATAGCGTTAGCATTAATGGTGTGCCTGCCTTATGCGTTTACACTTTCAAAGATAAGAAACTAAGAACCGCAGGTTATATGACACGCGGGGCTGTTAAAGGTAAAGAAAAACATAGATTTTCTAAACTTAGTGTTTCTAAATATGGTGAACCAACAAAGGATAATTATGCTGGAATGGTTTGGAAAACCCCTGACTATCGTACCATTATATTTGCTAACGATTATATATCAGATATAAAAACGAACCCCTCGGAATATACGATGAAGACATCAGGTGGTGTGCTTTCACACCTACAACTAAATTTGCCTAAAACACATCCTGGAACAATAGTACGTTGGGATGGTGTTTGGACATATATTGATAGACAATTTTACAATGAACTACACGAAATTGAATTTCCATTATTGGAGTTGTCTTTCTACGAAAAAGTGCTGTTTGGCATAATAGAAAAACGCCTATTACTACAACGTTGTGGATATTAGCTTGACTTAAACACATTATAAAGGGAGAACCACATGAAAAGACAGATATTTTGGCTGGCACTCAGTTATCTGCTTATTGTAAGCTTAGGTTATAACATAGCCATTGCACAACAACCGATCGCACAGCAGGCGTATAGTGTTATTGAAAAACATTGTCTTGGCTGTCACGGCGAGTTTGGAACGTTTACGGAAGACCTTATCATAACATATCCTACGTTGATTTCAAGTGGTCTTGTTATACCGGGGAATCCTACTGGTTCAGAGTTTTATCAGCGATTACTGGGGCCGACGGACAACGGTCCGCGGATGCCACTCGGACAACCGCTCTCGGCTGATCTTATTGCAACGGTGCGGAAGTGGATTGAAATGGGGGCACCCGATTGGAATAACATACCGCCACCCGATAAATCATTCATCTCTACAGATACAATACTTGATACGATAAGCACACATCTGAACACACTTCCGACTTTTAATCGGTCGTATGTGCGGTATTTTACGATGACACATCTCTATAATGCTGGCACTACGCCTGATGTGCTACAGGTCTATCAAGAAGCACTTTCGAAGCTCGTGAATAGCCTTTCCTGGGGACGGACTGTTGTCAATCCGACACCGATTGACGAGGCAGAAACAATTTTCTACATTGATCTGCGGCATTACGAATGGGATGTGAGAAGTGATGCGTGGACACGCATTGAACAAACATATCCTTACAAACAACCGTTTGAAGCCGAAACCGAAGCAGAACAGCGACAAAAACTGACGAACCTACAGCAAGAGATGGACTGCGAAGTGCCTTTTGTTCAGGCGGATTGGTTCTTAGCAGCAGCGTCTCTACCACCGCTCTATCATGATATTCTCGCGTTGCCGGATACAGATACGGCATTAGAAAAACAGCTTGAAGTTGATGTTGCTGGTAATCTACAAACGGCGCCGGGGATACGCGTCTGGCGTGCCGGGTTCAATGATTCTGGTGTCTCCAATAATAATCGCGTTGTTGAAAGACATACCTCGCGATATGGTGCGTATTGGAAAAGTTATGATTTCGCGGGCAGTGTCGGCACACAGGACATCTTTACACATCCGATCACTTTCAGACAAGATGGCGGTGAAGTCGTCTTTAATCTACCAAACGGCTTACAAGCGTATTATATCTCCGATGCTTCAGGGAATAGACTTGATGACGCACCCATAGCCATTGTATCTAACCCTGCAGCCAGTGATCCAGTCGTCCGAAATGGTCTCTCCTGTTTCGGCTGCCATACCGAAGGTATGAAAACATTTACGGACCAAGTGCGAGCCGTTATTGAAGATGAAGTAAATCCAAATTTCAATAAAACGCAAGCACTCGCACTTTATCCTGAAAAAGATGTGATGGATAGGCTGATTGAACAAGATAAACAGGTCTACAAAACAGCACTGGAGAAAACTGGTGGTCGTATCGGTGGGATTGAACCAATACACCGGTTCTATGAAGTGTTCCTCAGTCCCCTTGATGCTGCACAGGCTGCAGCCGCAGTCGGATTACAAACAGACGCGTTCCGAGAACAGATAAACAAAAAGAATAGTTTACAGGATTTAGGGCTGCTGGTGCTCACACAAGAAAATGGTACAATCAAACGTGATAAATGGACTGACGTGTTCGCACAAGTGCTGACAGTGCTACCCGAAGATGTGTCTGAACCTATACCGCCTGATCCGATAGATGATGACCGACAAGATTACGTGCATATCCCTGACATAAACCTACGCGCAGCAATTGAAACAGCACTGAACAAGCCACAAGGTACACCTATTACTATCAACGACATGCAAACGCTGAGAACATTTGTCGCTGAAAATAAGGGTATCCAAAACTTGACAGGACTTCAATTCGCAACGCAAGTGACATTGTTGAAATTAGGGAACAACGCAATTACGGATGTATCGCCCCTGGCTGAATTAACACAATTAGGGAGTATTCACCTATGGGGAAACAGAATAGCGGATATGACACCCCTGGCAAATCTAATAAACGCACACTGGTTAGGACTCGGAGATAATGCAATTACGGATATAACACCACTAAAAAACCTCATAAAATTGACAGGATTAGATATTGGTAAAAACCCCATTTCAGATGTGTCTCCACTCGCAGATCTCATCAGTCTTACTGACTTATTTGCTGAGAATATACAAGTGACGGATCTTTCCATGCTTGCAAGGATACCAAGACTCAAAAGACTTTCACTTGGGAATAACAAATCTATCACACAACTCCCAAATCTGACAGGCATAAAAACGTTGACACGCTTGGATATTATTAACACCAGCATCAAAGATATTTCCGCACTCAGCACATTTACACAACTAAAAACCTTAGACCTATATGGAAACTTGATTGAGGATATAACACCGATCGCACCTTTAGTAAACTTGACACGATTGCACCTCAGCGACAACATCATAGAAGATATATCTCCGCTTTCAGAACTTACGCAGTTGAAAAAATTATATCTTCATTCCAATATCATATCAGATGTGACGTCTCTTGCCGGTCTAACAAACTTGGAACATTTACACCTAAATAACAATGTGATCACCGACTTTTCACCTTTGGAAGCGCTTGCGAAAACGATTTCTGATTTTCGCACAGAGGGCAACCCTGGTTCTACTACTATTGGTATAGGCGGTCCCAAAATAGTGGGGCCGTGGTTATGGATGATCGTTCCTACACGTGATACAGAGAGTGCAGATGCTGCTCGCAGAAACATAGATTATCTCGCACAAGTCAGTGGCGGCGTTGTTACAGAGCTGGGTATCGCAACACATGGCGCAATAGAAGGTGATCCTGTCGGTGATAAAGTATGGACACTTAGTAAAATCTCGCCAACAGATGGGAATAATATCAACACATTGGCAAATGCTACCGGGTTGGGAGCAGGTGATATAAATCGTCATGTCGCATACGGTTCTATCCTACTACACGCCCCACGGGAACAGCAGACAAAAATGCTCGTCGGCAGCGATGATGCCGTAAAAGTACGGATCAATGGACAAATGGTTCACAAAAATGCTGTAAATAGAGGGAGTTCTGGATACCAAGATGAATTCGATGTGACACTGAAAGAAGGCACAAATGTATTACTCGTAGCTGTTTATGAAGGGGTCGGTTCATGGAGTGGATTCTTCGGATTCGCACCAGACGCAGATTATACAGTATTGTCATATCGCAACAGATTTTTCTTGGAGACAGAGACAACGCAACTAAATGTCGACGAAACATTTACACTACACCTAAACGGAACAGAAGTTGATGATCTTGCGGGGTGGCAAGCCGATATTGCGTATGACCCCGCTGTGCTAAAAGCACAAAAGGTAACCGAAGGGAGTTTCCTCAAGCAAAATAGAGGTCGCACCTATTTCCGAAAGGGAACGATTGATAATGAAATCGGCAGAATTACCGGAATCAGTTCTGCCAGAACTACTACCGGTGGTGTAGATGGAGAGGGTAGGTTGCTGTCAATCACATTTGAAACAATTGCTATCGGGGAAAGCCGAGTCGAACTCCGAAACTTTCACGGCGGCACCAGCATAGGTGAAAACATCTTTTCTGTCCCACCTAAAACCACAATCATCGTCAAGGACTCAACAATAGATCCACCCATCATCGGGTTCACTCTGTCTACAAACACGACAACAATTGCCGTAGACGACACCTTTACGCTCAATCTCAACGCAAATAATATCAACAACCTTGCGGGGTGGTCCGCGGATATTACCTTTGACCCGAAGGTGCTTGAAGCAGAAAAGGTGGATGAAGGAGAGTTTCTAAAGTCTGATGGTGGAACCACATTCTTCGTGGCTGGTGCTATTAATAATACGACTGGCAAAATAATAGGACTCAATACAGCACGTATCGGTGGCATCGGAAGTAGCGGCACCGGTACATTGATGACCATCACTTTCCACGCAAAAGCAAATGGCACGACAAATATCGCTTTCACAAACTTCCAAGCAGGCACAAACGCAGGAGATGCAATCCCTTCTGATCCACTCAATCTGACCATCACTATCGGTGAAGATGATATGAACTCTGGTGAAGAAGATAATACACTCCTTGCTGCAGATGTTAACAAAGATGGATCAGTGAGTATCCTTGACCTCATCATCGTTGCAGGATATTTAGGACGAGATGCAAGCACTTACCCAAGAGCTGATGTCAATGGTGATAATATCATCTCAATATTAGACCTCATCCTCGTCGCAAATAGTATCGGAACAACAGAGTCAAGCGCACCGGCTTTCCTAACAGCAGATACTGATACGCTTACACCTACAATCATAAGCGCATGGATAGAACACGCACAGACGCAAAATGACGGTTCCCACGCATTTAAAGTGGGAATTGCTAACCTTTACAAACTATTGGAGAGCGTGATACCGAATCAGACATCGCTGCTTCCGAATTATCCGAACCCATTTAACCCAGAGACGTGGATACCTTATCAACTCGCGAAGTCCACAGACGTAGCACTGACGATCTATTCAGCAGATGGAAAGGTTATCCGAACGCTCGAATTGGGTGTGAAGTCTGCGGGGATTTATCAAGACCGAAACCGTGCTGCATATTGGGATGGGAAAAATGACATAGGTGAATCTGTTGCAAGTGGTGTTTACCTCTATACCCTCACTGCAGGTGAGTTTATTGCAACACGCAAGATGTTGATAATGAAGTAGTATCAAATGACCATTCGTATCTAATAATAGTTTGAAAATGATGAAATTTGTTATTCTTGAAGAGTGATCTATAAAAGGAACGTAAACGCGATTATACATGTTGACGTTATTAAGGCATATACTTTCAAAAGGATAAAAAATGACACCCCGATCTTTTATTTCAAATCTTTCAGTAATTTTGATGTTTTTTATCATGTTTAGTTGTGGTAGCGATGAAGAACCGCTAACTCGAAATCCTATTCAAGATTTTCCCAAATCAGATATAATCGGTTCTTGGAATGTTACGTCTATCAATGATAACAATCCACTCGCCTTTATTCACACCTATGAACCGTTCGAAGTAGACGATGATACAGATGGAGATATTATATCTATTGCCAATCCAGATCCAGCGGATGATACGGACATATTCGAGATTATTATTGAGAATTTCAAATTTGATTTCACAACAGATGATTTGTGGACTTTGAATGTTGACTTTACAACAACACTCCAGATTCCTGTTGAAGATAAACTTCCTGCTGAAGATGAACTTCCTGATCCGACGGATATGGGTGAGGGGGCAGTCAGTCCTGGGGGTTCTATGCTCGATGGAGAAGTTCAAATAACAGGAACATGGTCAGGAACTTACAGCATCATTGAAGATTCTATGCTCTCCTTAATCACAAATGAACAAGATTTACAAGTAACATCTGTCAATGAAGGTACATTTGAAAATGAGTTGAGTACCCGAAAAGTTGCGATTAGAGACGAGTATCTGAGAAAATTTAAGACAAACATGCTTACACCCTTCGGCAGAGCATATATGACTTTAGAAGAACAGATACTTACACTTTTAGTGCCGGGTGGTAGAAAAACAATGGTTCTTGAAAGATAAGCGTATCCCATACTCTGTTCTACCAGCAAAGGCACAGAATACATTAAGCCATCTTGATATACAAAGTGAAATCGTAGTATCGGATAATGGTTCTACCGTTAATTCTGTCGTGATTGTGCAAAGCGGTATAACCAGCATTTGCTACGATATATCTAATATTCGTTGTAAGTTTACTACACCAAGTTTGAAATTCTTGCTTGTTCACCAGCATGATATGAACTACGAACCAGAGGACCAGATTCTACATGTCGAAATCCCATGGTTAATCCTGCTTCTTTAAGTTCATCGAATTCTTCGGGAGTGTAGTATCGATGTATCGGTAAGTGTCGTGAGGAGGGTGAGAGGTATTGTCCAATTGTGAGAATATCACAACCAGTATTGCATATATCCTGCATAGTTTCAAGGAGTTCTACTACCGTTTCTCCTAAGCCAACCATCAAACCTGATTTTGTTATCATTTCTGGTTTGATTTCTTTACTAATTTTGAGAAGATTCAGAGATTGTTGGTAATTTGCGTATGGCCGTGCACGTCGATAGAGTCTTTGAACCGTTTCAGTATTATGATTGAGTATTTCAGGTTTAGCTTCTATTATGATATTTAATGCATCCCAATTACCCTCAAGATCTGGGATCAATACCTCAATTGAACAACTTGGTCGTTTTTCACGTGCAATCTTGATACATTCAGCAAAAATACTCGCTCCACCATCAGGTAAATCATCTCTGTTAACAGATGTAATGACGACATGATTCAGCATTAAATATTCGACTGCTTCACCAAGTCTACGTGGTTCATCTGAATCAACGACACCCCCAGGTTTACCTTTTTGAACAGCACAGAACATGCATCGACGTGTACATATATCACCTAAGATCATAAAAGTCGCTGTTCTGCTATTCCAACATTCACCTATATTTGGACAACGTGCTTCTTCACAGACTGTATGGAGTTGTAAGTCACGCATTAAGTTTTTCAACTCAGCATAGTTTTCCCCACTTGGTATGCGAGCTTTTATCCATGATGGATGTCTTCTTGATGGTTCTGAATTTATGACAGGAAGGTTAATATCCATTTCTGTGTTTATGTAAACAATGGCGGGAGAGGGTGGGAATCGAACCCACCTATCCACTTGCATGGACAAGCCGGTTTTGAAGACCGGTAGGGACACCAGACCCTATCCTCCCCCATATACAATTAGTCTTAACAAATCATATTCAGTGGAAAATCAACTTTGTCTTGAAGACAATCTCCTAACATTCCCCTCTCTGACTGTTATATTCTGAGAGTCACAGTACTCAAGGAAAGGAACTGCGTATTTTCTGGAGGTCTGACCCAGTTCACGAAATTCTCCAACAGAAATCGTATCATTATTTATCAAATAATCCTTTAATGTCTCTACAGTCTCATCGAATACCTTCGTGTGAATGAAGTAATTATCAGCTACTTTAATGAAGTGCCCGAGATTCAAGAGGGCGTAGAATGTAGATTCCACCAGTTGAGGATTGTATTCTGAGAGTTGTGTCTTTAATTCAGTCAACCCAGGTGTATTAATCCCTGCATCGAAGAATAATTTCTCTAAAGTTTCTTTTGCAGTGGATTCCTCTTCCGAGAATTGAATTTCATGGGATGCCAGTCTAATGAGATTACCATCTTTTATTATACTTTCAGATGATGTAAGTTTATCTATAATTTTTTCAAAACCAACTTCGTCAACAGAAAGATCTCTACAAAGTTGTGCTGCATTCTGTCCAGCCAGTAATGGCTGTTGTTTATGAAATTGTTCAAGAATAGAAATCAGTTTTTCTTCTATTTCAGCAGTACGTTTTGCATCAGAAACGAGTGGTGTTCTACTTGAAACATCCCATCTTACAATTTTACTTTCTGACGCCAAATTCTCTAATATAACCTTAACTTCAGTCTGTGCATAGGGTAAATAGTAATATAGAAAAGATTCCTCTATACACAATGTCTTACTGTTCTGTAATATGGCAGTGACGACAGACTCGTCATCCGCTTCTTCCCATTGTGCTAAAATAGAAATTGTCTCTTGCGTAAAGCGTTTATGCTTCGGTGCAAATGGGTTGATAACTTCTCCACCCCCAACAGTATATTGTGCGGAGAAATCTCGAAGGATAATTCGGTCTCCACGAAATGTTAAGATTGGCTGTTCTAAACGTAGTTGTACTTGGACTGTGTCACCAGGGAGAATTGCCTCGTCAACCAATAATATCATTCTACAGAATATCTCACGTGTACCCAGATATGCTCTAAACCGCCCCCAATGTTCTATCATTCTTGGAAATGAGGATAGTACTTGTAAAGATATATCAATATTATCTGTGGCGCGTGAAAATTCTACCGGACACAATACATCCCCTCTCTGAATGTCATTTGCAGATGTACCAGATAGGTTTAAGGCAGTTCTTTGTCCTGCTTGAGCAACATTGGCTGGTTCATTATGTACTTGAATACCGCGTACTCTTACTTCATTCCCTTGAGGTAAAATCACCATTCTTTGATCTCTATTAACTACACCACCAATCAGAGTACCCGTAACAACTACACCAAATCCTTGAACAGTAAACACACGATCAACATATAAACGTGGTATTCCATTATAATCTTGTTTATTTGTAGTTTGATTTACTTGTTCGACAATCATCTGCTTAAGTTTGTCAATTCCGTGACCAGTAATTGATGAGACACTAACAGATGGAATTCCTTCAAGTGATGTACCAACCAACATTTCTTGTGTCATTTCAGTTGCATCAGTTAATTCCTCAGGTGTAGCTAAATCAGATTTTGTCATCACAAGAATACCGTTGGATATCCCGAGTAAATCTAAAATAGCCAGATGTTCAAGTGTTTGTTCTTGTACACCTTCTTTGGCATCCACGACGAACAAAACAATATCCATCCCATAGGCACCAGATAACATATTCCGAATGAATTTCTCATGTCCAGGAACATCTACAATCCCCGCTCTGGTATTATCAGGTAGATCAAAATAAGCAAATCCTAATTCAATAGATAAGCCTCTCTCGCGTTCCTCTTTTAATCTATCAGTCTCTATTCCTGTAAGTGTACCCACCAACGCAGTCTTACCATGGTCTACGTGTCCAGCTGTACCAATGATGAGATGTCTATTTACTTGATCCATCAGTCTTGTATATGTTCTGTTTCAATCATTTTTCCGATTCGATTATAACGAATTCGACCAAGAATTTTCCATAATTCCCATAACTTAATGCCTTTTCCATTATATGACCAATAAACCATAAAGGCTTGTCCTTTTATTCTGTTTACTTCGACAGGACCCCATGTTCGACTATCACTACTCTGGTCGCGATTATCTCCCATGGCAAAAACCATCCCTTTAGGCACTACAAAAGGATTCCCTTCAGGGAATTTCCTTTTGAATTGATTTTCTGAAAGTGTGAAGTCCTTGAATATTTCATTATTGTTCATATATGGTGGTGGCTGACGGAACGGTGGAAAGTTTCTACCTCTTCTAAAATGTGATTGTACATGCTTTGTATATTCACTATCTTCTACTGCTATACCATTGACATAGAGAGTTTTACCATTTGTATATATTGTATCACCTTCTACTGCTACAATACGTTTGATGAAATTCCTATTTGTTTCATGTGGAGGTATAAATACAAATACATCTCCCCGTGTAGGTTTATGGAAATCAAAAACTCTAATATCTGTCCCTGGGATCTTTATCCCATAAATGAATTTACATACCAAGATACGATCCCCAACTAAGAGTGTGTCTTCCATTGAACCTGAAGGAATCTTAAATGCTTCTACTACAAATGGACGGATAAACCCAAATACCAGTATTAAAGCAACGACAATTACTTGTGTATATTCCCATACAATGGTGTTACGAAATTTCTGCCATTTTGACATTTGTACATCAGTATTCATTGAATTCTATATCCATCAATTCTCAGATGGTTACCCTTTCTGACTATAAGAAAAATTAATGATCTATTCTGTGTAGTACTATTCATCACTTGCCAACATTGCGGTGAAGGCTTCTTGGGGAACATCTACACTTCCAATTTGCTTAAGCCTCTTTTTACCTTCCTTTTGGCGTTCTAACAATTTTCTCTTTCGTGTTATATCCCCACCATAACACTTTGCGGTGACATTTTTCCTGAGTGCTCTTACAGATTCCCGTGCCACAATCTTATTCCCAATTGCAGCTTGAACAGGAATTTCAAACATTTGACGAGGGATGAGTTCTTTTAATTTACTCACCAAACTCTTGCCTCGTGTCTCAGCCATCTCACGGGGTAAGATTGTTGAGAGAGCATCAACAGGATTTCCATTGAGTAGAATATCTAACTTAGCCAAATTCTCTTGTTTGTATTCGCCAATATCATATTCTAAAGATGCATATCCACGAGTTAGGGATTTCAACTTAGGAAAAAAGTCCATAAGCATTTCACTTAATGGAAGTTCATATAGAATTTGAACTCGTGTGATATCCAACTGATTCATCCTCTTATATATACCCCGTCGTTTCTGACAAAGTTCCATCGCATTACCGATATATTCACGTGGAAGGATTATATCAATATTGACATACGGCTCTTCAATATGTTCAATATCTTGTACTTCTGGTAAATGTGCTGGATTGTCAACGTATACCTGTTCACCAGATTTTAGATTGACTCGGTACATCACACTTGGGGCAGTTCTAACAAGTTCAAGCTCAAATTCTCTCTCAAGTCGTTCATGAATTACCTCCATATGAAGTAATCCCAAGAACCCACATCGAAAACCGAAACCCAGAGCAATAGAGGTTTCAGGTTCATAGGTAAATGATGAATCATTTAAACGCAGTTTCTCTAAGGCTTCGCGTAGTGCATGAAATTGATTGGTATCTGAGGGATATAACCCACTGAAAACGAGTGGTTTGATTTCTTGATATCCAGGGAGTGGATTCGAGGTAGGATGAAGGTGGTTAGTAATCGTATCACCGATTTTGGCATGTTCAATTTCACGTATCCCAGCAATTAGATAACCTACTGCTCCAGTTTTCAATTCATTGACAGATTGCATTTGTGGTGTGAAAATACCAACCTCTTCAACTTCATAAGAACGTTTAGATTGCATGAGATGGATTTTATCACCTGGAGATACCATGCCTTCAAAAATACGGGTGTACATAATTACACCACGGTAATTATTGTAAACTGAATCTATGACAAGTGCTTTTAAAGGTGCATCTGATTCTGTTTCTGGGGGAGGAACTTTATTGACGATAGTTTGTAATATGGCAGGTATACCGATACCTTCTTTAGCACTGACAAGTAGGGTTTCATCTGCAGGGATGCCTACAACCTCTTCAATTTGTCTTTTTACTTCATCAGGTTGGGCTGCTGGGAGATCAATTTTGTTTATTATGGGGATAAGTTCAAGGTCATTTTCTATGGCGAGATACGCATTTGCTAAAGTTTGTGCCTCTACACCTTGTACAGCATCAACAATTAATATTGCTCCTTCACAAGCTGCCAAACTTCTGGAAACTTCATAAGTGAAATCGACATGACCCGGTGTATCGATTAAATTCAGTTCATAGATTTTACCATCTTCGCCTTTGTAATCAAGTTTAACTGGTGTTGCTTTGATAGTAATTCCACGTTCTCGTTCAAGGTCCATTAAATCGAGAACTTGCTCTCTCATTTCTCTTTCAGCGAGTGTGTTGGTATGTTCTAAAAGTCTATCACTGAGTGTGCTTTTTCCGTGGTCTATGTGTCCTAAGATACAGAAATTACGTATATGTGTAAGTTTAGTTGACATGATATTAAAGTATACTACAAATAGGGTCATAATTCCATTAAAAGATATTAGCCAAAAGGTTATTATTGATCTGACTTTTCTTGGTGGGTGTGTAGAAGATGAGTCCCGTAGGGACGGAATGTCTATAGCAAAGGTATACCCCATAATTGAGTCCCGTAGGGACGGAATGTTTATAGATATACGTAACTGTATCCGTTCTAAAGACCTGTGGGTGTCTTCAATAGACCAACCTACGAAATGTTTATATAAAACTTTCTAACTAAATTGGCTTTTCTGGTCTGCTATTAATGTTAGTTAATTAAGTCAAATTGGTATAACAATACCTTCGCCAATTACCTGAGTTTTAGTTGAATGGTGTCATAGTGAGTAAGACCGATTGCTCAGAGAAGTTCCGAGATTTCAGGTTTTTGCTGAAGTCGTTTTGAATCGTATATAGACCAAATTCACATCCAATTGAGTTTATGGGTGGACACAGACTAACAGTCTATGGGACAATACTGATCAGAATCGAAGGTTTCCAACTGGAGAAAAAGCAACTTAGGTAGATTATGAACGTTAGCCATTTTGGCGAATGTATTGAGTATAAAAAGATAATTTAAGTCGGAAATATATCCAAAGTTTCCTCATTAATTAATGAAGGGGATAAAACTAAAAAAGGAGGAACAAATGCATAGCGATTCTCTTACAAACCGATGGATTATCGGTGGAGTTGTCTATCTAATGATATTTGCTGGGGGTTGCTTTCTATGGTATCGATATGATACTTCGTATGAAAGAAGACAAGCACAAGAAACAGCGCTATTTGTCACTAAATCGCAGCGATCAATTAAGCAAGCTAACCCGATTCTGACGACATCTACGGACATCCCTCTCAATAGAAGCAAGACATTGGATGAAGAAACACCGTTAAATCAAGTTGTAGGAGATAGTAATATACAGGAGAAAATTGCTTCAAAAGAAGATAGGATAACAATCATGGGGAGAGAAATTAAGATCTCTGATATACCAGATATACCCAATGAATCTCCACACGGGTTCGGAATATTCCCAGAGATTCCAGAGGATTATCCTTGGTCGGCTGTTTGGTTAGCAATCACCTATTATGATCTTCCATCTGAAAGACAGAGACAACATGAACTATTGGATCGAGTATTAATCAAGCTCTGGACTGATGGGGACACAGACTTCAAAGGAGGAAAAATTGACGGTAATACTGGTCTTGTATATCCAAACTATTCAGACACTGTCTATATTACCGTTGAAGAACGTCTTTTACCTGATGGATCTATCAAACCGATTATAACAAGACAATTTGGATCCGTTTCTCAAGAAATAGATCTTTTAAACCCACCTAATAATATTAAGGTATTGGATTATGATTCTGGGGGAATAGATCCTTATGAATACCTTAACTTACCATAGAAGGGAATGAAAATGTATATGAGTTAAGTTCATGTTACAACGATAATAATGATAATAGTGTTTATTGTTTTCAATGATATTTTGGTACACAGACGAAGCAGAAAAGATCAGTCACTCGAAAAACAGATTCAAAACCCCACACAGGAAATCGAAACCCTGAAACAGCGAATCGCAAGCCTCTGATGCAGCACGCCTTTTCACTTAGAAGTCGGAATCTGATACCGATTCATCCTAATCATAGGCGTCAATTTAGTGCATATCCAGGAACGGTAGCTTCGGTTTCCTAACCGAAGCGGATTATACGAAAGGCTTTCAATCTATGGTTTAGCACAAATCCGGTGCGGTTAGGAAACCGCACTATAGGCGTCAATTTAGTGGTTTTCCCAGGCCGGTAGGTGCGATTTCCTAATCGCACCATAGGCATCAATTTAGGATACACCTTTCGCCCCGCTGGGGCTTAGTGTTTTGTGTTTATTACGTTTTCTACAAACCTTTCGCCCCGCGAATCAACGGTATGAATGCCTTATGGCATTCACCGGGGCTTGGGATATTGGTGATAACCACTTCTATAGACATTCCGTCCCTACGGGACTCAAAACCAATAAATCATAGTCTAAATTGACGCTAATAGTGCGATTTCCTAATCGCACTGGATCCTTCGCGAAAAACTTTATGAACGCAATTGGAACAAACCCGGTTCGGTTAGGAAACCGAACCTACCGACCTGAAATTTATAGCGTACTTCTCTTTAAATTGACGCCTATGAATCAACGGTATGAATGCTATTTAGCATTCCCCGTGGTTAGGAAACCGCACCTACCGGCCTGGGTATAACATTTTCTCTCCTTAATTGACGCATATGGATACAGTTTCATCCTCATATACAAGTACCCCACTTCAGTCATCAATTCTATCTCTGAGAATCTTATGTAAAGCATTTGAAGCAGCAACAAGAGTCTGAACTCTTTTACTAAAATCGACATCTGATTCTACATCATTTATGTGAGTTTGTGCTTGTTTCACAGCTTGTGATAGACCTGCAATTAGAGATTCCTCTGTACTCTTAAATTCTACCATTCGACTTTTATCGTAGGCAATCTTCGCTTCTTCCCAGAGTCCTCCATACTTTTCCATAGGAAAACGACTATGTGAAGGACGAAGATACGAAAAAGCTTTCTTCCAAACTCTAAAGAGATCACTAAGTTCAGAACCAATTTCAAAATCATCATCATGCATCCCCATATTTTCAATCAATGAATAATCAATGAATTGGCGTAAGTAATTGAACTCTTTGAATTCATAAACCATTCTACACAATGCCTCTGAGGTAGTTACCTGACGTGCATGACATATAACAATAAATTCACGATGGACATCTGTAATTGGGATCAATGCACACCTTGGGAACACATCCTCATATACCTTATCCAAAAGATCCTGGAGATATTGCTTAATACATACTGGTTCATTCATATTCCGCCCAAATTCATCACCTTCATATTCTGTTCCATCTTCAGCATACCAATCATCTAACAACAGTATTTCACCGGCTTCATATTGTTGAATCCATTCTTGACGAAATTCCTCAGTCTTTTGTTCGGCTAACGGTTGATATTGGTCCATTACTTCCTTAAAAAAATCACAATCGGTAGGTAATCTTGCTGCTAATACTTCTATACCTTCTTCAGGATGTAGATCTATTAATTCGTCTTCTTCATGATAAACTAAATCATCTTCATCAGGGATTACTAATTTGAATGACATTTCTATCCTCCAATAATTCATAAATTATATGGTTAATAATAAATATTATATAATAATTATTATGTTAAAAGAATAATGTGATATATATTTTAACATAAAACAATTTAGATGTCAAATTTATTTTAGTATAGCATTTTTACAAATACAGAAGCAAGAAACCAAAAGATCATTCAAGAGAAAAATATAAACTATAAGTAAGTTTTAGATAATATAATTATTAACTTAATAACTCAACATTAGAACTTATTCTACCAAACTCTGTTAATTTGTACTACTCTGGATTAACTCCATTTTCACGGAAACCTTCACGGAGCAATTTTGGGAATATAGAGTGGATAAGGGTTTATAATTTCATGTATGTGTTATTTCCGTGAATCACATACGTTAATATTATATTAACTTTGCTCACTTGGTGCAATAGATTTCTTGTGCCATTGTGTCCCACACTTCTTCTGTAGGAGCGACCTCCCGGTCGCGACCAGGAGGTCGCTCCTACAAGTAAAGTGTCAAATTAAATCTAAAGTTTACTATACAGTATAATTATCAAATTAAGGATTACTATATCTAAGTGTTGTATCGCTTACCTATCAAAGAGTGTATCCTCATCTACAACACAATTAAGTTAAATATAATATAACGAATGTGATTCACGGAGGATTAGTCTACTTTAAATTGTAATCCCTTATAGAATAAGGGTTCGTAAAAATCCTCCGTGAAGGTTTCCGTGAATTGAGCTCTGGATTTCTCACAGCGATATTAACAGATATTAAATCATTCTAACAAGAATAATGAATCATCCAAAAGCCAATATTTCTCTTACGAGATATGCTCAAAATAACTATATAACTCATTTAAAGAAAGTTGATTAACTCTCTATTTTGTGGTAAAATTATTTAAAAGGTTAACTTTGAGGTAAATAAGAAATGAATGAGAGTTATCGTGTTGCAATTGTCGGCGCGACAGGGGCAGTTGGCAACACAATGTTGGAACTACTCGAAGAACGTTCCTTCCCTATTGGTAGTCTAAAACTTCTGGCATCCCATCGATCAGCAGGTGAAATCCTGACGTTTAAAGGTACACATATCACTATTGAAGAATTAACACACGATTCCTTTGATGATGTTGATGTGGTATTTTCCTCAGCTGGTGGTTCAGTAAGTCTTGAATTCATCCCAACAGCAGTAGAAAAAGGCGCGTTGGTTATTGATAATACAAGTGCATTTCGAATGGATGAACATACACCATTGGTTGTTCCAGAAGTCAATATGGATGCTGCCAAAGAACACAATGGTCTGATTGCCAATCCAAATTGTTCTACAATTCAGATGATGGTCGCCCTCAAACCTATTTATGATGCAGTGGGGATAAAGAGGATCGTTGTATCGACATATCAGAGTGTTTCAGGAAAGAGTGGACGTGCAGTGACCGAATTGGTGCAGCAGACAACTGAAGCATTGGAAGGCAAACCCATCACACTGGATCGATTTCCCCATCAGATGGCATTCAATGTTGCCTTTGATTGGCCCTTTACCGATAGTGGAGATAATGAAGAGGAACTGAAGATGGTAAACGAAACACATAAAATCCTATCTGATGATTCTATTGGTGTTTCTGCCACTACAGTAAGAGTACCAGTTTTCTTCGCTCATTCTGAATCAATAAACGTAGAGACACATCAGAAACTCACACAGACAGAAGCACGTGAAATCTTATCAGATGCCCCAGGAGTAGAATTACTTGATGATCCTGATAATTATCAGTTTCCGCTCGCAATTGATGTCGCAGGAAAAGATGATGTATATGTTGGACGTGTCCGAGAAGATTTTTCAATTGATAACGGTTTAAATCTGTGGGTAGTTGCTGATAATTTACGTAAAGGTGCAGCTTTAAACGCAATTCAAATTGCTGAACAACTCCTGTTGTAATTCATATTACAGTCTTAACGTAATAAAATCCTGAAATTGTTTTACAGTTTATCTGTATAATTTGTATCATTTCTTTTTTCAGTTATTTGCTGTTCTAAAGAAGATTATATTTGATGGAATTAACCAAGGAAAACATCCCACAATATCTTCGTGAACACCAGTCAGAAATAGGTTTCTTTGAAAACCACTCACAGATAGATTCAGTAGAAATTGGTGATGGAAATCTGAACTATGTGTATCGGGTTTTTGATTCATCAAATCCGGAACGTTCTCTTGTATTGAAGCAAGCACCGCCATATATTAAGATTTTAGGACCAGATTATCCGTTACCAACAGAACGCTTAACATTCGAATACCAAGCATTAAAGACATATAACGAATTTGCGAGTGACACTGTCCCATCCCTATACTTTTTCGACAGTGATTCTGCTGTTATTATAATGGAGGATCTTAACGGATACAGACTACTACGTGATGATCTAATTGCTGGTCAGGTGAATTCATCAATTCCAATTGAAATCGGTAGGTTTCTGGGTATTGTCCATAGTCAGACCTATTTCGAAAATATGGAAGATACGGCGGTTAAGCAGTATAAACTTGATTTTAAGAATACTGTGATGCAGAATATAACAGCAGATTATGTTTTTACATTTCCTTTCACTGAACATGAAACCAATTTTTATTCTGATGGGTTAAAAAAAGAAGTAGACCAACTCAAAAATGACGAAGAATTCATACAACAAACTCATCAATTAAAGAGTATATTTCTGAATATACAACAAGGGTTAACCCATGGAGATTTACATACTGGTAGTATTATGGTGAACGACCAGTCCACCAAGGTAATTGATTCAGAATTTGCCTTCTATGGACCTGTTGGTTTTGATGTTGGCTTGTTTTGGGCAAATTATCTACTGTCTTTTTTCTCACATACAGATAATACTGATATTCAATCTAAGATTAAATCAGCTATTGTAGATACATGGGAAACATATACTGATGAATTTATGATGGATAAACCACTTAAGGAACAAACTTTACAAAATATCTTTCAAGAATCAGTTGGATTTACAGGAATGGAGATGTTACGACGTATCATAGGTGCAGCACATGTTAAAGATATAGAGGGTATAGCGGATAAACAACGAAAATTAGAGATAGAAACAGTAATTCTTAACTTTGGCAGGAAGATTGTAAAAGAACACCATAATATAACCTCAGTAGATGAATTAGTTGATTTATTATAAAGAACTATCACTATACATAAAAAACTATTTATAAGGTATTCCCCATTTAATTATGAGAGATTACTACGAAATTCTCGGTGTTAATAGAGACGCCTCAGCGGATGAAATCAAAAAGGCATATCGTAAATTAGCAGTCAAATATCATCCTGATAAGAATCCAGATGATAAAACTGCGGAAGATAGATTTAAAGAAGCGTCCAATGCCTATTCAGTTCTATCCGACCCAGAAAAACGACGTGTGTATGATACACGGGGACATGCAGGTGTTCACGGTATGGGTTTTGAAGGCTATACCAATGTAAATGACATCTTTTCAAATATCAATCTGAATGATCTATTTGGTCGAACAACCTATGGTGGAGGCGGAGGTTTTGATGAGGTATTCGGTGATATCTTTGGACCACAACATAGAACTACACGTACTTACCGGGGTCGGGATCATAAGGTAAACCTTACAATTCCTTTTGAAGATTCAGTACTCGGTGCCACGAGAGAAGTAACGATACAAGGGAAGAATATCAACATAAAAATTCCTCCTGGTATTAAAGATGGTCAGACATTACGGATACGGGGACAAGGTGAATCCTTCGGTTCTGGTCCTTCAGGAGATCTATTAGCAAGGGTATCAATAAAACCTCATCCAACTATTACACGGGATGGACTGGATTTAGTAACAGAGGTGAAAGTCCCAATGACAACTGCAGCATTAGGTGGTACAGTCCGTGTGAATACATTGTCAGGGGATGTAGATTTAAAGATTCCTGCAGGATCACAGCCAGGACAACAATTAAGAATCCGAGGACAAGGAATTATTGATTCAACTGCTCGAAGCGGTGACCTACGTGTTAAGCTTGTTGTCGAAATACCTCAATCTTTATCGAAAAAACAGAAAGACCTACTCAAGAAACTTGATGATACTCTCTAAGAAACATTTTGTAGTTTTCATCGAACATGTATTTAAACATTCTTAATTATTATATCAGATAAAATGCCATCACATTTTCAGAACTAAGACAGGTATAAAAAACCTGAATGATTCGTAAGGAGAATTAATGATTTCACTATCAGAACGGAGCCAAAACGTAACCCCATCTTCAACCTTAGCCATCACAGCGAAAATCAATGCAATGATCGCAGATGGTGTGGATGTTGTCAAATTCGGTGCGGGTGAACCAGATTTTGATACACCAGACTATATTAAAGCGGCAGCAATCTCTGCACTTGAGGATGGATTTACAAAATATACACCCGTCCCCGGTACACCTGAACTACGTGAAGCAATCGTTGATAAATTTCAGAGGGACAATGGATTAAGCTATTCAACATCAGAAATCATCGTTTCATGTGGGGCAAAACATACCCTTTATAACATCATGCAAGCGATTTGTGATCCGGGGGATGAGGTTATCTTCGCTGCTCCATATTGGGTAAGCTATCCACAACAGATTAAGTTGGCAGGAGCTGTGCCACAAGTAATTGAAACAACAGCAGATCAGAATTTCTGTATGCAGGCAACAGATGTTGAAGCAGCGATTAATTCCAACACAAAAGCAATTCTCATCAACAGTCCAAGTAATCCTACGGGTACAACCTATGATGTGGAAAATTTAAAACAGATCGCAGAAATTGCTGTGAAAAATCAGGTATATCTCATTTCTGATGAAATCTATGAAGCCTTACTCTACGACGAAGCTACACACAAAAGTCCTGCTGCCTTCAATGAAGAAACAAAAGCCATTACATTTGTCGTGAATGGTGTATCCAAAGCATATTCAATGACTGGATGGCGCATTGGGTATACTGCTGGACCAGAAGATGTTATCTCAGCTATGTCCCGGATACAATCTCACAGTACATCAAACCCCACCTCCATTGCTCAGAAAGCGGCTGTAGCAGCACTTAATGAACCCCAAGATGCAGTTGAAGAGATGCGTAAAGCATTTGAAGAACGTCGGGATGTAATCTGTGAACGTTTTGATGATATTGATGGTGTAAGTTATGTCAAACCACAAGGTGCATTCTATATTTTCCCTGATTTTTCAGACCATTATGGAAGAACACTTGATGGTAAAAGTATAGAAGGTTCAATGGATATTACGGATTATCTATTGGGTTCTGCTGGTGTTGGGGTAGTTCCAGGAGACGGTTTTGGTGCGGATAGGAATTTACGGCTCTCGTTTGCCACATCATTGACTGAAATCAACCGTGGATTAGATCGTATTAAAGAAGCATTGAAATAAGGTATATTCTACCACTATTTAGGAGATATTAACGTGACGAAACCGAATCTGGTCTTTGTTATCACAGATGATCAAGGGTATGGAGATTTGGGATGTACAGGGAATCCTGTAATTAACACACCGAATCTGGACTCACTTTCAGAGGAAAGTGTCCAACTACGGAATCTACACGTCGGTCCCACATGTTCACCGACACGCGCAGGGATTATGACAGGTCGATATTGTAATTCCACAGGGGTGTGGCATACAATTGGGGGTAGATCTTTACTCCGTAGTGATGAAGTCACGATGGCGGATATCTTCAGAAATAATGGGTATAAGACAGGTATGTTTGGCAAATGGCATCTTGGAGATAACTATCCATTCCGTCCACATGATCGTGGGTTTGAAGAAGCACTCTATCACGGTGGTGGTGGAATTAGTCAAACACCAGATTATTGGGGTAATGATTATTTCGATGATACATACTTTGACAACGGTTCAGAACAACCCTTTAAAGGATATTGTACCGATGTGTGGTTTCAACAAGGGATGAATTTCATTGAAAGAAACCAAGATCGTCCTTTCTTCTGTTATATACCTACAAATGCACCCCACGGTCCATTCCGTGTACCTGATTCATATAGTGAAGTTTATAAGAAAAAAGGTGAACCTAATGATCGTGCATGTTTCTATGGGATGATAACTAACATAGATGATAATATGGCACGACTTCGGCATCATCTGAGAGTACTTGGACTTGAAGAAAACACAATACTTATTTTTATGACTGACAACGGTTCTGCTGCTGGTTGTAACCTTGATGATAGACAGTTTGTCAAAAATGGATATAATGCTGGAATGCGCGGAAAGAAAGGTTCACCGTATGAAGGTGGGCATCGTGTACCGTTATTCTTACATTGGCCTGATGGTGGATTATCAGAAAAGAAAGAGGTAGATGAACTCACAGCAAATATTGATTTACTACCGACTCTCATTGACCTTTGTGATTTAGATGTTTCTGATAATTCTCGATTTCATGGTACAAGTATAGCACCTTTGATAAAAGATGAAGAAGTCGAGTGGGAAGATCGTGTAATTGTTACAGATTCACAACGGGTTGAAAACCCAATCAAGTGGAAAGATAGTGCTACCATGTCACAACGGTGGAGACTCATAAATGGTAAAGAGTTATATGATATTCAAGCAGATCCAGAACAGCGTGAAAATATTGCAAATGAGAATCCTGATGTCGTTGAAGAACTACGTGCACATTATGAAAAATGGTGGGATTTAGTCTCTGTACGTTTCGATGAAGAGTGTCCAATTGTTGTTGGTACACAACACGAACAGGTTGCGTGTATTACTACACACGATTGGCATGGAAGAGGACATGCATGGAATCAAGGATCAATTCGCCGTGGAATGGAATGTAATGGTCATTGGGCAATTGAGATTCCTGAGGATGGAGAATATAGTTTTGAGTTAAGACGATGGCCACGTGAGGAAGATAGAGCAATCATTGAAGGAATCCCTGGAGACAATATTGATCTATACAACGGTGGACGCGCACTGGACTTAAAAACGGCTCAGATTCGTATTGGTGATCAGTCTGCAACAAAAAGTATCACGGCTGATGCAAAGAGTGTCAACTTCACATTCAGTCTAAAAACTGGACAGACAAGTCTTCAAACCCAATTCTCAGATGAGACGGGTGAATTGACACTCGGTGCATATTACGTTTATGTTAAACGTGTAATCTAAAAGACATGGATTGAACTTACCGAATTAACTTTTAAATATAAGCAACATTCATGCACTTGGAATACAGACCTGCGGTATCCGTAAACTGAAGCCAAAGAATATAACTCATTTTATCTCTAATTGTTCCCTTACCAATTGGAATAGTGACTGTACCACCTTTTGGCATACTAAGTGCCCCATCAACTTTTCCTTTAACCCAATCCCCTTGTTTTATTGTACCTTTCAATTCATTACCAGATACATCCTCAACGACATCACCTTTACCTTCATCAAGTAGCCAGATGGCAACAACTTTCTCTGGATCGATTTTAGCATCAGATAGACCTGTAAATATACCTAATGTGAATATAATACACAATAATGTTATAACTCTTATATACATTAGTTCAATCCTCAATATATGATAGTTTAATTATTATACTATAGTTTGGACAATTTTAGACATAGCACTCCGCTGGAGTGCGGGATTGCTATGCTTCACTGCTATAGACATATTGCTCCGCTGGAGCAAGACCCACAATTTATCCGTTTGTTAGATGCAATCAATAGAGAACTAACTACATCAACCTTACACAGTCTCCTCACGCCAGCGGCGTGATATGTCTATAGAAAAAAGAGCCAAACAGCACTGCACTCCAGCGGAGTGCAATGTAAAGGTGTCTGTTTTTCTGTGAGTTATACCGCCCCCCAAAACTATCAGGAAAACAGAAGAACCCTTGAAAAACCCGACATGAGACCGACAGAAACTGTCCAAACTATAATTATTATAATTATATTGAGTAATTATTGATAATGCAAAAAATTGATGTATTATTAGGTCTTAAGGTATATTATACAATTTTAATCTAAATTTAGATTGAATCAATAGGGTCTTAAACCATTGGTTTATAGTTTGCCATTATTGTGTATTCTGCATATAATAGTTGATAAGCATTAATGTTAAAATATCTTATAATTAACGTCAGTTTGATAATAAAAAATGTCAGTTCGAAAAACAGAATTTTGTCCTGAAGATAGTCTTTGTAGCACAAACTATCCAGTTTGTGCACTCTGGTGTTAACTAAAAGATCAGGTTACAATGTGTCATATCAAACTCACGTTATAATATCTCTAATATTGATTGTAATCTAAGGAGAATATATGTATAAATGTGCAATTCTTGGGTGTCGTGGACGTGCTCGTGCACATGCACGTGCCTATGACAATGTTAAGGGTGGTAAACTGGTAGCTATCTGTGATATGAAAGAGGATTTACTTAACGATTTTGGTGATGAATTCGACATTGATTCACGGTATACAGATCTTGATGAAATGTTGACTAAGGAAAAACCTGATCTATTGCATATTGTTACTGCACCTGTATTAAGGGGTAGTAATGAACGGATTCGTTACCCACTTTTAAATCAGGCATCTGAGCAGGGAGTTCCTTCAGTAATAATTGAAAAACCGATTGCTGTTGAAAGTGAAGATTGGAGACAAATCCATGAACTCTCAAAACAGACAAAAACAAAGATTGCTATTAATACACAACTCAATTACCATCCCAAAAACCTTGAATTGAAGAACGATGTTGCTGAAGGTAAAATTGGTGCAATCAAATTTATTGAAGCAAGTGCTCGTAACCCACCCGTAGATCAAGCACCCCATGTACTTCAGTTAGTCTCCTCTTATATTGACAACTCTCAACCAGTTAGAGTAATGGGACAAATTGCTGGAGCAGGTAATTTAGATGGAGCTCAACCTTCCCCAGCAAACGCTACAGCAATAGTCACCTATGCCAACGGTATACAAGCATCTGTGGCTTTTGGTCCAGAAATGGCACCACGAGTTTTACCCAATACTGGTAATAATAGACATAAACGGGTTTGTGTCTTTGGAGAAACAGGTTTTGTTCATTGGCGTTTTGAAAGTTGGGAGCGTTGCACACCTGAAGGTGGGTATGAGGGAGGAAATCTGAGTTACGGTGACCAAAATGCGGTAGCACAAACAAATCTAACAGAAGCAGTCTTTGATTGGCTTGAGGATGATAGCAAGGTTCACCCAACGAATTTACCGCAATCCTTGGCTGAGTTTAATTTACTCCTTGGCATCTATTATAGTGGTCTTACAAATACTGTTATAGAATTACCTTTTGATCCTCCTGACGGATTAATGGATATGTTCAGAGAGCAGCTTAAATAGAAGTAGAAATACATCTGGACTTACTATATCACCATAACCCAAGTGATAGGAAAAATTACTGTGGATAATAAAGTAATTTACATGGATAACCATGCGACAACACCAATTGCACCAGAAGTATTGGAAGTTATGTTGCCATTTTACACAACCCATTTTGGGAATGCAGCAAGTACACATCTCTTTGGTATCAAGGCAAAGGAGGCAGTCGAGAAAGCACGAGAACAAGTTGCTGATTTACTAGGATGTAAGCCAAAAGAGGTAATTTTTACAAGTGGTGCAACTGAATCCAACAATCTTGCAATTAGAGGAGTTGCTTACGCATATAAGGATAAAGGGAACCACATAATTACGAGTGCAGTTGAACATCATGCAATACTTGATACATGTCATGCTTTAGAGACTGAGGGTTTTGAAATTACTTACTTACCAGTTGATAGATACGGTATGGTAGATCCGGATGATGTATATGCAGCTTTAACTACTAAGACAATTTTGATTAGTATAATTTATGCAAATAACGAAGTTGGAACGATCAATCCATTGAGAGATATTGCCAATATAGCATCAAAAAATAATGTCTTCTTCCATTCAGATGCTGTTCAGGGTATTGGTAAGATTGAATCGAATATGGATGTTTTAGGTCTTGATTTAGCATCTATGACTGCCCATAAAATCTATGGACCAAAGGGGGTAGGTGCATTATATTTAAGAGAAGGAATTGATCTTCACCCACTTTTTTATGGTGGAGGACAGGAAAACGGTATCCGTTCTGGTACACTGAACGTTGGTGGGATTGTTGGATTGGGTGCTGCATGTGAAAGTTGTAGTAGTGCGATGAAAGAGAAAATCGAGGAAAAAGTTGTTTGGGATTTACGGGATACATTACACAAGAAATTAGTTTCTCAAATACCAGATATCCATCTTAATGGACATCCTGAAAAAAGACTTGCTGGTAACCTACACATTTCATTTGAAAGAGTACAAAACCAAGCATTGATGATGGGACTTGACAATATCGCAGTTTCTGCTGGTTCAGCATGCGATTCAGAATCTGTTACCCCATCCCATGTCTTATCTGCAATGGGTGTACCGAATGAATTGGCATTGACGGCAGTCCGTTTTGGTGTAGGACGGTATAATACTTCAGAGGAAATAGAAATTGTAGTAGATGAAGTTGAAAAGACAGTTAGAAGACTTCGTTCTTTAGCACCAGAATAGGAGATCCTCATGACATCAATTGCAGCGCAAACATTACTAACTTCTGATGAATACATTTCTGCTGAAAGGAAGGCTACACTCAAAAGCGAATATCTCAGTGGTGAGATTGTAGCAAGGTCAGGAGCAAGTCATGAACATAATTTAATCACTATGAATACAGCTACAAGTCTGTATAATCAATTATCTAATCAAGGATGTATGGTATATTCAAGTGATATGCGCGTAGGGAGTGATAATGGAGATTCCTATTTATATCCAGATGTTTCAGTTGTTTGTGAAAGACCTCGTTTTGAGGACGATGTCCTTGATACACTTCTAAATCCAATTATTGTTATAGAAGTGCTTTCACACTCAACCGAGGAATATGACAGAGGAGAGAAGGCTGAACGTTATAAGAAATTGGAATCACTTAAAGAATATATACTTATTTCACAGGATCGGCTAAACGTTGAACATTACACTGTTAAGGATGGAATATGGTCAGTAAAAGAACTTAACGACCTGAATGATTCTCTAAGACTAACCTCAGTAGATGCTAAACTAAAACTACAACATCTGTATAGATTTGTAGAGTTTGAATAATATACTCACATTATTCAGAAAGTTCCATAATTGCAATTCCTTGCTCCCCTGCCACTGAATACAGAAGCCATTTCCTACCATCTTCACAATATATATCTGGATCTCTCAATTGATGTACCCGTTCTCTATCCAATCCGTTAGTGGATGGGACAATGGGTATATCAACACCTTCAAAATCATATTTGGGTGCTATAACCTCAATCGGTGGAGATGGTGTCCAATCATTCCAATCTTCAGTAAGTTCAACAGTACTTTTCAAAATCCGTTCTGGTGTATCTCCATAGAGTGAATAGTATACTGTCAAAGTATCTCCATCAAGATAGTTGGCTGTATGGCGCGGAGTTCCATCCCTACCCTTTCCAATAAATAAAGGTGTTTCACGTCTTTCAAAAACTGTCGTCCATTCTGCTGTTTTACCACGGTTAAGCAAGTTGTGATTTGTAGCATATATTGTATCGTTCCACCAAAACACCTTAAAATATGGACCTTGTTGCTTTTCTAAGGATTCGGATGCAGAGAAATCCAAACCATTCTCTGATGTTGCCCAACATGTGGCTTGACCTCCCCGGTAATTTCCATGGAAGTACATGATGAATTTTTTGTTATCCTCATCTATATGCACATCTGGGGATGCAATATGATCACAACCTTTGAAGACGGTGTTATCTCTATGGAGCGCACCGCCAGGATAAACAGTATACGGTCCAATAATATCATCT
Organism: Candidatus Poribacteria bacterium; assembly: GCA_965205025.1. Taxonomy (GTDB): domain Bacteria; phylum Poribacteria; class WGA-4E; order WGA-4E; family WGA-3G; genus MSPOR6. Next base: position 66,089 of record CBDBFU010000020.1, read on the forward strand.
GCATAAGCTAATCGTATATAAGATCCACGATGGTGTGCAAAATATAGATAGTATTTACCCAATGGGTTTTCAATCCAATCAGGTACACGTACAAGTGATGGACCATTTATATTTGGAAATCCGTGTTCATTTTCTATATTAGGCATTTCTGGATGAATGAGTAGTGTACGTTCCATGTTTATCCTCTAAATCTAAAATCTTTAATCATGTGCTTGAAAACGGTATACCGATTGTGTTTCTTCTGACATTGTTGACCAAATTTCTTCTGGAATACGCGCATTAAAAATACCGGGGGCATTCGGTGAATGATGGAATCTTCTAAAATAAACTAATGCCAACATATGTCTTGGAGAATCTGTCGTATTCGGCATTGCTCTGTGCCAACACCGCATATCTCGTACAACGACGGACCCGGCTGGCATGGTTAACTGAAATGAAGGATGTTGGGCTGCACGTGCTTCATCACATACATGGTAAGGGGTATTCCTAACATCATCATCATCTATAATAAGATGTGATCCGGGCCAAACTTCAGTTGCACCATTCTCCACAGTAAAATCTGTTAGTGGTATATTTACAACGATTGTTGTTACAGGTAGCGCGAATGATAATTCTGGGAAGAGTTGACCAGAATCTCGATGAATCCACTGTATCTCATTACCTGGTGCAGTTGAATTACACCCATAGGGTAGATAGGCAAAAAACTGTTCTCCCATGGCTTCCTTCATTATTGCCATTGAAAAAGGATTACTGATGATACGGGGATCCATAAACGGCATCTTAAGCATCGGATTTACACCGTTCTCATCTTCATTCTCTCCATCCATCACTGCTTGCATAGCCGTATTAACTTCTTCTATCCAGTCTCGGGGCAATACACTTTCAATAACGACTAATCCAGCTTCACGTAGAAGACGTACACCAGCATCAATTGAATCTTGAGATAAGTAATTTCCTATTCGTTCCTGATCTGAAATTTCAAGTCTTGGAATGTTTACAGTTGTTCCTTTACACATTGCTTTCTTCTTCCGTTAATTCATTGGGTGATAGGTTAAGACTTTGGTGAATTGCATGACTGACAATGTTGCATTTTGATATTGCAATTTCTACATTTTCTCCAGTTGCTGACTTTCCCGGATATCGAAAGTTTACTGCATGATTTGATAGAGTTGAAAGATCTGATTTCCAGGAATTCCATTCAGGTATATAGGGTATTATTAGATCCAATAGATCTTCTAACTTGTGTGTTCTTGGAATTGGAATATTCTTTTCTTGGAGCCATGCTTTTAAGTACTTCTCGATGCATTGTTGCGCATGGAAACAGATAATATTTTTACTTGAAATTTCATTCTGATACAATAACTTAACTGTTGTGTAATTTTCTTCTGCTTTTTCTACCCATTCTAATGTCAAAGGATTCATATTAGTTTTTTCATTTTTATTATTTATTTCTATCGTGTTGATATCCCCGTAAAGGATTTCCCCTCTTTCTGTGATTTCACGTAAGAACCAGTCGTTATGTGAAATTCGAAATGAGATCTCATCTTGTGATCTTACCAATAAATCCATACTAAAACGTCGTGGAATTCGTTTACGTATTTCCGATGTCTTACGACTCGTTTCAGATGCAGGAATATCCATAACTACTAACATATCCACATCAGAATCTTCAGTCGGAATACCATAAGCATAAGATCCAAAAAGGATCACATGCAATGGAGAAAATTCCCTTACAATGTCATCACAGGTGGCTTGAATATCTTCTTGACTGACCATACATTGTCTCCCATTTGAGAGTATACCATTAAGAGATAAGGGTGTCAACGATGGGATAATCTATGTATGTGTAAGGTCCTTATGACACAACAAGTCATGTGAAGTGTTCAAAGGATATTTCGTCTGAACTTGCATAATACTTATTAATTTTGTCAAATTTGTGTTGTATTAACATATTGTTTTATGTAAAATTTACAATTATTTACTGTTTAGGAGCAATTGAATGACACCTGAAGTGGCTATTGAAAAACGTGAACAGATGCTTCGTGACGGATTTTGTGTAGTTGAAGATGTTCTATCTGATGAATTCTTACAAGAACTGCACGATGAATCAGAAAGATTAATTGCAGCACATACTGAACCAGCGGAAATGGTATACCAAGGGCAACATGTCAATGTAAATGGGGCTGATAACCCGTATATTAAAAGATTATTAGAATGGCAACCTTCTCGTGATGCACTTGAAGACCTCGGTTTTGGTGATTTCGCTGCATCAGGGGGTATTATCATACTAACAAAAGAAGCAGGTGGACCTCCACTCTATTGGCATCAAGATTGGATGCGTTGGAATGATCCACTTAGTTGTACCCCCTGGCCACAGACTATCTTTCTAAACTATTACTTGTCAGACACATCACGGGAAAATGGGTGTTTAAAGGTAATTCCCGGTACACATCTAAAGAGAATTGATCTACACAATCAACTTGTACCTGCACATGAACAAGGTGCACGGTTTATTCAAGAAGATCATCCAATAATGTTTTGTGATCACCCAGATCAAGTGGAAATTTCTGCTAAAGCTGGTTCTTTGGTTATGGCAGATGCTCGATTATTACATGCTGCACATAATAATCTTACTGATACACGAAGAACTTTGATCTTAGCATGGCATAGTAGACCAAACACTATTCCAGAATATTGGGATAAAGAGATTCCTGAAATTATTGCAAATAGAGATGAGAATGGAAACTATCCGGGTTCACGTATTCCAGGTGAGCTTTTACAACCATAAGATATTCAATCACTGTGAGTTAGTTTTTGACGTTGTTCCACATCAAAAATTGAGTGTTTTATGGGCAAATATGAAGACATTTTACTAAGGAGTTAAGAAATGAGAAAATACCAAATTAGTAAGTATTCTATATTAATTCTTATATGGATGGGGGTATCATTCAATGTATATGGAATAAATTTGGACTCAACAGATCTTGTTGTATACTACAGTTTTGATGCGGATACACGTAATGGAACGGACTTTTTAGATGAATCTGGAAATGAAAACCACGGTTTTGTGCAAGGCAACAATATAAAGAACGTTGAAGGGCAGGTCAACGAAGCAGTAGAGTTTCCTGGATTAGGTGGACAGTATATTGCTGTTCGAAATATACTATATTCTGAAGGTATACCTAAACTAAGTATATCTGTTTGGATAAAAACCCCACAGAAAGGGTTAATCTCATCTTGGGATCGTAGTGAATTTTTTCGATTTGGTGTGGGGGATGACCAACTTGGGAATGAAACCTTGGTTGCTTTTGATATTTGTTGTCCAATATCCGATTGGCATGGTAACATTGAGGTAACAGACGATGAATGGCACCATATTGTCGTTACATTTGACGGTGAGAAAAAACGAATATTTGTTGATGGGGAATTAGATGCTGAAGAACCAGTGCATGTGGCATTTATCGGTCCAAAAGCACAACGTTTTGGTTTTATAGGCGTTGGTTCTGAAGCAACAGATTTTAATGGTCTACGGGGTCCTACCACTTTTCCTTTCAAGGGTTTGATGGACGAGTATATGATGTTCCATCGGGCATTGACTGAGAAAGAAGTAGAAAAACTTGCTAATACTCTGGGAAATCCGTTCCTTGTTGAACCAAAAAATAAGATAACGACAGTATGGGGTAGCATCAAGAAATTACAATAGAAAATCTATGCACTATTGCTATTCTAATCACTTATGCTTCCCTAAGAAATTTACTCATCGTTTGATGTTAATACCTCTTGAATCCCAGGATATTCTCGCCAGATGTCTGTATAACAATCATATCCATTTTCATTGCAGTCTACATGTCGAAGACGAAATATAACAGCATATCTAATGTCAGCAGAAGCGTTTTGTGCAGCAGAATGGACAACCTGATGATGGGTTAATACCACATCTCCAGCATTACCAGTAATTTGTTTCGGTTCTTCTGGTAGATCAGGACGCGGCATGCCGTCAGCTAATACCTCATGCCCTTCCTTTTCAAAATAGTCAGCAAAGAAAGAGTGTGATTTTGGCCATACAGTAAAATTTCCACTATTCGTTTCTGGTACATCTGCAAGATATACAACAGCTAATGCAGAAAACCCTCGTTTGTAAACACCTTTTGGCATCCCGTTAGATCCACTACCCAATCCATCCAAATGTCCACTTGGTGCATTCGCATCACGGTCCAACGGCATTGGGAATCTTAATGCAATTTGGGCAGAACCGGGTGTTTGCACATTTCCTTCACCTAATAAAGATTCAGCGATATTCTGTACTGGTGTTTTGCGGTATATATCTACTATTTGAGGTGCATTTTGTATCTCATTGCAATAAGATTGTGCTCTGAACTTTTCTAAGTCCCCTTCATGCATACCAACTGCCCCTATTGAATGGTTAATTAATTTACGAGCGGAATCAACCATTAACTTTGGTACAGCACCAGGAACAGTAATATACCCATTTTCATGAAATTCTAACTTCTGTTTCTGTGTTAACATCATACTCTCCAAAATGAGTTATTATGAATTCAATATACTGATTAGACAAATTATTTTCTTAATTCGTTTAAATAAAATTCTGAAGCAAAGGAAGGCTATTTTAACCAATGATGAAAGACAATCTTCTCACCAATTGGTTCAATGACTCGTAGTAGTACTCTACCATCGTTTAGAAAATCAACGGACATAAAACCGGTATGTTGATGGGCAAAAAGTGTATTCTCACCATGGGAAACTGGGGTTGCTTTCTCTGTAGATCCAAGTCCACTTATGAGTAAATAATCTGTAATATCGTCTTTAAGTACTTGTAGTGAATGATCATGACCGGAGGCATATATTAACAATGATGTCTGATTGGATTCTGAGAATGCATGGTTCAACTGTTTCACCATCTTTTTATATCTTTTTCCATTTAAATCTTGAGGATAGTCTACTATATACCAACGAGATAGTGGGACTATTGATCCAAGAATTGGAATAGGCAACCATAGCCACTTCTTATACATTCTGCCAGGGAAAATGTGATCTTTCCAATCAAAGAAACCACCGTGGGGTCCATAACTTTCAATCGGATGATGTCCAACAACTATAACCGGTAAATCCGTATTTAATAAAGTCTTTAGTTCTGATATGACAGATTCATAAGATTCACTTGAATGAGGGTTTTCCTGTAACCACCATTGTGTATCCAAGACAATTAAACGAAGAGTAGGTGAAGCTTTCGGAAGGTCAACTGGAACTGGACCTGGGGTTCCCTCTATTGGAAGAAATTTTGGGTTTTGTGTTAATACATTATTTATGTAATTTTGCTGTTTGAGAATTGCTTGATACCCCTCATCTTTACCACTTGCCCAATCATGATTACCAGGTATAAATAAGCCATGTGCATTGGATGATGTAATTACATCTAATTGCGGTAGTAATTTCTCTTCTACCTCATCCCGTCTTTCTTCTGTCATCCCATCAGGATACATATTATCTCCTAAAAAGACAACCGTAGTTCGATCTGACGCTTTTGACGTCCAATTCTTTAGTGATTTTAAAACGGGTTCATTAGGTTTTGGCTGTCCTGCATCTCCAATTAGTACGATGCGGTAGAGTAAGGAGGAATTCGTTTGAGTTTCTGTTTTCGCAGCTAACGATATTTCTGGATGATAATAAGGTGTGGTATGGCTACACCCAACAAAGGAAAGGTATACAATCTGAACGATGAAGCCGAGTAATAGATAACTCCATATAATACGAGAACGTCTGTTTGAAATCATTGTAGTAGTATAAAGAAAGTTTTAACTCAGTAATGTGGATATATAATGAATTTCATTCATTGTATATCATTGTATTTATATGGTCAACTAAATCTTCCAAAGGTACATCTTTCTGTTGTCTACTTGAAAGTTCCCGCACTGCAGCTATTCCTGCATCTAATTCATCAGATCCTAATATTACTGCGTAAGGAATACCCTTCGAATCTGCATATTTCAGTTGTACGCTTATTTTTCCTGGACGGAAATATACCTCTGTCCGAATTCCACCTTTACGCAATTGTGTTGCTAATTTTAGTGATTCATTCATCAAATCATCATCAAAAACGGTCATTAATACCTGTGTCACTGTTTTACCCACCGTTGATGGAAACATATCGAATTCTTCCATGACATCAATAATCCGTTCTATACCGAAACTTGTCCCTGTAGCAGGAAAACTCTGTTTACTAAAACTACCAATCAATTCATCATATCTACCACCACCCGTTATACTACCTATCTTCGGTTCTTCAACAACTGTTTCATAAATAGGTCCTGTGTAGTATTCCAAACCACGTACCATTGCTACATTCACACAAAAAAATTCTTCTGGAACACCGAGTATTGAAATATAATCTATTAACTCTTTCAAATTTGAAATGCCTTCACGGGCTGTTTCGAAATCGTTGAGTTGATTGCTTAATTCAGATAGAATTGTTTCTGCATCACCTTCAATCTGTAACAAAGCAAGTAGTTTTTCAATGACATCTTCAGGGATATTATTTTCTCTTAATTCTGATGTGACCCCATCTATTCCTATCTTATCCAATTTATCTATTGATCGGTAAAGTCCTCCTAACTGTTCAGTTGGAACTCCAGCGAATTGTCCAATCCCAGTTATCAATTTTCTCTCATTGATGTTTATCTCAAATTGTTTAAACCCAAGTCGAGAAAGTATTTGATATATCAGATTGACATTTTCAGCATCCGCTAACATGCTCTCACTACCAACTGTATCCGCATCACATTGGAAGAACTGACGGTAACGACCTTTTTGTGGACGTTCTGCGCGCCACACAGGATCAATTTGATACCTTTTAAAGGGTTTAGGAAGTTGCGGGTACATTGCTACTACCCGACATAAAGGAACAGAAAGATCATACCTGAGTGAGATATCTTCTTTACCACCTGTATGTCCTGCTTGATAGATCAACTTCTCTGCATCTGGACCGTATTTTCCTGTAAGTACTTCAGTTAACTCCATCGCAGGTGTTTGTAATGGTTCAAAACCGAATTCTTCAAATATATCACGAATTACATCAATCACATACAGCCTACGAATCATCTGTTCCGGTAAAATATCACGCATACCTCTCGGTACACGTGGTTTTATGAGCTGTGCCATCAACCCTACTCCTTATATATGTCCTGGAAGCCCTTGACTTCTACGTCTACGAACACCTTTTTCAAGTGTCTGTTTTAGTTCATCAATTTTTTCACGTTTCCAGGGATCTCTAAGCGATTTAGGATTCGCGATTAATGATGATTCTGATTCGCGCAAAACTTCAACAATCTTTAGGTTGTTTGCTTTTAATGTACGAGCTGAACTACAATTATCAATAATCGCATCCGCCTCCTCTGGTGGTTTTCCTTCTGTTGCCCCAAAAGACAACATCAACATGATTGGTGATTGATAGGTACCAAGAGTATTTAGACGTTTCCACGGGGTTAATATAACGGGAGCAATTTTGTTTTCTGTTTGTTCAAGAATATATTTCTCGGAAATGTTTAAATACTCAGTCGAGATTCTTATATTTCTATCGGCAAGATTGACCAGATCCATAAACGAATTGATATCATCTCTCTCTTCACGCACTGCCAAAACAATACTAACGAATCCGTAATCCAACGGTAAGACCTCCTCAACATTCGCATCTGTTTCTTCCACCCAATCCTGACCAGTAACACCTAAATCGTAAAAATCATCCATACCTACATAAACTGGAATTTCTTGTGGTCGAGAAACCTTAATTTGGATTTCTTCATCATTCGTAATTGAAGCACGGTAGGATCTATCAGTTGATTTATATCCATTAATTTCATACCCAGCACGTTGAAACATCTCAAGGGTTTCAGACTGTATTGTTCCTTTCGGTAATAGTAAATTTAAAGTCCTTTCTGTCTGCATAATAAAGTATTCCTTTTGTTTCGGTATATCAGCATAATGCTTTCTGGTTAGAGTTCTTCTATTGAAATCTTCTCGATTGATTTAGTTTTTAAATCTATTCGAGTAATTGAATCATCTGCATCTATACGGATGATATAATCGAATTGTGCTTTAACCGCATACTCTTGCTGTTCTTCAAAGGTTCGTTTCATTAGGTCAATTTCTACTGTTTTTCCTTGATTTCTTATTGTATCAGCAATTTTATTCACAGAACTTAACAAATCATTAGATGTAGAAGTAATAAAATAGTCTTTAGATATTTTAATGTTATTGATAACAATATTTAAGAATGCCTCTACAAGTAAATCAAATTGGAATGCGAAACCTGCTCCTGGTAGTGAGGGGCCTCCAAAACTTTCAATCAATCTATCGTACCTACCACCCCCACAGATTGCTAAATTCTTTTCTGAATCTTCAATTTGAAAAACTGTACCTGTATAGAAATCAAATCCTCGGGTAATTCCCAAATTAATCTTATAGTCAGTTATACCATTGTTTTGCAGATAATTACATAATGAAGTTAATTCCATATAGGATTGTGTAGAAATGTCATCTAATTCTTTGCCATATTCAGAAACAACAGCGTCTTTATCACCATTAATTTTTGAGATATTAATACATTTTTGTGCCATCTCTTGTGATATATCGTAATAACGGTTCCACCTGGAAATATACGTTTCCTCTGCAATTGCAGGTAGATTGTTTTTCCATTCATCAGAATTACTCGCTGACAAGTCTTGTATGATGTCCATATCAATTTTGAATTCACCTTGATAATCTGCCCCTTGAGAACGACGTAACATATTCAATTCATCACGTAGAGTTTCAAGATTCATTATATCGTTTTCTATACGAACTCGTGAAAGATGGTCTATATCCAAGATGACTTCACTCTGGTCTTTTGGATCAAGATCCAATTTCTCTAATAAATGTCTAAGTAATCCAGTATTCCCTATAACTAATTGAGTATTATCAATATTTAACTTCTCAAGTATTCTGACAGGAATAGTAATCACCTCTGCATCAGCTAAAGTAGATTCTGATCCAATTAGTTCTATTCCCGCTTGCCGAAATTCTCTTCGAATGTCTTCATTATTTGTTTTCGGCTCTTGTCGTACACATTGTCCAATATAATAAAGTTTATATGGATATGGATAATCATCTAAATCCCCATTTGCAATAATTCGACAAACAGGAGCTGTTAGTTCAGGTCTTAATGCATAGTCAACCCGATCAGGACCAACGAAAGTAAACATCTTATGCCGTATTTCTTCTCCTGCTTGGGCTGAAAGCAGTGAGAATGATTCATATAATGGAGTCTGAATCTGTGAAAATCCATAACTTTCAAAGGTATCACGTATTATCTTTTCCACATAATTTCGTTGAACCATCTGTTCAGGTAAAAAATCGTTAGTTCCTATCGGTCTTATAAACGTCTCCATAGTCATTACTCCTCAAATTAGCAATATTATCCTCCATTACTTCTATTTGATTCTGAGAAATGGAATATTTAACATTGGCTCGAATTAAGTTGTCTTTTAAACAAAAAACCCGGTAAACAGGGTGCTCTTTAGGCACTACGAATGCATATAATGCACGTAGGAGAGCGGTTAGTTTACCAGGGAATCTTTTGCAAGTATTCTTACAATTAGTCCACTATGATGTATGTTTACTTCATCATTCTAATCCGCCCAACTCAGGAATGGACAGAATGATGATGTATATAGAGTATTATTTTCATAGATATATTAAATGTCAGAAACTAATTTTACCATATCAATTATACATGGTTAATTTGTTTAAGTCAAAAATTAATTAGGATTTGACTTATTTCTATAATCATGCCAAATTAATTCTATATTTTAGAAATGGAGTTTATGATGGGATTTCCTGTATACGATTATCGCAAAGATATAAAAAATGTTCTTGTTACACCACAAATCCGTTCCCGTTTTCTAAAGATGGAACCTGGACAATCTGCCCAACTTCATAGTCACGATCTTGGTCATGAGATATTCCTAATTTTGGAAGGACGAGTGGAGTTTGAAATAGAGGGTGAAACCGAGGAATTAGGTCCAGGACAAATGTGTATCGCCTTAGTAGATCAACCACATAAAGTACGTGTCCTCGGGGATGAACCGATGACAATGTACCTGTCAGTTACACCTCATATTCATCCGACACATACACCACGAAATGATGATGGTGAACGACTACCACATAATTATGCTCCGTCAAGTGCCTATGATGTAGAACCTGATATGCAGGTAACTGTTTCTGAATTGGTTTCTCGTCAGATACATGCTGCGAATCTCCTTGCAGAACTATCAGCAACTTGTGCAAAAGTACAAAAGGAGATGGGAGAACAATTAATGACTGCACTTAGCGATGAAAATAAACAGAATGTAATTGATACACGTGAAACAATGTGGGAGTCGCTCTATCCAGTATTTAAAGCCGTATCAGAATTAGGTGAAATATGGAATCAGCTTGCACCTCGTTTATCTGATAAGGAGAATATTTAATTTGCGTAAATTCTCGGTTGTATGTTATAATTACGCTAAAGTTTAACCCGAATTTCACAAGATTCATCATTTGAAAACGTAATTGACTTGACAACGTTTATACTTATGGATAAACTTGTTATTAAATACCTTAGTCAGGTGATGATAATTTAGTACGTAATATATCTAAGTCACGTCATGCGTATTGCCTATGACAGATATATGTAGCGCGTTAAGAAGAATCGTGAATTGAGTCTCTCAGTGTTACCTCTCCTCTTAAGGTTAAGAGACTTAGACTTGTATCGTATAGGTAGAGTTAATTACAAAGTTAATGATTTTTAAGGAGTTTTATATGAATATTCAGCTTAACAATAGGAAAATACTGTTTTCCCTATTGGCTGTTATAATGTGTTTTGGAATTACAGCGTATAGTTACGGCGCAGCTACCGTATCTATCGACCCCGCCACTCAAGAATCCCCTGCTGTTGGCGAAGAACTTACCATTAATATTAATATTGCTGGTGGTGAAGGCGTAGCCGGTGGCCAAGCAACGGTTAATTATGATAATACTGCCCTTGAATATGTCTCCGCTGCAAAAGGTGATTATCTTCCCGGTGATCCAGCTGCAGGAACGTTCTTTCCAGTAATTAAACCTGGTGATTCGAACATAACAGTAGGTGGAACTTCAATTGGAGCAGGAACAGCAAGCGGAGATGGTACACTTGCTACTGTTACATTTAAGGTAATTGAAGTTAAGGCATCAGCTATTACTTTGTCAGGTGTAGTTATTTCTGATGCTGCAGCAAATGAATTGGAAGTCACAACTGCAGATGGTGAAATAACAGTTCCTGCACCCACCGATGATGGTACTACAGATGATGGCACCACCGATGATGGTACTACAGATGATGGTACTACAGATGACGGTACTACAGATGACGGTACCACCGATGATGGTACTACAGATGACGGCACTACAGATGACGGTACCACCGATGATGGCACCACAGATGATACGATGGTCGACGATACTGATGATACGATGGTCGACGATACCGATGATACGATGGTCGATGATACTGATGATACGATGGTCGACGATACCGATGATACGATGGTCGACGATACTGATGATACGATGGTCGACGATACCGATGATACGATGGTCGACGATACCGATGATACGATGGTCGTTCCCGATCCTCAAGTTTTTAAGATTACCCTCACAAACCTCACATCTGGTGAACCAGGAGTAGGTGGTCAAATCTTCTCACCTCCCATCTTCGCATCACATCTTGCAGGAGCAAGAATATATACCCTTGGTGAACCTGCATCTGAAGCAATGGTCTTACTTGCTGAAAATGGTGACCGATCAGGACTCGCTGCTATAGCAACCGCTGCTGGTGCTACACCAGTTATGCCAGACGGATTTGTCTTTCCTGGTACATCTGTTACTGTGATGGTCTCCGCAGATGCTGTAAATTCTGCTCTTTCGTTTGCAACTATGTTGGTTTCAACAAATGATGCTTTTATTGGAGCAACTAATGTCGCTCTTTATGATGAAGCAGGTATGCCTATTACAACGACTATTCCTCTGATGTCTTATGATGCAGGTAGTGAACAGAATACTGAACGTGCATCTGATATACCCGGACCAATCGGTTTAGGACCAGACGAAGATCCTGAAGGTACTAATGAACGTGTTCCTACAGAAGGTGGCGTCATCACACCTCATGCCGGTATTTTGGGTGTTGGAGAAGTCGCAGAATCATTTGGTTGGACTGAACCCACAGCAACACTTATGATCGAACCTTACGTCCCAGAACCGGAACCAGAACCAGAACCCGTCATACCAACTTACGACGTTATGCTTGAAGCTGGTTTGAATATGATTTCTGTTCCTTTAATGCCAACCGAACCTTATACAGCTAAATCTCTTGCTGAATTAGTTGGTGCTACAGTTGTTATCAAATTAGATCCAGTATCACAAAGTTTCGTCGGTTATGTCGTCGTTGAAGAAGATGATGGCTTCGGAATTGAAGGTGGACAAGGTTATATCGTTAATAAACTTGAAGCGGGAATGGTACAATTTTCAGGTAATGCATGGTCTAATCCTTCAACAGAAATGATGGATGATGAGACTATGATGGATGATGAGACTATGATGGATGATACAGCCGCTGCACCATCACTTTCAATTTTGAAAAATGCTTGGGCATTTATTGTCTCAAGTGAATTGAAAGAGATGCAACCTGGAATGTCTTATATAGTCGTTGCTAAGAATCTTCGTACTGGAACTGTTGCTACAGAAAAAGTTACAGGTGAAGATGGAAGTGTCTCTGCTGTTTGGGCAGACTTGAATCGTAAGAGTGTTGTTGAAGCTGGCGACAAAATTGAGATCTCTCTACTTGATCAAGAGGGAACAATTGTATCCGGTCCTTTCCAACGTACAGTCCAAACTTCAGATATTCATAATGCCTATCTCACAGTACAATTACGGGTTGGTGATGTCCGTCCACAAGAAACTATTCTTGGACAAAACTTCCCTAATCCATTCAACCCAGAAACTTGGATTCCATATCAATTGAGTAAGGATTCTACTGTATCAATCTCAATATTTAATGTTTCTGGACACATCGTACGTTCAATTGACTTAGGTCATCAGTCAGTAGGTTCATACATGCAACCTTCGACTGCAGCTTATTGGGATGGCAAAAACGACGCTGGCGAGGCTGTTTCGAGTGGTATTTACTTCTATACACTCCAAACAAATAACTTCTCAGCTACCCGTCGTATGGTTATCTTGAAGTAAGTTTAAGTAATTAGACATATATAAAAACGCCCCGACTGCCGGTTTTCCGACTGCAAATCTATACCGATTAGCGTCGGCGGTGGGGCGTTTTTTACGTATATGTGAAGGGATCTCATTTATTCTATGAAATACATATATTCTGTTTCTCTCTTACTGTTATTCTCATTGATTGCAAATAGTCATGTATTTGCTTTTTCAAATGGTCCTCCAGATGGAAGGACTGGTGGTCCAAATGAACTTACTTGTGCTACTGCTGGTTGTCATTTGGGTAAATCGTTAAATTCTGCAGGTGGCTCATTAGTATTGACAGTTCCTGAAACTTATATGCCAGGTATGGTCTATGATATTATTGTTGAATTAAGACGATCCGGTCAATCCAAATGGGGGTTTGAGATGACCGCACTCAATAGTAAGAATGACCGTGCTGGCACATTCTCTAAAATAGATGGCAATACACAAACCTCAGGAGAAGACACTGATCGACAATATATAAAACATACATTTGCGGGAAACGCCAATGGGAAACAGAACTCTAATAGCTGGCGCTTTAAATGGACTGCACCTGATTCAAATGTAGGACCAATTACCTTCTATACAGCAGGAAATGCATCTAATGGAAATTTTAATCCTGCTGATGATTATATTTATACACAGGAGGCAACATCAGAAGTTGTAACCCACGGTGTAACAATTACCAGTGATGAAATCAGAAAAGAAACAACCGATGCAAATACTGGAGTAGAATATACACTCAAGGTAACTAATACTGGTAATGTTGAGGATACGATACAACTCGGCTCATCTGCTGAGTTCGGAATTGGTGGAGCTTTTCTCGGTTCATTTAAAAGAGAAAATTCTCAAGATACACCAACATCCCAGTTAGAAATAACACTTGATCCAGGAGAAACAACTGATGTCATCTTCATCGCTTCTGGTGATTTACTTACAAAACCAGGGGTTTATCCAATCATAGTAACTGCATCATCTAAAGGTAATCCTACAAAAACTGCTAAGATTAACACAATTACAAAAATTGAAGCAGTCTACGGTGTATCAATAACAGGTATCGGTGATTTGACTCAGGAAATTGATGATGCGAGTTCAGGTGTAAATTATACCCTCCGAATAACGAATACTGGAAATGATAGAGATAGGATTCGTCTATCTACAACAGGTGATATTACTGCCGCATTGAGCAGTAACATTGTAATTCTTGAATCTGGTGCATCAAGGAATATCACTCTTTCTATTCCAAGTAATTCACTTTCCCGGGCAGGTGAATATTCCATAAAGGTCACTGCTACATCCCAAGGTGATTTAGCCAAGACAGCAGAAATATCCACGACGACATCAATCCTACCTGTTTATGGTGTTAGTTTGGTAGGAATAGGTGATCTGACATCTGAAACATCTGATGCAAGCGATGGTGTTAGTTACAAGTTTTCATTATCAAATACTGGGAATACAGATGATATACTTGCTTTATCCATCTCAGGTGATGTCTCTGGTACATTAAGTCAAACAACGGTATCACTATCTTATGGAACTTCAAAGGATATTACCTTAACAATCCCTGGTTCGGTATTAGCAAAAGCAGGAGATTATACTGTAAAGGTCACTGCTACATCCCAAGGTAATTTAACCAAGACAGCAGAAATAACCACGACGACAACGATCCTACCTGTTTATGGTGTTAGTTTGGTAGGAATAGGTGATCTGACATCTGAAACATCTGATGCAAGCGATGGTGTTAGTTACAAGTTTTCATTATCAAATACTGGGAATACAGATGATATACTTGCTTTATCCATCTCAGGTGATGTCTCTGATACATTAAGTCAAACAACGGTATCACTATCTTATGGAACTTCAAAGGATATTACCTTAACAATCCCTGGTTCGGTATTAGCAAAAGCAGGAGATTATACTGTAAAGGTCACTGCTACATCCCAAGGTAATTTAGCCAAGACAGCAGAAATATCCACGACGACATCAATCCTTCCTGTTTATGGTGTTAGTTTGGTAGGTATAGGTGATCTGACATCTGAGACAACTGATGCAAGCGATGGTGTTAGTTACAAGTTTACAATATCTAACACTGGGAATACAGATGATATACTTGCTTTATCCATCTCAGGGGATGTCTCTGGTACATTAAGTCAGACAACGGTATCACTATCTTATGGAACTTCAAAGGATATTACCTTAACAATCCCTGGTTCGGTATTAGCAAAAGCAGGAGATTATACTGTAAAGGTCACTGCCACATCCCAAGGTGATTTAGCCAAGACAGCAGAAATATCCACGATGACATCAATCCTTCCAGTTTATGGTGTTAGTTTGGTAGGAATAGGGGATCTGACATCTGAAACATCTGATGCAAGTGATGGTGTTAGTTATAAATTCACTGTTACAAACACTGGAAATACAGATGATACTATTCGCTTATCTTCATCTGGGGATGTAGCATCTACATTGAGCCAAACCTCTGTATCACTTGCTTCTGGTATTTCATCGGAAATCACACTTACAATTAACGGAGCATCCCTTGTAAGTGCTGGTGATTATGTAGTCAAAGTTGCGGCAACTTCTCAGGGTGATATTGAAAAGATTGCCGAACTAACAACTACAACTAAAATCCTTCCTGTTTATGGTGTTAGATTAGTAGGAATAGGCGATCTGACATTTGAGACAACTGATGCAAGTGATGGTGTTAGTTATAAATTCACTGTTACAAACACTGGGAATACAGATGATACTATTCGCTTATCTTCATCTGGGGATGTAGCATCTACATTGAGCCAAACCTCTGTATCACTTGCTTCTGGTATTTCATCGGAAATCACACTTACAATTAACGGAGCATCCCTTGTAAGTGCTGGTGATTATGTAGTCAAAGTTTCGGCAACTTCTCAGGGTGATATTGAAAAGATTGCTGAACTAACAACTACAACCACAATACTTCCTATTTACGGTGTTATCTTAGGAGGTGTAGGTAATTTGATTACAGAGACAACTGATGCAGGTGATGGTGTCAGTTATACATTCACTGTTACAAACATTGGAAATACAGATGATATTATAAATTTATCTTCATCCAATGATACAATCTCTACACTGAGTCAAACCTCTGTATCACTTGCTTCTGGTGCTTCATCGGAAATCACACTTACAATTAACGGAGCATCCCTTGTAAGTGCTGGTGATTATGTAGTCAAAGTTTCGGCAACTTCTCAGGGTGATATTGAAAAGATTGCTGAACTAACAACTACAACCACAATACTTCCTATTTACGGTGTTACCTTAGGAGGTGTAGGTGACCTGACTACCAAAACTAATAATGCAAGTAATGGAGTCAGTTATACACTTACAATCACCAATACAGGCAATACAGAAGATACCTTCGTTTTAACATCATCTGACAATACAGCAACAATAAATCAATCCTTAGTTAGTATTGGGTCTAATGCTTCAACAATAGTGATTCTGACCATTCCTGCTTCGACTTTAGCTACAGCTGGTGATTATATTGTCAGAGTTACTGCCACATCTCAAGGGGATAATACAAAGTCTGCTGAGATTTCAACAATGACCTCAATTCTACCTATTTATGATGTTACAATTTCAGGATTAATGAAATTGAGTACTGATACATCGGACACAGATGCTGGTATCAGTTATAAGTTAACTGTAACAAATAATGGTAATACGGACGATGTGATCAATTTATCTACATCAGATGATGCATTGACTACACTAAATCCAAATTCAATTTCGTTGGCATCAGGAACTTCACAAGAAGTGGTTCTAACTGTATCCGCAGATGCACTTTCAACTGCAGGTGAGTTTGAAGTCAGGGTTACCGCTACATCCCAAGGAGATCCAACGATAACAGATGAAACTACAATTTCAACATCAATTGATCCAGTTTACGGTGTTATGTTTGAGGGTGCTGACCAACTGGTAGATTCCACCATGGATATATTGGATGGTGTCAGTTACGAACTCATTCTTACAAACATTGGTAATATTGAAGATACTATATTACTTAGTTCATCTGCGGAAGTTGGTATAGAAGGTAGTGTTCTTGGTTCATTTAAAACAGCAATAGACCAAGAGATATCTACAAGTCAAGTTGAGATAACACTAAAACCGGGTTCATCTGTAACGCTTACATTCATAGTCGCAGGTGATTCATTCACTAAACCTGGTGATTATGAAATCATAGTCACTGCTTCATCACAAGGAGATACCACAAAATCAGTAGATATCACTACAACAACTACTATTAATCCAGTTGTATGGGATTTGAATGCTGATGGAATAATTAATATCTTGGATTTAGTAAGTGTGTCAAACCAGTTCGGTAAATCTGGTGAAGGTCTTATTGGTGATGTAAATGAGGATGGTACAGTGAATATACTTGATCTTGTTCAAGTTGCTTCCTATTTTGGTAAATCACAAGTTGAAATAATTGAGGAAATGCAATAAATGGATAGAAAATCCTGAATACGCATGCATTTCTGTGTGCCTATTCAGGATTGGTAATTTTAACTTTTTGGGAGAAATAAATGGCATCAAAATACCGTGTAGGAATTATTGGATGCGGAGGAATAGCAAGAGCACATGCAGGTGGTTATCAGGGAGTTGATGAAACAGAGATCGTAGCACTTGCAGATCCTATCCAAGCAGCACTTGATAACTTTTCAGAAGCCTATGGTGTTTCAAATGACAACTGTTATTTGGATCCAAGAGAGATGCTGGACAAAGAGAATCTTGACATTGTGAGTGTAGCAACATGGCATAAACTTCATGCCCCTATGACTATTGCAGCATGTGCAAGATCCCCTAAAGCTGTATTATGTGAAAAACCTATGGGAGTTAGTCTCGGTGAATGTGATGACATGCTAATTGCTGCACGGCGAAATAATGTCAAGATTGTTATAGGTCACCAAAGAAGATTTAATTCTGCATGGACGGATGCTCGAAATCTAATTGCTGATGGAGCAATAGGTGAACCGAGACAGATTGTCTGTCATGGTGGACAAGGGTTATTGAATGATTGTTCACATCTATTTGATATGATGCGATATGTATTAGGAGACCCTGATCCACAATGGGTTATTGGGAATGTTGAACGAAAAACCGAACGTTATGAGCGTGATATTCAGATTGAGGATAGAAGTGCAGGTATAGTAGGTTTCGAGGGTGGATGTATTGGAATGTTGATGCAGGAAATTGGAAGACCAAATTATCAGGGAGGAATAGTATACGGATCAGATGGAATTGCTGATGTAACAGAAGGACGTGTACGTCTATTAAATAATAAAGCAACCGATTGGGAAGAACGTCCATCAGATGGAATTAATCAACATGTTGCACAAGCCAAAGAATTAGTGGAATGGATTGAAGATGATACTGAACACCGTGGTGCAGCAGTACACGGACGCGCTGCTGTTGAAATAATTATGGCGATCTATGAATCTGCACGGATGCATGAAGTCGTCCAATTACCATTACGAACCCATGCAAATCCGTTAGATCTGATGATTGATAATGGAGACCTACCGGTAGAACGTCCAGGACGATACGATATACGTGCTTTCTTATTACACGGTGAATCAATGAAGCCAAATGAATAATAATTTTTGATGAGAATTCAATACTATGCAGATTACACAAGGGATTAGTGTTGGTTTATCTGCACTCCGAAGAAACAAATTACGTTCTGTTCTAACTACACTCGGCATTATCATAGGGATAGCCGCAGTTGTGTCAGTAGTTTCAGTTGGGGGTGGTGCTGAACATTTGATTCTTCTGGAAATGGAACGTGCTGGTGGCGCGGGGATGATTGTCTGTTTCCGTAAAGAATTTATACGGAGAGATGATGGCAGATATATGCGTAATAAAGTGCCAGAATTTATAGAATACGAGGATTTAGATTTTATTCTGGAATACTGTCCATCTCTGAAAACAGCAACCGTACAAGCAGGTCAAAATTTACGGGTTTCCTATAGACATAGGAATCAATCTCTTCAGGTTCAAGGTGTTACCCCATTCTACCAAGATGTAAATAACTGGTTTTTTGAGTATGGAAGATTTATCACTGAGGATGATATCAATCGTATTGACCCGGTCTGTGTAATCGGTTCTGAAGTTCATAAAGATCTGTTTGAGATGGAAGATCCAATTGGAAGAGAGATAAAAATTGGATCTGAGAGATTTACCGTCGTAGGTATCATGGAGGAGAAGGGGAATATGATGGCAACCGAGGGATGGGATAACCGTGTGATTATTCCAATCTCTACAATGCAGGCACGTTTCCTCGGTCAAATGAGAGGATGGTTAGTCCTCTTTGCTCAAGCAAAAAGTTACGATCTTGTTGAACAAGCTGTTGCAGAAATAAAAGTCGCCTTCAGACAACAGCATAGTGATGAAAAATACTTCGATTTCTTTACTGCTAAACAGATTATAGAACAGGTAGGAAATGTAAGTAATATTGTTCAAATCCTGTTGGGAGCAGTTGCAAGTATTGCCTTATTCGTTGGAGGTATCGGTATTATGAATATAATGTTGGTTTCCGTCACCGAGAGAACGAGGGAAATCGGTCTAAGAAAAGCCATAGGTGCAAGACGTCTGGATATTCTATTACAATTCCTTATTGAGGCAATTGTTCTAAGTATCTGTGGCGGAATAATTGGGATTTTCATCGGGAGTGGACTTGCTACTGGTTCCGGGTGGGTCATATCAACATTCATGATAAAAGATGCAAACTGGCCAGCAGTTGTTTCATTACAAGCAGCATTAATTGCATTTGGGGTATCCGCATTTATCGGTGTATTCTTTGGTATATACCCAGCCAACAAAGCAGCAAGTCTCACACCCACAGAGGCATTACGTCACGATTAAACTATATCATTCTATTAATTTCTTGATAATATAGAATTCGACGGGAACCGTTCCAACGGTTGAATTACCAAGAATCTGTCCGGAACGGGGATGCTGGAAGTCCTTCCTTGTTAATCAAATTTGGTTCTGCAATTTGATCCCATCCAAACCTTACTGCCACTGGTGCGGTAACCGCTTCGCTACTTACAACAACTGTATCACCATCTACAATTGCATTTGCTTTATAAAACTGCTTATCTTCACCAGCAATTTCAAACCAAGTTAGAGCAAGTCCGTCACGCGACATCAATCCACTACCAACATGATCAAAATTTAAACGAATAGAGTCATCCTCAATTTCCATTCCTTTGTAGAGCGGACCTGAACACACAAGATCTTCTTTACCATAAGTCTTCGCAAGAGCCCATAAGGCAAGTCTTACCCCAACATCCTGCTTATTCCTTGGATGAATATCTCTGATATTTCCTACATCCGTAGTAACGACCATACCAGTATTAGGAACAGATAATGTAGCAGCTTGTGCTTCCCATAATCTTGCTAACCTTGCAGTTTCATCTCCTTGCCCACCATAATTGAAAGGAGCAAGTTGCACAAAGTAAAATGGAAAATCTCCCTGGCCCCATACATCACGCCAACCATTGATGAGTGCTTTCATTTTTTTATGATAGGTCATACCCTCTGGCATATTAGATTCTCCTTGATACCAGAGTGCACCACGGATAGCATAAGGAACAATTGGGTAGATCATAGCATTGTATAGAGAGGTAGGTCTACCAGAATTCGTCAATGGATGCATATTTTCAGGCATCTGTATAATAGTCGTATTATTCTCAATTGCTTCTTTTGTTTCAGCAATCCATTCCTCTATTTCTTCTATCTTATCTGGAAGTTGTGATCTATAGTTGGTATTAATATCTTCGATTTCATCAGATATGGATGATAGTGCTGGAACAGAGTCAAATCCAACTTGTGGTGTCCACGGTTCAATTCGTGTTCCACCCCATGATGTGTTAATTAGACCAATTGGTATGTCCAACTCATTATATAGATGTCTCCCGAAATAGTATGCTACTGCTGAAAAATGTCTAATATTATCTGGTGTGGTTGGACGCCACTGAGCATCCACATCAAGCATAGGTAAACCTGATGCTACCCTTGGGATATGAAATAAACGAATGTTAGGATAATCAGCAGCAGCGATTTCCTCCTGACTATTATTAGATGCATTAACTGGCCATTCCATATTCGATTGTCCTGAACAGACCCACACCTCACCAAATAGGATGTCAGATAATTCAATAGTCGTACTACCTTCAACAGTTAGTGAATACGGTCCACCTGCTGGAGTGGTAGGTAATGATGATTTCCAATTGCCCTTTTCATCTGCAACTACTTCCTCTGATGTTACAATTTCTCCATCTGAATCTCTAATTAACGTAATTGAGACTTTTTCATTAGCATTTGCCCAACCCCATATTGGTACAGCCATATCACGTTGTAATACCATGTTACTACCAAAAACACGTGGTAGTCTTACCTCAGCAATAGCATATAGGTGGGATAACAGAAACATGGAACTGATTACCACAATAAGTACTTTCATATAAGTATCCTTTGTATAAGTTTAGAGTTATATAATACCATTTTCAGCAAATTGGTATTATAACATGAGTTTGATAATGAATTTGTTAATTTAGGTTATAACAAATTCATAATTATAATTCTTTACCATGAATCTGTCCTAAATGGAGAAGCAGGTAATCCTTCCTTATTAATCAGATTTGGTTCAGCAATTTGGTTCCAACCAAATCTAACAGCAATTGGGTTAGTTACAGATTGACTTATAACCATAATCGTATTCCCTTCTATTGTTGCTTCAGCATCGTGGTATTGTTTGTCTTCACCTGCAATTTCAAACCAAGTAAGCGGTTCACCATCACTTGACATCAATCCACCACCCACATGATCGAAACTAATACGGATTTTATTCTCATTCACTTCAAAATCTTTATATAATGGTCCTGAAAAAACAACGTCGTTTTTTCCATAGTTTTTTGCCAATGCCCATAATGCAAGTCTGTAACCGACTGCTTGTTTATTCCTCGGATGAATATCATTTATTTTACTTATATCTGTGGTAACAACCATTCCAGTGTTAGGAATAGATAATGTAGCTGTTTGAGCCTCCCATAATCTTGGTAGAACATAAGGATTTGGTTTCAATCCGCGTCTGGTGGCAATTCTATTGTAATTAAAGGGGTGCAAGCTGAACAAAATAGAATGGGAATTCTCCTTGCTGCCATACCTCTCGCCATCCGTGAATAAGCGCTTTCATCTTTCTGTGATACATCATTCCCTCTCTGACATTTGATTCTCCTTGATACCAAATCGCTCCACGGATCGCATAAGGAAGGAGAGGATGTATCATATTGTTGTAAATTGATGTAGGTCTTGTATGGTTATTAAATGGATGGTTAATGACTGGAAGTGGTGAAAAAATCTCATCAGTTTTTAAAGCTTTCTTTGTTTTGTCAATCCATTCCTCAATCTCTTGAATTTTCAAAGGGAGATTCTTTCGATAGTTTGATTGCACCGTTTCAATTTCCTGGGATATGGATTTCAATGCAGGAACATCAGCAAAACCGACGGGTGGTGTCCAAGGTTCAATCCGTGTTCCACCCCATGAAGTATTGATTAATCCAATGGGTACGTTTAAGTCTGTGTGTAACTTTCTACCAAAGTAATAGGCAACAGCAGAAAAATTTGGAATCGTCTCAGGAGTTGTCTCCTTCCAATCCGCCGTTACATTTTGCATAAGAAGACCTGAAGCCTTTCTTGGTACATAAAACAATCGAATATCGGGGTATTTTGCGGCAGCAATTTCCTTAACATTGTCTTTAGATGCGTTGACAGACCATTGCATGTTTGATTGTCCTGAACATACCCAGACTTCACCAAAAAGTATATTCCCCAGTTTTAGAGTGTTATTTCCAACAACCTCAAGGGAATAAGGACCACCCGCTTCCATTGGTGGAATCTTGATCTCCCAATTTCCATCAACACCTACAACCGTAGTGAGCGTATGAATGGTGTCTCCTTCTTCTGAATTTAGTGTTAGAGTTATTTCTTCATTCGGAGATCCCCATCCCCATATAGGAACTTCCATATTCCGTTGCAATACCATGTTATTACCAATTACATTTGGTAATGTAACATCAGAATAAACTACTACTGATGTTAACAGCAAAAAATAGAGTAAGAGTAATAATGTGAGTCGTTTCATGAATTATCCTTCAATCAGTTGATTGTTAAGACGTTCAGCAAGGTAACTGTTTCGGTCCATTACTTGGTTATTCCTAATACAGATACCCAGTGCTTGTTTGGTACCTACTATGATTACGCGTTCTTTTGCACGAGTAATTCCTGTATAGAGTAAATTACGTTGTAGCATAATATAATGTTGTGTATGAATAGGAATGACTACTGCTGGATATTCACTTCCTTGTGCCTTGTGTATAGTTGTTGCATAAGCCAAAACCAATTCATTTAAATCAGCCATATCATAGGCGACTATTTTTTCAGGAAATCTAACCTTCACAGTTTTCTCTACTTGATCTATTCCAGCAATCCTACCTATATCACCATTATATACGTCGTAATCATAGTTATTTCTAATCTGCATTACCTTATCGCCAACACGAAAAGTATGCCAGCCTCTGACTGCTTGTTCAGTATTTGGATTAAGGGCTTCTTGTAAACGGTTGTTTAGGTTTTCTGATCCAAGACTCCCTTTTCGCATAGGACAAAGTAGTTGGATGTCGTCTATAGGATGATAGTTATAATGATTTGGTAACCGTTTTGAAATCAAAGCTATAATAAGATCTACAGATTCTACATCATCTTCAGATTCAATAAAAAAGAAATTCCTATCTTTTGGACCAGAAAGTTTTGGGAATTCACCGGTATTAATTAGGTGTGCATTCGTAACTATCATGCTCTGTTGTGCCTGTCTGAAAATTTCAGTGAGTTTTACAACGGGAATCTTCATTGATTGTATTAAACTATTCAGAACATTACCTGCACCTACGGATGGAAGTTGATCAGTATCTCCAATTAGTATTAGTGTCGCATCTGAAGGAACAGCTTGCATCAGACGATTCATCAAGACTATATCAACCATAGACATCTCATCCAATATCACTACATCCGTTTCTAAAGGATTTTCTCTGTTTCGTTTGAATCCATTATCTTGGGGTGAGAATTCAAGAAGTCTATGGATCGTCTTAGCTTCTTTACCAGTAGTTTCACTCAATCGTTTTGCTGCACGTCCAGTTGGGGCAGCAAATGCAATTGACTTATCAAGTGACTCAAACATATGTATCATTCCAACTGTAGTCGTCGTTTTTCCTGTACCTGGACCTCCAGTTAATATCATGGCGCGTTCTGTGGCAGCTGTATGGATTGCTTGTCTCTGGTGTGATGCAAATTCTATTTTCATCTCTATCTGCAACTTATTCAATATAGAATCAATATCAATTGGTTTTCTATCCATTCCACCATTTGAGAGTAATCTGTGAAACTGATTAGTTATTCCCATTTCAGCATAGAAAAAGGGTGCAAGATAGATTGCACCCTCTTCAGGAATTGATTGTATTTCATAAGATTCTGGACTTTCATCAATTACATCGGTTTCTTCGACAATTTCAATATAATCTGATTGTTTCTCAGTGATTTGTCCCAATGTGGCGATTCCAGAACCATCCAAAGATCTACTGTTTTCATCTAATATCTCCGGTTGTCCACTCTCATCAGATAATATTATCTCTTCCTTAATTCTTAACTCGTAAATTCCTTTTTCAATAGCCTTATCTTCTAATTCAAGCATTTCTTGGCACGCTTCAGACAGCTCTTTTGAATTTTGAAACACATGCCCATCATCTGCTTTTTGACTAAGCACATACTTTATGCCGGCTTGAACACGGTGAGGGTCGTCTTTATTCATCCCAAGTTTCTGTGCAATTGTGTCTGCAGTTACAAAACCAATTCCATAGATATCATCTGCAAGTCGATATGGGTTTTCAGTTACAATATTTATTGCTTCATTTTGATATGTCTTGAAAATCTTTGCTGCATGAGTTGTACTTACATTATGAGACTGTAGGAATAGCATGACGTTTTTTATTTCACGTTGTTCTTCCCACGCATCCTGAATCATCTTGACGCGTTTACGTCCAATACCCTCTACTCCAGCAATCTTATCTGGTTCTTGTTCTATTACATCTATAGTATCCATCCCAAATTTATTCACTATTCGAGATGCCATTTTAGGTCCAATACCTTTGATCAGTCCAGATCCAAGGTATTTCTTGATACCCGCAATGTTTGCTGGAAGTATTGTCTCATATTTATCAATTTGAAACTGACGTCCATATTTAGGATTATTGACCCATTCACCTTTTAAGATCAAACTCTCACCAGCATATACACTTGCCAGATTACCGACGATTGTTATGAGTTCTGAATGACCGCGCGCAGAAAACCTACCAATGGTATAACCGTTATCTGGATTTTCAAAAACTATCCGTTCAAGAATCCCATTCAACGTTTCCATCTGTCTTTCCTACTCATACATTAACTTAGAACTAATAGGGTTTTGTCTCAAGACTGGATCATTCGGTAGGTCTTAATCAATATTCTGTTTATTGAAATGAAAATACCAATATACCGAATAATTATTCAATGCTCAACATTAACTTACGAAACGCATTTAGTTGGGGTGGAATAATATGAGGTTCAGGCATATTGTCTTCTAAGGCTTCAATTGTTTTGAAACCATTACCAGTGATGGCAACTACGATCCGTTCATCACGACCTATATCTCCATTCTCAATCAGTTTCTTGGTTGCTGCAAGTGTTACGCCACCAGCAGTTTCAGTGAAAATACCTTCTGTGGCAGCAAGTAATTGGATAGCTTCTATTATCTCTTCATCATTCGCATGTTCACCAAAACCCCCAGATTTTCTCACTGTATCTACTGCATATATACCATCAGCAGGATTACCGATTGCCAATGATTTTGCAATTGTGTCCGGTTTTACAGGTTTAACAAAATCACTATTCTCTTTAAAGGTATTTACAATAGGACCACATCCTTCTGCTTGAGCTACATGTATTTTAGTCTTTGGTTCATCAATCAAACCCAATATATGGAATTCTTTTAATGCTTTACCAATTTTTGTAATTAGTGATCCGCCAGCAGCAGGAGCAACTATATGATCTGGTGCTTCCCAACCCAACTGTTCAATCAATTCAAAACAGAGTGTCTTTGATCCTTCAGCATAATATGGACGGATATTTATATTCACAAATGCCCAAGGATGAACTCCAGCTATTTCGCTACATAAACGGTTTACATCATCATAATTACCCATTATACCAACAACTGTAGGCGCATAAACGAGAGAGGCAACCACTTTACCTAATTCTAAGTCCGCAGGGATGAAAATAAAACAATTTAAATTCGCAATGGCGGCATGGGCTGCAACAGAGTTAGCTAAATTTCCAGTTGATGCACAAGATACCGTATCAAAATTGAATTCCTTAGATTTACTTAAAGCGATCGCCACAACTCTATCTTTGAAAGATAATGTTGGATGACAAACTGAATCATCCTTGATATAGATATCCTTGACACCAAGTGCATCCCCAAGATTCTTTGCTCTAATTAACGGAGTAAATCCAGAATTTAATCCATCAGTGGGTTCACCATCAATCGGTAATAAATCAATATATCTCCATAAGCTATCAGGTCCATCTTCTATCGACTTTCTGGAAATTGATTTCTGTATTGCTTCATAGTTATAATCTACTTCTAAAGGACCAAAACAAAACTCGCAAACGTGAAGCGGCTCCTTCGGATATTTTCTTTCACATTCACGGCATTTTAAGCCTAAAACCTTATCCATTAACGCCTCCAAATTTATCTAATCTATAATGTTCATCATCAATCTTCTAAATCAAAAATTCATAGTTTGTATCGGTTCATATTGTCAATACTATTTCAAAGTCATTTTGTCCATGTTGTAAAGCAAGGCGGACGAAAAGTAGGTATTCATCTACCCATGTCACACTCTTCGCATTTGAACTTGCCAATTCTAATCCCAAATGATTCCCCCATATTGCAATACCGTATGGCATCGCTTTAGTAGATTCTATTGTGAAGGATAGATGCAAACGAGACCGTTTTCGTATAGGTCTAAATCCCACAACTTTTGGCAAATGATATTCCACACCATGTAAAGAAGTTCCTTCAAATGAAACTCCTAATTCTGAATTTTCAACCACTGGTGGAGAGATATAATTCTTCATCTCCTCAGGTTCCATAATTCCGTCATAAAAAGTAAATTGACATTCAGAATCATAAAAGTATAGTGTTCTTTTTCCCTTTACATCCTCTAAATTATTTACTTCAGGTATTATTGATTCACTCTCCTCCGGTACATCTGGAGTGTTGTTATCAGGTGTATCTACAATCAAGAATGTGGGTTCAGTTTGTTGACAACTTGTCCAATATTCATCTACCATTTCTGAGAGTGGGAATACTTTAGTAATCTCATTATCAGTAACATAAGCGAAGTATGTATCAAGACGATCTAAGGATTCTTGTCCTAACTGTGATACCTCAATTGCGTTAACATGTTGGATATACCCTAACCAACTATTCCATTTCTCATTTTCTACATATACATTATAATTCTGAGTTAATGTATCGTTTATTAATGCTGCTCTTAGGGTGGCTGCTTCAGGAATAAGGTGGGAAATAGTATCGTAGGGTATAGCAGCTATACTACCGGATGTAGGTGCACTAAAATTATGTTGATCATTTGACGGATAAAAGAAACCGAAAGGACATCCCCTATCATCTTCGGCTAATGTATCTCGTTCATTCCAACGATAACCCCACAAGCCACGAAAACCTTCCTGTTCAATCGCGTGAATTAAGACTTGGTTCTTCCATTCCGCACCTACTATACTTGGATTTGCCCATTCCAAAGATCGTTGAACTTTTTTCCATTGACTTCGAATATATCCAGGTAATGTTTCGCGCATTCTAACAAGATGTTCTGCCACTAATTCGGGTGATGCTAAATGGGTTTGAATTGATATTTCATTCCCTTCATCTATATCTATGTCAGAAATACCTGTCAGTTTCCTCCATTGTGAATCCCATAAAGTTTTTATATCAAGCATTATCAGGAAATCATCACCAAATTCATTATGCCATTCAGTTAATTCTTTAGCATGAAATTGAATATCATCTGCTACAATTGCCCATGTAATTGGTATTTTATACTTGTGTGCATAACCTGCTAAATGACGCATTCCCTCTCTAAGCTGCTGCCGTTCTTTAGATATTGCTGTGCATACAAGACCATAATATAACATTCTTCTGACTATTCTAAAAAAACAGTAACACCCATTTCAGCATATTTTTCACGTGTACTCGGGTTACCATTTCTAAAGCAGACAGCAGTTGGAGAGTCTTCTAACTCCTTTACTACATACTGTACACATTCATCAACAGATTGGAGGGCATGATTCGGATGTCCTTCCATGCTGAAAGTCAAATCCGTTGGACCAAACGATAAACAATCAACTCCTGATTTAGCAAGTCGTCGCGCATGGGTAACAGCTTCAATTGACTCAATCTGCATCCATAGCATTCCATAATTATTCCACCAGTCTGCATATTCTAATCGATCCCATCTGTCAGAGTTCTTCCTCGCTCCTCCACCCCAACTCCGTATTCCTTTCTGTGGATAGTAGAAAAAAGCAACCGCTTCATCAACGGTTTCTTCCAATTCAACTTGTGGCACCTCAATACCAGATGGTCCTAAGTCGAGATAATTACCTATTAAGTAAGAATTTCGTGTGTGTTTTATCCTAAAGTTGACGGGTATATCTAATGAATCTGCCATATTACAGAATTCAACTAAACGATCTTCACTGTATGCAGAATGTTGACTATCTACTGCCACAAAATCATAGTTGCCATTTATTACTCTTGAAGCAAGACTGTCTGTATCTATCATCATAGATACAGAAACCCCGTAAATATGCTCTCCATTTCGTATACGTTGTTTCAAGTTATTGTCTGACATATCACACCCCCAGACCTGTCAATTCAAGAGTTCCGATTCTTTAGATTAGCTAAAATAAATAATAAAAATATCATTAAACAATTCCCACTATTATACCACATTTCCTTCTCTTTTCCAAAGACATTTAGGACTTATCAAAGTCTATACTCTCCCATTAGTTATAGGATATTATACTTGTAAAGATAGTCAATTAATGATATTCTAATACCTTTCAAGGACATAGTTACCAAAATAAAAAATTGCTAAATTCAAGGAGCATTACAAATGTATCGTGTCGGTATTATTGGGTTAGGAAGCATTGCTGCTCGTTATTCAAATCCAGATGATGCTTATCCTTACTGCCATACTGGTGGAATTCGACATTGTGAGACAACTGAATTGGTTGCAGTTGCAGATATGTCTAAAGAACGACAATCGGAATTCCAACAGACATGGGGTCCAGGTTTTCCTGATGAATCTATCAACTATTATGATTCTGATATTCAAATGCTTGAAAGTGAAGAATTAGATATCATTGCTGTTTGTGTTAGAGGACCACACCATTTTCCTGTAATGCAAAACGTCCTAAAGGCAGATATTAAAGCAATATTTCTTGAGAAACCTGCAGGATGCTCCCTTGAAGAAGTTGATACAATGACAACAGGTGCGGATGCTAAAGGAATTCCTATAGTAGTAGATTATACAAGACATTGGGGGCCACATCTAATCCGTCTACAAACGCTCATTGAGGATGGTTTAATTGGTGAAGTACAAACCGTCATAGGCTATTGTGGTGGGGGTGTTCTATCGTTCGGTATTCATACTACGGACATGATATGTCAATTTGCAGGTTATGATCCTGTGTCTGTATCTGGTTTAGTTTCAGGATCAGGTGATGTGCCTGAACCGTATGAATATGAACCTGCGATTGTCAGTGCTACAATAAAATATGAAAGTGGGGTAATCGGATTTCAGGTTGGAAACCATGGAGTAAGGGGAGGATTTTCTGTAGATATACTTGGAAGTGAAGGATCTGTCCAAACCGGATTTTATACTGGTGTTTCAGTGCAAAAAGGTGGACAACAAGTTGATAATGATACGCTTGATTTACCTGAAAATGCAGGTCCATTCAAAATCGCATATCAACAAATTACCGACTATCTTGATGGAGGTCCCTTACCTCATTGTTCACGAGATCATTATACTGCTGTAAATGAAATTGGATTTGCTGTAATTGAAAGTGCTATTACTGGACAAACAATAGAACTACCATGTCAGAATAGGACACGTCTTATTTACGCAAATGGTTAATTACAAATTATAATGGCATCCTTTAATGACCTTGGAATTATAGATCGTTATCTTATTCGGTTATATCCATTTAAGAAATATAACACATCACCTCATACTCCACTTAATAAACCATTAGATGAAACACGATATACACTTATCACTACTGGTGGGTTTTATCTTGAAGGGCAACAACCTTTTGCAAAAAGTATAGGTGGTGATTGTTCTTTTCGTGAGATACCAAATTCTATAAGTACACAAGACCTGTTAATACAACATAGTAGCAGTGTTTACGATCCAAGTGATACCAGAACTGATGCTAACCTTGTATTCCCATTGGATAGATTTCGAGAATTAGAGCATAAAGGAAAAATCGGTTCATTAAACCATAGACACTTCAGTTTTATGGGTTCAATCTCATTACCAAGATCCCTTATAAAACTAACTGCACCTAAGGTTGGAATGCTACTTAAAGAGGATAAAGTAGATGTGGTATTCCTAACTCCTGTATGACCTTTATGTAATCAATCTGTAGGATTGATTCAACGCGCTATCGAAGATGTTGGTATCTCAACAGTATCAATTACGCTTGTTGAAAGTGTAGCTAAAAAAGTGAAACCACCGCGGGCATTATCTGTCCCCTTTGATTTTGGACATCCTCTTGGTGAACCTAACAATCCAACGTTACAACACACTTTAATTTCTGAAGCACTTGAGCTGCTACAAATTGATGAACCTTCACCAATCTTAAAACGTAGTAGTATTACTACCTAATTATTATCACGAGTTGTGCTAAATAGCTTTCAGCAACCAATTGTTTCACATAAATAAAGGTTGTATGAATATCTTTCATTAGTTGAGACGTTCTTTAGTCCCGTAGGGACGAAATGTCTATAAATGACATTCATACCCGGGGAATGCCATAAGGCATTCATACCCGGGGAATGACTAATGAAGATTAATTTTTTAATTCGGTAATAATCCGATCTGGCGTAGCAGCATCTGTGATCCTCCTATGAACTGCGACATAAAACTAATCACCTTGTCTTTCACGATTTCCCAATCATCGCAATGACGATGGTTATGTAAAACCGATTGACGCACCCATCGCCATAACTTTTCAATCGGGTTCGTCCACGGCGCATAAGTCGGTAGTTGTATTATCTCAATCGGAAGTTTTTGTAGTGTTCCGATTTTCTCTGAGGGTTTACCTGTCCAATTCGGTGGCTTCGGTTTCACAAACGATGCTGTTTGCGGGAGAAGTGCTTCCAATAAGTTAGCTTGAAAGTGGGTTGACCAATTGTCTTGTATCAAATATATCCGTTGCTTGTTTGCGTAGCGTTGGCAAATCTCGGTGTAAAAAGAATGAAGTGCTTCAGCAGTGCAGCGTGAAACTTGCTGGTAAACAACATCTCCAGTATGTGGGTTCAGAGCCCCGATCCCATAGCACGTTTGGTTGTGTCTGTAGCTCTGACGGGCTAAAGGTGTTTTCGTGCCTGTTTGTGCCCAGTCTTTTGCTATGGTAGGGTTGCGATAAAACGAGAACTCATCTTGGTAAAGCGCAACACAGGTCTGTGGATGTTGACGGGTCTCTTCCAAAACTTGCTGGACCCTGTCTATTTTTTGGGCATAGTCTGTATCCGGACTATGTATGTATAAGCGAGCGCGTTTATAGCTGAGACCGAGTCGACTAAGGATTTTGTGAATACCCGGCACAGACACATCACTGAGCCAAGGGACGATGTTTCCAAGGGATCGGAGTGTCCATCGTGTTTGATGCGGATTATGTTGTTCAGGTCCCTGTGCGATAGTATTATAGACCTCCGCCTCTGCTTCTTCGGGGGATTTAGGGGAATAAGCAGGTTTGCGACCACGACCGGGTGTATAGAATAAACCTTGAATACCGTTTTCATTGTATCGGTGAAGCCACGAATAGACCGTATCAGGATCGCGTTCTTTCAAGAGCATTTTTCGGGCGACTTTGTGAGGGGAAAACCCCTCGCTTATTTTCAAAAAGGCAGCAGCGCGTTCTCGTAGATAAGCCGGTTCGCCTTTATCACGGAGTTCAACGAGTTTTTGTCGTTCAGTTTCACTGAGTTCAAGTTTATGATGTTTTGCCATGAATAAATACCTCCTTGAACAAGAGGATAGCACAAAAATAAAATTTACCGAATTAAAAAATTAATCTTCATATGTCATTCATACCGTTGATTCCTTGATTCCTTGATTCCGCGCATTCGGCGTTGATTTGGGGAACGACTTAATGTCGTTCATACCCGGGGAATGTCTAAATGACATTCATGCCGTTGATTCCTTGATTCCGGGATTCCGGGATTCCTTGATTTCTTAATTCCCTTAGACTCCGATCCTCGATTCATCCATTTCTTCTGTGGGCGGGGAATGCCTAAATGGCATTCATACCCGACGAATGCCCGGTGAATGCCTAAATGGCATTCATACCCGGGGAATGCCATAAGGCATTCATACCGTTGATTCCGGGATTCCGCGCATTCGGCGTTGATTTGGGGAATGTCTAAATGACATTCATACCCGGGGAATGCCATAAGGCATTCATACCGTTGATTCCGGGATTCCGGGATTCCGGGATTCCGGGATTCCGGGATTCCGAATCCCCGATCTTCTCCACTTCTGTAGGATGTAATTCCGACCCCCGAACTTCTCCTCTTCTCTTCTGTAGGATGTAATTCCGACCCCCGATCTTAACTACAAACGTATCGTGATACGAAGAACATACCTTCCAGCACGTTAATGCCAAAAACTTTATACACCCAAAGACAATTTAGTATTCTTCAATAGGTTATATATGATGAAGATTAAGAACATATTTTGGTAATTCTAATTTTCCCAAACCCGGTAGGTGCGGTTTCCTAACCACGTATAGGTGTCAATTTAAGGAGAAGTACGCTATAAATTTCAGGTCGGTAGGTTCGGTTTCCTAACCGAACCGGGTTTGTTCCAATTGCGTTCATAAAGTTTTTCGCGAAGGAGCCAGTGCGATTAGGAAATCGCACCTACCGGACTGGGAAAACCACTAAATTGACGCCTATGGTGCGGTTTCCTAACCACGGGGAATGCTAAATAGCATTCATACCGTTGATTTGGATTTTTTCAAAATTACCGAATTTAAAAATTAATCTTCATTATATATAGGCAAATTCCAATGTTCGTTAAGGACATATTTAAAGTTATTAATTCATTTTTTTTGAATTAAAATTAATTTTATGTCGGAATTCATCCCAAATTTACGTCACGCTTAGTAAAGGCAGTGATATTTTTCACTGGATGGAGGCAGTGATGTTTTTCTCTTGGGGGAGGAGATGAATGAAACGTCCTAAATCGGCATTTTTATGGGAACCGGCAGCGAAGAAACGCTACGTCTGCTTATGAAGAAGTATTATGAACCGATCCGTGCTTCCGTTACCAAGATCATAGGAAACCGTGAAGATGCCGATGAAATTACGAGTGAAACCTTCTTCAAAGCCTTCAATAAGAGAAATACGATTAAGGACCCTGAGAGACTCGTGGGGTGGTTATACACCACAGCGAGAAATGCTGCGTTTGACCGAATAAGAGACAGACAACAAAAGGTTAATCAGATGCATGAATTCGTCTCTCTTTATAATGTGGATGGTGAAAGAGAAGCATCCATGCTTGCAGCACAGCAGGCACAACAGACTGAGGCAGAACATTATCTGTTGAAACGTCTCCTGCGGCTACTACCAGAAAAGGACCTTCAGGTTGTTGAATACCTATTAGATGACCTAAAGCCGAAGCAGATTGCAGAACTGATAGGTTCCACTGCCGAGGCTGTTCAGAAAAGATGGGAGCGGATACTCAAATGGTTACGTCTGATTGCGCAACAATTAGATGAACTAATCAGCGATCTTCCATCTCAAGAACAGAAGATTATGGAACGGTATTTAGACAATCAACCTCTCAAAGAGATAAGTGAAAAATTAGGTATGTCTCCGAATGACATTGAAGTGCGCGTGAAACGTGTGATAAAGCGGTGGAAGAAGACCGTAACGTAAAACGCCACTACAAAGTTAAGCGTGAGAGTAATTGATTTATTTTATTTTGATAAATTACGGGAGAAATGATACAATTTGCAAAATACTACCATGAGAATGAGAGAAAACAAACACGATTCGGATGGTATTTCCAAATTGCATTTTTTCCTTCAACTAACACTGACTTCCAACACGGAAATTAGAAAGGAGTAAAGGAAATGACAGATGTTTTACAATACTTTCACATATAATCTGAGTTTTAGTTGAATGGTTGCAGAGTGAATAAAATTGATTGCTCAGAGAAGTTCCGAGATTTCAGGATTAAAATAACTTCAGGTTTTTACTGAAGCCATTTTTAATTTACGGTCTTCTGACCCCATGTCATCTCGTCAATTTTAACTTTACGTTACTGCATGTTTGCACGCTGATCGCGTGTAGATAAAACTATAACTCTATAAAGGAGAATATTATGTGGTATAAAATGAGCTGGGGACTTGGTGTTCTCGCAGTTGTTCTGCTTATAGGTTTCTCTATGCTTATTATTCCCACCCAGATGGAACTTAAGCAGATGCGTGAGGAAGCAAAAGCAAATGAGAAAATATCACAAGAGAAAAGAGACCATGAACATTATCAGGCTGATAATGAAACACACGCTGGAATCTCGGATTCAGAACAGGGTACGGAAACAACTGTGAAACCGGACAATCCAGTTAATATAAATGAGAATGACAACGTGACTGAAACTACGGAAACGGTTGGTGTTGGCACCGGTGCTAATGGCGAAGTTTTTCGATTTAAAGATGGTATCTATAAAGGTATGACCTATCCTGAAGCACTGAAGTTTTGGCAAAAACGTGTAAGTGATGCAGAAAAAGAATATAATGATGTCCTTGGTACATACAACGGCATAAAAGAGGCTTTATTCAACGCAAGTCATTCAGGAATGGCGATTTTAGTCGGAAGTCTTAGAAAATTACCCTCTAATGTGTATGAGCAAGCAATGGATCGGTTTTTTAAAAATGATCCGAACGGTCGTGAAAAATTTGAAGCATATATGAACGAAGTTGAGAAACATGCTTATTCAGGATCCTTAGCGGATCAGGTATCAAGGTTTGAGAATGAAAAAGAGTATCGGCAAATGCTTAGAGTTTCATGGGATGAATTACGCCCTGAAAGGGATAGGCTTCGGGCTGAATATATGAAAATTTATCTTGAAACGCACCCACTTAGAGATAAGGAGGCACTTAGAGAAATAAGGAGGCACTTAGAGAAATAAGGAGGAATTAAGAAATATTTAAAATTAAGAAAGCAACTGCTTTTTTGGCTGTTAGTATATTTATTTTAACGCATATCTGTTTATTAACTTCTGTTATAGCAGAATGTGGTATAGACAGTTATGAAAAATTAGAAGAGGCTAAAAAGGAATTAGATCGGTTGAAAACCGTGTAAAACCTTCCGCGGATAGCAAAAACATCGGATCGTCTCCTTAAGTCTCAGTAAATTGCGATAGCAAACTTAACATCCCAAAAGCCATACCTATTGTAAAAAATAATATTAGGATGCAATTACCTCCTTACCTTCGGAAAATCCTTGTCTGTGTCCTGCTTTTATACCTCATGTTTCTCACTTTTGTGATACGTAACCAAGGTGTAGAACATCTCTCCGCTGGACACTTTACAGAAAACGATGCTTTCCTTTATTAGTGGATGGCGGAGAAAATTGTAGAAAACAGCATCCTCCCGCCCCGTGATACACATCGCTGGCTTCCCCTCGTCAGATAACGCTCAACTGTTACCACTCTATTCTTATGCCATTGCCTATATCCATAACACATTGGCGTGGATCTTTCCTGCACTATAAGCGTCAATTTAAGCATTAGACTCTTGGTAGGAAGGGATTCCAATCCCCGATCTTTTCCTCTTCTGTGGGCGGGGAATGCCTAAATGGCATTCATACCGTTGATTCCTGGATTCCAATCCCCGATCTTAACTACAAACGTATCGTGATACGAAGAACATACCTTCCAGTGCGTTAATGCCAACAACTTTATACACCCAAAGACAATTTAGTATTCTTCGATAGGTTATATATGTATATAAAGGCAAATTCTTATGTTCCTTAAGGTCATTTATAAAGTTAATAATACAATGATCTTTATGGCTTAAAATTAATTTTATGTCGGAATTCTTCCCAATTCTACGTCAGGTTAAATAAAGGCAGTGATGTTTTCACTTGCCGAGGCTGTTAAGAAAAGATAGGAACGGATACTTAAGTGGTTACGTCCGATTGCGCAACAATTAGATGAACTAATCAGTAATTTTAACTTTACATTACTGCATGTTTTGCGCGCTGATCGCGTGTAGATAAAACTATAACTCTATAAAGGAGAATATTATGTGGTATAAAATGAGTTGGGGACTTGGTGTTCTCGCAGTTGTTCTGCTTATAGGTTTCTCTATGCTTGTTATTCCCGCACAGATGGAACTTAAGGAGATGCGTGAGGAAGCAAAAGCAAATGAGAAAATGTTACAAGGTGAAAGAAAACATGACCATGAACATTATCAGGCTGATAATGAAACACACGTTGGAATCTCGGATTTAAAACAGGTTACGGAAACAGCTGTGAAACCGGACAATCCAGTTAATATAAATGAGAATGACAACGTGACTGAAACTACGGAAACGGTTGGTGTTGGCACCGGTGCTAATGGCGAAGTTTTTCGATTTAAAGATGGTATCTATAAAGGTATGACCTATCCTGAAGCACTGAAGTTTTGGCAAAAACGTGTAAGTGATGCAGAGAAAGAATATAATGATGTCCTTGGTACATACAACGGCATAAAAGAGGCTTTATTCAACGCAAGTCATTCAGGAATGGCGATTTTAGTCGGAAGTCTTAGAAAATTACCCTCTAATGTGTATGAGCAAGCAATGGATCGGTTTTTTAAAAATGATCCGAACGGTCGTGAAAAATTTGAAGCATATATGAACGAAGTTGAGAAACATGCTTATTCAGGATCCTTAGCGGATCAGGTATCAAGGTTTGAGAATGAGAAAGAGTATCGGCAAATGCTTAGAGTTTCATGGGATGAATTACGCCCTGAAAGGGATAGGCTTCGGGCTGAATATATGAAAATTTATCTTGAAGCGCACCCGCTTAGAGGAATAAGGAGGAATTAAAAATTGAAATTATTGTTTAAAATTAAGAAGGTAACTGCTTTTTTTGTTGTTAGTATATTTATTTTAACGCATATCTGTTTCTTATCTTCTGCTATAGCAGATTGCGGTATAGACACTTATAAGCAATTAGTAGAGGCTACAAACGAACTAAGTAAGTTGGAAAACACAGATCTTCCAATCGCTCAAAATAATTTGGACCTAGCAGAGGCCGCCTTTCTTGACTTTACAGAGCGAATAAAATACTATTATATTGTTGGTATATTAGGCGGCGGTATAATTAGTGGTCCGGGGGGCATCGTACTTGGAGCAGCGGGTGCAACAATTATGACTGGTATGGAAGCAACTCAGCTCATGGAAAATATTAATAATGCCCGGGACAGGCTTAAGGAAGTGAATGCTCAGATAAAGACGCTTAAGAAACTATTAAAAACATTTGATGAAACTCATGGTTTCGATGATACCATTAACAACCCTGATTTCTATGACGATGATGGTGGTGCTAATAATGACGGCGGTTGTAATGACGGCGCCTATGCTTAATTTTGATATTGTGGTTCCTACACTTTTTGTGCAGGAACCACATTTTTTTGTGAAAGAATGAAAGATAAAATAACCATCTTATTATTAGTTATTATTTTATTTTTGACTTTTTGGATTCGTGTTCAGGGCGTTGAACGGATTCCAGCGGGTCAATTTACGGAGAACGATGCGTATACGTATTATTGGCAATCGGGTATTATAGCAGAGCAGGGTAGGTTACCAGTCCGTGATATGTCTCGTTGGTTGCCAGTGGGCCGTGATAATGGTCAGTTGTTTTCGTTTTATGCCTATGCGTTAGGGTATTTGTCCAAACTTTTTCCGTGGGTGTCGCGATATACCATTCAGATTTATCTTCCTGTCTTTTGCTTCACTTTGATTGTAGGGCTTATTTTTGTGTTCTTTTGGCGTACTGACGGTGAGTTATTTACGTTGATTGTAGGGGTGGTGCTTGCGACATTGCCTGGAAGTATTAGTCGGAGTGCAGTCGGGTTTGGTGATAGGGATACGTGGTGTTATCTGTTTGGTGCTCTTGCTATTTTTGGATATCTATTTAAAGAGCGTATGGAAGTAGGTATTCATAGAACAATTGTGAATTGTTTGTGTGGGTTGGTAGTATTTATTGGCGGTCTTTCTTGGGAGGCGTTTGGTGTATTTGTTTTAGTTATTGTGTCTTTGGAAATATGGAAGTTTTGTCGTGAGGAAGGAATTGAGAGTTATAGTGAGTACTTAATATGGGTGCTAATGTTTGTTCCTGGATTACTGCTTATCAGTCCAGCATATAGAAACGGTTACGGTTTTTCTGCACATGTGGGCGCGTTATTGATATTTCCTGTTTTGACGGTCTTAGTGATACGTGTTATTCGCCAGTTGTGTTTTAAATATGTAAAGGTTGTTCGTTTACATAAGAAAAAACTTGTTTGGGGTCTAACTTTATTTTCGTTTTTGCTTGGGATAGGGTATATCGTTCTTCAATCAGGAAGTTTTGCATCGACAGTTTTTTCTTTTCAAGAGAGTCGTTTGATGCAAAATGTAGGTGAGTTACAGGATCCGCATTTTAGGTATTGGTATTGGCGGTACGGATCTATCTATATTTTAGGGAGTATTGGTTTTATTGTTTGTTCCGTTATTCTATGGGGTCGTTTTGGTGTTGTACTCGCGGCATCTGTTTTATTATTTGTGTTGACGACATTCTTTCGGTGGCCTGTAAGTGATGTTATTGGTGAGAATATTTGTGATGTTCTATTCATGGTTTCATTGTGTTTAACAGGAATTAGTGTCGGTATTGCTTCTTTGCGAGAATCACAAAAAAAAGAGGTATATGTTGTATTGGCGATGTTGATGTGGTTTGTAATATGGGTATCATTTGCGCGTGGTGGCAAACGGTTTGACTTCTTTATAGGTTTGCCACTTGCGTATGGAACCGCATGGCTTTTGTATTCATCACCCGTGTATGTTATAGAGAAGTTAAAAGAAATTGGAGTGATTTATAGGGAACGTCTTAATGGTATGCACGTAGCTGTTGTATTTTCTATTGTCGTATTAGTGCCAGTGTTATTTGTAGATGTATTGGGAGGGCATGTTAATCGTTCTGTTCATGCTTCGGCAGAGATGAAAAAACCTATTCCTGGTGTGAATGATGTTGCAGAGGCGTTTGAATGGATCAAAGAGAATTTGAATGAAAATGTTGTGATGGCAGCAAATTGGCCACATGGAACGCAGCTGAATGTGCTTGGGAATGTAAAAACGGTTGTAGATTCGGATCATTATCTGCCACATTGGATACATTTGTACTATAGACATGTGTTTTGTGCTCAGGATCCGTATGAAGCGTTAAGTTTTTTGAAAACACATAATGCAACCCATTTGATGATGACCGAGTGGGAGGTGATTTCTCGTTCACATGTATATTCTTATATTGGTAGTAATGCGGATAATGATAGACGATTTCGGTTACACAAGTTTGTTCGGGTTGATGGACCTATCGGTGAACCCTATCAGTTAGAACCTGAATCTGATCGAATGCCAATAGCATTTATTGATTTTGTTTCCAAAACAGGAACACGTGAACCTGGAACACACGGACCTGTTGAAATTGGCAAGCAACAGAAGTTAGGATTTACGATTCACTTGAAAACAGATGAGAACTTAACAGGGGACCTGGCTATTACGTTTGGAAAAGAGTCTATCCGTACAGTGAGTATGGGCAGTAGTGGGTTAGTGTTTTACTTTGATCGTAATGGTGTCCTAAAACAGGGGTATTTATTGTCCTCTCGTGGGTGGGAAAGTCTGGCAATAGAACTATTTTTGAGAAATAAAGCATGAGGAGTTTTTTATTCCGATGTATCCTATG
Organism: Candidatus Poribacteria bacterium; assembly: GCA_965205025.1. Taxonomy (GTDB): domain Bacteria; phylum Poribacteria; class WGA-4E; order WGA-4E; family WGA-3G; genus MSPOR6. The sequence goes on from CBDBFU010000020.1 coordinate 106,843, forward strand.
GAGAACTTTAAAACAAGTGATGTAAAGATATGGAAAATTAATTATCCTGACTCTATTAAAGCGGATCCGAAATATCTTGTGACTGCTCCTGTGAATTCTGAAACAGATGACAATTCTCATGTTCCAAATGACCATTCCCATGATATAGATGAGCATTCGCATGAACACTAATAAGAATTTTATATCAATAGTCATGCCTTGTTTGAATGAGGAGGAGACACTTGGTATTTGTATTGAAAAAACACAATCTACTTTGAAAATGTTAGAATTTTTCGGAGAAGTAATTGTATCTGATAACGGTTCCACCGATGCCTCTGTAGAAATTGCTGAACGTCTCGGTGCGCGCGTAGTGCATCAACCTACACGCGGCTACGGTGCCGCCTATCTTGCAGGCTTCGCCGCCGCACAAGGACAATACATCGTCATGGGAGACTCCGATGATACATACGATTTCACAGATTTAGAAAGGTTTATCACCCCGCTTCAAAACGGTTACGATCTTGTCATCGGAAATCGGTTCAAAGGGACAATCCTTCCAGGTGCAATGCCATGGGCAAGACGCTACATCGGCAATCCCGTTTTATCTGGTATGCTGCGTGTCCTTTTTGGTACATATATTTCAGATTCACACTGTGGGATGCGATCATTCACTGCCGAGGCATATAAACGGATGGATTTGAAAACAACAGGTATGGAATTCGCCTCTGAAATGGTCATCAAGGCAATACAGACCGAGTTGAAAATACTTGAAATTCCCATCACCTATCATCCCCGTGGCGGCGAGTCTAAACTCAATGCCATACGGGACGCCCTCCGACATCTACGCTTTATGTTCCAATATAAACTGACATCTGCCAAAAAACATGCACGCGACAAATGAACTGCCAAAAATACCGAAGAAACTGATAGATAGACTTCTTGAATACTTACGATTTAAGACGGCAAAAAGGTATATCTACAGAGACAGTCGGGTTTTAGACGTTGGCACTGGAGATGGCACATTCCTACAATATCTCAATGGACACATAAGTTCAGGAACCGGCATTGATCCACTTTTCACACACGCTATACATTTTGAGAATTACACTCTCTGCCCAGGTGTGTTCCCGCACGATTTTTATACCGAAGAACAATTTGATGTTATCACACTCCTTGCTGTCGTAGAACATATCCCTGAAACCGAACTACAGCATGTAGCAGAAGCCTGCTATAATTATCTCACGCCAAAAGGACGTATCATCATCACTGTCCCACACCCCTTTGCTGATAAGATACTCAATATATTGAAGGCTCTTAGAGTGATAAATGGACTATCGCTTGAACAACATTATGGGTTCAATCCCGAACAATTGACCGATATTTTCAACAAGTGGAAACTGATCAAAAAAGAAAGGTGGGAGCTCGGATTGAATTATCTGTTTATCTTTGAAAAATATTAGACAGAATCAATTCAACGATAATAAAAACGATCCGACTGATTAACAATAGGTGTCAATTTAGTACGGATATATTTGATACAAGACAATTGGTCTACCCACTTTCAAGCGAACTTATTGGAAGCACTTCTCCAGCAAACAGTGTCGTTTGTGAAGCCCGGGGAATGCCATAAGGCATTCATACCGTTGATTTCTTGATTTCTTGATTCCTTTAGATTCCGATCCTCAATTCTTACATTTCTTCTGTATGAGGGATTCCAATCCCCGATCTTCTCCTCTTCTGTGGGAGGGGATTCCAATCCCCGATCTTAACTACAAACGTATCGTGATACGAAGAACATACCTTCCAGTGCGTTAATGCCAACAACTTTATACACCCAAAGACAATTTATAGTAAACTTTAGAATTAATGATACATGTTTATAACTTCATCAATGGTTATATCAGCATTGTATTCTCTGAGACGTTTGATATTCGCAAAGTCGTGTTCAATCGGGTTGTAGTCCGGTGAATAAGGTGGTAAAAACAATACCTCTGCTCCCGATGCTTCTATCAACTCACGCGTCCGAAGCGTCTTGTGGATCTTCGCATTATCAAGAACAACCACGTCTGAGACAGACAGCCGTGGACATAAATAGGCTTCAAGCCACGCATTGAAACACGCAGAATCGCAGCTTCCATCAAACAAACAAGGTGCCGTAAAAGTCGAACCGATACGCGCTGCGACCAGCGTCGTTGTTCGTGTTCTTGTGCCTGAGATCAAACCTAAGACACATTCACCTTTCGGGGCATAGCCATGACGCCTATAACTTTCAGCACGAAAAACCGCATTCATCAACATAAACTATCTTTTTACCAGCGGCGTGTTTCTCGGTGAGTGTCTGACGGTAGCCCCTACGTTTCTCATCGCACCGCTCCTTATATCCGATTGTTTTTTTTTCGTGTGATGCCGAGTTTCCGCAACCCATAGGCTATAGAAGACTCTGAAACACCGAAATGTGAGGCGCGTTCGTTTTGCGTCAAGTCTGGGAAATCAGCGACATGTTTTTTCAGTGCTGCCTCGTCAAGCACTCTCATGCTTTTGGGCCCCGGTTTTTGGGTCGAAAGCGGGTCTTCAGCGGCTAACCATCTATAAATCGTTGAACGATTCAGAGAAAAACGACGGGCAGCTTCGGCTTTTTTCCCGCCAGCTTCAATAAAATCTAAAACGCGTTTGCGTAAATCTGTTGAATATGCCATAATAGACACATTCTACTACAAAATACAAAAAATGTCTCTTTAATTCTGATAGTCACTATAGTATTCTTCGGTAGGTTATATATGTATTAAAGGTAAATTCCAATGTTCCTTAAGGCCATTTATAAAGTTAATAATACAATGATTTTTATGGCTTAAAAATTAATTTTATGTCGGAATTCTTCCCAAATCTACGTCATGCTCAATAAAGGCAGTGATGTTTTCACTTAAGCAGATAATTGAAAAATTAGGTATCTCCCCGCATAACATTGAAGTGTGCGTGAGACGTGTGATAAAGCGGTGGAAGAAAACCGTAACGTAAAACGCCGCTACAAAAGTTAAGCGTGAGAGTAATTGATTTATTTTATTTTGATAAATTACGGGAGAAATGATACAATTTGCAAAATACTACCGCATGAATGAGGGTAAACAAGCACGATTCGGATAGTATTTCCAAATTGCATTTTCTCCTTCTACTCACATTGACTTCCGACACGGAAGTTTGAAAGGAAGGAAATGAAAATGACAAATACGATCAGGTTGCTAAAACTAAACACGAATTTGCTCAGCATGATAAGTCTCATTGTGCTGCTTACAATCATATTCCCAACAGTTTATTCGATTGCAATGCATGATTGCGACGAAGCAAGAGAGGATCTTGAGGCAGCTCATAGGACACTTCAAAAAGAAAGATCAGATTTACACATTGCGCAATTTTTGTATTCCGCTGCATTGCTAACCAGAAATCCAATTCTTATACATGTAGCGAGGGCTAACTTGGATAGAGCAGAAGAACAATTTGAGAAAGCGAAAAAAGATCATTTATTAAAATGGTTAGCTTACTTTAGTTGTATATACGACGATCATAGTGATGATGAAGGTGGAGCAGATGCCGGCGGTTGTGATAGTGGTGGGGATACTCCTGCCTAAAAGTTGTGTTGATTGGAAACCACTAAAGTCCGTTTTATCTTTGTGATATGTTCTCTTTTTTGAAAGAGAACATATCAAATTTATACAAAATTTAGGAGATTAATCCTGATGAAAACTCAACGAAACGTAACAGGACATATTGTGATAGGAACAATTTGCCTTGCAGTATTGGGTTGTGTAACATGGTACTTTGTTTTTTATCGATCTCAGTTAAACGTTGATCCAATAAAAAAGTATAACACTATTACCTTTACACAAAAAGATTCTGTTGAAACATTTGAAAAATCTGTATCATCCGCATTGGATACTGCAGATACAGAAGGTATCAGGGATACTTTGAGTAAAGCTGAAACTGCTGTCAGGTCAAATTCCGAAAACTCCAGTAATGTAGTCTTTCCGGTTGATGAGAACCGAAAGATAAACTCCGAACAAGATGCACAGAAAAGCACAGCAGACTCTACAAAAGATGCAGAAATTATGAGGATCCTGATGGAAGCAGAGAAGCTTCAAAAGTTGACAGATGACACCCTGGCACGACATAAACAATTCATGGAAATTCTAGACACGGTACCTATCTCCCAACACCAAGGGAAATTACCTGAGAATGTAGTCGAAAATCTACTTAATCAACTTGTGCCCAATTTGGTTGAGGAATTGAACACACTTTCTGCAACAGAGCAACGCAAACTTATTACTCAGTTGCGCCCATTGATGAAAACAATGGTTGGCGCGCATACCCAGGAGTCCGATTCAGTCGATGTTCTCTTAAAAATGCTTCATGCACATGGGTTTGAACCGAAGTTTTGAGAATGGAGAGTAACTTTATGAAGGACAATTTCTTCGTATATGGCGTTGGCATCCTTGCAATCGTTGGTGTCCTCGTTTGCTTTATCGGATACGCAACAAATACGGCGTCTATGTACACACCAAAGCAGACAACTGCTATTACAACAACCGCTGGAAAGAAGAAAAACTGCAAATGCTGTTCAAAGCGGTTGGAACGCGTCAAAAAAGCTAATAAAGATTTACTTGAACGCAACCCTGTCTTGAAAAAAGCCTTAACTGCAATCGAACACGAGACACAATAGGCGCGAAGGAATCACAAGACACCTGGGTTTCCAAAACGCTGGATCGCCTCTGCTATCAGTACCTTGTCTTGTCCATAAATGTGCTATTGAATTCGGGTGTAGAACCTATCCCTGAAAAATTGAAATTAGGATGCAATTACCTCCTTATCTTCGCAAAATCCTTGTCTGTGTCCTACTTTTATACCTCATGTTTCTCACTTTTGGGATACGTATCCAAGGTGTAGAATATCTCCCAGCAGGACAATTTACAGAAAACGATGCTTTCCTTTATCAGTGGATGGCGGAGATAATTGCAGAAAACGGCACCCTTCCGCCACGCGATACACATCGCTGGCTTCCCCTCGGCAGAGATAACGGTCAATTGTTACCACTCTATTCTTATGCCATCGCCTATACGCATAAAACGTTGGCATGGAATCTTCCCTACACTCACACGGTATCACATTCAACTCTACATCACCGCTATCTGTTTTACATTAGGGCTTGGCGTGCTTATGCCTTTTGCTTATCCGCACCCACGGGCTGCTATTTGCGTCCATCGTTAGCGCTGCTGTTGGCAACGTTACCGGGAAGTGTAGAGCGAAGTGCTGCTGGTTTTGGCGATCGCGATGCATGGTGCTGGATGTTTGGCGTACTCGCTGTCGCTGTTTACCTGTGGAAAGAACAAATTCCATTAAACCCTTCTGTCATGAGGGAAAGAGGGGTTCCTGAAAAGGAAGGTAAGGGGATTAGTAATTGGCTTAGATATTTCGCTACCGCGCCTTGCTAGGATTTATCGTCTTCTTGGGTGGACTCTCATGGGAAAGTTTCGGGCTTTTTGTTTTAATTATTCTCTGTACAGAACTCTGGAAATTTTGCACTACAGAGACAGAATCTCACCTAAAAGAGTACCTTATATGGATAGCTCATGTTCGTTCCGGGACTCTATCTCATCAGTCCTGCCTATCGGAGCGGATATACTTATGCAACGCATCTGGCTGCGCTAACACTTGCCCCACCAATTGCAGTTTTTATCATGCGTGGACTGAGATACCTACTGCTTGAAGTATTACCCATCGCTACGTCTGCATGCACGGAAACTCGCGGGAGGACTCACCTTGTTCGGCATCGGAATAGGAATTGGTTATATTCTGCTGCAATCCGGTACATTCGAGAATACCGCGTTCATCTTCCGAGAAAACCGACTCATGAAGGACATGACAGAACTTGCTGATCCAAATTTCGGATATTGGCCCAGCCCGGTACGGCACCGTCTTTATGTTAGGTAGTCTCGGCTTGATACTTGGGAGTCTTGTACCTCTGGAAGCAGCGCGGGATTCCTGTTGCCATAGCGCTTTCACTTTTCACCGCAACAACATTTTTCCGATGGCCCCTGAGTGAGTTGGTTGGAGGAGGAAGCTGCGATATACTCTTTCTCGTTTCACTGGGACTCACGGCTATCACTCTCGCAATTGCATGTTTGCGAAAAGAAACAGCGAAAAATGAATTGGTAACGGTTATAATGGTTTGTATGGTTTGTTTTGTGGGTGGCACTTTCACGTGGTGCAAAACGTTATGATTTCTTCATAGGTGTACCTCTTGCATACGGCACCGCATGGCTCTTGTGGCAGTTGCCGGCAACACTCACACAACAATTCAAAAAACCGCAGTGGATACCCGTTACAATTGCAATTGCCGTTTTAATACCTGTCCTGTTTTGGACTCCTTTCGGTGGGCATGCAAACAGAGCTGTTCCTTCCGCCGCTTACTGGCGAAAACCGCTTCCCGGAACAGGAGATATCGCGCAAGCACTCAACTGGATAAAAACATCGCTTCCACAAGATACAGTCATGGCAGCAAACTGGAGTTATGGCAGCAGACTTAACGTCTTCGGTGGTGTCAAAACCATCACCGATCAGGATACGTTTCTCCCACACTGGATACACCTCTATTACCGACATGTCTACTGTGCACAAGACGTACGAGAAGCACTTGAATTCCTCAAAACCCACGGTGCTACGCATCTCATGCTCAGAGAGTGGGGATTGATTGACCGTGCCTTTACCTATTCTTATATCGGCAGCGATGAAATCGGTGATAAAAGATTCGGATTTACCCGCCTTGTTCAACTTGGATACAAACATCTCTCAAAGATAGAACAAACGCCTTTTCTGTACGTTGAAGAACCTGATATCGCATCACCACCTGATTTCATAACAGCACGTTTGAAAGAGGGAGGGATTGCGCGGCTCCCGTATGTGGCGTTCAAAGGTAGCAAACGCCATATCCACAAAACTGCACTTGACGAAAATCCATACGGAAACATCATCCTTTATTACGATGAAGATGGTGCACTTGAAAAGGCGTACCACATTTCTAATCTCGGCTGGCAAAGCCTTGCTGTCCGTCTCTATTTTCTCGAGGACTTCTCCAACATCTTTGCCCCTATCTATCCTACAAATGGTGAAGATACCGCTCCTCTTAAGATATGGGAAATTCGTTATCCACCTGACATAAAAACCGATGACAAATATCTTGCTATGGAGCCAAACGAACAAGCCAAAGAATAGATGGCAAACTCTATTACCCGATTTCTCAAAAACAGAAAGTTTCAACAAGGTGATCAGTATCCCAGAAAACCCCTGGATTCCTTCCTTGAATATCTGCGATTTACGAAAGTCGAACCGTACATTCCGATAGGTGCGCGTCTTTTGGACGTTGGGACTGGAGACGGAAACTTTTTACGTTATCTCAATGATAGTCTACATACCGGTATAGGAATTGACTCACATCTCACACAAACTGTAGAATTTGGGTCGTGTTGTCTTATGCCTGGATATTTTCCAAATGACTTCATTCGAGATGAAACCTTTGATGTTATCACGATGCTTGCAGTCGTAGAACACATCCCGATGCATGTTCTCCCCTCGGTTGCAGATGCTTGCTGGAAATATCTAAACCCAGAAGGACGACTCATTATTACAGTGCAACACCCGCGTGTTGAGAAACTTCTTGACTTGCTAAAAGCACTAAAGATTGTTGAAGGATTCTCAATACATGAGCATTATGGATTCAATCCAGAGTGTCTACCGGAGATTTTCACCCGATGGAAACTCGTGAAAAGGGAACGTTGGGGATTTGGAAATAATAATCTATTCATATTTGAAAAACCCTAATGGTAAATATACAATTCTTGATACACTAACAATAGTTTGGACAGTTTTTAATGTTCCCAGATTATAGTAGAATCCATAATTATTTGGATAGGGCGGTAGGTTCGGTTTCCCGGGGAATGCCATACGGCATTCATACCGTTGATTCACCGAACCTGTGTTCATCGTGCGGTTAGAAACCGCACCTACCAGGTGAGTGTAAACATATTTTGGAATTTTACTATAAACTATAGTAAAGCTTAGAAATAAATACACACTTTCGCCCTCCCACGGTAGGCACGGTTTCTAACCGTGCTGGTGCAAAGTGTCTCATTAATACTAAGATCCACCATAAATTGGCTTTTCTGATCTGCTATTAATGTAAACTAATTAAGTAAAATTGGTATAATAGATACATCAATCACACACGAATCAGCACCGATTCCACTGAATAATATATTTCATGAATTAATTTCTATAAGAGTAAGGAGGCAAAATGGAAAGATTAAGAGTTGGAATCATAGGTTGTGGTGGTATCTTCCGCAATCTACATTCACCATATTATCAAGAACCGACACGAAGGGCAGATATTGTTGCTATTGCTGACCTAAATGAAACTTCTGCGAATGAACAAGCAGATAAATTCGGTGCCAAAGCCTATACAGATTACCGAGAACTATTGGACAGAGATGATATTGATGCCGTTGATGTCTGTGTTCATCCACGACCACATCTTGAGATAACTTGTGCTGCCGCTGATGCTGGAAAGCATATCCTTATGGAAAAACCGATGTGCTGTAATGTCAATGAAGGACGTCAAATGGTCGAGGTAACAGATAAGGCTGATGTAATTCTGATGGTAGCCTATATGATGCGGTTCGACCCAGGGTATATGAAACTAAAATCACTGTTGGAAGATGGAACACTTGGCACACTGCAAATGGCATATTCAAATCAAGTTGGATGGTTTTCACCTGAAAAACACCCATGGTTGTTTGTAAAAGAAGAATCTGGTGGTATGCTTGTGGAACAGGCAATTCATAATCTTGATATTTGGCTGTGGTTATTCGGACCTGCTTCTTCAGTATATGGATATACAAGTCATGTACCACTTGGAGGAACATATCCTGCGGCTAATAAAGCTGTAGAGAACAATGCTGTCCTGACAGTGAATTTTAAGCATGGTGGCGTTGGGATGATGATTAAAAGTTGGGCAGCTGAAATTACCAATAGTGGGAATGGACTTGTTACAAGTAATGGTTCAGCAACACTGTTAAGACATGGATTGCGTTGGAAAACTCATAATATGTCAAAAGCAGAAGAATTTACTGAACCTGTTCCTGATGATGATACATATCGAAATATGAGTGAAGAACAACGAAATCAACGCTATTGGGGTATAGCAGCAAAAGGGGCAAGCATTGATCATTGGTTGAAATGTATTGTGGGTGAAGAAGAACCAACTACCCATGGACAAATAGGTACAGATGGAATCGAATTAGCTGAAGCAACTTATCTATCTTCACAAACTGGTGAACTTATAACTTTATCATTATAAAAATTGAGAATTATACAAGATTAAAGGGTCTGTGATAGGGTTATTTAGTTTTCGATATTTTTGCTACTATATTCACATTCGTGAGCGAAACCCGACCTACAACTCTGATAAAGATTCGCAACATATTTCCATTAAGGAGAAGTTGTTATGAAATCAGAAAAAATGAGATTCAAGGTATTTACATTATTCTTATTCATACTCATCTCAATATATACACCTATTTGTATAGGAAAGGTAATATTTGAGGATGACTTTGAGAAAAACGTAATTGACAAGGGAAAATGGAATCCTACAGGAAGTTGGTCATTGGAGGATGGTGTTTTGGTCGTTGATGGTGGTGAAGTAGGGTTAACTGTCAAAGACGACTTTACTGATTTTGAATTCTATGTAGACTTTTATATGATAAATCCACTCTGGGCAGCAAATTGGGTTATCCGAGGAGAAGACCCTAATAATTGTACACTTGTTCAAATTGTGGCAGATGACCGTGATCAATTTTGGTGGTTTACAAGAGTTAATGGTAACTACTTTGTACATGTGGAGGATCAATTAAAGAATGAATCCGGTATACACCCTAAACTTAAAAAATGGTATACAGTTAAGATAGTTGCGAAAGGTAATCGTTACGACCTATATCTGGGGGAACAAGGTAAGAATTTGGAGTTATCCTGTACATGGAAAGACGAGACTACAAAAAAGGGGAGCATCGGATTCAGAGCAGGTGGCGGTGAACATTGTCTATATGATAATGTGATTGTTACCACCCTGGGACACAGTTTTCCAGTAGATCCTAAAGATGCTTTGGCAGTAACATGGGGAGAACTCAAGGCAATACAATAAAGGTAAATATGGCAAAAGAGAATCAAGCAATATCTCAAAATGAGACAATACAACCCATCCCAGATAAATTAGTTGTCCTTACCTTTGATGACGGCAACAAATCAGATTACAATTACGTGGCACCAATGTTGAAGGAATACGGATTTGGTGCAACCTTCTATATCACTGAAGGACTCGGTTTTCTCAATAACAAAGATCACTATGTCACATGGGAAGAGATCCGAGAACTCCATGACGCTGGCTTTGAAATCGGCAATCACACACGTCAACACCCAAACATAAATACATTAACAAAAGATGAACTACTATCCAGCCTGATCCATATTGATGAACGGTGTGATGTGTATGACATACCGATTCCTGAAACGTTTGCATATCCTGGGGATAGCCGTGGACCAGAATCAATAGAAGTATTGATAGAAAAAGGGTATCTGTTCGCACGTCGTGGTGTTGGTCCAGATTACCCTTATGATTTAGAAGGGGGACGTGGTCCAGTGTATGATCCAGATATACATCATCCGTTGGTCATTCCATCAACCGGAGTTCCCGGTCCACACTATCAATTTGAGGATTTAGTCTGGGCAGTGGAACAAGCTAAGGACGGAAAAATCGCTGTCCTGACATTTCACGGTGTTCCCGCCCTTGAACATCCGTGGGTAGATACCTCACCTAAACAGTTTAAGACATATATGGATTATCTTCGAGATAATAGCTGTACCGTAATTGCAGTGCGGGATTTGGTGAAATACGTTGATCCCACAGAAACAGATGGAAAAACTATAACATATTTTCCGTAAAAGTCCTGTAGAACGAAGATGTGTGACAATCGAACCTACCCCATACGCGTCAATTTAGAAAAAACACTGTATCTCAAACCGCACCTACACTACTGGAGGCGCACTAAATTGACACCAATGTATAGCAAAAACCGACCATCAAATAGATTGATACAATTTTTTCGGAACATTTTAGAGTGTTAAGGTGTGTTTGTAAAAAACGCTAACTTCAAAGCGCATATCGCGTACCCCAAATGTTTATCATAGATTAACCATTTTAGAAAAAGGGAAACAATGTTCAAACAATTAGATATCAAGGTAATTGGTGGGATAGTAATTCTCGCAGTTCTTCTCTTGGCAGGTATCCATTTTTACTCAAAATGGAGTTATAACCGTTTTGCATTAGACATCGGGGTATCCCCCGAATCCACTACACAAACTACACAATCTAAAACTACCGAAAATGATATAACCAAGTCTGTCGAACAGTCTAAGTCAACACAATCACCAAAATCAGTTAACAAGAATATTAAGGTTGATTCAAAGTCTGTTGTTGAATCTGAGTCAACGAATACCGCAGAAAACATGGAAGCATCTGCTGAAAAAACAGAGACACCCGAATTTGATGCTTCATCACTAATGTCCACATTTGGTATACCTGAAGAAGTTAAGTCACTTCTTGATGAGGACGCTGAAGAGGCAGATTTTGAAAAGGCACAAGCGTATCTCGCTGAGAAATATGGTCAATCTCCCGAAGTTGACGCAATAATGAATAGACTAAAGCAGATGTCTGGAGGCACAGTTGAACTTGATGATCTGACAGCCCTTTTTGAGGATTGGATTGAGATTCTGCCTGAGGACCAGCAAGAAAATCGTCGACAATTGATGGGTGTGCTTACACTGCTCAATCAGGCAAAGGCTAAGGTAGGTAGCAATCCAGTCCAGGTTATCGTTGGAGATAATTTAGATGATATAGATCCGTCTCTACTTGAAGGAGATAATGTAAATCGCTTTAACATTCAAACCAATAGTAAGATCAATATAGTCGATTCTAAAATTAAAACAGAGATTATAGACGATTAAAGATACATATTTAGAAATTCTCAACACATCATGTAAGGTGTTTATACTGATTGCATAGTGGTAAGAAGGCTTAAATTCCTTAAAAAGCATAATTTTTACAATAATTATGCTTTTTTGACATTTTAATTTGACAAACAAATTATACGTTGGTATAATATAGATTACCTTTCGATTCAGAAAGGTGAAGATGTTCTTTGAAAGTTAAATAGTTTACGTGACGTGCCTATTATATAGCTTGTGAGTGCCCTTCAATTATTTGAAGGTGTACTTCTAAACTTTATAGCATGATGAGTACGCTCCATTTATTTGGAGTTGTACTTTGATACTTTATAGCTTGTGAGTGCGCTTCATTTATTTGAAGATGTACTTCAATACTTTTTTGGAGAGTATGATACCGGCTCAGGACGAACGCTGGCGGCGTGGATTAGGCATGCAAGCCGAACGAGAAACCGTACTTCGGTACGGTGGAAAGTGGCGAAAGGGTGAGTAACGCGTGGGTAATTTGCCTTTGAGATGGGGACAACAACTCGAAAGGGTTGCTAATACCAAATACGACTCGGTTGACTTCGGTCGGCCGAATGAAAGGTGGCTTCGGCTGCCGCTCAAAGATAAGCCCGCGTCCTATTAGCTTGTTGGTGTGGTAATGGCGCACCAAGGCGACGATGGGTAGCTGGTCTGAGAGGATGGTCAGCCACATTGGGACTGAGACACTGCCCAAACTCCTACGGGAGGCTGCAGTCGAGAATATTTCGCAATGGGGGAAACCCTGACGATGCGACGCCGCGTGAGGGATGAAGGCCCTCGGGTCGTAAACCTCTGTGTTACGGGATGAATTGGTTGTTGCTGATAACGCAACGATTTTGACGTTACCGTAGTAGAAAGCCCCGGCTAACTACGTGCCAGCAGCTGCGGTAATACGTAGGGGGCAAGCGTTGTCCGGAATCACTGGGCGTAAAGCGCGCGCAGGCGGTGGAGTAAGTCTGACGTGAAAGGGTTCGGCTCAACCGAGCCATTGCGTCTGATACTGCCTCACTTGAGTCTGGAAGAGGAAAGTGGAATGTACGGTGTAGCGGTGAAATGCTCAGATATCGTATAGAACACCCGTGGCGAAGGCGGCTTTCTGGTCTAAGACTGACGCTCATGCGCGAAAGTTTGGGGAGCAACCGGGATTAGATACCCCGCTAGTCCTTACTGTAAACGATGGGTACTAAGTGTAGGGGGTATTGATTCCCTCTGTGCTGTAGCTAACGCATTAAGTACCCCGCCTGGGGAGTACGGCCGCAAGGTTAAAACTCAAGGTAATTGACGGGGGGCCGCACAAGCGGTGGAGCATGTCGCTCAATTCGACGCAACGCGAAGAACCTTATCCAGGGCTTGACATCGCAGTGACCGCTATAGAAATATAGTTTTCCTTCGGGACACTATGACAGGTGCTGCATGGCTGTCGTCAGCTCGTGTCGTGAGATGTTGGGTTAAGTCCCGCAACGAGCGCAACCCCTGTCTTTAGTTGCCAACAGGTAATGCTGGGGACTCTAAAGAGACCGCTGGTGACGAGCCAGAGGAAGGTGGGGATGACGTCAAGTCCGCATGGCCCTTACGCCCTGGGCTGCACACGTGCTACAATGGCCGGTACAGAGGGACGCCAAACCGCAAGGTGGAGCAAATCCCAAAAAGCCGGCCCCAGTTCGGATTGCAGTCTGCAACTCGACTGCATGAAGTTGGAATCGCTAGTAATCGCGAATCAGCAGGTCGCGGTGAATCCGTTCCCGGCCCTTGTACACACCGCCCGTCACGCCATGGGAGTTGGTAGCATTCAAAAACGGTGACCCAACCTTCGGGAGGGAGCTGTTTAAAATGAAACCGATGACCGGGGCGAAGTCGTAACAAGGTAGCCGTAGGGGAACCTGCGGCTGGATCACCTCCTTTCTAAGGAGCAATAACAATACGATCCTAACACGATCAAATTGTTCAGCTCTGAACCTTACAAGGCATTTACGGCTTACTATTTAACTTTCAATTAACTTCTAACTATACCGACTTTCAGGGGCTTATAGCTCAGAAGGTTAGAGCGCGCGCCTGATAAGCGCGAGGTCCCTGGTTCGATTCCAGGTAAGCCCATCCTTTCAAATACAATTCCATAGATTTCAAATGAAACATTCAACACAACCTAAATCAGAACAAATTGTGCTAAATCATTTTGCTTCAATCCCATCAGATTGTATCGTTGAAATCAACTCTAAGAACAATACCCTACCCTCGTTCCATTCTCGTTATTCCTAACTGTACATTCCTTTTTTCTAACCCAAATTACAAGTAGCATTGTTATCTTTTCGCACTTTATCCTTATGAAGATTAAATAAATATATCGGTAATTTTGCTGAGAAATTCGAATCAACGGTATAAATGACTGAAAAGTGCATTTATGTCCAAAGCGAACATCTTTACATAGCACTCCGCTGGAGTGCGGGGCTTTCTACCTTTTATTTCTATAGACATATCACGCCGCTGGCGTGAGGAGACATCTTAATGTCGGTATCGTTAGTTCTCTATTGATCGCGTCTAATACACAGATAAGTTGTGTGTCTTGCTCCAGTGGAGCAATATGTCTATAGCAGTGAAGCATAGCAATCCCGCACTCCAGCGGAGTGCTATATCTAAAAATTGTCCAAACTATAGTAAATCCTAATGTAAGTATACCAATTGAAAATGGTATAAACATCGTTTGTTTATCAGTTAAAAAATACAAAGTGCATCCGAAGTTGTATATAGGTGAACCATTGTTTGTAATAATCACATCCTCTTACGGATATATTAAGATTATTTAACGTATTAATATTTCGTAAGCAATAACCCAATTCAAATAAAAGGAGTTACATCAATGAAAGACACACAAATAGTAGCAAGTTACCAACAATTTCATGTCATTGCTCACGATTTAGACGAGACAGATAACCTTAAGTCAGAATGCAAAGCACAGTTAGGTGAAGGTGTTCGACTCGCTGACTGGAACGATATAGCTGCTTATGTGAAAGCAGGTGGTTCATTGGAGGATTTTATCAACGCACTCAAGATACCCCTTGAGTATGTTACTCCAGAGGATCTTGAACCAATCCCGAATACTTCCTACCGTATTTCAATGAATAATGAACTACACTGGATCGGTGATCGACACTATTTCTTCGCCAGACACGATCACACCAAACGTGATGATTTTTTAGCACACAACAATATTGACAATTATCACCTCTCCCTGGGTTCATGGATCGGTAAGGGTGGTTATGCACTCTGCTATGGAGACCCAAACGCTACGGTTCCCCCGCCTGAACCAGAGATCACCGAACCGGTGCCGAGACGAAGAGGCTGCGGTTGCGGCTGTTAATGTAAACCCATACTCTACTATAGTTAGGAGGGAATCTAATCCTCTCCTAACTATATTGCTTGAACTCACATTAAGATACCTACCTTTTATTGGTCCCATATACCCAGAGGAGTGCATCTATATATTCTATGAACGAGAATAAATTTACCGTTTGGGAATTACCACAAGACGCAGTTACCCGTTTTGGACAGGGTTACCTAAATGATTTTGCAGTCTCAACGGATGGAGCGTATTTGGCAATTGGTAGTTGGACAGGTGTGTGGTTATATGATCTTACGACACACACTCCTGTTGCCTTAATGGAAACAGAACGAGGAATGGCCACCCGTATTGCACTCTGTTCAACACAACCCTGGTTAGCTGTGAAGAACTCTGACAAATATGGAAAAGAGGTGATAAAGGTATGGAATTGGCAAAAGTCTCAACGTATCGCTGTCATGGAATATCCTGAAAGGTTAAAGACTAATCCACCTGCAAATGACTTATGCAACCTTTGTTTTTCTGCTTCAGGAGAATGGCTATCCGTTAGTCGTTACTTTGATGATGTTGTTGACATCTGGGAATCAGAAACCGGCAAGCTGTATGCTGAGCTGCAATTAACTTCTGAGGAAACGAAGGCACGCTGCTTTGACAGTGAAATCCATTATCATGATCTCAGCGGCGCGTTAGCGTTTTCACAGCACAATGGTTTCTTTGCATTTTCCCCCAATTCTCCTTTTATCACTGTATGGGATATCACAACCTGTAAACGTATCATCAATCTGACGGGAGATCCCGATGGTGTCTACTCGCTTAGTTTTCGCCCTGTGGGCAATTCCTTGCTGTTGGAGGAATGAATGGGACTGTGCAAGTGTCGTTACAGAACCGAGTTGTCATATCGTTGCCGTTTATTCGGATACCGCGGCTGGAAAATTTTATGCAACTGGGTTTCCTCCGGGAGAATCTGAATATTGGAGTAACACGCTGAATCTGTGGGAAATCGGAAAAGGAAAACCAATAACCGAATTAACAATCCCTGGAGAATTACCTCATCGACGTTCAATGGCATACTCCCCTACTACAAATCTGCTTGCATGTGGGCATGGAACTGATGCTAAGGATTGGGATGAAGATGATCCTGAAAACGGGGCAGTCTATGTATGGAATGTCGCACATGGACAGATGCAGTATGTATTTAGAGGCAAACATGTCAATAGCATCAACTATGTAAGGTTCAGTCCAGATGGAACACGTCTTATTAGTAGAGATACAGACTGGGTAGTTCGATTGTGGGATGTACAGATATTCAATGCATTGCATTTTCACCAGATAGCAGGATCTTAGCAAGTGGCAGTTTCGATGGTACCATCCTTTTGTGGGATATGAAGCCCTATATCAATTCTTAAACATTCTTTATCAATTTCATTTATCGCATATCATATCAATACCGGTTGCGTTGCACAACTCTATCAGTCAATTTCGCGTAACATTTCGTAGTGCGAAGTTACCGATCCTCGCGTGCCAAATAACAATAAAGGAGCATTAATGGAAACCACAAAAACACAAACAACAACTCCATTTCACTTTGATGATAGCAAAGTATGTAATTGGACACTTCCCGAAGGTGCAATCGCTCGATTGGGACGTGGAAGTGTACGTGATATGGAATTTTCACCGGATGGACAATACTTCGCTGTTGGATCAACAATAGGACTTTGGATATATCAACTTTCAACACTTACACCAATTGCGCTCTGGGAAACTGATAGAGGATCTATTCATGGTGTTACATTCTCACCTGATAGTCGATGGATTGCTTCAACTACACTTCACGAAGCACTCAGGGTGTGGGACATCCAGAGCAAGAGTTGTATTGCTGAGATGGAATTTAAGGAGAAACGGGACCGTTTCGGAATTACCAAACCTATTTTTTCCGCAGATGGAGAACGTCTCGTTGCATTTAAGGAGCACAACAAGGTTTATGTTTGGTGCCCTCGCACCGGTACGAAAATGAGAGAAATAGAAATCAAATTAAATGGAACAGAAAACGAAACAATTAATGGGATCTATCCCACCTGCTTTTCTCCGGATATCAGTTTGTTGGCAGGTACGTGTTACGACCATAGAAACCGTACCGCTGAATTCATTGTCCTGTGGGACGTGGAGACAGGAGAACAAGTTACTCGTCTTGAATGGACTAAAAGATGGGGTGCTCTATGTTTTTCACCGTGTGGAAGGTTTCTTGCTGCCGGCAGTTTAGAGGGTAAAATTCATGTGTGGGACGTGGAAAGTGGAAGTCTGACTGCAAGCTATTCTGACTATGGAGATGCACAAATGAAACCATATTACCCCTCGGAAGGTGGATTGATTGCAACTATGGTTTTTCCATCTGAACCCAAAATTGAAGTCTGGGATTTAGAAAGAAACGAAAAAATCGTGACGTTCGAAAAAGGGAGCAAACTGAGTTCGGTCCGTTTTTCAGATGACGGTACTCAATTGGCATATACTGATGATGGTGAAATCAAATTCTGGAAAAAAGAAAAACCCGTCCCTAAATTACTGCCGAGTATTAAAGGACATACACGTACAGTCAGTTCATTAGTCTATACTACAGATGAGGAAACGCTTGTGGTTACATATTGGGGGTGGAAAGCGCTCTTTTGGGATGTTCCCAGCAGACGAGGACGACGACCCACTGGAGCAGATTTGCCCACAAGTAAAACACTTCATCTCTATCAGGACAATAAGAACAAAATATATGCGACGGGTGGAGACAGTGACTACCTAAGAGTGTGGGAGAATGGCAATAGTGAATCAATCGCCGATATTCCAATACAGGAGCAAGAACTGGTATCGATCACAGGTAGTGAGGCGTTCGCACTAACAGCAGACCGGATAGCGCGGACAGATAGAGATTATAACATCTATGTATGGATGGGTAAATCAATATCAAATAGTAGTGATAATAAAAAGGACTGGATATTGCAAGCAAATCTGTCCGGACATACAGAACACATTGAAGCTTTGGCATTTAGTCCTGACGCAAAACAACTCGCGAGTATATCGAGAGATAAAACTGCGAGATTATGGGACGTTGAATCCGGAGAACAGATCATGGAACTACCTTTATCACCACCTTCAGGTCCCAGACAATACCGAAGTTATGACAGAGGTATTACGTTTTCACCTCGTGGAGACTTAATTGCAGGTGGACAGTGGGGTGAGATAGTGCTGTGGAATGCCACAGATGGAAAAATCTATATGACAATTCCGCAACCCGAAGGAAATCAGCGACCGATTACATTATATTTTTCACCATGTGGGGAATACCTCCTTTCCGGTTCATGGTGGCAAGGTGGTTTGCAGAAAGTGCCGATCCGTTTGTGGAAAGTAGCGACAGGTGAGAATATCGCCACGTTTACTGGACACACTACAGACGTTCAGTGTTTTGCATTAAATCACGATTGCACTGTTCTTGCCAGCGGTGGACATGATGGGGTAATATTCCTCTGGGATTTGAAACCGTATATCAATTCATAAACATTCCTCGTCAATTCTCTTGGTTAAATTCGCAATACCTATCAACATGCAAGATTAACGAATCTCACCATCCATTAGAGATAAAGGAGACATCTTTATGGAAAACAAAACCACTTCAACACCAGTACTTAGACCACATGACGACACAGATGTAACAACCTGGGAACTTCCCGATGGCGCAATTGCTCGATTTGGACAAGGATTAGGCTTCGATGTAGAATTCTCACATGATACCAGATATCTTTCGGTTGCAACAAAAATCGGCTTTTGGCTATATGACACTGAAACACTTGCTCCACGCGCATTATGGGGTACAGAACGCGGTATGATGAATGTCGCAACTTTTTCACATGATTCACGATGGATAGCCACAGGGGACCAAGACGGTATTCTTAAGGTATGGGATACACAAAACGGACAGTGTGTTACAAAAACAGACTGGGGAGGCACTGAGCGACGTAATGTCATCCTTCATGTCCACTTTTCACCGGACGATCAATATCTCGCAGCTTCCGGTTTCGGACATAGTGCTGTCTATGCATGGCACGAAGATCTCGGCGAACCTATAAGAAATTATAAACTTGAAAATCCAAATTTCAATGATTATAGGAAAGAAGGCGCTGCCTACGATAGATATTTTCCTATTGCTTTTTCACCCAACAGTAAACTATTTGCCTATGTGTCTTCACCGGAAACAGTGATAATCTCTAATATAAACACAGGTGAACACATAGCACACCTTACAGGACACACCGATCCCTTGCATACGCTTCTGTTTTCTCCTTGTGGACAATACCTTGCCAGTGCAAGTCTTGGGGTTACCGTACAAGTGTGGGATATTCAGAGTGAATCCCTTATTATGACACCTAAAAGCTATGAAGGAGACCGAGTAAGACTTGCGTATACACCTGATGAAACACTGCGAGTCGCAGACATCTATGATGATAAAATTATAATATGGGATGCTTCACAGCACAACGTGTTGGATACTTTCAACACGACGGGTACAAAAGCAGAGAACACAAGGTTTTCAAACGATGGAACGAAATTCGCTATTTCATGCTGGAACCACGAATTACAGATATGGTATGAAGACACCTGTACCACAAAATCATTCTTTTCTGGTTATGGAAGTGTTCCTTATTCGGTGGCATTCTTACAAGATAACAAGACAATGGTCGGTGGTAACTGGGGGAGTACTGGCAAGATATTTTGGGACATTAAGAGCAGAACTGAAAAGTGTATACTTCCACCGAAAGCTAAGCGCAGCTCATTAAGACAATGTATGGCACTGTCTCCAGATGATCAACTCTTGGCTATTGATACGGGAAATAATGATATACAAGTCTGGCATATTGAATCTGAAGAATTAGTTGCAGAACTAACAGGACATGAAAACAACATCTATTCGTTGACGTTTTCTCCAACAGGGGAATACCTCGTCAGTGGAGGATTGAAAGACGAAATGTACGTTTGGGATGTTACACGTTGGAAAAAGCAACACACCCTTATAGGACATACAAGTTCAGTTGAAGCAATATCATTTCATCCTGATGCAAGACGGTTCGCCACCTCTTCCAGAGATGGAACCGCTTTGCTCTGGAATGTTGAAACCGGAGAACAAATCTCACCACTTCCTTTACCTGACACCTTAGAGGATGCCTCCTTATATAGAGGTGAACCAGAGGAAATCGAACGAGTTATCAATGGTGGCAATCTCCATTGGAAGGATAATCAACACATGCAATCAATTGTTTTTTCACCTTGTGGAAATTGGATTGCGGGTGGACTCGGAACATGGTACGCAGCAGGGTTAATCAATGAAATCCGATTATGGGACACAGCTACATTAGAAACACGCATGATTCTCCTTCAACCTAAGGGATGTATTCGGCCCTGGGCATTAGCATTTTCTTCTTGTGGAAAGTATCTCGTTTCTGGTGCCTGGTGGAAATGGGGATTGGATAAGGCACCGATACATTTGTGGGAAATGTCAACTGGTGAATTACTCCACACTTTCTGGGGACATTCTTCGGATGTGCAAGATTTAGCTTTTTCGCCGGATGGTAAACTTTTGGCAAGCGGCAGTTTCGATGGCACCATCCTCCTCTGGAATATGACACCGTTTTTAAAATAGTTTATGTATATCAGGTTAATCCAAAATTTTCTTTACTGTTCAAACAAACTGTTGCAATTGCTGAGGAGATTATTATGGAACATAAACGAACCTATAGTATGAATCAAATGAAGTCTGTTGATACAGATGCAACAACTTGGAAACTGCCCGAAGGTGCGATCGGCAGATTAGCGCGAGGACGAGTAGAGGATATGTCCTTTTCGGCAGATGGTAAATACCTTGCTGTCGCAACACCGATCGGTTGTTGGTTGTATGACCGATCATCGCTGAAACCGCTAGCGTTATTTGATACAGAATGCGGTATGCTTGATACCATTGCCTTTTCACACGACACGCAGTTGATTGCCACCAGTAATAAAGATGGTGTTGTGAAGGTATGGGATACACAAACGCTAAAGTGCCTTGCGAAGATAGACCATCGCAAGAATGTAGAAGCAACGACCGGGTATTTTTGGAATCTCTGTTTTTCACATGATAATCAATACTTAGCCGCCTCCTGTTTTGAGGAACAAAATGTTATCTACGCGTGGCAAAAAAACACTGACGAACCTGCGATTTGCTTCTCTATTGACTTAGAAGGAAAGGCTAAACGCGACCTGCCTATCTGTTTTTCTCCGATAGGGAATCTATTTGCTTACGTGTCCGCTGAAAATCACCGTAACACTCTTACTATTTCCGATATAGAGACCGGTGAACATATCACACATCTTAGTCAATCCTCGGCACTGTCTAAATACCGCTATCTCGTCTTTTCTCCTTGTGGACAATATATTGCTACTACTAATCGGAACAAAGAGGTGTTAGTGTGGAATGTTTACAACGGCACTTTAGAAACCGAACCAACTACTTATGATAGAGGAGGGATAAGCCCTGCCTATACACCTGATGGCACACTGCGCGTTGCCGAATATTATTATAGTAAAGTTGTGATATGGGATGCTGTCCGAAAAGAAAAAATAGATACTTTTGAATGTCGGAAACACCGACATAGTCGTTTTTCAAGCGATGGGGCACACATCGCAACGATCCTCTCCCGTAGTGAACTTTGCGTATGGACAGTCGGTTTGCCGTCAACCAAAGTTTCAAGTCCCGCTGATCATAAACCTGTTCCACACTCGGTTGCTTTTTCTAACAACGGTAAGACATTAGCAAGCGGACACGCGTTTGGTATGTATCAGGTATTCTGGAATGTGGCACAGCGAAAAACAGAACAGATATTTCCAACGCCGAAGATACAAGCACAACGCACAGCTCTCACTGAAAAACTCACAGTAGAAGAGAAACGGCAGTGGTATCATCGTCTTAGTGCCTTGTCGCCTTGTTGGGAAAAACTGGCACTTTGCGACCTTCCAAAAGGATCAATTGAAATCTGGAATATTGCGTCTGAAACCCTCATCACAAAACTCTCGGACAGTACGGGATTTGGGCGTGAAATGCGCTTTTCACCTACAGGTGAACATTTCATAGGCGCAGCGCCCACAGGTGATATCGGTGTCTGGGATATACAGTCCGATAAAAAAGTCAATACACTCACAGGACATACGAATTTTATACGAACAGTAGCTTTCCACCCGGAAGGTAAACAACTCGCAACCGTCGCCCAGGACATAACTGCAAGACTGTGGGATATTGTCAGCGGTGAACAGGTTGGAGTGTTTCCAACTGAACTACCAGAAGATCTCTCTCTTTATAGAGGGGACCCAGAGCAGATACACCAATATATTGAAAAATATAAAAAAATAGGGAGACGCTATAAGTGTAACCCCCACAAACTTGCCTTTTCACCTTGTGGTACGATGATCGCCTGCGGAATACAGGAACATATTCGGTTGCGGGATGCAGCATCCTTAGAAACGCGTATGCTCATACTACTACCCGAAACGTGTAGCAGACCGTTTGCGCTTACATTTTCACCCTGCGGAAAATACCTCGTTTCCGGGTCCTGGTGGAAAAAAGGATTGGAGAAAGTGTCCATACGAATATGGGAAGTCGAAACCGGTCAAAATATACATACTTTCTGGGGACATACTACGGATGTGCAGGATCTCGCTTTCACACCGGATGGCAAACTCTTGGCAAGTGGTAGTTATGATGGAACTGTCCTGCTTTGGGATATTAAACCGTTTATCAACTCATAAAGATTTCTTGTCAATTCATTTATAGCATAGCATATCAATACCGGTTGCATTGCCCAACTTTATCAGTCAATTTCGCATAACATATTGTAGTGCGAAGTTACCGAGCTTCGCGTGCCATATAACAATAAGAGGAGATATATTATGGAAAATAGAAAACCTATAACCCCTACATTTAGACCTATCCACGACGCGGATGTGACAACTTGGAAACTTCCTGATGGTGCAATTGCCCGATTAGGACGAGGAGTTATACGTGACATTTCGATTTCTTCAGAAAAGAGAATTTTCGCTTTGGCAACTCACATTGGCACCTGGGTGTATGAACTTGATACTATGCAGCCCATTGCTTTATTGGACACCGAACGAGGCATGGTCATGACCGTTACGCTTTCTAACGACGGACAATGGATTGCTACCCATAACTGGGATGGTATTATAAAGGTATATGAAACAGATTCCCAACAGTGTGTTGCGAAAATACAAGGATGGTACAAAAGCACTTCCATACTTACTTTCTCACCAGATAATCAATACATTGCTGCATCCGGATATTACTACGGAGACATATATGTTTGGTGTACAGAAACAGGCAACCATATCACAAGATTCAAAGCGGAAGGTAGGATAGAAGGAAAACTGAAGAAAGATGAACGATATCCTTCTCGTTACCCTCTCTGCTTTTCATCTGACGGGCAACTACTCGCGTATGCATCTACAAAGTACACCATCACTGTCCGTCACATTAATACGAAAGAACATAAAGCATTTATGACCACAACGCTCCATTTGTCCTGCGACAGCTATATATATATGGTCTCGCCTTCTCACCATGTAGCCAATTTCTTGCTGCAAGTATTCGGGATCTATAGTAAACTTTAGAATTAATGATACATGTTTATAACTTCATCAATGGTTATATCAGCATTGTATTCTCTGAGACGTTTGATATTCGCAAAGTCGTGTTCAATCG
Organism: Candidatus Poribacteria bacterium; assembly: GCA_965205025.1. Taxonomy (GTDB): domain Bacteria; phylum Poribacteria; class WGA-4E; order WGA-4E; family WGA-3G; genus MSPOR6. The sequence continues at coordinate 131,064 of CBDBFU010000020.1, forward strand.
GGTTGTAGTCCGGTGAATAAGGTGGCAAAAACAATACCTCTGCTCCCGATGCTTCTATCAACTCACGCGTCCGAAGCGTCTTGTGGATCTTCGCATTATCAAGAACAACCACGTCTGAGACAGACAGCCGTGGACATAAATAGGCTTCAAGCCACGCATTGAAACACGCAGAATCGCAGCTTCCATCAAACAAACAAGGTGCCGTAAAAGTCGAACCGATACGCGCTGCGACCAGCGTCGTTGTTCGTGTTCTTGTGCCTGAGATCAAACCTAAGACACATTCACCTTTCGGGGCATAGCCATGACGCCTATAACTTTCAGCACGAAAACCGCATTCATCAACATAAACTATCTTTTTACCAGCGGCGTGTTTCTCGGTGAGTGTCTGACGGTAGCCCCTCCGTTTCTCATCGCACCGCTCCTTATATCCGATTGTTTTTTTTTCGTGTGATGCCGAGTTTCCGCAACCCATAGGCTATAGAAGACTCTGAAACACCGAAATGTGAGGCGCGTTCGTTTTGCGTCAAGTCTGGGAAATCAGCGACATGTTTTTTCAGTGCTGCCTCGTCAAGCACTCTCATGCTTTTGGGCCCCGGTTTTTGGGTCGAAAGCGGGTCTTCAGCGGCTAACCATCTATAAATCGTTGAACGATTCAGAGAAAAACGACGGGCAGCTTCGGCTTTTTTCCCGCCAGCTTCAATAAAATCTAAAACGCGTTTGCGTAAATCTGTTGAATATGCCATAATAGACACATTCTACTACAAAATACAAAAAATGTCTCTTTAATTCTGATGGTCACTATAAATACACGTGAGAACATTGAGGTACAAGTATGGAATATTGACACAGAGACCTTAGAGACTACCTACAAAGACTTTGGAGGAAGACGAGTGATTCCCGCTTATTCACCTGAAGGAACATTGCAGATTGCCGATGTTTATGAAGAAAAGGTGGTGATGTGGAACGTATCTCAAGAAAAGAAACTTGACACAATTGAATATCATGGAGAGAATCGATCAGTATGTCTTTCTACTGATGGACGACAGCTGGCTATTGCCACTAACCGAGAGATCCGAATATTGGAAACTGATTCTATCAAAGTAATATCATTTCCTGAACCTATTTCTCCATCCGACTCAATGTTCTTCTCTCAATCTGATAATATTTTAGTTTGCAAGTACTGGAGCGAAAGTAATATCATTTTCTGGGATGTTGTTCAGAAACAAGTGATACCTTCTCCAATCAAAGCAATAAGCGGCGGCAAAAAGTGTGCATTGTCTCCTTGTGAAGAACTTTTGGCTGTCATTGGAGAAAATAGGCAAATCCTTGAAATTTGGAATATCGCCACTGGTGCTCAAATAGCTGAACTCTCCGAACATCAGAGTAGTATTTCCTGTTTAGTGTTTTCGCCTACAAGTGAATACCTCATCAGTGGAGATGGAGATGGAAAACTTACTGTATGGAGTGTCCAAGATTGGGAAAAGCAGCATGCATTCAATGCACATACAGATGTGGTTAAGTCAGCATCCTTTCACCCTAATGGTGAAAAAATCGTTACCACCGCTTGGGATGGACCTGTCCATCTATGGGAGGTTAGGAGTGGTAAGCAACTTGGTTCACCAACTGTAGACTTCACTTTAGAAGATGCTTCTCTGTATAAGGGGGTACAGAGCGAAATCCAACGTCGTTTCAGACTGAAATCGAAAACGGAATGGATATGTTCTGTTACCTTTTCACCTTCTGGTACACTGATCGCTGGTGGGTTGTGGGGTGAGATTCGTTTTTGGGATGCATCAACTTTGGTACCTCGTATGGGAATAATTCTACCAGAAAGTTGCTGGCGTGTTGGTCCAGTTGTATTTTCCCCATGTGGAGGATATCTCGCATCTGGTTCTTGGTGGAACGATACAGACAAAGTATCCATCCGTATATGGAAGGTAGACACTGGTGAAAATATCCACACTTTCTGGGGACATTCCTCAGATGTTCAAAATCTCACTTTTTCAAAGAATGGAGAACTCTTGGCAAGTAGCAGCTATGAAGGTTCTATCCTGCTTTGGGATATGAAACCTTATCTGTAGATTTCAGAAAATTCAATGATGTAATATCTCAGGCATTGCGAAAAAGTGAAGGTTTTGCGTGATCTACATTTCCTTCTCGCTATAATAAATAAGGAGACAACTTTGATGTACACAAATCAGACTGATGGTATAGATATAACTACTTGGAATCTCCCAGCGGGCGCGACTGCCCGTTTAGGAACGGGTTGGATAAGTGGGGGTATGACATTTTCACCAGATGGTGAGTCCCTTGTTGTTGCTTCAACTATTGGTTGCTGGTGGTATGACCTAAATACAATGAAACTTAGCAAATGGTGGAATACCGATCAAGGTGTGCTATTTGACATCGCCTTTTCACAAGATGGTCAATGGATTGCTACTGGAAACTGGAATGGTACCGTGAAAATTTGGGATACACAAAACCTGCAGTGTGTTGCTTTCATAGATTTACCTAAAAATCCGGAAGGTGTACTGGGATTATCCCGAGATCTACTCTTTTCACAAGATGGGAAATACATTACGCGTTCTAACTTTATATCACGAGATTATGGTAGCGGTCAACATTTTACTGTTTACGATTGGCAGGCAGATACTGATACTCCATTTAAGAGTCTTCCTGTTCAACCGGAACCAGGTAATATAAACATACGTCCAATAGCTCTTTCATCAGACGGAAGTCTAATCGCATATACTTCTGAAGCAAATATAACATCAGTTGTGGATATAGAGACAGGGGAACTGATTGCAAAACTACGTGATGATTATTCTGATACTTCAAAAGTTGGATGTGATCAATTAGTCTTTTCTCCGTGTGGACAATACCTTGCTGCTTCCAATCACGGTAACAAAGTTCACATCTGGAATGTTAAAAACGGCACTCTGGCAATGGATCCAACAATCTATGACGACAAACGACAGTTAGATAGAAGCGTTCCTGCCTATGCACCTAATGGAAACTTACAAGTTGCTGGTTTCTCAAGGAATGAGGTGGTAATCTGGGATGCAACGCAGCAAGAAACGGTGGACACCTTTGAATTTCCAAGACCATTTGGTAGTTTTTCACGAGATGGAACTCGATTCGCCACTCGAAATAGATGCGGAGAACTACAGGTGTGGACACGAGATAACCCATCAACGGTTCAGTCCCTTCCGACGCATATATCAAGAGGCGTAACTGCTGTTAAATTTTCCAAAGACTCTCGTAAACTACTGAGTGCTAATGATTTTTCAGGTTATAGATTATGGGATGTTACGAACCGACAAGTGAAACAGAAAATCCATCTTGCACATCCAGAATCACCTGGTAAAATATCTTTATCCAGAAGTAAGAGACTCCTCGCTGTCTTAGAAGAAAGTCGTGTTGTTAGAGTTTGGGATTTAGATGCAGATATACTGTTTGCAGAACTCAATGAAGAATATAAAGGAGTGAGATGGATGACGTTCTCTCCGTGTGAAGAATATCTTGTCACTACCAATATTCGAAAAATCATCAATATCTGGCATCTTGAATCCAGCAAACGAATTGCTGAATTAACGCAAAATCCATCAAGAATCGTTAGAATGGGTTTTTCACCAGACGGTGAACATTTTGTTAGTTTCTATGGTGATAGCTTCACAATATGGGATGCAACGCAGTGGAAAAAACGACACCACATTCAAAATCCAATTGTGCAAAGCGATATGCAAATCTCTAAACGTTGGCAATTATTGTTACCTTCAAACAAGAAACAGGTGTTCATAGTGCCACGGGTCGGTCCAATTCTCGTATGGGATCTAAAAAGCGGAGAGCAAGTCGGTTCACTGGATACATCAATATGTTCTGATCAATCATTGTATACAGGTACATCACAAGATATTCAACGTTTTCACGAACAACCAGATTCTGAAACGCAACGACTCTGGGGTAATCTCAGGTTATCTCCTTGTGGTACACGCATTGCTGCTGTGATTAGAAGGGCGGGGAAAAACGAAATCCGATTATGGGATTCAACTACCTTAGAAACCTGTATGGTCATAATTCCACCTTCAGGATGTCAGAGACCACAGTCCCATACGTTTTCACCTTGTGGTAAATACCTTGCTGTAGGTGCACAATGGCAAAAAGGACAAGAATGGATATCGATCTATCTGTTGGATGTTAATACAGGTGAAAATATACATACCTTCTTGGGACATCCTACAGATGTTTGGTCACTCAGTTTTTCACCGGATGGTAAACTTCTGGCAAGTGGCAGTTATGATGGCACTATCCTGCTCTGGGATATAACACCATTCATCAATTCATAAGATATTGTATATTTTTAACTTGAAAAGAAAACAAATTCAATTTAGACTAAGGATTCGATATGCTTACTAAAACTTCTTTACAGAACTATCCTGAAGAAAACCTTATCTCTTTACCACCTAAAGCGATGGCTCGATTTGGCAGAGGAAGCGTCTCTGCTACTGCCGTTTCTCCCGATGGAAATACGCTTGCTGTAGCATCTCGGATTGGTGTGTGGCTTTATAATGCTCATACTGATGATTTTATAAAACTAATTGCTATAGAAGGCACAGGACTCCTTTCCAAGGTTACTTTTTCTCCCGATAGCACCCAAATTGCTATAGGAGATTGGGATGGTATTGCATCATTGTGGGATGTTGATTCTGGAGAAATGCATGCTACCTTTACGAATACAGACTATGTGACTTCAGTCGCTTTTTCCCCAGATGGGAAACTTTTGGCGACTGCTACTCGGGATGGTAATGCAACATTATGGGATATTGATACTGAGGTAGAACGTTGGACGATTACCCACACAGATCGTGTGTCTGCAGTCGCTTTTTCTCCAGATGGATTACTTTTAGCAACCAGTAGTTGGGATAGTACAGCAAATTTCTGGGATGTTGAAACGGGTGAAAATCGTAGATGTTTTACCCATCAGAAGAAGGAGGTGAATATCTCATTTGACACAGGGCATGTTGAAACTTTTAATAACTTTGGAATCAATTGCATTGCCTTTTCTCCAAATGGAAGATATTTTGCCACAGGTGATCGTATTGTAGGTGATTTAGAGGGTTTTACGACATTGTGGGATGTTGAAAGTGGTGAAGTATTGTGGAATTTTACACATGAAAAATCGGCAACATCTTTTACTTTCTCAACAGACAATAGGTATATGGCAACTCGTTTTTCAGGGGGAGATATTGATGTGCGTTGTATTACCGATTGCACATCAGCAACATATCAAGAAGGGGAATGGACTATAGATAAAAAGCAATCTCCTTCAAACCACCCACGAGGATTATACGGTTGGCTTGTTAATTTTTCACCGGATGGGAAGCATTTAGCTGCTGTAGAAGAAAGTTCTTCACTTAAGATATGGGACATAGAATCTGGGACAAACATAAGGTCAATTGATCAGGATATTTTACAGGCAAAAGATATGACATTTTCACCCGAAGGACACTGGGTTGGGGTGAGTCGTGCATCAAATAGTGCTACATTTTGGAATGAACAGGAACAAACAATTGACTTTCCACATGAAGACATAATATCCACAGCTATTTCACCTGATACACAGTTTGTAGCAACAGGTGGTCGAGATAAAAAGGTCTATTTATGGGATAGAGCAACACAAAAACTGGTGAATACACTTTCTGGTCATACAGGACCAATTATTCACCTTGCGTTTTCACCTGATAGCAAACATTTAGTAAGTACAGGTGGTCGTGTAGTGGAAATACGAGAAGAAGATGGAGTCGAATATATGATCGCGAATGCGGATGATCATATAGATCAAACAGCAAAAGTTTGGAATATTGAAACAGGTATTGAGATCGCTACACTTACACATTCTTTCTCCATCGATGTGGTTGTCTTCTCTCCAGATAATATGTATCTGGCGACTACGTCAGGTACAGATGTATATTTATGGGATACCAAAACGTGGCAGAAGAATATAACACTTGAAACAGTAAGAGTTGAGTCGCTTGTGTTTTCACCAGATTGTACTTTTCTTGCCGTTGGAGGAGCAGGCAAGAAACCTCAAATCCAGATATGGAATGTAGAAACAACCCAACTTGTTGTAGAATTCCCTGGACACAAGAGTGATGTAGAGTCTGTTACCTTTTCTCCTGACGGCACACTATTAGCAAGTGGAGGTTTTGATGGGGTCATCTACTTGTGGGATATGAAACCTTACCTGAGTTAATTCGTAAACTATTTAGCATCTATCCTTCTAACATCACACACTACTTAATAAATGAGATTAGATAAAAACCAACAAAATGCTGTCAATCATTTCAAGGGACCAGCAATTGTTGTTGCTGGTCCTGGAAGTGGAAAAACAACAGTAGTAACCGCAAGAATACTCAATCTCATACAAACTCATAATATCCCACCATTCCAAATTCTTGCAATTGCCTTCAATAGAAAAGCAGTTGAAGAAATGGAAACACGGATAATACGGGAACTGCCATCACAGAGCGAATTACCAGTTATACGTACCCTCCACGCATTCGGTAAAGATATCATCACAGAACACTATCAGAAAGCAGGATTTAAATGCCTACCTGAAATCTGGACAGGTGAAATTGATCGCATCATTGCAGATGAAGCGAAGCAAATACATCAAGCTGCATCTACATCCCCTGTTTCGATCTATAAAATTGAGAATAAACTTACTGGAAAGTGTTATATTGGACAGACAACAAATCTTGAACGGCGTAAACGCGAGCACTTCACAGGATCATCAAATGATAGACTTCGTCAAGCTATAGGTTCAGAAGGTGAGAATCAGTTTAGTTTTTCTATATTGGAGGAGGTCTCAGGTAGAGAAGCAAATTTTCGTGAATCACATTGGATTCGACTTCACAAAGAAATTGGGGAAGTATTTAATCGTGCTGATCCTTTACGACAACAGTATAGCAATCAAATTATGATTGAGATGTTTTGTCAACATTTTGATATACCATATATAGAACATTCTGATAGAAATCCAGATTTTGAGAATCTGTCAGAACAATTTCATGAAATAAAAGAAATTGTCATGCGTTCAAAACGACAAGTGGTATCAGGTTTGTTTGATCCAAACAGTATAGAAAATCCAATTGTCCGAGTATTTGCAAAGAAGTATGAAAGTATGAAATCACAGGCGAATGCAATTGATTTCGAAGATATGGTAATTTATGCTGCAAACCTATTAGAGACATACCCAGATATCAAAGAGAATTATTATGAAAGGTTTCCATACGTCCTTGTCGATGAATTTCAAGATATTTCTCCAACAGATTTCAGGCTAATATCAAACCTTTCAGATAATCTTTTTGCTGTGGGTGACGATGATCAAGCAATTTACAGTTTTCGTGGTGGTGATTCCCATATAATGCTGCAATTCTCTGAACGGAAGGATGTGATGAAATATGAGATCACACGTAACTATCGATGCACATCTACAATTGTTGAGCATGCACGAGCATTGATAGAACGCAATCACCCACGGATCCGAAAAAACTTACGTGCCTTTAACTCCATAAAATTTGATATTAAAGGATTAGAAACAACACCTGATACTATAACACATCATCTATTAGATCAACTTTCAGTGCAAATTGAGACTGCTATCCTTGTAAGAACAAACTATGAAGTAGATAGAATTAAGGATATTATTTCTGAAATCTCTACACCTAATCCAATGGAAGTGACAACTATTCATAAAGCAAAAGGAAGAGAATGGGATAGAGTAATTCTCATTCACAATACACTTGACAGGAGATTTCCACGAAAGGATACTATTCTTGCTGAAGAACGACGTGTCTTTTATGTCGCGATGACACGTGCCAAGGATGAATTGATTGTCCTTGGTGGTACATGTCAATTTGTTCCTGAATACCAGAATATATCAAAGAATCTCGGTTATTATGTCCGACAGATATTTTATTGGTGGGATAGAAGGAAGATGAAAAAACTCAATACTTGATATGGATATTATGCTATAATCAACACCAGTTTTTTTAATTTGTATCATCAATAATATAAATGCAAGACAACCAAAAACCATCAAACTCAACCCCGCGAAAACAATTTTATCTTTTCCAGTTCATATTTCTTACATTTGCACATACCATCCTTGATTCCTACGCTACACTATTCCCACACATACAACCGCGTCTCGTAAATAGATTTGCATCAGTTGGCAAAACTAACAGTTTGGCAGGTATTTTCATTGCACTTTATAGTATATTTAGTTCACTTGGACAAATATTTTTTGGTTGGTTATCAGATAGAATACGAACAATTCATTTCCTAACATTCGGTGTAGCTTTTACTGCAATTGGTTTGAGTTTAGTAATATATGCACCATCGGAGTTGATTGTATTCCTATTATTGGCAATTGGGGGGATAGGTATTGCAGCATTTCATCCACAGGCAACGACCTATGCTGGAGCACTCGCAGCAGAAACGAGAGGAATGGGGATATCCATCTTTCTCACTGGCGGAAATATAGGACGTGCTTTAGGTCCATTAGCTTTGTTATTTGTTCCTTATAGTTTGGGATTTAATTTCAAGGTTTGGAATGTTATTCCTATAATGGTATTCGAGATGGGAATTGGTATACTCGTAGCTATATTTGTTCCAATTGTATTGAAATTTGAACATGAACTTGACTTGACAGCTTCATCACGAGTCCTTTCTCACGAGGGAGAATCTGTGAGAGAGTCGTTTTGGACAGTTGCAGGTCCACACCTCTTACCACTTACAGTTCTATTTGTTATAGCGAGTCTACGAACTGTTACAGGGGTTGGATTAGAGAACTTCCTTTCTATTTATTTAGATGACCAAGACTATAGCGATCAAGTCAGATCCCTTATTGTTGCATTATATATTTTCGCTGGATCAATGGGAATAATGGGGAGTGGTTTTGTTTTAACCCGTGTGAATACACTTACGCTTTTAGGCTTTTCACTTATTGCTGCACCACCACTTCTCTTAGCTGCACTTCATACTAAAGGTATACCATTTTTGATATTCCTCTTTTTAGGAAATGTTGTCCTTTCAAGCTCAATTACATTGAATATAATTTTGGCACAGATAATTTTACGTGGACATGAAAATATTGCATCAAGTTTTATGATGGGGGCATCTTGGGGAGTTGGGGGTCTACTGAATTTGTTGGTAGGTGCAATGGCAGATAAAATAGGATTGTGGATTGTACTTAATGGATTAGTATTAGTGCCGTTGGTAGTTTCACCTCTAATGTTATTTCTTAAGAATCAACCAGATCTTTCAAAACCAAACTCAGAAGTATAATTTCCAAATTTCAAACTAAAAACCGCTGTCAGATTGTCCACAACACACTTAAAAAATGTGTATTAATTAAATCCCCAACTAAGAGTGCATAATCAAGGCGAAACTTGTTCAGTTGAATTCCAATTCCGGTTGTTAACCTACTATCTCGTAAACCTATTCGGAGCGACATTGGAGAAGTAATCTCATATTCTATACCCAGATGGGATTGTCCAGCATACCGTTCCTGCCATTGATATGTGAAAATAAGATTACGATCAAAAATTCGCTGTGTAGAAAAGGCAACTCCTATATTAAAATTTGATGGAATAGATTCTTTGAATGTGGATGTGGTATTCCAAGTTAAGGTAGTTTGAGATATATCCTGGAAGTTCATTCCAATAGCAAGTGAACCTACATTTTCTAATCCAAAAAGTGCATTGAAATCTGGAAGACGCATTAGAATTCACTGCATCGAACCCAAGACCATTACTTCCCATAATTTGTAAAAGTTGAAGTAGTTTCATCAAGGTCTCCATGCCCACTGAAACTTTGGAAAATCCCTTTTACATTTACCCCAAATAGGAACTCAGGTGGGATAGAATCTTTTCCAAAGTTATCCCACCAAGATTGACTAAGAGCCACTTTTGTTGCCACTGTTAGAACAAATGCATTCTCACTGTCATTTAGGTAACCTGAAGGTGTAAAATCTGAATCACGTGGTCTGAATTTAGCATTGTTCTTTCGTTGGTCGGCACTAATACTGGGGTCAAATGCCTGGTACTTCATAGTAAATTGGAATATCATCTATTCCTGCACGGATCCATGAGATACCTAAACTCAAACTTGGGAAGACCTTGCCTATACCACTCACATAATTAAAAGCCCCTAAACCTGAACGTCTTGCTGCGTGCATCATACAGACCTGATAATTATTCTGTACACCCGCAATTCCAGCGGGATTCCAATAGGTTGCGGTGGCATCGTCTGCTACACCAACATACGCCCCACCTAAACCGAGAGAACGTGCCCCGATGCCATTGGTCAAAAAATCTCCAGTGTAATTCTCTCCATAAGCTGCTATGGTGATAAGTAATATACATGTAATGATGGTTGTCTGAGTGAGTTTAAGCAATTATGTTAATTCCTTCTTTATAGTTTTTGGTATTACAATTGGAGGTTGCTTATATGTAGCATTATCAATTACACACGGTTTAGATTAAAATCGTTCCAATAATACTGATATTCTTTTGAATTCCACCCATTGTATATCTGATCCCATGAGATACGATTGAAGTGTGGTAAAAGTGAACCTTCTGTGACGGGTTGAGAACATCCTTGATATCGATAATCTACAGAAAGCCTTATACGATCTGAGGATTGATTTGGTAGTGCTTTATGAACAGCATGACTATGGAAGAATAAAGCATCTCCGATTTCATAATCACCAACAACCCAGTAGAGTCCATCATCTTCTAAAGGAGTAGTGTCAATACCGACTCCTCCTGCCCCTAATGCCGGTTTAACAGGATATATCCCAGATTGATGTGAACCTGATAATACGGATAATCCTCCCAAATGCTGTGGACAAGCCCCCAAAGGTATCCATGCCGTATATGTTTCTTCTGTTCCGCGAATGTGAATAAAATCTTGATGTGCTGGAGTTGTGTATTTAGTGTTTTCAGGGAACATAATTCTCCCTATATTCCGTGGATGGACTAATGTCTTTTCACCAAATAATTTGTCACACATATCAATTATAGATGGATGATGAGCAAACGCGTGAAATGATTCGAGACACTGAAATTCGTCTAATACGGGCCAATATCCCTCATCCCCTTCCATAAACGGACCTCCCGTCCGAATTCCATCCATGAGGGAATCCCCACCTTCTGCCCAACCATGTCTGTGACAGATCTCTAAGAAATCTCTACGTAGATGGTTTATTGATTCTTGATCAATTAAGTTGCGAAAATATAGGTATCCATCTTCATGTGCCCTTCTACGGAGTTCTTCAGGTGTATCCAGTAGATCATTTGAAACTGTAAAAGGTTCAATTCTTGACATAATACATTCCTCAAGAGAATAATCAGTAAATCTAACTTAATATTGGTCTTATATAGTTATTATAACGTGGGTTTGATAAGACACATTGTACCCCGAACTTTTAGTTAACAACAGAGGGCACAAACTGGAAAGTTTGTGCTACAAATACTATCTTCAGGACAAAATTCTGTTTATCGAACTGACATTTTTTATTATCAAACTGACGTTATTATACCAACATAAATGTGAGGGTGTCAAATGATATAGAATTGGAATAAGTACACCCTAAAATCATCCGTTTACCTATATGTTGAGATTAATTATATTTTTCTTCATTTTATTTTCTATTATGGTATTATTAGTTGAGTTAAGTGGATATAACCGTAGTATTACTTACGTATTAATTGTGAATATGCTACAATTCCTACAAACCTGATGTATAGAGGTTTCCTATGCTTACTGTTAAACATATAGAGACAATTGCTTTAAATATCCCTTTCTATTGTGATAGAGTCAGTCGTCATATGCAACGCGCTGCAACCCATGGTGAACGTGTCCATGTGTTCCGCACAGAACTTAGTAATGGGGTTATAGGTTATGGAGAAAACCTATCTGATGAGTCTGGTAGTTTTGAAGGTGTAATCGGACAGAATCCTTTTGCTTGTATGAACAATGATGGTATCGGATTTGGTATCCAGATGTCTATCTATGATGCGGTTGGAAAGACTGTAGGAGTTTCAGTTTCCAATTTAATCGGTCCAAAAGTTCGTGATAGGTGTCCAATCTCATGGTGGGATATTGATATGCCACCAGAGGATTGGGTTGCTGAGGTAGAAGAATCGGTGAAAAGAGGGTACACATCTGCGAAGTTAAAGGCAAGACCTTGGCGTGATATTTTCGCACAAGTGGATGCTGTAGGTAATGCTGTACCAGAAAACTACCGTCTGGATATAGATTTCAATGGATTCTTGTTGAATGCAGATAATGCAATACCAGTGCTCCAACAGTTAGATCAGCACCCTAATGTAGCTATCTATGAAAGTCCATTCTATCTTGGTACAGATATAGAAGGGGCAGGCAGACTGCAAGAAGCAGTAGAAAAACGGATTGTAGAACACTACAATGAATCTTGTTTACATGCACGTTGTTGTGGGGGTTTTGTCGTTGGTGGTAGCGTGAATTCTCTCCTACGAACAAATGCTTTATGTTCTTCCTTTGGACAACCGTTCTGGTTACAAATGGTTGGAACTGGTATAACGACAGCATATAGTGTCCACCTTGGAGCAGTACTTTCCCAGGCAGAACTTCCTGCGATTACTTGCCATGAACTATGGGAATCAGATCTACTTGAAGAACGGCTTGATGTTGTTGACGGAACAATTGCTGTGTCAGAATCACCAGGACTGGGAATCACAGTGGATGAGGCAGCATTATCAGAGTATCAAGTTGATCCATCTGAACCCACACCGCAACAGTTGTTTCAAGGTAGTGATTATACCTGCAGAGTCCATATTCCAAACGATGATGGTGGTGAGACAGTGCATGATTTTAATAATGAAGGGGAATACTATCCTGCATTTAGTGATGGTAAATATCCTGGATTCGTACCGGGTGTCTGGATGGAAGTCATATAAGACTATACTTTGGTAAATTCAGAGTGATTATAATTTTACTATCTATACCTTTTCTGACAGGACTTACGCAACTTAAGCAGAAAAAGGTAAAATTTGACTTAAAAGCCGTGATTTCAGTATTTTAACCCCCTAAATCCCCCTTATCAGGGGGACTTTAAGATGAAATTCGTAAGTCCTGTCTGAGTAATACACTTGAAGAAAGAATTATCCCAAAGACTAAAGGACTACCCAACAGTTAAGAAAAATATCTCTCTTAAAAACAGAGATATTATGTTAACGATTATCAATCATCCTGATAATTTATTGGAGATATTTAGTCGGGAAGACAGTGATGGTATACTCTACTTACCCTATTGGACATACTTGTGGGATTCTGCGATTACTTTAGCACATCATATTTCAGAATTAGGAGAGCTGAAGCATAAGAGTATACTTGAGATTGGCTGCGGATTTGGACTCGTAGGAATAGTTGCCAATTTATATGGTGCAGATGTGATATTTACAGATTTTGAACTTGAAGCACTATACTTTGCATGTGAAAATGCACAACAGAATGGAATTGAATCTCCAAAATTAGTTCAAATGGACTGGAACACACCATGTCTAAATACTAAATTCGATTTTATTCTTGCTTCGGATGTGATATATGATGAACTGAACTGGAAACCAATTATAGGATTGTTACAAGATTTACTCAAGTCAAATGGTATTGCACTTTTTTCTGAACCTAGTCGAGACAATGCAAGTGGATTTTTACGTTTAATCGAAGAAAATGGATTAAGTTATGAAAAATCCACTTGCGCAATCCAACCTACTGATAATAGTATTCTAATCAACATATACACAATATATAATGAGCAGGACTTACGCAACTTAAGTAGAAATAGGTAAAATTTGACTTAAAAAGCCGTCATTTCATTGTTTTAACCCCCTAAATCCCCCTTATCAGGGGGACTTTAAGATGAAATGCGTAAGTCCTGATAAGTATAGTTGATACAGGTTTGATAATTAATCTTTTTTAGGTGAATGGATTTCATAGCATGTTTTCTTATAGCATAATATTACATGCTTTCCAATCGCTAAGTATTTAGATAATTCGGGTTCATTCTTCAGTAGTTTGAAATATGCATCACTTCCAAACTCTATCCTGGTAGTCTTTGTTTCTGGTTTATGGACACTATCCACCCAAACATCCTTCTTTAGATGGAATGTTTTATCTTTTACGACTCTTATCACTTCAGATGTCTCGGCTAATTGTTCCTGGATCTTAATATCTTGTAATTCCACACTATCTTTAATTGCACTAAAACTGGGAACAACAGCTGATGATTCCGCCAGTCTTGCAGATTTAGTAGTTGATGCAGGTATGCCAGTTGATCTACTAAACTGTCGAGCTTCATTAATTCTACCTCTTTGAAGATGGGTAAATACAGGATCATCTTTCATATCTTCAGTAACTAAGAATGACGTATATGGTGTAACAATACCATATTTCTTACTAAGTCTCGTAATCTCATCTATGAGTTCTTTATTCTCTCCATTCAATCTAACTTCGTCCACCAAATATGCCACCTTGCGTTGAGCCCATAACTTAGGTAAAAATTGATGCTCTGATTCTTTCTTAGGAAATTTAACGTTATTTGAAAATTCATGCTTCTTTCCTTCAATATCACCATGTAGAACAAGCTTAGACTTACCTATTCCTGTATACCGTCCAAGGACTGTTATTTGTGATCCGCGAAATAGATGTGGCAATTTCTGTGGATATTGGTCTTTGATTCTGATGTTTTCAATATCCAATTCTAAGTTGACTAAAACAGGTTCACTTACCTTTGTGAAGAACGTAGATACAGCAACTTCTAAATCCTCTTTTGGTTTTACATATTGTCGGGTTCCACTATTTTCTTCAGCCATCTTATCCAGTAAATTGACGTTCACATCGTATCCCACGCCGAATACAAAGATTCTGGATTCATTCTTATTCATCTTGGCAATATTCTTAAGTATGAGTTCAGTATCTGTCGTACCAACAGTTGCTTCACCATCAGTTAGGAACACAACTATACGTGGTCGTGTGGGATCAGGTTTTTCTGATAGCGAAGTTAAAAGTGCATCATTGATATTCGTTCCACCGTTCCCTTCAATGTCCTCAATGAAAGCAATTGCATTTTCTCGTTCCTTTTTAATTGGTACCAATTCTTTTGAAAACGATTCTATATTTGTATTGAATAAGATTAAATTGAACCGGTCCCCATCATTCAGATTGTTAACACAAAAACGAAGTGCCTTTTTGGCTTGTTCTATTTTCCTACCTTTCATACTACCGGAACGGTCAAGTATAAAAATGAAATCCTTTTCAATTATATCCTTTTTATCAACCTTATATTTGGGTGAAATAAGCAGCATGAAGAAACCCGCTTCGTCAAGATCATCCCGATGTGTAATAAGGTCTATACCAAATTCTTTGTCTGAAAGGGAATAGTAACAAGTGAAATCTCGTCTTGCATGAACGTCTGATCCTTCATAACTGAGGTTCGCACTATGGTTATCCTTTCTGTTGATTGCAATTTCATGGGAAGGAGAATAAATACTCTTGAGTTCATGTTTACTCTTAATATCAATTGATAGCGCAAGGCTTCCAACAGGATTGTGAGTAAATTTATCCGTTCGTAAGGGGTAAGTATATTTTGCCAGATTTGAATCTACTTTTACAACTTGTGAATATTCCATTTGTATGCGTCGTTCCCCGTGAGCAGGGATTGGGAATACCCGTGCCTTAAATGCACGTGTTCCGATATATTCAAGTAATGCTGGATCTTGCATTGAACGCACAATACCTTCATAGGTCGCCCGTGCTTTATCTTTTGCGAGTAATTCACCTTTTACAGGTTGTCCATCAATATATAAAACAAAATCTGAGATTGCAACATCATCCTGTAGTGGGAAAATATATGTCCCTTCCAACACACGGTTGTTGGGATTGGCAAAGATTTGATCAATTTTTGTTGTGGCAAGTTGGTTTTCTATGGAGACGTTAATATGATGTCTTTCAATTCTTAGGTTTTCGATACTGGGTCTCTGTCTTGAATGGGTCAGAAAAATTCCTTGTGTATATCCTGAGTTTACAACACCAGTGAAAAGTATAATTAATAATATTGTTAGAGAATATTGTCTTTTCATTGTAAATCTCCTTTATGTCTCCCTTACTGCTAAAAGAATGGATAAACGTAAGATACAGGTTGTGCAATTAGTAGAAATATTATGCATATTATTATATCAAGATGAATGTACCTGAAGTAACCTAATTGTATATACACCAATCTTTGTTTAGAGTTCAATCTTTTTTTAATAGAATGCTATTATCTAAACAGAGTGGTTTGACAGACTCAAACCACTCTGCAAGATCTTATACCATTTGTAAAAAATGGGTTCGCATTACAGTTTTTTTGAAGTGTAATCTAATTCGCCACAAACTAAATGAAGATTAATTTTTTAATTTGGAGAAGATCCAGTGCGGTTAGGAAACCGCACCTACCGGGTTTGGGAAATTTGGATTACCGAAATATTTACTTAATCCTCATACAGTTTGTGCTACAAAAAAGAGACATCTTCAATTAGAGATGGTATTACTTAACCTTCTACCTGTTTCTTCAAACGTCTAACTATTCGAACAAGATTTAGCAATTCATCTTTACGCTGCTTTTCTTGTACTGTATTTGATTGAATTTGTGGTAAAACTCTTTCAAGGACTTGTTGAACAACTTCTAAATTACCATGCTTTGCCCAATGACTTCCTCGGAGAATTTCAGCAAATTCAGCTACGGTAGCAACAAATTGAAACTCTAAGGTAGTATCATTGAATGTAGGTTTCAATTCTTCTATCGTTATCGCTTGACTTATCTCTTCCACTTCTTGAGTATCGGACTCCTCATGTCGAATATAGACGGTAGCAAGTTTACCATTTACTTCTTTATGAAGTTTTATTTCATATAATGCAGTCACACTATGTCCTGCCCCAACTTCACCTGCATCTACATCATCTTTACGGAAATCTTCATGAGCTAAAGATCTATTCTCATAACCAATTAATCGGAAACGACTTACAGTCTCAGGATTGAATTCAACTTGTATCTTGGCATCTTTGGCTATTGTTTGGAGTGTTCCTGTCAAATCCTCCTCAAAAATGCGTCTTGCTTCTTTGAGAGTATTGACATAAGTATAACTTCCATTTCCGTTATTCGCAAGTTGTTCTAATAGAACATCGTTGTAATTTCCCATTCCAAAACCAACTGTAGTAAGGGTAATGCCTTCCTCAACATATCTGTTGATTTCATTTAAAATAGCCTCATACCCAGTCTGTCCCTGATTGGCAACTCCGTCTGAACAAAGAATGACACGATTTATGGAATTTGCTCTTAAATTCTTTAATGCCAGATCGTATCCAATCCTTAGACCAGCTTCTGCATTCGTAGAGCCATCAGCGTATAACTTATTGATTGCCTGAAGAATGAACTCTCTATTTTCAATTCCAGTGTGTGGAAGAACGACATAAGCATAGTTTCTAAAGGCTGCAATTCCAACTTTATCACCTGGACGCAGCTGGTTAAGTAAAAATCTTAACGCGTTCTTTACTAACTCCAATCGATTTTCATCCTTCATAGATCCTGATACATCAATTACAAATGTGAGTATTGCATCTTGTCTATGCGTATCAGGAATGTCGCGCCCTTGAATTCCAATTCGCAACATTTTCAGACGTTTACCTTCACCGAATTTAGATGGTGCACCTTCAATCTGTATGGCAAACGTTTCATCCTTTGGTGGTTCATAATTATAATCAAATGAATTAATAAATTCTTCTACACGAATCGCCTCCGGAGGAGGTAGATAATTATCCCGTAAATATCGTTGTGTCATAGAATAAGAGGCAGTATCCACATCCATTCCAAATGTAGATAGATTCTCATCTTCTGTGTCAATAAATGGATTCGTGCCATAATTCTTATGGTAGACATCGTTATATACTGCACTGTTCGGCGGGTTAGACAGGTTCTGTTGAGGTGAGGAATCAATGCTAATGATCACTCTTGTTGAGTTATCTGGTAGCATAGGTTTCACAACCACCTTCTTTTTTTCTTTTGGAGCAGTATTTCTATTTTGCTGTACTTGTTCCACCACACGCACTTTCGTCTTTGGATTTCTTAGTATGTTCCTATTGTTCTGATTAACTGTAGGGAGATTATGGACAACACTCGGAATTTGCAACTGATCAAGTGGATCACCTGAATTATTCTGTGGGGTTCTACCCTTACCAATAACCCTTCCACCGGCTTCACCTTTTGGTGACTGATCAAGTGGATCACCTGAATTATTCTGTGGGATTCTACCCTTACCAATAACCCTTCCACCGGCTTCACCTTTTGGTGGTGGAGGTATAGATAGAGGAGGAACTTCAACATTCCCAAGTGTGATAGATTCTGCAACAGACCCAAGAGCATCACGCACCACTCCAATCTTCTGATACTTTACAACTGCATTTATATTCTTTTCTACTAAACCTTCTGATAGAATAGGTTGTGATTTAACTTCTACCAAAAACTCGACCTCAGAATTATCAGTAAGCTTGAGATCAATCTGAGGTATATCCAAAACACCTAAATTTTTATTTTCTGGGGTTTTTACATGAGGGGTTGATAGATCTCCAATATCAACTATTGATGGAAATCGCTTAAGAACATAATTTTGTTCTATAGGTTTTGAATTTTCAGATACATATAATTTTTCTTCAGTAGAATCAACCAATTCAAGAATAGTAAGTTCAGAATGGTTAGGATAGTCTACTTTAATACCTATTGATAGTAGAATAAGTAAGTATAATGTCACGGAAATAATAAATGCTCCTGAGAATTTCATGATACGCATTACTTTAACCTCCAGGAATATTCTAATACCATTTCTAAATGATGATTACTCATTACTAATTGAAGAAACCCCCTAAATCCCCCTTATCAGGGGGACTACTAAGAGTGATCGTAATATGAACTTTTTAAATAGAAATGGTATAATACAATTATGATGGGATAGGAGCAATTAATGTGCCAAATCTCAGGAGCACAAGAATAGACTGGTTTTGTTTGTGTGTTCGACTTTCTAATGCACCAAATAGTACATATTTTAATGCTATTGCACGAAAAAGAACAATTAAGGCGGTTCTGAATAAGCAATATTAGGAAATGGTATGTTTAGAAAATCACTTGGTAAGAAGGATTCCTATATCGTTCTCAACTACAAACGTATCGTGATTCGAAAAACACACTTTCCAGTGCTTTAATGTCAATAAATTTATATACCCCATTTAAGACTTTAATTTATAGTAAACAATAAAATGAATACTACATTTTCTATTGGCTCAACTTACGTTCGCGTCCCACACCTCTTCTGTAGGAGCGACCTCCCGGTCGCGACCAGGAGGTCGCTCCTACAAGTAAAGTGTCTAATTAAATCTAAAGTTTACTATAAATGAAGATTAATTTTTAAATTCGGTAATTTTGAAAAAATCCAGTGCGGTTAGGAAACCGCACCTACCGGGTTTGGGAAATTTGGATTACCGAAATATTTACTTAATCCTCATACAGTTTGTACTACAAAAAAGAGACATCTTCAAATAGAGATGGTATTAGATGTATGAACGATGTGAATAAAAAAAGTGTTAATATTTATCGTTTTGAGATGATAGCACTTTCACGGAAACTTTCACGGAGCATTTTTGCGAGCCCTTATTCCATAAGGGTTTATAATTTTAACTATACCCATTTTCCATGAATCACATATGTTAATTATATTATAACTTAAGTGTGTATTAAGTACTTATATGTTTTTCATACGAAGTATATTGGGACATAGCACTCCGCTGGAGTGCCAGATTGTTCCGATATTGTTTTCTATAGACATAGTACTCCGCTGGAGTACGGTATTTTTGGTATAGAAAACTCCAAAAAATAGACTTATCATTAGATTCTTAGTTACCCCCTGAAATAGAATTGTCAAAATTATAGTAGTGAAGAATAAACTGTAATTCTCGAAAGGGTGTAAAGTGTTTGGCATGAATATTACTGAATCATAAGGTTCTTTTTCTTCCCATGTATTATATTGAACCAAGGGAAATTTTATTGTAAATTTGCTGTTTTTTCTGTTTACAAAAAGTAATATAACTATTATCTATATGTTTAGAAAAGTTACACTTTTTGTCACATGGTGTGACATTGGTAAATCCTCTCTCTCTTCAGTACTACACTGGGTTTAGAGCCATTTTTTTAAGGTCACAAGAATTTGTCACTGTGACGAATTTTGTGTCATTTTCTGTTGTTCTTATCCATTGATTTGACATGTTACTTTTCATTAGAATGTAAGATCGGGGATCGGAATCCCCGCCTACAGAAGAGAAGAGGGAGGTTCTGTCCCTACAAAGGGGAATTATATTAATTAGAAGTATTCTAAATAATGGGATATTCTGTAGTAAAATGAAAAAGTTACACTTTTCGTTACATGGTGTAACTTTGAAAAAACGCTCTAATCCCTGTAGTAGACTGGGTTTATGGTAATTTTTTGAAATTTTAAGAATTTTGAGTTTTGTGTCATTTTCGGGTTTTTCTGATTGTCCTGACTTCTGAAGCCATCCGTTATTTTTTCTATGTCTGATTGTATTTTTATAAAGATTTTGGATTGTCATTTCTTTTTTCCTATTTATTGCTCTTACGTGATTCTGATAAGATACTTTGTAACCCGAACTTTTAGTTAATACCAGAGTGCACAAACTGGATGAAGATTAATTTTTAAATT
The DNA here is from genome assembly GCA_965205025.1 of Candidatus Poribacteria bacterium. Taxonomy (GTDB): domain Bacteria; phylum Poribacteria; class WGA-4E; order WGA-4E; family WGA-3G; genus MSPOR6. Next base: position 151,910 of record CBDBFU010000020.1, read on the forward strand.
CGGTAATTTTGAAAAAATCCAGTGCGGTTAGGAAACCGCACCTACCGGGTTTGGGAAATTAGAATTACCGAAATATTTTCTTAATCTTCATGAAAGTTTGTGCTACAAAGACTATCCTCTGGACAAAATACTATTTCTCGAACTGACATTTGTTATTATCCAACTGGTGTTATTGTAACCTAATGGGTTGTCCATCCTAAAATTATAAGTATCAATAAATCATGTCGCGACCAGGAGGTCGCTCCTACAAAAAAACTACTCACAAAATTAACGTGGACAATCCACTAAGTTGCGACCTATTAACTTACATAGCACTCCGCTGGAGTGCATGAATGTACCGATAGTGTTTTCTATAGACATAGTACTCCGCTGGAGTGTAAGAATGTTCTGCATGAACGATTCTATTTATGAAGTACACCATAGTATTATTTTCATAACAAAAATTTTAGATGCGAGATTTCAAACTGTCCTAAAGTCAGTCCCAGTAAGGGTTTATAGATAATCGTGAAAATTGCGTTATATTTATTTTTTTTTAAAATTTCATACTATGTGCTTTTTCGAACTACTCTAAACCTTGTTCTGGTATGGGTTTGTAGGCATATCAGATTTTAATTTTACTTGCATAACTGTTATGCAAGTTTCATAACAACTTTTCACGACCTGCTTTAACTGTGAAACCTACTATTACTGTGAAATTTATAGTAACATAATAAGATGTATATGTCAAGAAAAAAAATTATATATTGTGACATATTTTATTATTTTATTTACTGGTATTAGTAATATGTTATGAATATCTCTACAATATTATATCTTTAGTTGTATTATGGTTTGGTTTTCTTCAATAATTCTTCAATTATTTTTTGGTTGTTGTGTTTAAGTTGAATTTTTCTATGTGTTAATTCATTATTTTTTTATTAGGGATCTTGTGGGGGATGGTTAATTGTCTGAATCGTGGATTTCACGGATGCGCGGATTACGCGGAGAAGAGAGTTTTGGGTGTGGATTGTTGTCTTTTCTGAATCACGGATTACGCGGATTACGCGGATTACGCGGAGAAGAGAGGTTATTGTCTGCAAGATTTTCTTTCAATGCTGGAACTGCAAATCAAGGAATCAAGGAATCAAGGAATCAACGGTATGAATGCTATTTAGCATTCCCCAGGTATGAATGACATATAAGAGATTAAGTAAATATTTCGGTAATTCTAAACAACTTAACATGACAACATGCAATCCCACAGTATATAATGAATAAAAGATTTCCGTGCAAGGCAAACACTTTACATGGCACAATACGATGAAATCGTGAAGCATCTGATGGACAGGTTCGCTGATGACTTCGCCATGTTATCTTTTGCTACATCTGATGTTGAAGTTTTAGAGACACTTGATACGGAACAACAAACAGTAAAAGTGCATCGTAACGACATGACATTTAAGGTGCGGTGGCATAATGAAACAGTTCTACTTCATATGAAGATTAATTTTTAAATTCGGTAATTTTGGAGAAATATGCAGTGCGGTTGGGAAACCGCACCTACCAGGTTTGGGGAAATTAGAATTACCGAAATATTTTCTTAATCTTCATTAGAAGTACAAACCCATGATAGCAGAGATAAACCGATGCCGTTACGTGTTCTTGCTTATGCTGGTGAACTTCTGCTCCGGTATGAACTTCCTGTCTATTCGGTTGTACTCTATTTAAGTACTAATGCCGGACAAACCGATCCAGGTGGCTATAGTTATGGAAATGATACATTCGGTTTGCAACATAGGTATCAGGTGATTCGGTTAGCAGATTTAGGAGGAAATGATGCAAGAATCTCCTTTTTACGAAGTTATAATGCAACGTGGCATTGAACAAGGTTCACTTGAAAACTGTATCAGGAATATTCTCTCTATTCTCTCAAAACGTTTCCCGGTTGAGGATGTACAACCAATTGAACAAGCATTGGAATCTATTGTAGATCTTGATCGTCTGACAGAATTACTTGACACCTCAATTGATATACCGAGTATTAAGGAATTCCTGCAAGAAGTAGAAACATCCGAAGAATAAAGACCTCCAGTTTCCACGTCCCGATCTTTGTACCACAAGCTGTTAGTTTGTGGACACACAACTTTCCCACCTCCAAACCCTTATCCGCGAAATCGTTTTGTGTTGTCTGAACCGCAGATTACGCGGATTGCGCGGATAAGAAAGGTTTTTGTCTGCAAGATTTTCTTTCAATGCTGGAACTTCGGCTCGGTTAGAAACCGAGCCTACCAAGGGGTGGGTACAGAATCTTGAAGGATCGGGGATCGGAATCCCCTTCCACAGAAGAAATGTAATACCATTTCTATAAATGATTCTCCCATGATTAGGCGGTGTTTATGTCTTGAAATACATAGGCGTCAATTTAGTGGTTTTCCCAGGCCGGTAGGTGCGATTTCCTAATCGCACTGGATCCTTCGCGAAAAACTTTATGAACGCAATTGGAACAAACCCGGTTCGGTTAGGAAACCGAACTATAGGCGTCAATTTAGTTCACCTTTAATAATGGTAGCTTCGGTTTCCTAACCGAAGTGGATTATACACGAAGGCTTTCAATCAAAGGTTTGGCACAAATTCGGTGCGGTTGGGAAACCGCACCTACCGGCCTGGGATACAAAATTTTTTTCCTAAATTGACGCTAATGGTTCGGTTAGGAAACCGAACCTACCGACCTGAAATTTATAGCGTACTTCTCCTTAAATTGACGCTAATGGTGTTTATGTCTTGAAATACCACACAAACTGGAAGTTTGTGCTACATTAAAGAGATTTTATTAATGACACATTACACGGGTAATAGGAATTCTGATACCTAAAACAATTTAATCAGTGAAATCTGTACAATTACATTTTATCCTTTCTTGGGGTTTGTTTGAGATAGATGGTCCAATATTTTGGATTTTAACTTTCTTTCAATATTCTTCATTTTTGGTTTCCCCGCAAGGTTATCAGTTTCATCTGGGTCATCATGTATATTAAAAAGTAGATAGGGTGTTTTATCTCTATTCAATGCTATTTTCCATTCCTGATTCAAGAGCATTATCTCACGTGATATTTCTGATATAGCATATTCTCTATGTGTTGTCTCGTTGTCAGTTATAACGGGAGATAACGATTTCCCATATTGTTGATGTTGTAATTGTCCTCCAGCATATTCAACTAAGGTAGGACCGATATCAATCCATTCAACTGGCGTGTCACAAGTACGATTAGTGATATTTCTACCAATTGTATCTGGAGTTCGTACTATAAATGGAATTCGAACGGCTCCATTAAGAAAATTGCTTTTATATATCAACCCATAATCCCCATTCATTTCACCGTGATCAGAGCAGAAGACAATAACTGTATTTTCGAGTTCACCTCGTTCCTGTATGGTAGCAAGTATTTCCCCTATCTGATCATCTATTAGAGTAACGTTTCCTGCATAATCAGCACGCATCTTTGCTACATCACCCTTATCAAAATCTGGTTTTCTTTTACCACTGAGTTGATCCAATTTACCCCGTGGACGATCTCCAATAGGAGGTCGAGGAATTGGTGGTGGCATTTGGTTGGGGTCATACATACTTGCATAGGGTTCTGGTGTATCCCACGGTTCATGGGGACCACCGAAACTTACCCAACAGAACCAAGGTTCATCACGTTTATAGGTCTTAAGATATTTCTTGGCTTGCTGTCCAACGTAAACATCAGCATCGAATTCAAGACCATTAGGGGAAGGACGAACAAGATGAGGTTTTCTAAGAAATCTTTCTTGATAGTCCTGTTTGTATGCATTCCATATACCTTTTTCTTCCCATATTGCAGTCATGTGTGAAAGAGTATTCATATTTGCTCTGGGTCCACCTATTTCATCAACATCATCTAAACCGTAGGCATTCATCAGGTCTTCTTTCTCGCGTAAATCTCCTGAATGTGGATGTAAATGTGTCTTTCCAAACAGACTTGTTCTATATCCTGCCTCTCGAACTGCCTGCATCCATGTTGGTGTATTCGGAGACATTTTATGCTTCTGATTATTCCAAACACCCGTATTATGAGGATATAGACCGGTGGCTAAACTCAGCCGTGCTGGCACACAAATAGGAGAAGTTGTTACACAGTTAGTAAAACGGATACCTTCGCTCGCAATACGATCCAAATTAGGTGTATTTACCCATCCACCTGAACATCCCATTGCATCCCAACGTTGCTGGTCAGTCATGAGAAGTAGTATATTCGGTTTTGATGGATTATCCGTATTTAGATTTGAGGGAAAGTTATTGTTGGCAGGTGTACTAACAGAAAGGAGAGATAAAGTACTTGTACTTGCAATTCCTAATTCTCTTAAAAATGTCCTTCGTGTGATTTTGTTCTTTTCAGATACCATTGGCAACTCCTTGAATATATCGTAAGGTTTATTCGTCTGAAGGAGCTTATACCATTTCTAAAAAATGGGTTTGCATTACAGGTTTTTGTGAAATGTAATCTAATACGCCACAAACTAAATGAAGATTAATATATTAATTCGGTATTATACGGGTTATCGGTATTATACTGGTTAAGGATACACCTTTCGCCCCGCTGGGGCTTAGGTTTAGTGGTTTAGTACGTTTTCTACACACCTTTCGCCCCGCTGGGGCTTAGAATATTGGCGATAACGACTTCAATACACATTCCGTCCCTACGGGACTCAATACCAACCAAGTCTGGAGGTATTAGAATTACCGATTTTAAAAGTTAATCTTCATACAGTTTGTGCTACAAAAAAGAGACATCTTCAATTAGAAATGGTATTATGATTATCTTTTTGTGTAGGTTTGTGATAGAAATTCCAAGATTTGTAATCGCAATTCTGTCTCCAATTCCTTCATTTTTGGTAATCCTGCAAGATTATTCGTTTCATCTGGATCGTTTTGCACATGAAATAAAAGATACACTTCTCCATCTGTATTTAAGGCAACCTTCCATTCCTGATTCAGCAACATTACTTCGCCACCATATTCTGATATTGCATATTCACGGTGTCTTAAATTCGTGTCATTGACTGTGGCACATAAGGACTTCCCAAATTGTCTATGTTCTAATTCACTTCCTGCGATTTCAACAAGAGTCGGTCCGATATCAATCCATTCAGCTGGACTATCACATTCTCTACTCAATGATGTACTCTTTAAGGTATCAGGTGTTCTTACGAGAAGTGGAACTCGGACTGCCCCATTCAAAAAGTTGCTTTTATATATTAAACCGTAATCGCCGTTCATTTCACCGTGATCTGAAGAGAAGATAATTACTGTATTATCCAGTTCACCACGATCCTGAATCGTATCAAGTATTTCCCCTATTTGATCATCAATAAGTGTGATATTTCCAGCGTAATCTGCCCTTAATTTCCCTTCTTCACCCTTTTCAAATTCAGGGTTCATGTTGTTCATCTTTCTATCTAAATTTCCGGTAGGACGATTACCTATTGGAGGACGGGGGATTGGTGGTGGCATTTGGTTGGGGTCATACATACTTGCATAGGGTTCAGGTGTATCCCACGGTTCGTGAGGTCCACCGAAACTGACCCAGCAACACCACGGTTCATCACGGTTATATTCTTTTAGATAGTTTTTCGCTTGTTGTCCAACGTATACATCAGCATAGTCTTCAAGACCGAGAGTGGAGGGACGAACAAGATATGGTTTCGTACTAAATCGTTCACGGTAATCTTCTCTATATGCATCCCATATACCCTTTTCTTCCCACATTTCTGTCATGTAAGAATTAACCCTTGTACTTGCCCTCGGTCCACCAATTTCATTAACATCATCTAACCCATAGGAATGCATCAAGTCTTCACGATCACGTAGATCCCCATTGTGAGGGTGCAGATGTGTTTTCCCAAACAAACTCGTTCGATAACCCGCTGAACGGACAGATTGCATCCATGTTGGTGTTTCTGGTGATAGTGTATGATTCATATTATCCCAAACACCAGTGTTATGTGGATATAATCCTGTCGCTAAACTCAGACGCGTGGGAATACATACAGGTGATGTGGTAACACAATTATTAAAACGTACACCTTCGCTTGCAATTCGATCTAAGTTAGGCGTATTTACCCATCCACCTGAACATCCCATTGCATCCCAACGTTGTTGATCTGTAATGAGTAAGAGTATATTAGGTTTCATCATATTCCTTAATGTAGATTAATGTGAGATCAGTATGGTGGTTCTTGGCTGGATATGGACGGTTTAGAATATAGACTAAGACTATGTAATTCCTAATTCCGGTCTATACCTGCCTCTACAAAGGCTTTTGACAAGGTCTCATAAGAGAGCGTAGCAGCAGCAAGTGGATCATAGTTTTCACGAGCCTGTACCATGAAACTTACTTCAGCAGTAATAAACCCATCATATCCGTGTGCTTCCATTAACTTAAGATATTCAACATAATCGAATGGACCTTCACCCGGAATTAGAAATTCGAAGTCTGGAGCTAAACCTTTTTGATCCTTAACATGTGTATGTATTGAAACAGGTGCTAATGCAGAAACGGTTTCTTCTGTTGGTATACCTACAATATCAAAATGACTGATATCAAAGTTTACCTTTAGATAGGGAGAATTGATGAGTTCAAGAAGCTCAAGAACTTTTTCTGGTGTATCAATAATTGCCCCGATATGCGGTTCCATAGCAATAGTGACACCTCGTGATGCCCCATATTCTACCAATTCACCCACCCGTTCAACTAAGAATTCCTTGTTTGTATCCCAATCTTCAGGTTTACCACCAGGGGTTGTGTTGACTGCAGCAATCTCATCACCTTGAGCCAAGTCAATAGCCAAGTCAACACCACCCTTTAGTCGCCACATATTCTTTGCGTGAGCATCCGGATTAGTGTCTAATAAACTGGAATGGGCAGCAATTGCTGGCAATGCCAGATTATGTTGTTTGAGTAAAGTTGTAATACGTTTACGTTCAGCACTATCTAATGTACTCAATTCTGTTGTAAAACGTGGTATGATGGTTAATTCAATTCCATCAAATCCAAGTTCTGCCACATGAGTAATGGCAGTATCTATAGGTATAGTCGGCATTCCCCATGTGCTATAACCCAATTTCATGTGGTTTCTCCGTTTGGTAGAAGTAAATTAAAGATCGTCAGAAAATCCAACTAAAGATGGTACCAATAGAGGCAATCCATTCAAACATAAGGAAATCTACACGTTGAATAAGCAGAGCCACACGTCCCATTACGGTATTACCAAATGCTGATCCGAAACCTATCATCAGAAATGCAATACCCACTTTAGACAAACCTTTGATTGGACCTCGATGCTCTACTGAAAAGAAGAAATATGTGAGTGTACATACTACACCAATAACCATAAGAATCGCACCAAATATCTCGAAAGTAGTTAGTGCTGGTATAACATCACCATTTGCAGCAATAGTCTCACCTGTCATCTTTCCAAAGGGTTCAAGCGTTCCACGCGTTTGTTCGAATATGTTCGCTCTTAATACAAGGGGAATTGCGATTCCTGATCCATAACCAATTAGAATTGCGATCGGATATCTGATTAACCATGTATGTTGTGGAGAAAGTCGTGCAAAGAAAAGTAAACCTAAAGCAATCGGTATTATTACCCAAATTCCTGTTATATCTTGGAATGTAATTGCCTCCCAAAATGGTTTCCAAGCAAGGGGTAGAAATCCTTGGTGAATAGAAAGGACAATTAGGTATCCCACAGATATACCGACAAATAGATGTTCTGCAAACCGGTAGAGAGGATTGTCTTTATATAGAAAACTATAAATACAAAGGGTAAGGAACGCTGCAACCCAAATTCCAAGTAACTGCATTATGTTTCCTCCCGTCCACGATGTGCAAAGTAGGCGATATTGCCGATTATTACCAATAAAACTATCAGAAGATGGACGAAGGATTCGACATTAATCCACTGCATCCCTTTTTCAGGAACACCGACAAGATTCTCATATTCTGCAGCACCTAAGATGCCAGACATTAATCCGACTAACTGACCTGTCTGCAGATACGGAAACATCTGTGATATCATCACCCCAGTAACGCCTGCCCCTATTTTAAGATTGTATTTATCATTTGCATAGATAATCCAAGCATCTGGTGTTGCTGAAGATGCTAAATCAACAAGAAGATCAATCTGGTCATAATTTACGATATTCTTCATCATAGGGATTTCTGATAAAGGCTTCCCACTTAAATCAGTTTCAAACACTCCGGCTATTTCCGTTCCCATCCCAAGGATCACTTGGGTTGATCCCGGACGAAATCCGAGAAACACATAGTCTTCTCCATCTACGGCATTTACTTCTTCTGCCACTTCCTTGATTAATGTACTTGCTAAGGTTGTTCCATCAGAAATTAGTGTAAGTGCAATAACATTCACCCCTTTACGAAAACATTGAATAAGTACTGCTCTTGCCATGGGGTTAAGTTCTGCTAACGAAGAGGGTCCATAGTCAAAAGCGAGCATGATTGTTGATTCTTCAGGAAGATTCTCAATGTAATTAAATAGATTAAGTGTCGGTTCAGAAATAGTTACTGGTAAATTCACTGAAAACAACATTGGGATTATCACTGCTAAAGCAACCAATATAAAGACATATCTTCGATCCATGTTGACAAGTCGTGTAAACATTATTTAATCCCCTCCTCCCAGATATGATCGTTCAATACCTAATATAATACGAATGGATTGTGAGATAACACCTAAACTTACACCGAGAATAATACCTCTTCTTGCAGATAAGTTAGGATTATCCAATATCCATTCACGTGCTGCAGATGCTTGATTCTCTATACCAAAAAAGGAGAGACCTGTCCAGGACATAGTCGTATTCCACATGATACCTGTCCAGGACATAATCTTATTCCACATGAGATCTCCTACAGGTACATTCCCAAGCATAACTATCAATGCTGTTACCAGTAGTAGGGTAGCTTCGAACGACCTTGCACGGAATGCTCTATAGGCAGCAGATGCAATAAAAAATGCGAGCAATGAAAACATCGTTGCATCCATTGGTACTTGAACATTTGTGTATAACCATACAAATACTGGATTCTCTGGACCGAATGTACCACCAATTAGAACCATTGTAATTAGACCAGCGAAAACAACAAAACTATACCCCCAATGTTCAGAACGACGTTGAATTCGGTTAATATGTGTCTGTATAAGCGTTATCGTAGCTAAGATAAGTGCAAATGGTCCTATAATTAATGCCCCATCAATTACTCTTTTAAAGATACTTTTGGATACAGGATGTGGACTAAACTGTGTAAAAATCATCACTACCCCGAAAAGGAAACAGAGAGCTAATGGAATTTGTCGCTTCATATTACCTCCTATCTCACATTCTGTAAAAGAGTAGTGATCCAATTAATACCAGATAATTCAAGAATAACACCTAAGACGATCAATCCAAATATGAAAAGTTTACCCCAATCCTGTCCCCTTAGACTTCCAAGTAGCATAGGTTCTCTGGATAGATAAGCACTTGCTGCATATAGTTCTTCACCTATAAGGGTATAATCACACGCTGCTATAAAGAATGGAAGTTGTGCTTCAGAATCTGTCCCGGCAATTTGTATTGCCCCGATAGAGTTCCCAGTTTCAGCCAGAATTAGTGATTCGGCATAGAATGTGCCTTGTAGGAAAATCGCAGCCGGTTTTTCACGAAGCATCATACCATCAACACCTGCAGCATAGGCAAATTGACTTTCAGTTAGGAAGAAGATATTGTCCTCATTATATGCATCTGGCCGTCCTTCATCTAAATAAGAGGTTTTTACCATTTCACGTACAACATTTAGGACAATAGGGTCATTACATGGAACACGTAATGGGGTTTCATAATCTGCTGTTCTACGTGCAACTTGTCCAAGAATTGTCATACTGGCAATAGTTGCAACATTACTCACACTCCCTAAACCTAATACATACAATATTGACCGTCCCATCTCTGTGGCTCTGCCAATAGCTTCATCCACGGCTTCCAAACCAGGAATACGTCGGACAAACACATCTTTTCCACCTTTGGCATAGTAAATATTTCCAACAATAACTACAGAAAATAGCAACATTGCTAATAAGAGTGGTATCTTTCCAGTATTAAAAAATTGAGCGGTCGGTGAAATGGTATCTGTGGGTTGGGAGTCTGTAGTCTCACCCGTTTCAGTTACTGCCTGGATAATATAGGTAAATGTATTCAGTCTACTCACAGTGGAATCTTCATGCTTATCTTCATACTTACATAGATTGGTTTTTTGGTCAATTACATCCTCAAGGCTTAATTGTTCACCAAGCTTATTATACTCAGCACCATCTATACTACTGAGAATATTGTAACCAACTATTCCACTACCTTCTTCAGGTACATCCCAGGTGACAGTGATACTTGATCCATCGTCGTTAGGGGTGTCTTTGGCAACTACATTTGTAGGTGCAGCCGGTCCTTGGCAGTAACCCAATGATGTCCATAGGAATAGTGTGGTACATACAGCTATCCATAGACAAATCTTGTTGTGTTTCATAAACTTCCTTTTACAATGTTAGAGTATTTTATAGAATTAATAACATTCGATAATTGCATCTTTCACTTTTGTTTCAGGTATATCGTCCCGTATGACAACTTTACCTATTCTTGTTGGTAATATTAGACGTAATGTTCCATCAATTACTTTCTTATCGTGGAACATGGCAGCGCAAATTTTTTCATGAGAATGTTCTTGAGGAAAGGTTAGCGGTAATTTAGCGTGTTTTAATAGTCTGTGTTGTCGTTGGAAATTGGATTCAGAAAATATCCCTATATTGGTTGCTAACCGTGCGGCACAATTCATTCCAATAGAGACTGCTTCCCCATGTCTGTATTTTTTATATTCAGTTACTGCTTCAAGTGCATGACCAAATGTATGTCCATAGTTAAGCACCATTCTGAGTCTACTCTCTTTTTCATCCTTAGCTACTATTTCTGCTTTTCCAGCACAAGCTTGTGAGATCATCTCAACTAAAATTTCTTCATCTAAACCTACTATTTTATCAAGATTTTCTTCGACTAATTTAAACAAGGATTCATCTCGTATCACACCCATTTTTATAACTTCAATTAACCCAGCGCGAATATCTTTTTCTGGAAGGGATTCAAGTGTATTTACATCTATCAATACTAATTTCGGTTGATGGAATGCCCCAATAAGGTTTTTTCCTTTTGTATGATTAATCGCAGTTTTTCCACCAACACTTGCATCCACTTGTGCTTGTAATGTTGTTGGGACCTGTACAATCGGAATACCCCGCATGTATACAGCCGCTGCAAATCCTGCTAAATCCCCTACTACACCCCCACCAAGAGCAATTACTATTGATTTTCTATCAAACTGTTTTTCAATTAAAAAATCCTGTATTCGAGAAAACTGTTTTAATGATTTGCTTCCCTCTCCAGACGGTATTTCAATGCTATATATATCTAAACCTTGTTTACCAAGACTACTTAGAGCGATTGGTGTATATTGTTCAGTAATAGATGCATCACTTACCACAAGTACTTTGGAAGGTTTTAATTCCTTAATTAGATATTCACCTATCTGTTTTAGAATATCTTTTCCCACATAAATGGGATAAGAATGATCCTTTAATTCAAGATGTAAGATATTGGTCACAGTCTCGTTTATCTACCTATGTAAATCCTTTTATAAGGAAACAGTATTGTTGTATATCTCTTTTATGTGTGAAATCACATCATTAAATGTTTTTTCAGTCGTATCTACCATATAATCCGCTTTGGAATAAAATTGTGCACGATCATTTAACATATTTCGTATTGTATCCATTGGGTCTGGAGTTTGGAGAAGTGGACGGTGAGTTTGGTGACCAATTCTACGAAAGATCTCTTCTGGGGTTGCGGTAAGACAGAAAATGATCCCATATTCCTTGAGAATTCTCATGTTTTCCTCTCTTAAGACAACTCCCCCTCCAGTTGAGATCACATGGTTTCTAAGTTTGGACACTTTAATTACTGCTTCAGTTTCTAAATCTCTAAAAACCTGCTCTCCATCTTGCGCAAAAATATCACTTATCCAACGTTGACTGTCCCTTTCAATGACATTATCTGTATCAATATATCGCATCCGCAGATGGGACGATAACCGTTTACCAATTGATGTCTTACCTGTTCCCATAAAACCGACAAGTACTATATTCGAATTACTTTTTATCAGCCGATCCACCAATTTAGTATTACCTCATCAGGAATTTTATTTAGAACAATACATTATCATATATTATGTGTATTATACATTATGTCTAAACTCTTGTAAAGATTGAAGTAATTTGGGTATGTAATCTTTTTGTCACTTTACTAAGTACCAATACAATCTCAATTCCAAACACATCCGATCAGAATTTACCGATTACAAGAAATTCTTCAATACATCACTGCACTTATTTACCTAAAGCTTTCGGGGGTTTTGACGTTCCTACTAAACCTGCCAGTACTACCATTGTTAATATATGTGGAATAGACTTCAATAATTGATCTGGAATCCCCCAACGATTTTCTAAACCTAAGGTGGCAGCAAAACCGAAAAGAAGACACGCTGCTACCCCATTGAGTGGACGCCAATTACCGAATATTACAGCTGCCAATGCGACATAACCTCTACCGGCTGTAATACCTTTTGTAAAAATATGTACATTTGAGGACAGAAAACAACCACCAAGTGATGCTAAAACTCCACTTATTATTACTCCGAAATACTGCCATCTTGCGCGACTTAAACTGAGAGTTTTTAATGCTTCAGTTGATTCTCCCGCAGCACGTAAACGTAATCCCCATGGAGTTTTATATAGAAATAAGTGGCTTAAAATCATTATTATTGGCACCAATAAGACTAAAATACTATATACACCGAGGAGTGGTATTTTTACCTCTGGTAATCCCGGTACACGTTCAGAAGTAGGTATGAGATATTCAGTGACCCCTAATGCGAATATGTTGATTGCTAATCCTGTAACAATGTGCTCTGCATGGAAAGTAATCGTTGCTACAGCATGAATTAGGGCTAAGATGATACCTAAACAAACACCGAATAGGAGTCCAATCCATTCCGAACCGGATATTTGTGCACCTATAACATATCCGTATGCACCTATTAACATCATTCCCTCTAAGGCGATATTTATAATACCTGACCTTTCGGAATATATGCCACCTAAAGCCGCAAACCCTAAAGGAGTGGTCAATCTCAGTGTACTTGGAATTAACTGAAAAATCATTGATTCTTTATCTTTGTATATCCTTCCATACAGACTAATCCTATTATGAGTAAACCTTGACCGGCAATAAACAAACCATGAGGAATATCTAATAAAAGTTCTACATCCAATGCAACTTTACTCAGAAAACCAAACAATATCGCCGCAGCAAATACACCAAATGGATGATTTCTACCCATGAGAGCAACAGCAATTCCTGTGAATCCCCATCCTGGAGAGAAACTATGTACGAATCTGTAATGATATCCTAAGACATCCGCAACACCTGCCATTCCTGCTATTGCACCGCTTAGAGTCATAACCCAGATTGTGACTGTTCCAGGATTTATACCTCCATAAGCTGCTACTTCTGGTGAATTCCCAACTAAACGAAGTTCGTATCCCCAACGTGTGTATTTTAATAAGAAATAAAACATCATTACGACAACACAAGAAATGAGAAAGCTGGCATTTAATAGATTACTTTGAGGAAGTATGGGTAACCATACTGCTAATTTAGGAAGTTTTGCTGAATCATGGATTTCAGCTGTCTGTGGTTCCATTTGACCTGGATCTTGATAAACAGAGGTAACTAAATAGCTCATAATTGCAAATGCAATGAAGTTCATCATGATTGTATTTATTACTTCATGTGCTCCATATCTTGCCTTTAGTATCCCAGGAATTGCCCCCCATATTCCACCGAAGACTATTGCTGCTGCCAGACAAAACGGAATTAGAATAAATGAAGGTAAATCCAAATGTATTCCTATCCAAGTTGCTGCAAAACCGGCAACATAAAGCTGACCTTCACAGCCAATATTAAATAAACCAGCCTTATAGCCAATAGCGACGGCAAGACCGGTAAAGATTAAGGGTGTTGAATTGAATAAGATACTTCCAATGTCATCTATACTTGAGAATCCACTGCTAAGGATAAGTTGGTAGAACTCCCAGGGACTTTGTCCTCTAATGATTAGGGTGACTCCGCATAAAACGAAAAATCCGATGATAGCAAGTACTGAGGGTAAGAAAGTATGCAGGAGATGTCTTACTTGAATAAATGGGGTCGTTGACATTATATTACTTGTAGATGCATTTTATAGTATTTATTTTATAGTATTTATAATTCTTAGGTAGTCTCATTGATTGACAACAAATTACAAACTTGATATAATATAACCCGTAATTTAGGTTGATTATATTACTTTCATATTGTGTTTTTGTTAGTATAACATAGGTATTATACAAACACAATTTTGATAATTACTAAACTCAATTTATTCCTTAATTATATAGAATCCATTGCCGTTTATATCAAAACCATTAGGATGATTAGCCTAATAGACTCATATAATGAACAAAGACAGATACCATATTTACGATTGAATTGAAAACGAATAATTAGATAATATACTAAGGCAAACTAATGAATAAAACAGACCAAACAAAAACAGAAGTTTCCTCCAAAGATATCCCAGCATTATTGGGTGGCACCCCAGTTTTTGATATATCTGAAGAGAAACCATTTCCTATATTAGATCAGTGGAAGCAGATTACAGAAGATGAGCCGAAAATCGTTAACGAAATGACAAAACGGAACGAATTGTCTGGGAAATCAGCTATTCTTCAAGACTTCGAACGGAAATGGCGTATACGTCATAACACAGAATACGCGGTATGTACAACAAATGGCACAGCAGCATTACATAGTGCGATGTTTGGTCTGGGTGTTGGTCCTGGTGATGAAGTTATCTGTCCTACATATACTTGGATGGGTTCCATTACTCCAGCTTTAATGTTGATGGCTAAACCTGTTTTCTGTGAGGTTGATCCTAAGACATTAGTAATTGATGTTGATGATGTACGAAAGCGTATTACAGACCGTACCAAAGCCATAGTCGCAGTACATCTTTGGGGTAATGTCTGTGATATGGACAGTTTAATGTCATTAAGTAAAGAATCAGGTGTGCCTGTATTAGAAGACTGTTCCCATGCCCATGGGGCATCCTACAAAGGAAGAACAGTCGGTAGTATCGGAAATGTAGGAGCATGGAGTTTACAAGGTAGTAAAGCTGTAAGTGCCGGAGAAGGTGGTGTACTTGCTACAAACGATGTTAAAATATTCGAACGTGCATGTATGTTAGGGCAAGTAAATCGATCCATTGATAGCATTGGAGATCCTAAACTAAATCCTGCGGAACTTAGATATTCTCATCTACCTCCTATGGGATTAGGGGTAAAATACCGGGCACATCCATTAGCAATTGGTATAGCAACAATACAGTTAGAAAAACTTAATGAGTTAAATACGAATCGTCGGACATATATTCGAGAAATTAATAAAGGATTACAAGATATAAATGGTGTGAATCCTATTGCTCAATATAAAGGTGCTGAACCTGCAGCTTTTTTCGGATTTCCGATTCATTATATTCAGGAAGAGATGCACGGTCTTCCTGCCCCTGTCTTTGCAGAAGCTTTACGAAGAGAGGGGGTGTTAGCCAATAATAATCCTTATCCTCTATTGGTTGGAGACGGTGTACCTGTTTTTTCAGGTGGTCTGCCTACTAACAGTAACCCATATCCATTACTACATACTTTACCACTCTTTTCTGAAGGTGTTGACATATTTACGAATGGTCGTGGTTCATTGTGCTCCCCTGAAAATGGTGGTGATTATGAAGGATATTCACCTGGAGACCTACCGGTTACAGAGACAATCTGTTCACAGTTAATTTTTTTACCGCTATTAACGAAACCCGTTTCTGGTGCTGCTGAACGAATTCTTACTGCAATTCGTAAAGTATCTGAAAACTCACAAAAGATAGTCAACTCTTTAGAGAATAGATAGGTCAAACTTCTTAAATACCTCAATAAAGTCACATAACATCTAATTGACCATTCTCAAACTAACTGTAGAAGTTTTTTACAATCTGAATTTCTTTTATATTTTAGTCTGTAGTTTCTGATTTATCACCTTATTTACAATAGAAAATGTAAATAGTTCTAACTCCCATTTCTATTTAACAGAAGTAAAACTATGACAATAGAATTTTCAAATGTAACTCGATCTGATAATATCAACACATTAAAATCAGAACCTTTAGATGTATTAGTAATTGGAGGAGGTATTGTCGGGGCAGGTTTAATTAGAGATCTTGCATTAAATGGTGGTATAAAATCAGGATTAATTGATAAAGGTGATTTTGCATGTGGAACGAGTAGTGCCAGTTCACAGTTAATACATGGTGGTTTTCGTTATATATCAAAGTTAGATATTGGTCTTGTGAGACAATCTCGTAAGGAACGTGAAATACTCCACCACACCGCTCCTAATCTTGTTAAACCGATTCCTATTGCTATTCTTTGTTATAAGGATGATCCATATCCATTTTTGGGAGTTGATTTTGCTGCACGTGTATATAATCGTCTATCAAAATCGAACCAAGATGAAAAATCTGAAGTTATTCGAGATTGTAAAAGGATTGAAAACCTACTCGGTCCTATTGCTACTGAAGATCTAAAGGGTTGCGTTGTATTATGGGATAGTCAAGTTGATGATGCAAGATTAACACTTGCTATTCTCAAGGATGCACATCAACATGGTGGAGTAATTTCCAATTACATACGTTTTTTGGGGTATAACAAGTTGCCTGATAATTCTAATCCCATGTATATAGTATCCGTAGAGGATGTGATTTCAGGGAACCGATTTGAAATTACAGCCAGACGAATTGTATCTGCTACAGGACCGTGGACAGATCAAATATGGGAGAAAGATCCAAGTTATGATGGACACCCACGCTTGGTAACAAAAAAGGCTAAAGGAATACACATAATCCTTCCTCGGTGCGCGGATACCTCTACAACTGTTCCATACGGAATAGTAACAATTACTCAGTCAGAAAAAAATAAAAATGAGAAACAAAGAGCAATATTCATTTTACCTGGTCAACATGACACTTCTATAGTCGGAACAACTGAAACTACCCCAGAAAATGAACTTGAATCCGTATGTTCATCTAAGAAAGAGATAGATTACCTGCTATCGGAAACAAAACGTGTTTACCCCAATCTATCACTCAATAAAGATTCAATCATCGGATCTTATGCTGGTGTACGTCCACTGATTGCTAACAATGGTTCACCAAGTCGTATCAGTTCCCGTTCTGAGTTTGTATCAAGAGATCATCTCATCACTGATAGTCCAAGCGGCATTTTGTATGTATATGGCGGGAAATTAACAACACATAGACAGATTGCCGAAGAGACCGTTGATTATATTGCAGATTCTCTAAATGTTACCAGAGATTGTAAAACTGCGTTGTTACCACTACCTGCAGCAATATCAGATGATATACCAAGCGGTAATACCCCAGATATAGATACTGTAACATGCTCAACTTTTGCTGATGTCAGAGATAGATTAATCCATCGATATGGTATGCAAGGGTATTCTAAGATCACTAAGCTTATATCTGAGGATTCAACACTTTCTGAACCTATCTCTGAAACGTTACCATTTATTAAAGCGGAAATTGTATACTCATTTTGGGGGGAAATGGCTATTACACTTGAGGATATACTCTGGCGACGTACCCGTATAGGATGGACACAAGGACAAGGGATGGATATTGCAGGTTCTATAGCAGAATTCATTGGAGAGAAAAATAATTGGAATCAAGCAAGAATTACAACAGAAGTTGAGAAATATAACAAACGTATAGACCTATTGAATTCGAATATATAGATTGACCTACTGAATTTCTAATTACTTCACACCTCTACATATAAGTTGTCATAACATTTCTTACTAAGCACACCTCTTTGTAATTACATTGTGATATTTTGAAAACAGATCTCGCTCTTTCCTTTTCTACTTTAGTCCGTCATTAGCTATGAATTGGTTGCGTTTTGGTAGTCCTGAATATCTTTATATTCTATGGTTGGGATTTCCAGTCATAGCACTTTTCCTAATTTACGGTTATTTTCGTAAGAAAAAGTCCTTCCTATTATTTCAAAGCAGTATCCCTTCAAACCTTTTTCTAAAATACAAAATTCGAGTATTATTATTACTGTTATGTTTTGTTTTAATGAGTTTGGGATTAACACGTCCACAATGGGGAGCAAAACCAGAGAGTGTTTCAGAAAGGTTAGATGTAATACTTGCTTTAGATATATCAACAAGTATGCTTGCAAAAGACGTAAATTCAGATAGACGTCTTACACAAGCTAAACACATAATGTCAGACTTGTTAACTCAACTTGGTGGAAATAGGGTTGGGTTACTTTATTTTGCTGAGGAGAGTTTTATTGTATGTCCATTAACACATGATTTCCATACTCTAAGAGATTTTCTGCGTGCAATATCTCCTGAAACCATTGTCCACAGAGGAACAAATATTAGTAAAGCGATCAATCTTGCATCTTCAAGATTGATTACTGATCAAAACGTACTAAATACAGGAGTAATTAATAAGAGAGCACATAAGGTCGTAGTCTTATTTACTGATGGTGAGGATCACAGTGTAGAGACACTTACAGAAGTAGATTCAGCTCTAACTTATGGTATACATACCTACTGCATTGGTGTTGGGTCAGCAGACAAACCAATTCCGATATTACTTCCTGATAATAATAAAGGATATAAACGGGATATGAATGGCCAATTGGTATTGACACAATTAGATGAACAACATCTTAGGGATATCACAGCATCTGGTAATGGTCAATATTATCATGTTAATGAAGGGGTATCCAAATTGGTTTCTGATTTATCCAAGCTTGAAAAGCAAAAATATAGCATTCGATCAAATGGAGAATACCAAGATAGGTATCAATGGTTTGTAGGATTAGCTTTATTGTTGTTGGTATTGGAATTCCTAATACCGAGAATTTGGAAGACTTGAGATAGTATGGGATGATGAGATTTGTGAATAAGAGGACAGAGATTAATAACTGAGTTATATGATTATCCTGATTTTTTAAAGATCAATCCGTCAGGACGGAAACGCATCAATAATACCAGAATAACTCCAAAGATGAATATACGTGCACTTGAAAATTGAGGAATCTTAAGTAGTATTTCACGTAAAATTTCACTTAAAGAACCAAGGAAAACTGCTCCAATGATTGCACCTCTAATACTCCCTTTCCCTCCAAGTATAACCATACATAGGATTAAAATTGATTCCCAAAATTCAAATGTCCTTGCACTAAGAATTCCCCAAAATGGAGCTAAGAATGCTCCACCGAGTCCTCCAATTGCTGCACTAATTGCAAATGCGAGAGACTTATAACGACTTATATTGATACCCATACAAGAAGCGGCTTGTTCATCCTCTCGTATTGCAATCCATGCTCTTCCAACACGAGAATTCTTCAACCTGTATGTGACGAAAATAACTATGCCGATCAGAATAAGTATGTGGTAATAATGATGCCAATTTTGATATAACTCTATTTTGGTGGATGGTATTTTCACGGATGGGATATTTTTAACAAAACCGTTAATGTCTTGAATTAACCAGATTTCATTTTTCACTGCAATACGGAGGAATTCTGCGAAACCAAATGTGACTATTGCGAAATAATCCCCTGTCAAACGAAGTGTTGGTGCTCCTCGTATTAACCCCCAAAGACCACCATTCAATACAGCCAATGGAAGTACTATAAAATAACTAAACCCATGATGGGTCATCAAGAGACCTGCTGTGTATCCGCCAACAAGATAAAATGCAATATAACCAAGATCTAATAATCCTGTAAATCCACAAACAATGTTTAAACCTACAGCCAGTAAAATATAAACACAAACTTGGACAGAGATGTAGAGTATATATTCACCGCTCGGAAGAGGTATGAAGATATTTCGATCAGAGAAGAACTTTATAATAGAATCTATACCAAAAAGTATTGGTGGAAAGAACAGTACAATCAAGAATATGATGGCACGTGGTAGGGTAATATGATTTAGTATGAATGAAAACTGGTTTTTTGAATATTCGAAGATATAATTGGGTGTTATTTTGTTTGACATCACTTTGAATCCGATTACACCAATCTATTTGTCTGTAAGGAATGTCTGCTAAGCACGGTGACCTGTGGATTTACCAAATAAACCTGTAGGACGTATTAAGATCACGATGATCATGACGATATATGAAATAGCAACCCGATATCCTGATCCATAACTATTTGATATCGTTCCAGCTTCATAATATTCACCGAGACCAATGTTCTTGGCTACAAATTCAATTATTGGGTCAATGTAACCCGCACCAAATACTTCTGCAAGTCCCATAAGAAGTCCACCCACCATAGCACCAGTAATATTACCAATTCCACCAAGAACAGCTGCTGCAAAGGCTGCCACCCCTTTATAGTATCCCATGGTAGGTTCAATATATTCACGGACACCCACCATCACCCCTGCAATTGCACCTAATGCGGAGCCAATGGCAAAAGTAATTGCTATCACTTGATTTGTCTTGATACCCATGAGATTTGCTGCAATGCGATTTTGTGCACATGCACGCATTGCTTTACCTATCTTTGTTAATGAGACAATACGGTTCAACCCAACCATTAAGATGACAGCGAGAAGAATTATAGATAGATCAAGATAAGACAATGAAACATTTCCGGGAAATTTAATTGCTACATCGGTAAAGTTTATACCTATAAACGAAAAGTATATATTTGGTTCTTCAAGCGGGGTAACTTGTTGTAGGAATGATGGAAGGGTTTCTTCGGGAAATGGTTGAGGTTTAGCACCCCAGATAATTCTTGCGAGATTCTGTAGAGCAATTGATACCCCAATAGCAGTAATTAATGCTGATAGACGTGGGGCATTTCTTATAGGTCGGTAGGCTACATAATCCATTAACAATCCGAATCCTGCACAAAAGAGCATGCTAATTGGTACAGCTACCCAGAAAGAGAAATGGAATATTGCGACTAATGTAAATGCAAAGTATGCACCTAACATAAAAACTTCGCCATGGGCGAAGTTAATTAGTTGGATTATACCATAAACCATCGTATAACCGACAGCGATTAGAGCATAAATACCACCAAGAACTAAACCGTTAATTAATTGTTGAAGAAATACATCCATATAGGAATACCTTTTAGTAACGGATTTCTCTGACCACCCTTATTCTATTTTAAGGATTGGAAAGAGATATTAGTTCTGTGATCCGATATTATACATCTGTTTCTCAGCTAACGTAAATTCACCATCTTTTACGATTTTTACATAGGCAGGTTTATTAACAGTATCACCATTTATGTCAAAATAGGTCAATCCTGTGATACCTGTGTATCCCTCCTCTGGTGTATCTAATCCAGCTAAATGATCGCGTATTGCTTTTCGGTTTTCAGCGAGTGTTGCTTTACTGTTATATGTTTTCTCAATTGCTTCTGCAATCATACCCATTGCATCATAAGTTAGTGCTGCCCAGGTATCTGGTGGTACACCAAACTCAGCTTCAAATGCTTTTGCTACCTTTGCTGCTTCTTCTCCACCTGCACCAAACGTGAATGGTGTTGCCAAGTAAGTGCCATTTGCTGCAGCACCGGCATTTGTTATAAATTCTGGAGAATCAATTCCGTCAGCCCCAAAGAATTGTGCTGTGATACCCAGAGTTCGAGCTTGCTTAACAATTAAGGCTGCCTGTCCATATAAACCTGAAATAAGAATTATATCTGGATTATCAGCATTTAGATTAGTGAGTTGTGCTGTATAATCAGTGGTATCCCTATCGTAGGCGTTTTCGGCTACAACACTTAAACCTATTTTTTTAGCTTCCGCAACAAACCCGTCTCTTAATCCTCTCCCGTAATCATCATTCTCAAAAAGAATACCTACAGATTCATGTTCAGTTAAAAACTTCTTAATATATCCTGCTATAAAAGCGCCTTGGAAATCGTCACGGTATAGATTTCTGAAAGTCCAATCACTACCTTGACATACATCAACATTAGTTGAACCAGGGGACAATTCCACAATACCGTTTTCCTCATATATACCCTTGCCAGCTAAAGAACAAGAACTGTTAAAGTGTCCAACAACTGCCAGGATACGTCTGTCAGTTGCAAAACGTGTCGCGACTGCTTTTGCCTCTTTCTCTGTCCCTACATCATCACCAAAAATGAGTTTAAGTTGCCTACCTCTAATGACTTCACCCGCTTCATTAATTTCTTTAATACCACCTGCTTCATTAATTTCCTTTGCTTTAAGTTCTGCGCCGCGTTGTATCATCTCACCAAAAGCAGCTGCGTTTCCAGTAAATGGACCTGCTACAGCCACCCTTACTTGATTCCCTGAATCACAACTGAGTACAAATACAAAAGGCACTAATAGTAGTCCAATCAACCAATTTCTCATTAATTCTTACTCCTTAATACTACAGTGACGATATTGTTGCAATGATAAAAATGTATGAATTCTTACTTCTCAGCAACAACTTGTCTGAAATCAAATTTAAACTTTAGTTTTTCTTGTTTATTTTTTGAGACAACAATACGAACTTCAGGAACAATTATTCGCATATCTGTTGTGTCAAGACCCAATTTATCAAATACTATATATCCACTACGTTTAGCCCCATGAAATAACTTGCCACTTTCAAAAAGACTATCTGCTACTATCGCATGTCCATCTTTCAACGCTTCCAGATCTAAATAAGTCTGGTAGTATGGATAATATCTACGCACATAAGGATGGTGGCTTGGTGGAATGGCAGTTTGTCCATTGTTATCTATATTTTCATATAGATCCTTAAAGTAGTCATACGGGAGATTAGCGTATTGAGCACCACCATAATCAATAAGTAATGCAGATTCATCAACTAAGACACGAGAAGATTCAAGATTATGAACTACTAATTCAAAAACTGTGTAAATTGGGGTTACGTTTCCATTATTTTCTACAATTATATATGGATTAATGCGTGGGTTCTCAGTTAAGGAGAAAAGTTCTACTTCGTCAAGTGGCCTTAGGGTAACCGCGACACCTTTTTGTACTATGGTTACTGCCCCTGTTTCAGGGTTCATTGATGTGTTAGTGGAACTTTCAACAGGTTCAATGAAGACATCAATAGTCGGTTGTGGTGTCATTGCACAACCCACTATCAAACCGAGAAAGAATATCATAATTCCAGAATTCAAAACCAGTTTCAGAATATTGGCATTATTGGTATTTTTCACAACCTTCTCCCTCCAATTTGAGTGGTAGATTACATGTATTTTACATATTAGTATCTGTATTGTCAACCGTTTTAACAGTTTTTTCAAGCTTTATATATTGTGATGATATATTTGCAACAAGAACACCCCAAAAACATGAAATGACCATAGCAGTTATGGATAGAGCAATACCAGGAATTGTCTTCACTCTACCAGGAATTATCTTCAGTATCAGAATTACAAACTTAAGGATACCTGCAGTACCACTCTTAGCTGATCGATATCCAAATGAATCAATGATTTGTTTACAACGATATCTTTCGTCATAAGATAAAGGCATATAAAAGAGTTCTTTGCCTGCTCGAAATAGTGAATAATCTAATGCTTTGAAGGTTAGAAATGCCCTGGCACCAGTTTGAAGTGTAGGTTTAATAGATAGAATAAGTCCATTTAGTAGATGAATTGTTGGGATCAAAATATGTACGATTTTGATTGATACTAACCGAAGGGCAAAAGGAACAACAACTAATTGTAATATTGCAGAAATTGCAGCAAGCCTTGCGTAGAAAATTCCGTAATATGAAGTCCTTGAATCAGTTTCCGTGATTTCTACCTCAACAAATCTGTTGAATCGTAGATCAAGAACAGTAGAAATGACTTGCGTACTAATAACCAAAATTGCTATCATCAGCAAGTATTTTGACCTAAACAGTGTTCTAACCCCGAGATGTCCTAATTTTCCTCCTGCTTCTAACTCTGTAGGTTTTGGTTCACCGGCAAGTCTATATGCTATGACTGCAAAAATTGCGGTTGGAATTAATGATATAGCAGCACCAAGTAGTAAGTTAATTGATCCAATTGATTCTGCATATATTCCTACCAGCCCTCCCCCCACAATAGCACCAGCTGAGGCGACAGCACAGAACGGTCCGTTAATTGTCTTTGCTTGCTTTGAGGTTAATGTGCTGTTTACGAATGACCAAATTTGTTCAACAAGTATTACGATATATGCTTCACGAAAGACATATATGACAGCAGCAGCGAAACGGATTCCCATTGTTAAGGCTAAAAAACATGCAAAAATTAAACAACTTGAAAAGAGTGAGGTGATTGCCAAAGCACGGGTTGCACCATAAGCTGAAAGTAAACGACCATAAAAATAGATAAATAGCAATACACTTGGGAATACAGCAATCCAAACCCATGGTAAGTTATCAGCAGTATAGTAAGTTACATATAGAGATGTCGAAACTGCCCGGATAAACTCATACCCACATAGGAGGAAACTTGCAGAAGCAGCAATCGCAAAGGCAGCAAAGAGAATTCTTCTTGGTAGCATTAATTCACGTGATGAAAATAGGAGAGCATTGTGACCTACATAGTTAGTTTATTGAATCTTCAGTTGGTCGAGGATTGTGTACCCAATGTCCACTTGGATCATCTCCACGTGTGATAATTGCCCGTTGGTTCCAGTTATTTGCAGCTTTTACTTCAGGTGGAACAAATCGCATTGTTAACCCACATCGTCGCCGGTCAGATGTGTTTGGTTCCGAACCATGTAGTAATAAATCTGAATGAAGTGAGAGTTGTCCTGCTTTCATCTCAAAAGGAACTGGACTACTACCATATTGTTCTGGGTCAATTACAGTTTGTCCTAATACATTCTTTTCTTCTGCAGTACTCCGTTCAAATGCAATTTGTCCGTGCAGATGTGATTTCGGAATAACTGTCATTGCCCCATTTTCAACTGATGCATCGTCTATTGCTAACCATACGGTAACAGTTTTACTTGGTGACAAAGGCCAGTAAGAAGCATCTTGATGCCAACTGACCTGTTTCTCCTCTCCAGGCATCTTACAGAAGTAATGTGTCCCCCAACAGATTAGGTCTTTTCCAAGTAAATCTTGAACATAATCAGATATTCTTTCCTCTGTTACAAGATCATGAATAATGGCAGTTCGTGTATGCCAACCATTAATTGAATAACTATTACCACCCTCAGCAAGAACTTTGTCCATAAGTTCGTTGAAGTATTCTCGATGTTGTGATATTTCATCATCTGTGAATACATCAAGTGGACAGATATAACCGTCATCATTAAAATGTTGAATCTGTTCATTGGTTAAGGTGGTGGGATTGTCATTTTTTACAGGAAAGAATTTCAGTTCTCTCTTGAGTTCTGGCATTGCATCTGTTATTGGCATTTTCAATCCTTTGTATACTACAGGAAGGATAAATTGTTATAATACTGTCTTGTGTAATGTAATGGCATCATAGCCTATTTATCTTTACCTGTCAAGTATTTCAATATTGTAATAGAACACTAAGACATTTTATACAGATTCAGTGAGATAAGACATAATAAGGTATTAGCTACTTCATTGCGGTTTTACGATACCATATCCTTCTTTTATGGTGAGTATTTGATTTGCTTGTATATTCTTATATATGTCTTTTCTACCAGTGGACCATTGTAACTCAAGAGTTTCAATAGAAGTGTTCTTTCCCAATCCAATATTTGTTCTGAGATCATTTTGTGATAGATAGCTTGAACCGCTATGAATCTCTCTATATAATGTTAATTCTCCTGCCTTCACATATATTCGCGTACCGATACCAGATGTATTACTCTTTGTTCCAATAGCATTTATCTTGATCCAATTCTGTGAATTACCACCATCATTCCGTAGTAATCTTGCAGGTTGATTTGAGTGATTGAGAAATACATCTAAATCCCCATCATTATCATAATCACCAAATGCTGCTGCGCGTCCAACTGTATTCGTCAAACGATCTAATTCGGTTGTCTGTGAGATATTTTGAAAGGTATGTTTTCCATCTTGATAATTATTTTGAAAAAGAAGATCTACCTGCGGATATGTATCATCGGAAAACTGATGTATGTTATCCTGTAGATGTCCGTTACAAACATAGATATCCAATAACCCATCATTATTGAAATCGATAAATTCTACTGCCCATTTAAAATAAGGAAGCGTAATTGCACCAATTCCAGATGGAAATGAAGTGTCCTGAAAAAACTGTGCCTCTTCATTTCTAAATAAGATTACAGGTTGGGTTGAAGCATTGCTTACCAGTAAATCAAGAAATCCGTCATTATTATAATCCCCAAAAGCACTTCCCATTCCACTCCCTGGGATTCCACTATTGTCATAACCTGTACCAGTGAAATCTGTAGTATCAGTAAATGTTCCATCTCTGTTGTTCTTATACAGTATATCGGGTTCCATATCATTAGCTACGTGTATGTCTGGATAGCCATCATTATTATAATCCCCAACGGCTACTGCGAGACCAAGTGATCGATGTCGTATTCCAGCAGCTTTGGTTGTATCTGTGAATGTTCCGTCTCCGTTGTTTCTATAGAGTATATCTGGTTCACTCTGAAATTGAGTTCTATCCAGTTGATCAACTGGACTACAATATATTCGTCTACCACGTGATTCCCAACCACGGTCATTCTCAACAGAATACTTCATATAGTTCACAACATATAAATCAATATATCCATCTAAATTATAATCAAGGAAAGCACAACCTGTTCCCCAACGTTTATCCCCAACCCCGGCTTGTTTAGTTACATCAGTAAAAGTCCTATTTGCATTATTGAGATAAAGGCGGTTCATTCCAAAATTTGATATAAATATGTCTATTAAACCATCGTTATTTATGTCTGCTGCTGCACAACCAACACCATATCCAGGATCTCCAATTCCTGCTTCCTGAGTCTTATCAGTGAATGTACCATCACCATTGTTTCTATACAGCGAATTAATTAGTAGATGATTATTGTGAGAACTGTTTTCTAATGGTGGAGAATTTGGTGGGATATTTGTAGCGTTAATTACATACAGATCGAGATGAGAATCATTGTCATAGTCAAGAAACAGTGCTCCAGACCCCAATGTTTCAATTAAGTATTTCTCACCTGTTCGACCATCATAATGACTAAAGTTGATACCTGCCTTTTTTGTAACATCAGCAAATTTTACTTCAGAATGAAGGATAGGATTTATGACAACAAGACAGAATAGAATACATCGGAAACATCTCATTTTTGTGATTGCATTAAGAGGGAAGTCTGTTTTTCACGTGCTTGTTGAGCTTCTTTTATCGAACCAAGTTGTGTATAGATAGTTGCCAGTGTATCCCAGTAATTGGGATTTGTAGGTATTTTCTTCGTGGCAAATAACGCATGAGACAGTGCTTTGGTAAGATGTTTATTTAATTCAGAATAGCAGACAGCCAGATTATTATGTGCTATAGCGAGTTCAGAATCGTATTTAATTGCAAGCAGGTAGGCATCAATAGCAAGTTTTCTCTTTCCTTGTTTATGATAGGCATGACCCAAGTTATAATGGGCTGAAGCTAAATTAGGAGAAAGAGTTATGGCTTTTTTATAGTTTAGAATTGCTTCCTCAAAACATCGACGGGTTAGGAGAAGAATTCCCAAATTATTGTAACCTTTTGAATCATCGGGATGGATTTTCACCCATTTTTTTGCTTTTACCAAAAGTGGATCTGTATCCCTAAGAATTTTGAAGTATGCCATTGTTTGTTCTGCTTTATTCTTCTCTCCATTCTTAATATAAAGCTGGGCAATCTGGTAATGTGCTTCTGTATAATCTTTCTGGATTATAATAACTTGTTCTAAAACAGGTCTTGCTTCATTAGTATTCCCTTGTCTCAAGTATACCTTACCTAAACCTATTAATGCACCAATACTGTTGGGTTTAACTTTCAATGCAGCCTTATATTCCTGTTCTGATTGTAAGAGTTGACCCTGTTTAAGATAAATATCACCAAGACCAATATATGCGTCTGTCCATTTTTTATCTACAGCAATAACTTGTTTGAAAGCATCAATTGCAGATGGAAAATTTCCTTGATTGTAATATACTAAGCCAATATTAAAGTAGGGTTCTGCAGGCTTTGGTGAAAATCTGATTGCTTTGTTATATTCATCTAATGCCTTTTCGTATTGTTTGAGTTCCGAATAAACTATTCCTAATGCGTTGTGGAAAATAGGGGAATTATTCTTGATATCAATGGCTTTATTATATTCTGAGACTGCTTTTTCAAATTCTTCTAAATGGAAATGAGCAGATCCCATATTGTAATGAATTTCACAGATTAACTCTGGACTTGAATGTGGTTCTGTGAATGTAAGTGCTTTATTAAATTCGTCTATAGCCTTGCGATATCGTCCGTTATCCAAATATGTCATACCATTTTGGTAAAATACATCAACTTGGTTGGCATAGGTGAAATTGTATATTGTGGCACATATAAAAAGAATTGTAACCCATTTAATTTTACGCATTTGTCATTGTAAATTGGAGTATTCTGGATCTAAGATCGGTGGGTATGGATTTGGTGATATTTAGAGGGAATTGGAATGTAAATATCTCAATTGAAAATGGGATTAGCAAATCAATATTATTAGCAAAAGACAAGGGCAGTTTTTATAACTGCCCTTGTGAATGATCTTACCAGTTGCGTTCAGTCTTTATGACACCCCAGGTGGTAGTTAATTTATCTGCAGGTTTTACTGGAGTAAAACCACCGTCTTTGATAGTATTGATTTCATCTTCTGTAATAATACGATCAAAGAGATACACCTCATCAATCACCCCAGTAAAGAATTCTTGACCTGGATGTCTTGCACCTACCATTACAGAACCATCAATTTCTGCAACAGTGGGGGGTTTTCCTCCTCCACCGGCCCTCTTGCCATCGTAATAGATGTCTACCGTAGATTTTGTGTCATGTGTTAAGGTGATATGTACCCAATCCTCAGGTTGAGCGCCATCGGTTTGACCTCTAAGACCCCATCCACCACCATTTGTGTAAACGAAAGTCTTTTGGTTATCTTTATTAAAAATAACTGCCCACTTGAGAGATCCTCCGGAAACCATATAGTTCCAAGCTCGTATTTGTGTATCCCCACGTTTTACCCAAAATGCCACGGAAAACTGTTCTCTTAATTGTAAGGTATCATTGATAGGAACTATAACATATTGTCCTTTTGTACCATCAAATTCTATTGCTTTTTCGCTCATTCCATCTACCCATTTTGGTCCTTTCATAAGTTCACCGTCATGTCCGTATTGAGAACCATCTTTGGCAGTATTTCCTGTTCCTTCATCAAAGGATAGATATAATACAAGAGATTTGTCGTCTAAACCAGCATAAGAAAGAGAGGTGATGATAATAAAAATAAATGTTAAAAGTAGTAGTGTAGGTAATTTCATTAGTTTTGACACTGCTTATTCCTCCTTCATTGAGTCAATACACAGACTATTAATAGTATATCAATATTCTTGTTGTTGAAATATAATCAGTAGATTAACATGCTCCGCATTTTTTGCAAACAGTTGTGTCACACGGACTGGTCATAAAACCTTTTTCGTATTTATTATGTTCAAGTTGTAGGAATTGCGGTTTAACGTTTAAATCAAGATGATCCCAAGGGTTAATCTCATCAAATTCTCGTTGACGTAATGCATAGAAATTTGGAGCTAAGCCATGTAAACGGAATGCATTATTCCATGTACTCCCTTGCGCCAACTCATAAATTACCCTACCAAGTCTGCGATCACCACGAGCAAATACAGCTTCTTGGTGTGCTAAACGCGCGCTTGCTGATGAAACCTTGATACTTCCAAGTCGATTAATTTCACGTTTTAAATAATCCAGTTTTTTGGATATGGTTTTTGGGGGTTCCATTGGAACCCATTGAAATGGTGTATGTGGTTTTGGTACCATAGGAGAAATAGTAAAACTGATGCGACCAATTTTGCCAGTACGTTTAGCATGAGGTAAAAGTATTGTACGCATCTCCTTTGCCATATCTGCAATTGCAGTAACATCTTCAGGAGCTTCATAGGGTACACCTATAAGAAAATACAGTCTGAGATTGAGAATATCCCGTTTTAATGCTTCTTCAAAGATATAGTAGAGACGTTCCCGCGGAATACCTTTATTTACAATCTTTTGCAGTCTTTCTGTTGCAACTTCAGGGGCAATTGTAATTGTTCCCTGATCACTATCGGCTAATGCATCCAATAATGGTGATTCAACTGTCTCTGCTCTAAGAGATGCACAGGAGATACGAAAACCTTTATTAACTAAACCGGATGCGATTTCATTTATCTGAGGGTGGTCTGATATAGAGGCACCAACTAAGCCTATTCTATCTGTAATTCCACGAGCTTTTTCTGCAAGTTTGAGTGTGTTTTCCACTGATCGGTGTCTTGGCCATCTACGTGCATAATCTGCCACACAGAATCGACATTGTCGACCACATCCACGTACGATTTCTATTAAATGTGCATTGGAAAACTCTGTATTAGGGGTATGTATCTTTGTACATGTTTCTACATTATCAAGTATAGGAACTGCTACTGAAGTAATTTTCGGTGGAATATCTGACTCTGTATCAACGTTCTTTACTGTACCATCTTGATTATATGTAATATCATAGAAACTGGGTACATATAAACCGGGTTCAGTAGCCATAGCTCTTAACAATTCATCCTTCGTTCCGTGAGATATCTTCCATTGGTTAAAGTGTTCCATGAAATTATGAATTAATTCTTCCGCTTCACCAACAACAAAAATATCAATGAAATCAGCTATAGGTTCGGGGTTATAGGATATATTGATTCCGCCAGCAACGATGATCGGATCCCATTCTGTACGATTAATTGCCAGTGGAGGTATGTTACCTAATTCTAATGCTCGAGGAATATTAATGTAATCGGATTCAAACGAGACAGAAAATCCAACTATATCAAAATCGTGAAGAGGAGATTGGGTTTCTAATGAAAAAAGTGGTGATGTTTTATTTATTAGTTCCTGAACATATTTATGTTCAGGTATAAAGACGCGTTCGCATGAAGTATCAGTACGATTATTTAATGTGGAGTGAATAACTTGTACACCAAGACTCGACATACCGAGTTGATAAGTACTGGGGTATACAAGAGCAAATCGGTTTGCTTTTCTGAATCTATTTATATCATTGGTGTCAGAATCAACATACCTTTCTGTTGTGAGTAATTGTCTTGTATGTTCACGTAAGTTCAATAGAATCCCTCTAATAGTGTATTATACGGTATAGTAATAGTAATTTATGATCTAAGTCTTTCGTTTATCCCTTCTTTGTTGAACTCTAAGAAATGTAGGGATATCCCACTGTTTTTCTTGGTTCTGATCCTGTTCCTCATTGTTTTCTTTCTCTTCTTCTGGTTTATCCTGTCCTTGTTTTGCTGGTGGGTTTTGAGGATTGGTTCGTCTGTTTGGTGGATTGGTTTGTCCTTCATCGCCTCTACCTTGTGGAGTTCTATCCCAATTCCGTTGGTTCCGACCAGGTGTTCCTGTCTCAGAAGACCGAACTCGACTTCCTTGAAGCATAGGATTAGCTTGACCACCCTGTGGGTTACCGCCTTGTGGATTATATCTCCCAGTTTGATCAGATTTTGCTTCTGAAGGCGGATCGAATCCGGTTGCGATAACAGTCACCAATACCTCATCATTTAGTTCCAATTCGTCTTTGCATACTAAACCGAAAATAGGTTGAGCATCTTCAGAAGCATCAGTAATAACCTTCATCGCTTCGTCTAATTCGTGCATATTAAAGTCTGGAGGTGCAGTTATATTTACAATCATACCTACGGCACCAGCAATACTTGTTTCTTCAAGTAAGGGTGATGAAATTGCAGCGGCAGCAGCTAATTGTGCGCGGTTATCTCCAGTGGCTTTACCCATACCCATAAGTGCAGTTCCAGCATCTCGCATGACAGTTTCCACATCTGCAAAATCAAGATTGATTTCTCCAGCTTCAGTAATAATATCAGAAATACTCTGAACTGCATGTAATAAAATTTGATCTCCGTATTTAAAAGCATCTTGAATAGGGAGTTTGCGGTCATAATTGTCAATCAAGCATTGGTTTGGCACAACAATTACCGAATCAGATTTATTTCGCAATTCTTCCAATCCTATTTCTGCTTTTTCTGCCCTAAGTTTTCCTTCGAAATTGAATGGACGCGTAACGACACCTATAGTTAGAGCACCCTTTTCTTTTGCCAGAGAGGCGACGACAGGAGCTGCACCAGTTCCTGTTCCTCCACCCATTCCTGCAGCAACAAAAACCATATTTGCAGAATCAACTATTTCTTGTAATGTCTCTCTATCTTCTTCAGCGGCTTCCCTTCCAACTTCAGGATTTGCCCCCGCACCTAATCCCTTTGTTGTACTCATTCCTATCTGTATTTGTGTTGCTCCGTGGCAGGTATTAAGTGCTTGGGAGTCAGTATTAACTGCATAAAACTCAATACCAGTAAGAGCTGCTTCAATCATCCGTCTAACAGCATTACCACCAGCTCCACCTACCCCTATAACCTTAATCTTTGCACTCGCATTTTCAAATTCTTCTTGTTCAAATTGTATCATCAGTAATTTCAGTCACCTTTGGTAACTCATATTGGTAATACCCAGCGAGGTTCCTACCATTGATTTAATGTCATGTTGACTTCCCAGCGGTAACTTAATTCCTCCTTCACATAAGACAGTATACATGATAGCTTATTTCATATATAATAATAAATCTCGAATTAAAACTTGTTATTAATCTGAATCCTTTCACTAACAATCTTTCAGTATTGTATTTAATTCATTTAACACGAACAATCAGGAACGTCCTCTTATTCAGGAACTCTTATATATATTGGTAATATAGTACATTCAGCCAATTCGTTCTTTCAAAGACAAGTAAATATTATTGGGTATTTAATTATACTATAGTCTCTTGGTTATTATACTGTTAATTACTAAATAAAGCAATAGATTGTGTATTGTAAGAATTAGTGATAAGAAATTTGAGTGAAAATTCACTTTGTCGGTACATTCAGTTGAGATAACCAACAATTAATTACATGACTTAATTCATAGACTCTTAATAACCGAACCACTCCTTAATGTGTCGGAAAATACCTCCAATGGGTGTAGAACTCTTTCTTAGTAATCGCGCATGTCTTTCTTCCCGACGTAAATCTTCCCCATACATTGCTAAACCCATACTTGTAGCATATATAGGATAATTGACTCTATCTGTTAAACCTTTCAGTTCTTTTGGGTATCCAACTTGTGCGCGTAATGGTAAGACTTGTTCCGCCAGTTCAGTCAATCCATCCATGAGTGCTGTGCCACCAGTTAAAACTAATCCCCCTGGAAGTTGTATATCTCCAATTTCACTGCCAATTCCTTCAAGTATTTCTACCATTCTATATTCAATGATTTGTGCTAATTCAAATCTACTAATAAACCGTGGAGGACTCGACCCAGAAGAAATAGGAATAGAAGTGGAATCATCTTCTGTTACCCATTCTGTCCAAGCACATCCTTTATTAATTTTTAATTCTTCTGCTATTGGTAAGTTGACCTTAAGGTATTGTGCTATGTCATTTGTAACATGTTGTCCCCCGACTGGAAAAACAATCACATGGTCAATGGCATCTTCTTTATAAATGATGATTTCAGTGGTCTGGTCCCCAATATCAACAAGAACGATTCCTACTTCACGCTCGTCTCTTTGAAGAACAGCTTTGGCAGATGCAACGGGGGCAACTGCTAAAGTGTCAACACTTGGTATATCTGCTTGTTCGACACTATTTAATAAACTTTGTATTCCACTTGTGCTCCCAGTGATTATGTAAGCATTTGCCTCTAATCGTGAACCAGACATCCCCACCGGTTCTTTAATTTGATTGTTCATGTCAATTACAAAGTTCTGTTCTATGACATGAAGTATGTCCTCGCCATCAGGGATAGCGGCAATTGACCTTGCGGAGTGTACTGCTCTATCTACATCATCCTTACTTATTTGCGATGGATTTTTTACTGTGACAACACCACGCGATGTTTGTCCTTTTATATGTTCACCAGAAATCCCTAAACAAACAGACTCAATATTCACACCCGACATGAGCTCTGCTTCTGAAATTGCCTCTCGTATTGCATCAGCCGTCAAATTGATATCAACTACAACCCCCCTTCGTATACCACTTGAATTTGCTGACCCAACACCGATTATTTCCATCTGACCATCAAGTCCGGGAAGGCTGTGGCATACAACCACTGAGATTTTACTTGAGCCGATGTCTAATCCGGTGATAATCGTTCCTTTTGCCATCTATTTGTTGGATCCTCCTAAATAAAGTGTATCTTCATAACGTGCATCTAAATAATCATACTTTTGATATACTTTTACATCTTTGGAACTGAAATCTTTTGTTATGTTATTTGCTAATTCCGTTTCTTTATTTTGTATATCGGTGAGTATGTTATTCCTAACAAATAAAGTAATTTGATGTAAACCTGTTTCTATCATATCTTCTGAAATCCATATTGGTATAGATAAACTACTTATCTTGATAGTAATTTGTTGTGATACTCGTGGATCAATGGATTTTAGATATTTTGCTATAGTACGTTCCTTAGTATTAATGTTTCTTAAGATGTGAATACCAAGGTGTGTTGTATCGGATTCTATTTGTTTGCCTATTTCAGGTTTTACTTCACCTTCATCAAGGATGATGACCAAGTGTGTAAACTGCTCCAATGATATATTTTCTAAGACATAACCATCATCATCAATTAGAAATAAAGTTTCACCATTAAATTCTGTTTTGTCCTTATTGTGTTTGTTTTTTAATGTATTATTCTTTGTGAGTTTAAAGTCGACACGGGCAAAAGGTTTACGTTCCGTTATCTCAATAGTTAACAAGCGTTTGATTAAATTTCGAGTTACATTAGCCTCTTCAATATAGCTTAAATTTTCTTTAAGATACAAAGCAGTTTTCTCTTCTGAATCAGTAATTATATTATCAAGATTTTCTCCCAATACATCAAAGACTTGTCCATCAGTATAATGGATATTTCCGAAAAGTGCAAATGTTACATGTTCAATATTAAAGAACCCAACGAAAATCTTAACAAGAAATAAAAGGGTTACGACTGCACTTACTAAAATTGTGGTCCGTCGGGCGCTGTAATTCTTGTTCCTTGCCCTTTTGGGTTTATATATCCGGTGATTTGGACCTTCTCTACTTCCTGAATATTTTTTGGATGATCTCATGTTATTTCAACGTTTTTTCTATGTTGATTGAGAAATTTATGTCCAACATTTACAATATCTCCTGCCCCAAGTGTTATGACCAAATCATTAGGTTGTGTTATCTTAATCAGTTGTTGAACCACATCATCCATATCAGAAATATAGATTACTTGTGGATGTCCATGATCCTTGATTGCCTTTGCAAGATTCTCACCGGTTACATTCTTTATTGGTTCTTCCCCTGCCCCGTAAATAGAGGTTACTATTAATACATCAGCTTGGAAAAAAGAGCGACAGAACTCGTCTTCAAGTGTTTGAACTCGTCCGAATCGATGTGGTTGAAAAACTGCAATTATACGTCGGTTGTAACCTTCTCTTGCTCCTTTTAGTGCGGCCATCAATTTTGCTGGATTATGTGCATAATCATCAACCACTACAATATCGTCAACAGTTCCTAATACCTCGAATCTTCGATGGACACCTTGGAATGACTCAAGTGCGATTCTCATCTCTTCAAAAGGAATATCCATTTCAAACCCTACTGCTATTGCTGCTAATGAATTTGCAATGTTATGTCTACCAGGCATTTTGAGATGGACATTTCCCCAAGATTCACCTTGGAATCGAATCTGATAATGTGATGTGGGACCCTCAATTTCTATTTCTTCTGCAATCAAATCTGCCCGTGTATCAAGACCATATGTAATGTATTTTTTATCCACTTTTGGAATCAATTTCTGTATGTTTTCTTGATCAAGACACAATATCGCTGAACCGTAAAAAGGCACTTTGTTGATAAAGGTTAAAAAAGTTTCACCAATTTCTTGAATGTTCTTATAATAATCTAAATGGTCTGCATCCACCGAGGTGACAACTGCAATTGTAGGATAAAACATCTCAATTGAACCATATGCCTCATCAGCTTCAATAACCATTACCTCACCGTGTCCTCTCCGTCCATTACTACCATTGACTAATTTGCCACCAAGGACAATCGTCGGATCAAGTCTATCTAATACAGCTGCAGTCATTGCAGTAGTGGTTGTTTTCCCATGGGTTCCACTGACAGCAACACTAAAACGGAGGCGTGAGATTTCGTTTAGCATCTCTGCTCCACGAATAATTGGAATTTTCTGTAATTTAGCAGCCAGTAGTTCGGGATTCTCATCTGGAATTGCGGGAGATATCACAACTACATCAGCTCCTTCTATATTAGATGCTTCATGTTTGTTCCACACTGTTGCCCCACATTCTTTTAGATGTTCAGTTGTATGAGATTTTTGTAGGTCAGAACCAGAAACATGAAAATCATGGTCAAGAAGAACTTCGGCAATGCCGCTTAAACCAGTACCACCGATACCAATAATGTGTATATGTTGTGTTTTACCGAACATAATTGTATCCAAGTTAAATGAAGATATTAACACCTGATTGAAGATGATCTTTTGTTGAATCTTTTGAACAGGCGATATTATATATTGATTCAGCAATGGTATCACTCGCCTTAGGACGTCCCAGATTCAAACTTGCATTTTTCATATTTTGATAGAATTCTTCATCTGTAGTGATCCGTACTAATTCTCCGACTACATCTTCTGGTTGTAAGTCATCCTGTTTTAAAACTACAGCTGCTCCTGCATTAGCCACTGTATATGCATTGCTAACTTGGTTATTACCAACTGCAGCAGGTAAGGGAATAAAAATAGTAGGAATACCACAGGCTGTAACCTCAGATACAGTCATTCCACCTGCTCGGCAGATCATTACATCGGCAATACTATAAATCTCTTCGACTTGATCAAAAAAGGGACTAACATAATAGGGGATTGCATGACTTGAATATGCATCTTCAACATTCTCAGTTCCTGTTTTTCCAGTTTGATGTACAATCTGTATGGGAATAGTGTCCATTTCTTCTATTTTCATGGCTTTTGTTGAATTATTGTTTGATTCTTCAGTTAATATAGACTTTACTATTAATGGACACGTTTTTATCATTATATCATTAATTACCCGAGCACCTTGACTTCCTCCCATAACAAATATAGTTTTTCTATTAGGAGATAGGTTGTATTTTTTGTAAGTTTCGTCATAGCGAGGATATGTGGCAATTTCCAATCGAATGGGATTACCAGTAATCTTTTTGATGTTTTTTGGAAATGGGTGGGTATCAGAATCTAATGCAAGATAAGCTGCCTTTACACGTCTTGAAAGTATCCTGTTAGTCAAACCTGGGGAGACATTCTGTTCTTGAATTACAATTGGGATTCTAAGTAAAGATGCAGCAAATAGAACAGGTCCTGATACATATCCTCCTGTTCCAATTACAACATCAGGTTTTAGACTTTTTAAATATTTATAGGATTGAAAAAGTCCTTGAAACATTTTAAGAATGACGCGGAACCATTTCAAGGTAGCTTTGCGAGGAAATCCTTCAACTGTAATTGGATAAAAATTGAAACCTTTGTCCGGAATGATTGAAGCTTCTAAACGACCACGTCCTCCAATGAAGACAATTTCAACATTGGAGTTTATGCGTTGTAATGAATGGGCAATTGCAATTGCAGGATAAATATGTCCACCTGTTCCACCCCCTGCCAGAACAAATAACTTATTTATCTTTTCACTTTTTTTATTACTGTCGACATCGTCATTAGACTCTTGTCGTTGAATTGATTTTTTCACTTTTACCTAAGCATGTTATGACAGAAGCCATCAACCTTGTTGCATGTTATTGGATTCTGTGTTGTGAAGCAGATGAACTTAACTGCATTAAATATTACTCCGTTTAGAGCTTCGAGATATATTCAGTAATATACCGACACATCCTAAACTGATTACCAGTGATGAACCTCCATAACTTAGAAATGGAAGAGTAATACCTTTTGTTGGAAGTAATCCTGTTACAACACCTATATTTATAAAAGCTTGAAGCGCAATTATAATTGTTAAACCTGTCGCGAATATTGCTCCAAACCGATCATCTGTATTGCGAGCAATTGATATCCCTCTCCATAAGAATATCATAAAGAGTAAAACAACAACTGTAGTTCCAATAAAACCAAATTCTTCACCTAATACTGCAAATATAAAATCTGTATGAGGATAAGGTAGATAATCAATCTTAGCTGCACTACCGTCAATTCCAACTCCATATAATCCACCCCAAGCAAGTGCATTCAATGATCGTCCCAGCTGATATCCTGCGGTATTAGGTGATTGAATGGATGCCCAATAATCAGTGACTCTTGTCATACGATATGGATCACTAATTATAAATCCTGCCAATAATGCGATTCCAATCCCTGTTAATAGAAGTGTATGTGATATCCTAATACCACCAATGAATAGTAAACAGCCGGCTGTTGCAGCCAACAATACAGCTGAACCAAAATCTGGCTGCATTGCTACAAGTCCAAACATTAATCCTATGATTAGAACATTTGGCATTACTCCATAAAATAGGCTCTTTATCTTTTCTGGATTTCGAGCCAGAAAATGTGCCATGTGAATAATTAATGCAATCTTTGCAAATTCAACTGGCTGAAATTGTATACCACCTACTGCTATCCACCGATTAAATCTTCCTCCTTCAGCACCACGGACGCTTGAACCCAAAGGTGTGAAAACCAGTACTAACAATACAACAGAAAAAAACAGGAGTAATGTACTATACTTCTCATAAAATCTGAATGGAATGTATGTACAAACAACCATACCTAGTAATCCTATGAAACATGCAATCCCTTGCATTTTGAGATAATGGTAACTGGTTCCATATTGTTTAGCTGATAGGACATGACCAGCACTATAAACCATTAGAATGCCTATACCAACTAACACAAGAGATACGGTTAGTAATACTGGATCTACCCTACCTGTACCTGCAATATTTCCAGGATTATTCTTATTAGGTGTAGGTGATGCATTGGGATAACTGATATTATTTTCATTGAGCATACGATATCATTACTGTTATATAATTATAGTTTTTATAAGATTTATAACGGTGTTGATTTTAAAAATCAGTACAACGATATATATCATAGACTTAGGTGTTAGAATTAATTATAAGAGAATCTTAGATTCAACTCTCATTTCAGAATTAAGATCCAACACTGCCTTTTTAAATGCTTCCCCACGAACCTTATAATCTAAATACATATCAAAACTGGCATTTGCTGGAGATAGAAGCACAATATCCCCATCTACTGAAATCTCTTCTGCTATTTCAACTGCCTGATCCATTTTGGATACATTATAAATCTTACAATAGTTATAAAATGTATTTTTAATATTATGTGTATGTTCACCAAGTAGAATTAGACATTTTACCTTACTCTGAACTGGTTCAACCAGACAAGTATAATCGTTTCCTTTATCATACCCACCCATAATCAAAATAACTCTCTTTGAATATTGTTCATCCTTATTTTTTTTGTCTATTGATTCAAGCGCTGCGTATGTTGCTATGACGTTTGTAGCCTTAGAATCGTTTATATAATCCACGTCATTAATAGTAGCTACTTTCTCAAAAGCATGTTCTAAGGCTGGGTGTGTTCGAGTAAAATCTAATAGTGCATTACGCATGATTGATGGTTGGACACTAAATATTGAACCAATCACTATAGCTGCAAGTACATTTCGAATATTATGTGCTCCTGCAAAAGGTAATTCTTCTGCACAACAAACATAGTCTATACTCTCTTGATTTATTGAATACAGAACTTTTTTACCATTATTGATTCGCAGCTCAGCTCCGATTTTTCTTACCTTTTTTCGGTTCATGTTGTTAGGTATGGTTTTTTTTGTAGTTTCATCTGTAAAGTAGACTTTCTGTGCTTTTGTATTTTCAGCAAATCTATATGCATATTCATCAGATAAGTTTAATACTATCCATTCTGATTCTGTTTGGTTTCTACAGATATTACTTTTTGCAGTAAAATATGCTTCCATTGTTCCATGTCTATCAAGATGGTCTTGTGAAAGATTCAATACGACACTTACCAAAGGGCAGAATACCTCTGTACTTTCTAATTGAAAACTACTTGCTTCAATAACACAAATATCGTTCTGTGTTAGTGCTGTGATCTTACTTGATAGTGGAACTCCAATATTTCCTGCTACAACTACATTATTGAATAACTCACTCTTTTCAAGGATTGCAGCGGTTAAAAGAGTTGTTGTAGACTTACCTTTTGTCCCTGTAATTGCGATAATTGGAGCGGGACAAAGATTGGCAGCGACTTCTAACTCTCCTAATATCTTTATGCCTTCTTTTCTTGCTTTTTTTAAAATTGGTATATCTAAAGGGACACCTGGAGAAACAACGATTAAATGACTATCTTTGATACACTCCTCACTATGTCTACCAAGAAAATAGTCGATCTCTAATTCTTCTAACTGTACTAATTCATCAGATAATTCATTTTTCTTCCGTGAATCAGTGATAGCTATTTTACAACCAAAACCGTGTAGTAGATTTGTAATAGCGATTCCACTACGATTTGCCCCAAAAACTGTAATTTTCTTATTGGTATAGGACCCAATTACTGGATTAAGCAAATTCATCTCAATAATATCAGATTGGAAATGTTCCTTCTAATACTTACCTTAATTTTAATGTACTTAATGCAATCAGCATTAAGATAAATGCAACTATCCAAAAACGGATAACAACTTTAGATTCCTTCCATCCAGATAATAAGAAATGAAAATGTAGTGGTGACATCTTAATGACTCTTTTCCCAAATAGTCTATAAGACAATACTTGGATGATGACTGAGAAACACTCTGCAACAAAGATACCACCGACTATGATGAGAAGGAATTCTTGCTTTATTAATAATGCTGCAGTTCCGAGAGTTGCACCTAAAGGGAGTGAACCAGTATCTCCCATAAAAAGTTGAGCAGGATG
The DNA here is from genome assembly GCA_965205025.1 of Candidatus Poribacteria bacterium. Classification (GTDB taxonomy): domain Bacteria; phylum Poribacteria; class WGA-4E; order WGA-4E; family WGA-3G; genus MSPOR6. The sequence continues at coordinate 193,468 of CBDBFU010000020.1, forward strand.
ACCATTGTACCAAAGGAATCCTAATCCAGCACCTACCAATGTAGCACAAAAGATCGCTGTAACTTCACCACCAATAGGTAGATGGAATATATTTAGGTGAGTGGCAATAATGGTATGACTTGCCATATAGCCTAATGCAGCAAATGTGCCAGCGACAAACAGTGTACACCCAATTGCTAATCCGTCCATTCCATCAGTGAGATTAACTGCATTAGATGTTCCGACAATGACTATAGTGGCAAACGGGATATAAAAATATCCTAAATTCAACTGTATATTTTTGAAAAACGGTAGATTGAGTGTTGTACGAGTAGATATATCGTTTGCTTCAGTAGGTCCCCAATAAAAAAGATAGAATGCAATTGCTAATGCCCCTAATGTCTGGAGTAAAATTTTCTGCCAAGCTCTTAGACCAAGAGACTGTCTCTTACTGATTTTACGCATATCATCAAGAAAACCAAGTCCACCAAACCAGATCATTGTAAAGAGCATCAGCAGGATATAGGGTTGATCTAATTTCGCCCAAAATAGAACAGAAATCAGAACTGCTACAATGATAAGAATTCCCCCCATTGTAGGTGTACCTGCTTTACTTTGATTGTCGTTGTTTTGTGCTTGTTCTACCTCCTCTTGTATATGTTCACCAATATTTAACTGTTTTAACCTTGAGACCATAAAAGGTCCTAATACCAAAGAAATACCTAATGCTGTAGCTGTTGCATATACCGTTCGAATACTAATAGAGCTAAAAACATCTAATAGTGGAAAACTGTCTGCAAGAGTCTGTATAAATAGATGATATAGCATAGTATTGGAGAAACAAATCTAACAGGAAATTATGATTAGTTGGATATCATATCATAGACTATATGAATGAATTAGATTAATCATTTAGCTTACCTAAACTTGCTCCTGCGTGACTTAATAGATTAGTAGAATTAGAATATATTAGTTTATTTTTCTCTTTATGTGTTTCTAAAGCAAGTGTTACCAATTCAGAAGACAATTGACTGAAAGTTATATCTGAAGGTTCCCACAAATAGAAACTGAATGAACCAGGGATTGTGTTGATTTCATTTACATATACTCTATCGTCAGATGTAATAAGGAAATCAATTCGCGCTATTCCTGAACAGTCCAGAATCTGAAATGTATCAGTTGCCATATTTTGAATATGTAACGTTAGGTCATCGGTAATTGGTGCAGGAATTTTTCGTTGTGCACCTGCCATCCCTTCCCTAGAAATATCTTCTGAATCATCTGGTGGTTGATGTATATATTTATCGTCAAAACTTAGAAAATCATTATTACTGAGAGGTTGTTCACAAACTGAAGGAACCGGGTTATGTGTTCCCATCACTGAACAGTTAATTTCATAGCCTTGTTCTATGCCTTCTTCAACAACTATTCGTTGGGAATATCGACAAGCCAATTCAATCGCATCATGTAGTTCTTCTTCATCTCTAACAGGACTAACTCCTATACTTGAACCACTCATAGCCGGTTTTACAAAAACGGGATAACCTATTTCCTCTTGAACTTTATCTATAATATCTTCTGAGGTTGTATTCCACTGGTGTTTTGTGAACCAGATGTAAGGTAGGATTGGAAGACCACAGTCGCTAAGTATTGACTTCATGATAATTTTATCCATTCCTATACAGGAACCTACTACCCCTGCCCCAACATAAGGGATATTCATTAATTCGAATAAACCTTGTAGTGTTCCATCTTCACCATGTATTCCATGAATAGCAGGAAACATAACGTCAATATTTAATTCTCTTTTTCTATTAAATAGACCAAGACGTTTGGGAATACTATAAAAGGTTGGTCTTGTTTCAAATTCAACACTGATTCTATCAAAATCTGATATGTTAGGTAAACTGCCATTCGTAAAAGTATCTAATTCATGAAGTTGGTCTCCAGTCAACCATTCACCTTCTTTTGTAATATATATAAGGGTTACTTCATACTGATCATTTAATGCAGCTTTTAACTGATGGGCAGTTACAATGGAGACTTCATGCTCAGGAGACCTGCCACCGAATATGACCGCAACATTCATAAGTTAAATTCCTTATAGTTTTTTCCTATTGCTTCTATTATATATTATGACATTCAATACAGATATAGCATATTAGTTTCTAATCAATTAAAATACAGTAAAGAGTTTAGGGTACAATTTATCTATTAGACTGATTCATTATAATTATCTGGTAAGTCATTTTCAAAAAGGACAACATCACCAGGTGAGAGGCGTATAGCAAGGTGTTGCTGAGCATCTGTTAGATTCTTTGCGATGTATATTTTATCTTCAGGATAATCCTCAGTCTTTAATCCTTCTAAGATAGGTAATGTTCTCGCTGGTCCTACAAGGATTATGAGATCACATACCTTTGCAGCATCTGATCCAAATTTCTTATTGGCATCATATTCTTGATCACCTAATTCAACTAACCCCGGGGTGACCAATACTTTTTGTGAATTTCCGTTACTTAAAAAATCGTTCAATACTTCAAGAGCGGCCTTTGCTCCTTCAGGATTGGCATTAAATGAATCGTCAATCACAGTAATACCAGTACCCGAATCCATTAGTTGTAAACGATGAGGAACAGGTTCCAAGGTATTAAGTGTTTCAGCTATCTCATTTAAAGTCATTCCACAATGTTGAGCAACTGCAACAGCTGCAAGTATATTCGACACGTTATGTTTGCCAAGAAGCTTTGTTGATATTCCTACAGTTCCTGAAGTTTTGTCTTTAAATCTAAATGACAAACCTGTTTTAGATTGTATTATCTCATCTGCAGTTAATCTGTTAGTATCATTTGATTTGACACCATAGCGTATGACAGGTACGGTATCAGTCTTCTCAGCTAAATCCGCGCAAATATTATTATCATTGTTAATGACAGCTAATCCATTAGATGGTAAAGACTGTATTAGTTCATACTTTGCTTGTGTTGTATTTTCAATACTCTTAAATCTTTCTAAATGTTGAGGCCCAACTGCAGTAAGAATACCAATCTCAGGAAAGGCAAGATCACAAAGCTCTTGTATATCTCCGCGCTTGTATGCCCCCATCTCAACAATGAAATATTCATGTTCTGGCAATAAATCTCCTCTAATGACTTTACAGATTCCCATCGGAGTGTTATAACTATCAGGTGTCATCAGTGTATTATATTTTTGGGATAGAATCTGATGAAGTATATATTTTGTACTTGTTTTGCCATAACTTCCAGTTATTCCTATGACAGTAAGTTCCAGAGATTTAATTCGTCGTCTTGCATCGCGTAAATACAAACCATTAATAAACTGTTCAACAGGCCAGATTGCAAATCCACTTAAGATCATGATAGGTATAGTAAGTTCACTAAATAGGAACGCAATTAGTCGCCATCTATTTTCCTGGATAAATAATGCTAATATTAAACCAATTCCAAAGAGTAAAACTAATGCCAAACTAAACAAACGTTTTGCCCGGAATGTATAGACCAACGGTTTTTTTACTTCAACCTTCTTACGTGTTGTTATTGCATATAGTTGATATACCATCCAAGCAATTGAGAATAAAGGAAAGGTCCAATTACCATCAATAAATGGAGGGTATAAAATTACAGGTATTGAGAATACAACAATAATAGAAAGATCCCTGATTTCAATACATTGACTGATGTGATTTGTAACCCATTTTGTATATCGTCCAGGTTTGTATCCATCAAGTTGTAAAATGTGTAATCCTTGAATTGCTCTAATAATTGCTCTAACTAAGCAGATAATTAAAACACTAATAAAGAGAATTTCGTTAACCATAATGTCCTAAGTTAGAAAAGCGCAATGAAGATGCTGCAACAGAGAAGTTACTGCAAAAAAATCATCGCGCTACTATCAATTGGTATAATTCTGCATTATGGGATGCAGTTATACTATTTAGAATTTTATAAAAGCAAAACTTGCTATCAATGTTAATACTTCATTCTAAAAAATTACTCACAATCTGTAAGAATTGTTCAGTTTGATCTAAGTAGGAGAAATGTCCAGCATCCTTCAATACTACCAATTCAGCATTAGGTATCTCGTTTTCCATTTTCCTTCCAGAAGACACTGGGGTGTCATTATCATCTTCACCCCATATCAACAATGTTTCTGCACTGATTTTGGATAGAAACGGATTCAAATCCTGGTTAACTGATTTTACCATTGTACCTCTCATTGGACCTGCTTCTTTATAATCTCTGGATCCAACTCTATCTGCGATTCTGTTAGCCAATTGATTTCCAAATCTCCCTAATCTTCGAAATATACGTCCAATCCTTGCCAGTAAATATTTACAGTAGAATTTCAGAGTTCTTCTCGGTTTTATACCAGCACTATTTACTAAGATAACTTTCTCTATTTTTTCTGGTTCTTCAGCGGCAATTACAATTGAAATCCTTCCTCCGTATGAGTGCCCTATCAGTGAAGCTTTTTTAATATTAAGTTTATCAAGAAAACTGGAAAGTAATTTTGCATAATCTATGGCATCCCATGCTATAGGTGGTATCTCACTAAGTCCAAAACCAGGTAAATCAAGTGAATATACTTGGTGTGAACTTGATAGACTGTCAAAGACACTTTGAAATGTTCCTGATTCTGCTCCCCAACCATGTAAAAGCACGACAGGAGAACCAGTTCCACCAACACGATATGCAACTTTGAGATTATCGATCTCAATAAATTTAACCGACAGCATGACTAAGGTTGGTACGTTTCAAATTCAAATTACATTTGAGGCATAATATATTGCTAAGGAATATATTACGATTTTATGAATTAATGTGATTCCATGTGTATATGTTTTAGTATGTCTGATGCCACAGTTCTGTCATCAAAAGGATATCTTTTGCCATTAATCTCTTGATAATCTTCATGTCCCTTACCCGCAATTACAATAACATCATTTTTTTTTGCCTTCAAAATTGCTTTTTGAATTGCTTTGCGTCTATCTGAAATACACATAAATGCTGCATCATGTGGTAAATTTGACACAATATCAGAGATGATTTCATCGGGATTTTCTGTCCGTGGGTTGTCCGAGGTGATTACACTAAAATCGGCTATTTCAGTAGAAATTTTACCCATTTTTGGACGTTTACTTTTATCTCTATCACCCCCACAACCAAAAACAGAAATTAACCGTCCATCTGATATATCCCGTGCAGCAGTTAACACATTTTCCAATCCGTCAGGTGTATGTGCATAATCAACTATCACAGCAAATTCATTGTTTTCATTCATAGTTGATATACGTTCAAACCGACCTGGGACAACAGTAGTTGCAAGACCATCTGAAATAGCCCGTTCGTTGCAGTTATACCGAAGTCCAACACCAATGGCAGCAAGAGCATTATAGATATTATAAGAACCAAGTAATTGTAATGATGTATGGATATTACTACATGAGGTGTTTAGCAAATCTCTAATATTGTCTTTTACAACGGTTGAGAAAACTAATTGCTTTAATGATATATCTATATTCTGAGCAGTTAGATCCGCATCGGTCTTAATTCCGTATGTTAGAATGTGTTGGTGAGACATCCGTTCTTCTATCTGATGTATGACCGAAGAATCACTATTCAGTATTGCAATTCCATCCGGAGTTAATTGGTCAAATAACATCATTTTTGCATCAAGGTATTCTTTCATTGTGTTATGGTAATCAAGATGGTCTTGTGTGAAATTAGTAAAAACTGCAGTATGGAAATTGATTCCAGCTAATCTATGTTGAGCAAGACCTTGCGATGAAGTCTCCATGACAACATATTCGACACCAGAATTAACTAATTCCTTAAAAATTGCATGGAGTCTATAAGCATCAGGTGTGGTAAGGATTGCGGGTATTTCGATTTTAGCTTTGTTATTTTCTATCTCCGGGGATTCTTGCGTTTCGTAAGAATGACCTACTGTTCCAAGTACAGCGACCTTATATCCTTGTGATCTAAGAATACTGTACGATAGATGTGCCGTGGAAGTCTTTCCATTAGTTCCTGTGATACCTATTAGTTTTAATTTTCTTGTTGGGTTTCCATACCAATTTCCAGCACAAATGGCTTGTGCTTTCCGTCCATTTGGTGTAATGACATTGGTGATGTCATTGTGGAGATAGTCAATACGTCTTTCAGAAATTATAACCTTAGCTCCATTCTCAATAGCTCCAGGAATAAAATCATGTCCATCTACATTCAATCCTTGATAACAGAGGAATGCGTATCTTTCTTTTACTAATCGGTGATCACTTACGACACCTGCTATATTGGAATTGCAATCACCAATCAATTCGACAATTTCAACACCTTCAAGAAGATTCTGTAGTTTCATAAACCTTCTCCATTCTTACGTAGACTATAGTCTGAGGTGTTTTGTTTTTGTGTGAAAGACTGTACTTTATTATTGGAGGGTGTTACTGATGAATTATTTAGATTATTTCTTGTAGTTCTATGTAAAATAGAAGATCGTGTATTAGAAATCTGAGTTGTTTGATTTGTCGTCCGATTATTTTGTGCATACCTTGTTTTTGGAATTGAATCGAACAAGGCAGTTTGTTCAATGTATTTTATTGTTTGGGATGCAATTCTTTTGAATATAGGCGCAGCAATTATACCACTGAATCTTGCACCAGAAGGTTCATCAAGTGTGACGATGATGGCAATTTTAGGATCCTCTGCCGGTAGGAACCCCATGAATGACATAACCTCTTTACCTGCAGAATATCCTTTCCCTTTTTCGGCTTTCTGAGCAGTTCCAGTTTTACCAGCGACACTTACACCGTCAATTCTTGCGCGCCTACCACTTCCATTCTCAACGACTCCCACAAGAATATCTGACATTTCCTTTGCAATTTCAGGACGTAAGACTCTACGTATTTCAGTTGGGTAATTCATTTTTACAAGTTTACCATGATCATCCCGTACCTCTTTTGTGATATAAGGTTTTCGTAAAACACCGCCATTTGCTATGACGGTTAATGCGTTAACCATTTGCAATGGGGTGACAGAAATGCCCTGACCAAAAGGCACAGAAGCAAGAGAATTTACATCCCATTTACGTAGTGAATACAGATTACCATTCTTTTCATAGGGGAGATCAACACCAGTCTTCTTGCCAAAACCATACCCTTCTGTATATTCTCTAAATAATTCAGGGCCTAACCTTTCAACAATTTTAATCATTCCTATGTTACTTGACTTATGTATAACTTCAGTAAGAGATAAGTATCCTTTTGCTGAAACATCCTTAATTGCTCTACGATTCGGAAGACGGTAACGACCATTCTCACAGAAAACTGTTGATTTTTGTGACATTATTCCTTCATTCAATACAGCAGAGGATGCAACAATTTTAAAGATTGAACCCGGTTCGAATATATACCATATACCAAGATTCCGCTTTGCTTCTTCATTCGCATTATTCTGGTCATTTAAATCATAAGAAGGATAGCTTGCCATTGCTAATATTTCTGAGGTAGGAACTGATAGAACTATTGCTGTACCTCTTGATGAATTCCACTCCTTACAACCTTGGGCAAGTTCTTTCTCTGTGATACTTTGTATATATTCATCTAATGTTAGAATGACATTACATCCCGTATTCCAAGGCTTAAGGTTGTCGATTGTGATAATGAGGTAGGATCATTTGCAGTATAATTTCCTTGAATAGTGGGTTCAAGTTTTTCAAGATATGTATGATATTGGAATTCCACACCCTCACCAATATCTAAATCATTTAGATAGCCAATTACTTGTGATGCAAGTTGCTTTTTTGGATAAACCCTTTTTGGATCTACTTCTATCCTCAGACCTCTATGTTTATTTGTAATTTCTCGAATTTCGTCCAATTTCTCAAAGTCTATTCCTTTTTTCAACCATACAAATTCAACATATCTATCATTCTTTTTCTTTTTTAACAAGGAGAGAAGTTCGGTTTTAGGGGTGTCTAATATTGGTGCTAATTCTGTTGCCACTGTATAGGCATTCGATTTTCTATTGAGAGTTTTTGGGTCTGCAGCAACAGATAACCTATCTTGACTAATACCTAATACGGTACCATGTCGATCAAGGATTTTACCTCGTTTAATGACTCGGTTACTTCTTATCCGCCAATCAATTCGAGATGCAGTTCTTGCTTCTGAATCAGTATTCTGTAATATATATAACTTCGTAAGAAGGGCAATAAAACCTAATTGTAAACAAATTAGAATTAATACCAGCCTACGTATTGAGAGTTTATTTATCTGATTCATTGACTTCTTATGAGTTTCCTGTCTCGTAATTCAACTATTGATCCTGTATATTCCACCATTCCAAGTTCATTTGAGATCCTTCGAATTCTATCAACATCAGTTAAGGTGTTTTCGTCTAATTCAAGCTTTTGGATTTCATGCTGAATTTTGCTCTGCTGCATATCAAAAGCGGGTCTTATACGGATATATACTCTTTTTTGATAAGATGAAAACCATATACTTGCCCCGAATACACATAAGGATAATCCTAATACTAAGTATACAAAAAACATTGCAACTTTCGGTTTAGAGTCTTCTTCATCTGTCAATAGTTTTGATATTGTGTTTGAATCGCGCATTTGTATAATAAAATATACGTAGTATTGTTAATATTGATACACTTAATTGTTCTTTTTATCCCCTTCTACAAAGATAGTCATATCTTAGTTGCAACCCGTAGTTTAGCACTTCTGGCACGTGGGTTATATTCTATTTCATCAGTAGAAGGAATCACAGGACGTTTTGTAATCATATTTAGAACTTTTTTATGATTACAGATACATATCGGCGTTTTTGGAGGACAAATGCAATTCTTACTAAGTGTTTGAAACCTTCTCTTAACTATTCTATCTTCAAGGGAATGAAAACTAATAATACATATTCTTGCACCAGGATTTAGTAGAGAGATTGCAGCATCCAATCCTTCTCTTAGGTTGTCAAGTTCTTTATTTACTACAATTCGTAATGCTTGAAAAACACGGGTAGCAGGATGAATACTCCGACTATTAGACCTACTCCTTGGATTGACATTGATTGGATATGCGTTTTCAACAATATTCGCAAGTTGTAGTGTGGGTGGTAATTCGTTCTTGTTTACGAGTTGCGACGATTTCCCTAACAACCCGTTTCGAATATCGTTCTTCTCCAAATACTTCAAAAATATTAATAAGTTCTTCTGGTTGACTGTCATTTACTATATCTGCAGCAGATATGCCTATTCCAGCATCCATACGCATATCCAAATCACCAGCCTTTTGAAAACTAAAGCCTCTACCAGGAGTATCCAACTGTAACGAGGAAACTCCTAAATCCATCATGACACCATCTATACTATTAACACCAATTCTTCCTAATATATTAATTAGATTGGAAAAGTTACCATGAACTAAGTAAATTTTATCTTTATACTCATATAACTTTTCTTTAGCGAGAGCGAGAGCCGACTTATCTAAATCTATTCCAATTAAACGACTAATGAAATCACAATGTTTAAGAATTTTTTGACTGTGTCCACCTAATCCAAGCGTTGCATCAACAAAAATCCCTTCTTGTTTAGGATTTAAATAATTAAGGATTTCTTTTGACAAAACAGGTATATGGTTCACAGACATTTCTATGTTTCCTCTATTCAATTTATGCAATAATTATGCCATAAAATGTACCATTATTACAAACAAACTTTTAACGATAATTTACTGCTACTTATCAATTATTTATTTCCATGAATTTCCTTTACTGAGTTTAATGTTTTATGATAGATGTAAATTCATACAGATGACGTACATAAATGGGTGGATTTGTTAATTCAAGAGATTATTCTCATAAATGAACTGGATTATCAGCTATTTCTAAGGATCTGATAATGTAATTGAATCAAATCGGTAAAATCTGTCGGATATACTGGACAATGAAGTCTACTATCAGTTAGACCTAATTGTCTTGAATAATATAGTCAAAATTGATATACTCTTGATTAGGAAAGTTGTGTCTAACAGAATTCAGTAAAGAAGATATTAGGCAACGGTTCTGTACCAAGTATGTATACTTTGTGATTTTACTACACTATGTGTGACGATTGTCGAACGGAACATCTGGGTCTATGGATCAACACCGAACCAGTCAAGTCATCATTGTGAATGCCTATTCAGAATTCTGCTTGAGTTTATCTGATAACAGTATCTACCTTGGTTGTGAAAACTAATATGTGCATTTAAAATACCTTTTTCTGTCAGTTAACTTATGAAGTGTCTATTTTATTATTGAACGGTTCATCAGTCAATAAATCCTACGAATACTATCTGTCTACAGGATTTTATGTGAAATAAATTAAATGAAAATAGCTATTATGGGAGGCACTTTTAATCCTATTCATTATGCACATTTGATGAGTGCCGAACAGGTGAGAGATGGTCTAAATTACGATAAGATTCTTTTTGTTCCAGCTGCCCGTCCTCCACATAAGTCACAACCTGATATGGTGTCTGCTGAACATAGATATCAGATGGTTAAATTAGCAACTGCAAAGAATCCTTATTTTGATGTTTCACGAATTGAACTTGATCGAAAGGGACCCTTCTTACACTATTCAGACAATTAAGGTATTACGCCAAACTCTAAAAGAGTTAACAGAACTTGCTTGGATTATAGGGGCAGATTCATTAATTGAATACAAAATCTGGAAAGATTTCGATGATGTGTTAAAACTATCTTCTTTGGTTGTAACGACTCGTCCAAACTATGATTTGGAGCAAGTTCCATTAGAAATCCGAAATCAAATTACAATATTTAGAATTACTGGATCAGACATATCTGCAACAGAGATTCGTGATTCGAATTAGAAAATGCCTATCTGTAAGATATCTTGTTCCTGAAGATGTCGTTAATTATATTAATAAACATCATTTGTACCGTGATCATTCAAATTGAACATCTAATTTAGATGTTATCCAATCTTTGAATTCCAGCATTCAGAAAGTTGACTTGATATGGAGTGTCTATAATGAAGATAAAATGTAGTCAATGTGGTACTGAATATAAATTTATATATCAGAAGGATTTACCACTCCCTCCAAATTTTCCATTCTGTAGTAAGAGGTGTAAATCAATTGATTTAGGTAAATGGCTTAATGAAGAATACCGTATTAGTACACCTGTAACTGAAGATGAGGATTTAACCAGAATAGAGCATAATGTATATAAAGAAATTCAAGAAGATGTATTGGCTAAACTACTTGAAAATGAAACTGATGATAAGTAGATAGATAACAATTTCGGTAAGATTATTCTATTTATCAATTTGATCTTGAATCGTTCCTAATGAGAGAATAGCATTGAATATATTTGATTCAGTCGATAAAAACCCACATGTTTCATATCCTACACTGAAAGAAATCCGACAACATCCTAAGTCAATAGAAATCCAGAATTACCTATCAGAAAAATTAACTTCTGAACGACTTGACCATGTACTTTCAGTACAGGAGACAGCAATTGAATTAGCTCATTTCTACCAAGCAGATGTTTGGAAAATAAATTTAGCTGCATTACTTCATGATGTTGTAAAATGGATGGATGATGGACAATTATATGCTGCTGCTGCAGAATATAAAATAGAACTTGATCCAATTGAGAAGATTATGCCAGTTTTATTACATGCAGTTATTGGTGTGAAGTATGCCATAACTTTATTCAATGTTACCGATTTGGATGTACTTGAAGCAATACGAAATCACACAACAGGAAATACCTCAATGGGTATCATATCAAAACTATTGTATGTGGCTGATTTTTCTGAACCAACTCGTGAATATATAGAAGCAGAATATGTTAGAGAATTAGCACAAAAAGACTTAGATCAAGCTGTACATCACGTCGCACGATATCAGATTGAATATTTGCTAAAGAAGGGTTGGATCATTCATCCTAATACTCTTCAAACCTATAATCACACTCTGGTTAATGCAAATGTATAGTAAAATGTAGTTTCACAGAAGATATGTCAATGAAATCTTCGTGTTTTGATTGATGTTATACACTTAAGAAAAATAGAATAAAGTTATATGTTTGAAGAAATTATGATTGCTTCAACCTAAAATTAACGTGAATTTGATAATAGGTAAATGAACTTCATTTTCCAAATATATCACTCTTATAGGCCTGGTAGATGCGGTTTTATGAATTTTAAATAAGTAATGGGGTAATGCAATCCATAGAATTATCGTACTGTCTGGGTTGTCCCGTATATTACAGAATTTTATAATTGATCTTCATTAACCACACCAAAGTATGAAAATCTGATTTATCAAACTCACGTTATAATGACGCTTCTTCTTTTCAAGAATTTTCTCCTACAATGGTCTGGATTGTGAAATTACTTATGACTATTGATTTTTAGTTAGTATGGACAATTGACAGTAATTCTTGCAGGAAACAGGACTATTGATAATAGGTAGTAATTCTTAACCAGACATCCCCCAGTTAATGAATTAACCCATTCATTAGGAGAACTATAATATGGACAGCAATCAAACATTGGAAATTATAAAGGCTGCAGCATCTGCTGCAGTAAGTCATCGTGCGCAAAACCCTGTAATTCTTGACCTTCGTGAGTTGGATTGCTTTACAGATTTTTTTGCTATTTTTAGTGGTATTTCAGATATTCAGGTTGAAGGTATTTCTGAAGCGGTATTAGAAGAACTGGAGGTAAATTGGGACCAACGACCTTGGCACCGAGAGGGTGCACAAAAAGCTGACTGGATTTTGTTAGACTATGTAGATTTTGTTATACATGTATTCTTGGAGGAGAAACGTTCCTACTATAGTTTGGAAAGACTGTGGGCAGAAGCACCACATGTAGAAATACCAGATTTCGATGGGATTCCTATCACCGATCAACCTGAAGAATTTGATGAAGATGAAATGGTATTAGGACTTGTTTCTGATGAAAGTGAGAAGTAGAAGGATGTTTTATTTTATCTAATGTGAATCACATCCAAAATTTATAGAATTGGATGGGTTTGGAGGTATATTGGTGAGACCACAAACAAAATATTGATGGACATGTTTATTTGTCTGAATCGCTAATTATTCTGAGGAAGGGATTGTGGTTTTAGGTTGATGGATGAGAGATGTTATTCTATTGAAGTTAGAAGAACTGTAACGTTATCTGTTCCACCGAGGGTAAGTGCTCTTTCGACTAAGTTTTCACTTGCGGCTTCAAGGGAGGATGAAGAAGAGATGATATTTTTTGTTTCTGTATCGTCAATAATTAAATCGTGCAATCCATCAGTACAAGCAAGAATAGTATCTCCTGCAGCAAGTGGATAGACATCTGTATTGAAGTCTATTGTTTCTGCTAATCCAATCGCTTGAGTAATTATATTACGTTTTGCATGTACCCGTCCCTCTTCAGGTGTAATCTCGCCTTTCTCAATCATCTCTTGAACTAAGGAGTCATCAGTGGTAATTTGTGTTAGAATATCGTCGTGTAATACATAAATCCTACTATCACCTACATGGACATAAGTTAGGTAACTTGGGGTAACAAATCCTGCTGTAAGAGTTGTCCCCATCCCTTGATACTGAGGAGAATTCTGAGCCATAGTATAGACTCTATGATTTGCCTCTATTGCTATTTCTTCTAATATTGTAAGTCTTTTAATCGGACCAAGATCACTCGCCAGGTATGTATTTGATTCTGCCCATTCTTCAAAAACTTGAAGTGCAAGTTTACTTGCAATATCACCTCGAGCATGTCCACTCATGCCGTCTGCAATTGCAAATAGACGATTCTTATTATCATAATAATAGGAATCTTCGTTTCTCTCTCGAAGTGTGCCGATGTCTGTTTTGGCAACAAAGTCCATCTTTTTGTCCTTCTTCCGTGTAATTGTATACTATTAACGATAAAACAGTATTTCTGTTTCATTTTAATCATTTTGTTATATTCATAATAGTTTCTACGGTATGAATGCAAAAAGGCACATCATGGGTAATCCCGTATGGAATTCATAAGGAAATCCCTCTACCCTGGTTGTGAAAATAGAAATTTAGGATTAATACTATAATTCTTACATTAAACTTACATTAGTTCCTTATACCTGTTCAATAATTATGAAGTAAGACAATAGATACAATTTAAGTATTAGTAGATTGACTAACTTACCCAAACATCATTTTTTTGGTTATTATGGTATCAATCCGTGGGATTGTTCTGGAGAATTCCATCTTGCTTTGGAAACTGATTTTCACACATACACACCAAAAACTACCGATGTAGCAAATGTTGGTCTTGTTAATCGTCTGACTGGTGATTTTATTACTTATGCAACAACTTCTGCTTTCAATCTTCAACAAGGTAGAATGAGTCATAAACTCCATTTACAGTTATAGAAAAAATATACCAAAATTGGATTCATACTAAAATAGTGTAGCCAGAAATACCGATAACCATCAGTTTTTATCGAAAAGGAATATTCGAATGGTAGAATCAACATCAATTACTGATCTTCATAATCAATCTCTTGTTATAGATTCACATAATGACTCCATTGTGGCTCATATTCGACGGGGAAATATTAACCTCAAAGACGAATATACAAAGAGTGAAAAGACACATAATGGAACAATTTCCTATTTGCGTGGTAAAGTTCCACCAGAAGAAGATGCAATTGGTATTCAGCTAAATATCCCTAAGATGCGTCAAGGTGGGATTGATGCTGCTTTCTTTGCAGTTGATGTGACCCGTGCATGGAAAAACCATCTATCCTATGCATTGGACGCTTTTGGATGGTTTGATATGCAGGTAGAAGCAAACACAACTGATATCTGTATAGCCAGAAATAGTGCAGATATACGTACTGCTAAATCAGATGGTAAGATAGCATCTATCTTAGCTATTGAAAATAGTGAGGGTGTAGAACGTAGTTTGAATATATTACGTTCACTTTATTGTTTGGGTGTTCGGTCGATTGGATTAACCCATAATCCTAATACTTGGGTATCAACGGGCATAGATGAAGGAGAAACTGGTGGTGGGTTGACGAAATTTGGTATTGAGTTAGTTAAAGAGATGAACTCACTTGGAATACTTGTGGATGTTTCACATATAAGTGAACGTGGTTTTTGGGATGTATTGGATACATCGACTAAGCCAATTATAGCAACTCATAGCAATTGTAAAACTTTGTGTAACCATCCACGAAACTTAACAAATGAACAACTCAAAGCAATTGCAGCGAATGACGGAGTAGTTGGTATTACCTTTGTACCGGGTTTCATTACTGAGGATGGATGGAGTAACCCTCCACCTTTTTCAAAATTACTCAATCATATTGAATATGCTATAGATATCGCTGGAGTTGACCATGTTGGGTTAGGATCTGATTTTGATGGTGGTGGGGATCTTCTTAAGGATGCATCGGTATTTCCAAAAATCACTGAAGGTTTAATTGAACGTGGATATTCTGATGAGGAAATACAGAAGGTGTTAGGAGGTAATCATCTTCGTGTATTTGAAATGGTCTGTGGATAGGGATCACATTACATTAATTGATTGGGGTATTTCGTTTAAAGAATTCTAATTTTATATTGTGAATGATTGCTACATAAGTGTTTTCTTATTTGTAAACCCAAGTGATTTGTGAGTTCTGTTTAGAAGCGAGTCCAAGTTGCTATGGATGTATATCCTTTATGTCCACACATAAGTCCAACAACGAGGAGACCGAGGATTGACTTCAACGGATGTCGTTTTCCTTTATTGTTGCGTGGGTCAAAAATTTCAGCTAACATATTTATCAAGTGGCAAGATTTTTTTTAGATTATTCACAACTGTGATAAAAAACACCCAGAAATAAGAATATACCTATGAATTTATCAAAAAGATCAGACAACTATTTTGAATCAATTCCGAAAAAAATGCTATAGGCAAAATTTGAACATTTCAAGCAATATCAAAACCAAAGAAAACCAACAAGAGAAATATTATATAACTTTTTTCACAGAAAAATGTCATTTTACAAATTCGTCCGAGAATACAGTCTACGACAAGGGTTATCGCCAATTTACATGAATATAAAAAACCGTAAAAAGTTACGATTTCGTAACTTTTCGCAAATAATGGTCAAATTATTTACACACCCAATTGATTGATGATTCTGGAATTTAGAGTCTGATTATGATATGATATACCATCAAATAACATAGTTTTCACTGATACTATGTAATTCTAAACACCATGAAATGTTATCTGAATCATACACATAAGTGTATATTAGGAAGATAGTTTTATATGCAATTAAGTCAAAAACAACTTTCACAATTTAGAGAAGACGGATACCTTGCTATTGATGATTTCTTCACATCTGAAGAAGCTGAGGTATTACGAATTGAATTGGAACGAATCTATAATAAAGAATTAGAGCAAGGAACCGGTATAAATTGTGCCGTTCAAGACGATGGCACCAAACGAGATAACGAGGGTGAACGTCAAAACCTACAAGTAATACCTCTCAACAATCGTAGTGATCTTCATAAAGGTTTACCCTTTCATCCCAAAGTTGTTTCAACTGTACAGCAACTCATCGGTGATGAATTTATGCTGGAATTAGATCAGGCGTTTTGGAAACCACCAAAAGTTGGAATTGGAACAAGTTGGCATCAAGATAATGCATACTTCAAAATTGCGGATCCATTACGCGGTACTGCTATGTGGATTGCAATCCATGATGCAAATATTGAAAATGGATGTATTCATGTAATACCTGGAAGTCATCGGGAAACCTATGAGCATTATCGTGATCCGTTAAGTGACCACCATATACGGTGTGATCCTCCTGAAGAACGTGCTGTACCGATCGAATTAAAAGCAGGGGGTGTACTTTTCTTCTGTTATGGATGTGCACACTGTACAAAATCAAATCTATCTGATAAAGAACGGGCTGGGGTTGCTCTCCATTTTCTACATAATGATTTTGGAGGAAAAGATCTTTGGGAGCGAAATAATGCTACAAAACCAATGATCTTAGGTCCATTAGCTTCTGGAGGAGAAAAGGAATTTGGTCAGAAATTCGAAGGTAGATGGCAGGAATTAATGGACAGTGTTCTTACACCTACATAAATTTGCAATTGTATATCCAGTGCAGACCTACTTTTAAAATAATGCTGATTCATTAAAATTCTTAACCAACAATTTTGTATGTACCATGTCTAATTAGGTGTATATAAAATCTATAGGTTAATTTAGATAAATCCATAGAATTTGGTTATGATCGCAATCTTGATATTTATATATCTTGATTCAAAGTGAGATTATTGTTAGTATACATATACTCATACTATTTTATGTCTTTCTATTTCAGAATTGATACTTCAACTTAGTAGTATCTGATAGAGAAAACAAACAAATGGTTATTTGTAATTCTAATAACCAATTCTTCATACCACTATTGGGTGTTAAATCTTATTTTAACAACCTATAATTTGGAGGTATATTCAATGTTCTGGTCAAAAAATTTGTCAATTTTATCAGTTTTAATGTTTCTAATAGTTGGTTCGATAAACGCAGAACTTACAGATGATTTAGTAGTATATTTTACTTTTGATGATGTTAGTGGAAAAACTATCAAAGATAGTTCAGGAAACGGACTTGATGCTAATATCATAGCAAATACGGAAATAGTTAAGGGTAAGGTTGGGGACGCCATTAAGATAACTAAGGAAGGTGCTGATTGTGTAAATGTACCTGCTGATGATAAATTGAAAATCAGTGGAGAGATTTCAATGGCAGCATGGGTATGGATGGAAGCCTGGAACAACAATTCACAATGGTTTGACAAGAACTGTCATAATGGAGGGGAACACACATCCTATGGGATTGGTGTATTTGGTGATGGTAACAGTTTCAATATGTTCTTAGGTTCAGATGCAAATCGTCAACATTTGAATAAACCCCATAATTTAAAAGCAAAAACATGGCACCACGTCGTTGGAGTCTATGATGGAAATGCTATGTTAGTTTATGTAGATGGTGATCTTGCCGTTGAAGAGAGTAAGAAATTCAATTTTACGGGAACTAATGATCAAGATCTACGGATTGGATGCTCGAAAGATAGACCTCAATATTCTTTTGAAAACGGTATGATTGATGAAGCAGCTGTCTGGAGTCGGGCATTAAGTGCCGATGAAGTAAGTGCTGCAATGGGTGGTGATGTCCTTGCAGTGTCAGCTAAGAATAAAACCACAACAACTTGGGGAATGATTAAACAAAGAACTGCTATTCAATAAATCTTTCTACATAAGTTATATAGCACAGGTGTCATTCATGCAGATGCATAATAGACACCTGTGTTTTCTTATTCATATATAGGCTTATACATATAAAGGAAAAATGATGGTAAAAATAGGAATAATCGGTATTGGCTTTATGGGGATGATTCACTATTATGGTATTCAACGGGGATCTGGGGCAGAGGTCGTCGCAATTTGTACACGTGATGAGAAAAAACTCAATGGTGATTGGACAAGTATACAAGGTAATTTTGGACCTCGTGGAGGAATGGAGGATCTATCAAGTATTAGAAAATACAATGATATTGACGAATTTCTTGAGGATGAAGAAATTGACCTTGTCGATATCTGTTTACCTACCCATTTACACAAATCTGTTAGTCTCGCTTCCTTAAATTCTGGAAAACACACTCTGGTAGAGAAACCGATTTCTATTGATATTAATGATGCAAATGAAATTGTTGATACTGCAAAGAAAGTCGGTAAAGAATTCATGGTTGCTCATGTATTACCATTCTTCGCAGAATATGCCTATGCTAAAAATATCGTAGATAGTGGAGAATATGGTGATCTACTTGGTGGACATTTTAAAAGAATTATTTCTAAACCGGGAGCCACAAGAGATCCAGCCAGTATAGCAAAGAGTGGCGGACCGGGTATAGACCTACATATTCACGATACACACTTTATTCAACTATTATGTGGAGTGCCTGATGCAGTATTCTCACAAGGCAGGTTAGCCAGTGGTGATTTTGTAGATTTTTTAACAACACAGTATATCTATAATGATAAAGAACTTACAATTAGTTGTTCATCTGGTGGTATCTCTCAAAGAGGTAGAGCTTTCTCACACGGTTTTGAACTCTTCTTGGAAAAAGCAACTTTACTCTTCGATTTCTCTACACTTGCCGGTGAACCTTCTACGGCTGTACCGTTGACCCTCATTACTGAGGATGGAACTGTTGAAGAAGTAGATTTGGGTGAAGTAGATCCTGTGGATGCATTTACTGCGGAGATACAATATGCAGTGGATGCGATTACCAATAATGAACAACCGACAGCATTGTCAGGTATCGGGGCCAGAGACGCACTACTTCTTTGCTATAAAGAAGCAGAATCGGTTAAAACAGGTAAAATTGTACCCATTCGCTAAATCATAGGATTTTTCATGAACGAATTCTATTCAGTCAGTTCTTTAGGTGAAGTCTATGTTCCTATAGAATATCGTGAAGCTGTCTTCTCACGTGGTGGAGTGAAACTTTTTACTCAGCACGAATTACATCAACATGATCGGATATTTACACACATACAACGTGGAGGTATTGTAGTCGTTCAAGGATCCTGGGAAAATATTTGTGATGTGATGGATTACATCCAACGACATAAGAACGAGTTAACACCATCAAATAATAAGGGAAGATCAAGAGATAAATCTCGGCGAGATAATCCAAAACAGTTACGAGAAGCAATACTTACTCATTTGATGTGCTGGGCAGATAAAGATGGTATGTTACAAATTGATCCTACCCCAGATTTACCATATTTACTGGAACTGATTGGGGAAGAGAATGGAGTTAATGAGGATTCGCCTTTTCTTGTACCTGTTATAAAAGTTCAACGACTCCAAAAAGCACTTGAAGAATCTTATCCAATTGATGCACTAAATGTATCTCTTCAAGCATCTGAAAATGTGCTTGCTCCACGTTCTCAAGAAACAATAAACTGCTTCCAAGAAGCCATACAGTATGTAAAAACTAATGCTAAAAATGAGAATCCTATTGTTGCCGAAATAGGGTGTGGCAGCGGGTGTTTAACTCTATTGGTACAGCAAGAGTTGGGGGAGAAAGCAGAAATATACACATCAGACCTGTTACCGGAGGCAGTGGCAACAACCAAAATTAACGTAGAACGACGCCTTCCAAATTCAGAAAATATTCATATTCTTGCAGCTGGAGATTTGTTCGAACCTTATCCATCTAAACAATTCGACATAGTCATTTTCAATGCTCCATGGGTAGTTTCAAGGGTAAGAAGTAGATCAGAGTTAGCAATACATGATGAAAAACAAATAACTTTAGCACGCTTTTTTGAATACCTTCCTAACTATCTGAAACCTGATGGAATTCTACTTCTGGGGTATGCAGATGCATCCGGTCCTAAAGCCATATCTAATCTTGAAAAAATAATTGACGAAGCAGGATATGTGTGTAATGATATTGTAAAGAGAAGAGTTGCAACCCATCGATCAAAGAAAAAATGGGAACACATTCAGGTATATATTCTTAGTAGTGTATAGAAATTCATGTAGATTTTAGTCAATTTTATACTACGGTAGGTTCGGTTTCCTAACTGACCGTTGTTTGCTTAACCCCATTGATGCGGTATGAACGCCTGTAGGCGTTCCCCGGGTATAAATGCCATTTAGATATTCCCGGTAAACCGCATCTACCGGGAGTGTATATATGTTTTAGTATTCACTTTATTAACAATTTAAACAATCTTCTACCCTACATATCAATCATCACCAATTGAAACAGAAGTCCCTTCCTGGAGACGATGTTGTCCATCAACAATAACCTGTTCATTCTGTGGTAAACGCGTACTCACTTCAATCTCATTACCATACTTACCACCTACGTTTACTTGTTTTAACTTTGCAGTATTTTCTTCAACAACATAGATACTACCTTGACCATTTTGTATATGAAGAACAGACCTACGTGGGAGCAACTGTACATTTTTTCGTTCACCTGTTTTTATTGAGATAGTAATTGATGTACCTGGCTTTAAAATGCTATTCTGAGCAGATGTTTTGGCTGCATCATCATTATTCATTTCTATTGTATTTGGGACTGTTGCATTCACTTCAACAGTATTCTCACCAGGTTTTACAGTAGGACTTAAAAAATCAACTGTAGCAACGATATTCTGTATACCAGATGCAGTCGAAATTAGAACCATGTCACCAACATTAATTCTATTGGCATCACTTACTGGTATCATCCATACAGCCTTTAAAACATCAACTGCAATTACTGTATAAATAGGTATTCCAGAAGATGCTGCAGACTTTGCAAAATCACCAAGTTCCATATGACGCAGAGAAACAACTCCATCAATAGGAGAATTAACGGATGCTTGATTTACTTGTTCACGAGCGAGTTTTAGTTGTTCTTCTGCTTCGTTGACAGCAGATTTTGAAATGGCAATTTCACGTTCCCATGATTTTGCATCCACGAGTTTTTGTGTAGCAACAAGGTTTGCTTTGGCTTGTTTAATCTTTGATTCTGCAGCTGCGATTTCACGCTCCCACCCTTTACTTTCCACAATCTTTTGTGCAATTGACAATTCTGCTCTTGCTTTTTCTACAGCAAGTTGGGCAGTTCCATCATTGAATTGATTCGCTGCTGCAACCGCTTCTTCATAACGACTCTTTCCAAGTTTATACCTTGTTTCAGATGATTCATAAGCACTATCACTGATTAACTCTTGCTCGTGCAGTGCCTTATCTCTTTCATAATCCGATGTAGTTTTTGAAAATTCGGTTTTGGCGCGCTCTAAACCTTGTTCAGAACTAACTCTCGCTCGTTCTAAATTAGATTCTGCAACTTTGAGGGTTGATTCTGCTTGTACTAACTGATTTCGGATTCTCATCTCAGAAAGTGATTTTGTCTCTTCATGTTTTGATACTGCCTCTGCTACAGACTCCTCAGCGGTAACAAGTTGTGTTTCTAAACGGGGTTGGGCATTAGCTTCAGTTGTCGTTAACTGTGCTTTTGCAACACTTAAGGCAACTTCTGCTTTAATCGCTGCTATATTTGCCTCATGTGCATTAATCTTAGCAAGGATATCGTCCTTTCTTACCTTCTGACCTACAACTGCATTTAGTTCTACTATTTTACCTTGAATATTTGCATACACCTTTACTTCAGAACGTGGTTGTAAATGTCCTGTATATTCCTTCTCTGACACAATCGTAACATACCGCGGTTTCTGAACTTGCACCTTCTCTGACACTTCTGTTTCTTGTGCAATTACACTATAATTTATTATAAGAAAAAAACAGAGTGTGGATAGAAGAACACTGAGAATAAATGCTTTCAATAGTATACCCTCCTAACAGAATAGGTTATCATGTGAACAACATTCAAATAGAACTGTTCAATTGATATGCACTATTCAGATTTAAGTTTATCTTTAAATTCTTTAGTGAACTTTTTTAACTTTGGATGGATAACCAACTGACAATAAGGTTGAGTTGAATTCAGTTGGAAATAATTCTGGTGATAGTCTTCTGCAGGATAAAAGACATCAATTTGTGTGATTTCTGTGACAATAGGATCTTGCCATGTATTCGATTTTTCGAGATCGTTTTTTGATTTTTCTGCCATCTTCTGTTGTTCTCCTGAGTGATAAAAAATGACAGATCGATATTGTGTACCTACATCATTTCCTTGACGATTCAGTGTAGTTGGATCATGTGTTTGCCAGAAGACTTCTAACAACTCCTCAAATGATATTACCTCAGGATCAAATTCAATTTGAACTACCTCAGCATGTCCAGTCATTCCCATACAGACTGCTTTATAATTAGGATTTACTGTTGTTCCACCGGTATAACCCGATACCACAGAATGGACACCCTCTAATTGTTGAAAAACAGCTTCTACACACCAAAAACATCCTGCTCCAAATGTTGCAGTTTCAATTTTCATTTTTTTATACGGTCAACAACAATGTGAAACCGTTATTCTCCTACATTCTGGATTTATTCTATTTTTCAATGTATAATAACACATCTTGATAGTATATACAATATATCTACTAACGCGGATTTCAAAGTAGAAACATCTTAATATTCTCATCTGGATTAATAATTTCTTGAATACAAGCTTCCCAATAAATCACGGTATATTGTATCAGATCATCAGAACGGTTATCTTGTTTAAGGTAGTCCGAAATCCATTCAATCATTCGTTGTCGTGGTGCAGACCGTACCTCCCCAGTATTCTCATCATAAATGATTTCTCGAAAATCATTAAGAGTGTCATTATCAAAATGTAAATCGGGTTGATAGTATAGCGTCAAATTTGACATCAAACATAATGTAAGAATCAATATAGGATCAATTGCAATATTCAGTGGAGGATCAATAGAGAAAATATCTTCAAGTGGTAATGTATCAACATACTCACGACGTTTTTCTATATAATCTATCTGTTTCTTAATCAACTCAACATCTGCAAGACTGGATAATGGACGTGGTGGGTAATTTTCCTTTAAAATAACATGTGGTCTACTAATAGTGGAATTATATGAAACTAATTCATCTAAGAATTCTGCTTCTGCATGGTTATAGATCCTAATGTTATCAATGTCAAGATGAGATAGCGATTCTGAAGGCCGTATTACAGCATTTTCAAGCAAATCAACTGCACTTGTTATAACTTGATTACTAAGAGTATTCCCAATTTGGTAAAACTTTACTATAGGGTTTGCATTTAGTAGCCGTACAGCTTTATCTAAATTCCCTTTACTTGCGTATTCTAATCCAAGACTGGTTAATGTAATTCCTGTTTGGGTTTGTTTGCGAAGTTCTGACAGATTGGATAGGTCAGATACTCTCATTGTAATAAGTTTATGGGCAATTGCACTTATATCCTCGGAGAATTTCTCAATTTTTTCTGAATCAAATTTATCAAGTGTATCTCCGTGTTGTAAGGTCTGAGCAAAGAAAGATTGAGCATCAATTACTGTATCCGCTACGAGGGAATATTTACTTGTCTGCATTCTCTTCAACTTCCTCAGAAAGTTCAAGCGAATCCAAATCAACTTCTTCTCTTAGATCTGATTCAGTAACAGTGATTCCAGCTTTAGTATCGCGTTCTTTTACCCGTTCCTCTCTCTCAGCAGTTGCCTCTTCTAATGCAGTAGTTAACTTACTGTCTACATCACCTTCTTTGTCAATACCAAACATATCACGTAGGAGTTGGTGGAAAATCTCATGATCCGCTTCCCAAATTGCATTTAGGATTCTTTTTGCTTGATCATCTTTACATTCTAATGCAGGATTACTCGGATCAATAACTTTCTCCTCAATCATTAATGCAGCTAAATTGCCTTTTAATTTAACACGCTTTTTTAATAGACCAGCAAGAATTCTTAAATCCAATCGTCCAAGAAAACGACTCAAGTCATCTCGTTCACATTCTGATAACTCAAAGAGCCATAAACTAAGTGACCTTTCATTAATTTTTCCATCTTTCCATATAGCAATATCTATCAGTTCTTCAAATTGTTGATTAGATAGACATGGTAATAGACCACATGCCAGTCCTGTTCCCAATAATGTATCTAAAACCTGTAGGACATCTTCTGTTGGACTATCCTGAATTAACTCAGTACAATCTGGTACAAGATAATATAATTCTTCACGTAATTTAGGATTTCGGGTCGATCGAATAATTTCAAGTTGGGTATCTTTTGTATAACTTTGAAAGAGTTGTTCTGCTTGTTTAGTAGGTAGGGATAATAGATTCTTAACTTGTATAGGGGATAGAACAGATTTGGACATATTCATTCATACCTCTCAAGATGTAGATAACCAGTATATGAAAAATAACTGTTAGTTTTAAATATTGAACTTAGGAATATTCGAATTCTAATATGAATATAGTTTCTCTTTGGTAATTATGTGAAAGAAATCAAAAATTATTTCTTACAAAATTCATATTCTTCACAGCCGATCCAATTGGATCATCTTTCCCTGGTGTCTCCAGAACAAACCAACTATCGTAACCAATAGCATGTGCTGATTCGAAAACACCTGTGAAGTCAACATCACCTTCACCGGCATGATTCCCACCAGTATCTTTAATATGCATTTGTATGATTGAACTTCCTAAACTACGTATTTCTTCTGTCGAGTCATAGCCTAAATTTGTAGCATTACCCATATCATAATAAACACCAACAGATTTTGACCCAACTTGGTCAATGATTTGTTGGTGTTGTTGTGCATTAAGAGTTGACTCCAATGCAAGACCAACATCATGTTTCTCGGCAGTCTCTGCGGCGGTCTTTAGACCATCCAGAAAACGTGAATCAGTAATATGTTCATCTTTAATTTCTCCACCACCAAAAAAGGGGACAAGGATGACATTTGTTCCTAATTTTGGACAGACTTCAGCAAGAAATTGTAATTTCGCAATCCCTTCAGTTCTTATGCTGTCTGTTGGATGCATAAATGAAAATGCAGTAAAACCCCCTGGAGATAAAGATGATACCTCTATTCCTGCCTTATCAGCAAGCATATTAACAGTTTCAATCCCATCTTCTTGCCAGAGTATATGTTCACGATAGTTGACACCCATACAGATTTCAACACCATCAAAACCAATGTCTTTTGCTTTTTGAAACTTATCGTTGAACGGAACAGGTAACATCCCGTCACGAATTCCTACTTTCATATTTCCCTCCTGTTGCTTCTGAATTTTAACATGTTATATTCTGTTTTTCAAATTGAATTCTATCGAAAATGTTTATATATTAAGATATTACGATAGACAATCTGAAATCAGTTCCTGAATAATCCTCTACCCTAATTGTTGAATTGGTTGGGAAAGAGCACATATCGGATGAGGAATAAATCAAGTGTAACGTCAGTTTGATAATAAAAAAAATGTCAGTTCGATAAACAGAATTTTGTCCTGAAGATAGTCTTGTAGCACAAACTTTCCAGATTGTGCACTCTGGTGTTAACTAAAAGTTCGGGTTACAATGCTTTTTATCAAACTCACGTAAGTGTAATGAAATTATGGAAAAATTAGTTAACTAAAGTGTTATACTATGACATGTCCAAACTTGACAATGAAGGATTCTTGTGATAAATTATGGTTGACAAGCAACTAATAGAAACTAAAGTAATTGAGGCACACTATGATACAACAGTTCTTTGAAACAGCAATTACTTTTCTATTTCCTGCTCAATGTAAAGTTTGTGAAATGGATATTGGAATCGAATCAATACCATACCTATGCAAAGGTTGCTGGGATAGTTTAGATATTGTTACTCCACCTTGGTGTGAAATATGTGGTAAACATGATGTTGATGGTGTTTGTACTATGTGTGCGACTAACCCACCCCGCTATGGCAAACTAAGAACAGTTGCATTCTATGATGCCATACTTCAAAAGATTATTCATCTCTATAAATTTGAAAAGAGAAGAACTCTTGCCAAACACCTATCTTATATCATGGTTAAACACCGACCAAAGGATTGTGATTTCAATGAGTATGATTACATTCTCCCGATTCCATTGCATAAAAACAGATTACGTGAACGTGGATTTAACCAATCCGCTCTGATTGCACAAGGAATCAGTAATGAAGTAGGAATTGATATCTGTACAAATGCATTAGTCCGAAATAAGAATACATCCCCACAAAGCAGTTTAACCAGAGATGCGCGTCAAACCAATATAGTTGGTGCTTTTGGGATAAAGAATAGGAATCTGATAAAAGGCAAGCGTATCCTAATCCTTGACGATGTTTTTACAACTGGTGCCACGGTGAATGAAGCAGTAAATATGTTGTGGAATGAAGATCCAGTGGAAATAGATGTGTTAACTTTGGCAAGGACAGTAAACCCATAAATGAAACCATTAACACGGTTGTTTCGTTTAGAATAGAAAGATTTATGTTAAATATACAATAATAAACCGTTAACTTTACGATTTTCTTCTTAGTATACGTTTTATTCTTGTGGAGGTTTCCTTTTGCACTTAAATAGCATAAAAATTAGTGGATTCAAAAGTTTTGCAGAAACTGTTGAACTGATATTGGAACCTGGAATTACGACTATCGTAGGACCAAATGGATGTGGTAAGAGTAATGTATCAGATGCCATTCGTTGGGTACTTGGTCAACAGAGTGCTCGGGCACTACGGTGTACGAATATGCGAGATCTACTTTTCAATGGTGGAACTAATTTTAAGCCTTCTGAGAGAGCAACTGTAGCCTTATCTTTCACGAATATTGATGAAAATATATCAATTGGATCCCCAGAAGTAGAAGTGCAAAGACAACTTTCCCGTGACGGTGAAAGCAGTTACCTTATCAATCAAACTCCATGCAGACTTCGTGACATCAGTGAGCTTTTTATGGATACAGGAGTTGGAGTAGACGCATACTCTGTAATGGAACAGAGTAAAATAGACCTGATTCTTAATGTCCGTGCTGATGAACGTAGATTCTTATTTGATGAGGTGGCAGGGATTACAAAATACAAGCATCGAAAAAAAGAAGCTATACGAAAATTAGAAGACGCCGAACAGAATTTGGTACGTATCAATGATGTAATTCAGGAATTACAACGTGAAACTGAATCTTTAAAAGCACAAGCTGAACAGGCAATACATTACCAATCATTGCAAGAACAACTTCAAGAATTAGAACTGGGTTTAGCTTATCGTGATTATGAGAAAATGGAGACAGATTATCGGGAAACACAAGAAAAATTACAAACCATTTTAGTTGAAGTCACTTCTGCCAATAATCAAATACAAGAAGCAGAAGAACGGATCGAGAATGCCTCAATTCGAAGATCTGAACTGGATACACAGATAGCAGAATCACAAGAGGAAATCAGAAACATTTCCGAACGACTTGAAAAAATAGAACGTCAGATAGTCTTACATAAAGAAAAACAACTGAATATTCAGTCCCAAAGACAGAGAGCTGAACAGACACTTGAATCTCTAAAGACACAACAAGCTGGTTTACAATCTCAGAAGAGAGAAAGAATACAAGAACAGAATAAACTATCTGCATCATTCAAAATAGAAGAGAGTAGATTTAATGCCCGAAAACAATTATTAGAGGAACTAACTACACGAATCGAAGATACAAGAAAGTCTGTTGAAGAGCGGAAGACCATCTTACAAGATACCTCACTTGAACTATCAAAACGTGAGAATTTACGGGTAACTATAGATGAAAAATTATCCAATTCACAAAGTAATCTGGAACAATTACATGAAAATACAAATTCCACAAAAAATGAATTACAGTCATTTATTGATAAACGTGATGAGATCCAAAGAAATGCTACAAAGTTAGATGCCGAATTAATTAAAATTGAATCAGAGAAAAAAGAGGTTGAAACAAAACATAACGAAACACAAGATGCTCTTCGAAAGATTGATGCTGAATTACGCGGGTTACAGGATACTAAGGGTGTAAATGTCTCACGGTATAAATCTTTAGAACAGTTACATTCTGCCTATGAAGGTTATTACACTGGTGTAAGAGCCATTATGCAAGCAAAAGAACAGTATCCAGATCAGTTTGGAGGTATTTGTGGTGTCGTAGCTGAACTTATCAATACAGATAATGAATTTGAGATTGCTATAGAAGTTGCTCTTGGTAGTGCTATACAGAATGTTATCGTGGAAACTCGTGAAGATAGTAAGAATGGTATTAACTATCTCAAGAAGAATCGTGCAGGGATTGTAACTTTTATTCCACTTGACTATATCCAAGGTAGAAGATTTTCTGATGATTCACTTCTTGACCAACCAGGTGTAATAGGAATTGCAAGGGAATTAGTTGATTACGAAAATCAATATGACCGTGCTGTTCAACATCTTTTAGGAAACACACTTGTCATTGAAGATTTAGACGCAGCAATAGCATTGACTCGAAGAAGTAGACCCACAGCACGATTGGTAACGTTAGATGGTGAGTTATTCAATACCTATGGAACTATCACCGGAGGACACAACGAACAAAGAAAGACTGGTTTACTTAATCGTTCACGGGAATTAGATGTTTTAAAAGAAAAGATTGGAGAAATTACAAAACTTTTTAATCAGAAGGATCAATTGAGTAAGTCATACGCTGCAATAATTGCTGAAACTCATCAAAAAAGGCAACACCTTGTCGTTGAGGTACAAAACAAACAAATCGAGAAAGCAGGACTTTTAAAAGATATCGATCAAGAAAATCAGAACATTGAACGTTTGGAAATAGCACTCACAAAGATTCAATCTGAGAATCAAGTACTCCAAGAATCAGTTGATCTTTCCCGCGAAGAACAGAAACAGCTTGAAATAGAAATTGAAGAATTATCAAAGAAAAAAACACAAACCGAGAGATCTATAAAGACAGTTTCAGAACAAATTAAAAGTGAAATGCGTAAGCATGATGAAATGGAATCCCTCTGTCGTGAAAGAGAAATATTCCTTGCTGAACAACGGATAAAGTTGGATAACTTAGAATCTGATATACAGTCATTCGACGATAGACATCTCCAGATAGACAAAGATATACAGGAACAACAATCAATTATTGATTCTGATGACCAATCTAAGAGTGATATTGCTGAACAAATTGAAGAAGCACAACGTTCATTCCTAAGTATTGGTGCAGATCGAGCAGAGGCTGAAGGTAAGTATGATGAGTTGACTGAAGAACGAGAATCTCTGTTAACTGAAATAGAATCTATACAACAAGATATACGTAAAAATCGCAAACAAACTGAAAGGCAAAATAACTCCCGGCGTCAACTTGAAATTAAGACTACCCAATTGGAGATGCAGTTAAAGTCTATTTCAAAACGCATAATGGATAAATATCAGGTTTCTATTGATGAGATTATAAGACCTACCACTGAAAATGATACTGTCGAATCTTGTGAAGAATCTCCCGATACTAACAATACTGAACTCAATGAAATAGATTTAATGGATAAAATTGAGAAACTTAAGGCTGATATATCGGCAATTGGTTCGGTTAACCTAAAGGCTATTGAAGCACATGAAGAACATCAAAAACGATTAGACTTTCTTGAATCACAACGCGCAGATGTTCAGCAATCAATCCAATCTACTTATCAAGCAATTCAGAAGATAAATGAGACCTCACGTGATGTTTTTCTTGAATCATTTCATCAAGTACAAACGAACTTCCAGGAAGTATTTAATCAGTTATTTGAAGGTGGTGAAGCTGAATTACAATTGACAGATGAAACAAATATACTGGAATCTGGAATTGAGATAATCGCACGTCCTCCCGGAAAACGTCCTCAGAGTATTACACAACTATCAGGTGGAGAACGATCTTTGGTTGCCATAGGACTACTGTTTGCTGTCTTCAAACTTAAACCCAGTCCATTCTGTGTACTTGACGAAGTCGATGCAGCCCTTGATGAAGCAAACGTATTACGTTTCACAAACTTAATCCGAGCTTATGCTGAAAACACGCAGTTCGTAATTATCACACATAATAATAGAACTAAGGAAATTGCTGATGTGATGTATGGTGTAACAATGGAACAAGCCGGGATGTCCAAAATCATCTCCTACAAGTTTACGGATTAATAATTTCCCTTCCTCCAAACAATGTCAGAACTTAATCGAACTCATCTCACTATCCTTCCACTTTCTGAGCGTCAACATAAGATGAGTGTAGAAGATATTTATTGTTTAGATGCATCAATCCCTAATTATGAAAATGAATGGCTTCCACTCGTTGCTGAACGTATCATTCAGGCAAGGAAGAAATCCAAACAGGTAATTTGGATGATGGGGGCACATGTTATGCGTCGTGGAAACTCTCGTTATATCATTGACCTCCTGGAACGTGGTGTAATCACCCATATTGCTACGAATGGTGCCTGTGCCATTCACGATTTTGAAATGGCACATATTGGTGCAACCCTTGAAGATGTTGAGATATACATCAAAGATGGAAAATTTGGTAATTGGGAAGAAACAGGTAGGTATATTAATCAAGCTATCAATAGAGGTTACCACAACCAAATTGGTCTTGGTGAATCAATTGGAAAACTTATAGAAGACGGTGAAGAGAATATATCTATTCCCTATCGAGATGTAAGCATATTCGCTGCTGCGTATCGCTTAAATATACCGATAACTGTTCATAAGGGCATCGGTTTTGACATTACCGATCAACATCCGTCTGCTGATTATGCTGCAATTGGATGGACATCCGGCAAGGATTTTCTCAAATTTGCAGAGTCTGTATCGAAATTAGAGGAGGGGGTATTCCTAAACTTAGGTTCGGCTGTGATGGGACCAGAGGTATATCTTAAAAGTCTATCTATGGCGCGGAACATTGCAACACAACGTGGTGAACAGATTCGTCATTTTACAACTGCGAATTTCGACCTGATAGATTTTGCTGATTTTCAAGAAGAAGGCAACCCTACCGATGCACATTATTATCACCGTCCAAAGAAAACCATACTAATCCGCACGGTTAAAGACGGTGGCGAGAGTTATCATATCTCTGGGGACTTTTCTGTCACTGTCCCAAATTTATACAACTTGATTACTACATCAATGTAAGATAGAGTAATTGGAAATTAATTCTATCCTTGTGGGCATGTTACCCAGATCGGATACTATAGTAATTTGCGTAATAAAATTCACTTTCTCGTTTTAACCAATCTGTATCTGTAACTTTATCACCAAATCGTTGATGTGAAAAATCGGAAATATCTTCCCCAGGATCACCATCAATCACCCATTTTGATAACCAGCATCCTACAGCCGCTGAACCAGCAATTCCTAATGCAGCACAACCTGTAGCTAAGTATAGACGGTCAATTCCCGGTACAGGACCTATCATATATGCTCCATCAGGAGAAAAGGTGGTCATACCTCTGTTATATTCCGTAATGTCCAGATCGCTCAGAATAGGAAATATAGGTGATAATCTATCCCGTGCATCATCCATTACCTGAATTGGTGGTTCAATATCTCCTGTTCTAAAGTCAGATGGCATTTTTTCCAAGTCAATACTTACTGGATTTGGTTCAAAAAATCCATAAAGGTACCCGCCTTTTTCAGGTCTCAGATAACAACTGAGATCAGGTACCCGCACGACTGGATGATGTTCCGGTATGTTGCTGGTTGGTACTGTTCTTGCACGCTGATGACGGATTGGTTGTACAGCTGTTGTTGTACCAACTTCTTTAGCGATTGAAGCACCCCACGGACCTGCGGTGATAATTACATGGTGTGATTCAATAACACCTACATTTGTTTCTACACCATAGATTTCTCCGTTATCTTGACATATTCTTATAACGGGTGTATCGAAACTAATTTCTACCCCTATATCCTTAGCAGCATTAGCATAAGCACAAGCACATTTATACGGATCTACATATCCATCATTAGGTACAAAGTATCCTCCCTCAATTTCACTCACATTGATTGATGGCACAAGTCTTGATATTTCATTATTTGAGATAAAGTTTGCTTCAATATTGTTCTTATGTGCCTTTTCAATCTGTTTTTTATACGCTTCCATCCGTTCAGGAGTAAGGGCAATCATCAAACTTCCGGTTTGCTGTAAGCTTGTATCATACCCTGTCTCTTTAGGAAACTGAGAAAAAAGTCTAAGAGCATAATGGATCGCCTGGAACATAATATCAGTAGACCGAATTTGTCCTACAAGTCCTGCAGCTTGTGTTGTAGTTTCTGCAGCAATTTTTGAATTACGTTCTAAAACGAGGATGTCATTTTGTCCGTATTTTGCCAAATGATAGGCAGTACTCAATCCCCATATCCCACCACCGATAATTATTACTTCAGTTTGTTTTTTCATAGTGACATCAATCTGTAAATTAGCCTACTGATGCAATCTCTAAATGTCCTTTCCAGTGTGCATGTAACATTTGTTTCATGAGTTGATGTTCGGGTAGGTTTAACTGAGGATCTATTTTGATGATATTCATTGCCTCTTTCTTTGCTGCTTCCAGTAATTCAGCATCACTAATGATATTTGCAATCTTGAATGTTGGCATCCCAGATTGGCGCGTACCAAAAAATTCACCAGGACCACGTATATTCAGATCTTCTTCAGCAATTTCAAAGCCGTTATTTGAACGTACCATTACTTGAATACGACGGTATGCCTCATCGGATTTCGGAGTTGCCACCAAGTAACAGTATGACTTATTACTTCCTCGTCCAACTCTACCACGTAATTGATGAAGTTGTGCCAAACCAAATCGTTCTGCATTTTCAATCACCATAATTGTCGCATTAGGCACATCTATCCCTACCTCAATTACTGTTGTGGCAACAAGTATATCAACTTCCTTAGCATTGAATTGTGCCATAACGTTCTGTTTCTCAACAGACTTCAACTGACCGTGTAATAACCCAATTCGTAAATTTGGAAACACTTCTTCCTGTATGTGTTCAGCCATTTTTGTAGCAGCTTTTAATTCCTCTAATTTCTCTGATTCTTCGACCAATGGGTATACAATATATGCTTGTCTTCCACTGTTAATCTCTTTCTGTAGTTCGGTATACAACTCACCACGATCTTTTTCTTTCACCCATTGTGTTACAATCTTCTGTCTACCTGGTGGTAATTCATCTATAACAGAGACATTCAGATCCCCGTATACAGTTAGTGAAAGTGTTCTGGGTATAGGAGTAGCGGTCATGACTAATACATCAGGTGAAAGTTGTTTATCAGTTGATGATTTTCCTTTACTTCTGAGCATCGCACGCTGCATTACACCAAATCGATGTTGCTCATCTACAATTACAAGTCCAAGATTAGAAAATTCTACACCTTCCTGTATAAGTGCTTGTGTTCCAATAATTAGGTTTGCGCTCCCATCAGAAATTGCAGTGATTGCTTCATCTCGTTCTGATTTTGTAAGA
The DNA here is from genome assembly GCA_965205025.1 of Candidatus Poribacteria bacterium. Lineage (GTDB taxonomy): Bacteria > Poribacteria > WGA-4E > WGA-4E > WGA-3G > MSPOR6. The sequence goes on from CBDBFU010000020.1 coordinate 227,504, forward strand.
TCACTTTTTAGAAGTATAACCTTGAGACCAAGAGGAGATAGGATATTCAATAGGTTTTGGTGGTGTTGTTCTGCGAGTATTTCAGTTGGTACCATTAATGCACCTTGGTATCCGTTTTCAATCGCACAGAGAAGCGACATAGCCGCAACAACTGTCTTACCAGATCCTACATCTCCTTGAATTAATCTATTCATTACACGTGAACTCTTCATATCATCACGTATTTCTTCAAACACCTTGGATTGTGCTTTTGTTAATTCAAAGGGCAGAGAAACAATGAATCTATTCAAGAGACTATTGGAATCTGTATGATCTATCTCAAATTGAATCCCATTTTGTGCAGTTCTGTGGTCTTTTCGCATTTCCATCCCAAGACTCAACAAAAAGAATTCATCAAATGCCAGTCGACGTTGTGCAGCGATCCGGTGTGCATCTGATGCAGGAAAATGTATCTCATTAATGGCGTGTTGTCTATCAATGAGATGATTTTTCTGACGAATTTGTAACGGTAATATCTCAGGAATATCTTCCCCAGTCTCATTTAACACATTCCGAACAGCAGTTCGTATCAATTTTGCGGTAAGGTTGGCTGTTAAAGGATATTTTGGTACAATTCGTTTAGTATGAATCAGATTATCTTCATCAAAAATCTCAAATTCATAGTCAGATGTTTGTATCTCATTGTATCGTCTTGTGAATTTACCGCTAATTACTACCTCTGTTTCAATTGGAAGGATAGATTTTATATACCCTATTCTTCTTCCAAAATTAACTAATACCGCTACACCTGTCCCATCAAAAATTGATACTTTTCCTATACTTTTTCGACCTTTGGCAACAGGTGGTTGGGTAACATGATTAACGACTTTCCCTTGAATTGTTTCAGGCTTTCCACTTTCCGATCTCCCCAGAGTATAAATATCTACAATCTTGGATCTATCAAGATAGTCCCGTGGATAGTATTCTAATAATCCTCCTATAGTTTGAATGTCAATTTCTTCTAAGAGGATCTGAGCACGTTTGGGACCAATACCCTTAACATATTGAAGTGAATTATTAAATAATTCCAAAGATTCAACATCAATTGAAACAGGTTTACCACTAATTACCACAGACGGAATTTCATCATCTGATATGTCATCCTTAACTGATGGAGTAATTGTATCAAATGATGCTGGTTGGGTATTCAATGAGTCTGAAGAATCAATGGTCGGAACAACAGGAGTTTGTGGTTTTTCTTCAGAAGGAGGGGTAATTTCATTCTGATTTGAATTACGGAATAAAGGTAAGTTTTCAATCTGTTTTAAGTCTGTAGATGTAGACTTTTTGTGATTTAGATCACTAATATTCTTGTTAGGTTTGATCTCTGTTTTTTGTACTGGATCTTCATCAGAAGATAGGAGAGTTAAATCACCAATTAGTGCTGCGTTAATTGACTGAGATGCCTGTTGTAGAATACTCTCTCTTTCAGCTGTAGGTAAATTAGAATAGTTTCGAAATAGTTCATTTAATTTATTTATGAACAATGTTTGTTCTGTAGTCAATTCAAGTTTTGTAGCATTGGCTACCCACAGTGAAACATAGGCTTCTAAACCATTAATTACAACATCATCAAGACAACCTGTTTTTAGTTCCTGCTGAAATGGTCTATTAATTGTTGATAATATCTTATTTAACTCGTTCATTCTTTTTTTATCTGGGATTCAACCTAACGTAGGTACAGATTAATGTGTATAGTATACTCTAAGACCTATATAGAATCAATTGTTAACAACCTCTTCAAATCGTAACGACTGATGATTGTGTTATGCTACATATATAGCACTTTTATATTAGAATATTGGTCCGATTAACAATTTTTCTAATATACAATTCACATGTTATGGTATGATATATCTATAAGTATTATTACCGAAAACATTAGAACCTGGAATATTGGTATGAATTCTATATATCTGACTGAAGAACAGAAGCAACATTGGCACGATGAAGGTTATCTAATTCTAAGACAAGTTCTATCATCTAAAGAAGTTGAAGAGATTCTTACTGCAGTAGATAAGGTAATTGAATCCTATGTACAGCAGACTCCAAAACTTCAGGGAACTCGTTTTGGTTCTGGGGCATTTACTATCATCCGAGCAATAGAAAGGACTCCCACATTAGATTCACTGACTGACCATCCAAATACTTTTGGGACAATCCTATCTCTGATGGGGTCCGTATCTACAAATTATGGGTACACAAATATATGTTCGTCATCCTGATGAAGAACAACTTATGGGGTTTCACACTGATGCCGGTCCCTCTTTACAAAGAATTCAGCCCAATCCTAATAGTCTACCATTACAATTCAAAATTCAGTTTTTTCTAACTGACCTATCTCATGAAAATAGTGCCAACTTCATGTGTGTACCGGGAAGTCATAATAGACCATTTTCAGATTATCATACTGTTAATGGTAAATATCCTGAAGGAGCAATCCAAGTAATTGCTAAGGCGGGTGATGCTGTGATATTTCCATGGGCACTTTGGCACGGTGTGGGTCCAAATCATACAGACATCATCCGAAAAAGTGTTACTTTCCGGTACGGACAGATGTGGAGTAGACCGTATGATTATGATTCTCTTCCAGAAGATGTACTCTCAAGAATGACACCTCGACGACAAAGGTTGTTTGGTTTTATGGGTGAAGACTACCATCCAACTGATTATTTCAAACCGAAAGATCAAATTGAGATTATCTGTGGTGATGATTGGAATATAAATCTCGAAAATTAACTTGACCCTTCCAATTTTTCAAATAAATCCCTGAAGATAGTATCTCGATTAACACCTGTAGCAACACGCATAAGATGTCTACTGTTGTCAAAACTCCACGTAATCATATCTGTTAGTATAGGACTATGTACTATTTCAGTGGGCACCCAACTGCTATTAATGAGATATGCCGTTGCTGATATATCCCATATTACCTTGGACCAAGCATAATGGTCTTTATGATATTCTTTGAATATCTCAACAAGGTAATCTCCGATCCTACCTCTACCTTGAACATACCGTTCCATCTCAGAAACAGTCGTTAACAGATGTGAAACAACCCCTCGTGCTGGTAGATGGACAAATGGAACACCACTATCTAAGACAACCCTCGCTCCTAAAACATCTTGCGCAAGGTTAAACTCACGGGTATGAGACCAATATAATGGATTTCCACCCAACCAAACCACAACAATATTCTTTATAATTTCTGGTTCAATTAGAATAGCTGATGCTACGTTGGTAATTGCACCTATAGCAACAACATATAGTGGTTCGTTAGAATTAGATAATGCACGTTCAATCAGATCTTTAGTTGCCTCACTCTCTATTGGTGAATCTACACTCGACAAAAATGCAGTTGAACCCCGATATGCAAACCCTTCAGATTCAACATTTAGGAATGTTAATAACCTCAGTATCTCATCATAGCTTTTCTCCATACCGTCTTCAGCATCCTTTGAACGATTATTATGGAATGGAGCAGCATATAACGCTTCTACATTGAGTTCGTCAGGTGATAATAAAGCATGGACAACAGCAAACTGGTCATCAATCTCATTATATGTATCTGTGTCAAGTATCATTCTAACACACCCATCTGGGGGGTGTAACATCTCTATCCGTTTGGATTCAGGAATGGTTGGAAAGTTCATAATTATTGTACCTTTATTGTACCTTATTGACTTAAACTGGATATAGATTTATAGATTATCACATAAATGACAATACAGTCAATTATTGGAATGAAAATGGGTGTGTAAAGTATTGGCACTCAACATCATCCTGCAATTGTATCTGGAAACCAATATTTTTCCCAAGTATTGTTCATTTACCTACATCTCAACTCCATTATGGCATTGAGACCTTCATCTGTCAATCTCATAATTATATTAGATGTATGGTTATTGTGAATGGAAAAAGTGTTAATATTTATCGTTTTGAGATAATATCACTTTCACGGAAACCTTCACGGAGCAATTTTACGAAGCCTTATTCTATAAGGGTTTGTAATTTTAATTATACCAATCTCCGTGAATCACATGCGTTAATTAGTTGTTAACAATTGCGTGTATGGAATGCATCTTCGGTTTTCATCTGATTATTAATATCTCTTTAATGTAGCATAAACTTCCAGTTTGTGCGGTATTTCAAGACATACTTTACAACTTCTCATCGGGTAAACATTTATATAAATGGAATTAGTAGTTCCTTTGATAAGTGGTAATGGTTATTAGGTTTAAAATCCTTGTGAGAAATCTCAGTATAGATAATCAGTAGAATTAACGTTATGAATAATTCGGAAGAGAAATCCTGATATTTTTCACGATATAGTACAATCCTGATATTTCACACAATAGAATTATTAATTTCCCAATATGTAATTTGATAATGAGACTCAATATTATTTATATTATAGATAATGAGACTCAGTATTATATATATTAGAATATAACTATATAATAATATAATAGTATTTGATGATTATTCTATTATATTACGTTATTTTAACTACAATATGTCAAATACTTATATCTCTAATTATTTGAGGTTTAAAATGGACATACAGGAATAACCGTTAGGATGCTGATGTTTGTATTCTATTTAATTTGACTCTTGATCATAGGCATTTTTCAGAGTGTGTAGCCACCTACAATTCAATTTAGTAATATATAATATAACATATGTGATTCACGGAGAATTGGTATAGTTAAAATTATAAACCCTTATAGAATATGGCTTCGTAAAATTGCTCCGTGAAGGTTTCCGTGAATGGAGTTGTGAATTTCTCAATGGAGAATTAACAGATACTACAGTTGGAGAAACTATAGTTCGGACAATTCTTATCCATTTTGATATAAAATTAGGGTAACTGTTTAGGGTAGGAAATTGATCCAATATAAGTTGAATATGCTTGTTGAAATACTTTTTAAATTGTAGTATAATTCTTTTTAAAATATGTGCTAAATCCTATCAGTATATGTTCCTATTACAGTATCATTGGAGGTATTAAATAGATACTTTTTACTATACTAAATAAACAGTATCAACTTACTAAATGAATACACTCCGACACATAATTAATGGTTTTCTCATTGGAATTGCTAACATAATACCCGGTATGAGTGGTGGAACACTTGCACTTGTGTTAGGAATATATGAACGGTTGATAAATGCATTAAGAAATATTGGAATTAATACTGCCAAATCAACAATAGGATTACTATCTTTTAGACAAAAGGCATATACATCATTTCAAGATGAACTTCGTAATATAGACTTTAAATTTCTATTCTTATTAGGTGTTGGTGCTTTTGTTTCTGTTGTAGTCTCATCTAAGATTATCGTTTATCTCTTGAGTGCTCATCACGATGCTACTTACGGTTTCTTTTTTGGTCTTGTCTTAACCTCAATCCTTATTCCTGTTCGTATGCTCAACGGGTTTAGGTGGAAAGAAATCTTGGTTTTATTATTGGCAATAGGATTAATTGTTACAATAGAAGAGTTGAAGAAAAGTGCAGCGAATTCTATTTCAGTATCAGGAGTTGACTTAGACACTACTATAACAACTTATGGACTTTTCTTTATTTCTGGTGCTTTAGCAATTTCAGCGATGATTTTGCCCGGTATAAGTGGCTCCTTCCTAATGTTAGCTTTTGGAGTTTATTTTCCTTTAGTAACAGCGATTAAGGATACTATAGATGGTTTTTTTTCAATTCTAAAGGGAGGCACAATCCAACCGATTCTTGATAATATGCTCTTACTGAGTATTTTCGCTATTGGGTGTATAAGTGGACTATTACTCTTTACAAGATTGTTAAATCTGTTGCTAAAACAGTACCGTAATTTGACTATTGCATTCCTTATTGGATTGATGGTTGGGTCATTATATGGTTTATGGCCATTTCGCGCATCTTTAACAGTTGGAGATAATCGCTATGACACAACCCATCTTCTTCCTGAAGTAAATTTGGATCTACTAATTACAGCAGTGGTGTTTCTTGTCGGTTGTGGAGTTATCTTATGGTTTTCAAGATTTGAAAAGGAAACTGGATGACGAAAAAGGTCGGGTTTTTTGTTAATACCAATAAAGAGAAAGCAACACAGGTTGTAATAGAAGTATCTGCGTTGTTAAAAAAGGCTGGTGCCATACCAATAATTCCAAGTGAACAAGCTAAAGCACTTGGTTTTCCTGATACTGGTATTAGCACTGACCAAATGGTAGAGGAATCTGATCTTGTAATAGTGCTTGGAGGGGATGGAACCCTTCTTAGTGCTGCACATACACCAAAAATAGAAAAAATACCTATACTTGCAATTAATTTAGGGCACCTGGGATTCTTAACAGATGCATCACTTGATGAACTTAATCCAACATTAAGAGCAACATTGAATGGGGATTATCGTATTGAGCATCGTATGATGTTAGAGGTATTCGTAAATAGTCAGAGTTCCCAACAGTTTCATGCATACGCACTCAACGATGTTGTCATACGACACTATACAAGATTAATAGAACTAAAAGCGTTTGTAGACGGTGAATTGTTTATTCCATATAATGCTGATGGGTTGATAATTGCTACACCAAGTGGTTCTACTGGTTATTCTCTATCCTGTGGTGGTACAATTGTCGCCCCACAGATTAAGGCAATTCTGTTAACACCAATTGCTCCTCATAGTCTGACAGTACGACCATTTATTGCTCATGGTGATGCGGAAATAAAAGTTGAAATGCATTCAACTTATGAAAGTTTAGATCTTTTTATAGACGGACAACGCGAAACACATACACTTAAGAGAGAAGTAGAAATTGAAATCCGGAAGGCTGAACGTACTATTCAACTAATCCGGTCAAGAAACCATAGTTATTATAAAGCACTCCGTGAAAAACTGATGTTAGGCGAAAGAATAAAGTAATATTGTAATTCTGTAATAAACCATTATATTAACGCATTCAAATACTATTGAATTTATTAAGGAAGACCGTGATAGAAACAATCTCTATCCGCAATATTGCTCTAATTAACGAGCTTGAATTAGAACTATCTCCAGGTTTAAACATCTTTACAGGTGAAACTGGAGCGGGAAAATCTGTCATCCTTAGATCAATAGGTCTGGTGTTGGGTGAACGAACATCTGTGGATATTGTAAGAGATAATACAGAATTCGGTTCAGTTGAAATTACTGTAGTTCCTACATCATCAATACCTATTGACACAGATTCCGCCGATGATCTAATATTATCAAGGCAAATAAACGTTAATGGGAGAAGTCGGTGTCGCATAAATGGCGAATTGGTCAATCTGAAACAGTTAGAAGAATTTGGATCGTTGTTGGTAGATATACATGGTCAGCATGAACATCAATCTCTATTTAAGACGGAAACTCATCTCAAATTATTAGATGAGTTTGGAGAGTTAGAAACTGAATACAATAAAATTAAGAATACTTACCATCAACTCTTAGATCTACAACGTGAATTGGATTCGATATTACATACTTTAAGCTCTTCAGAACGAGAGAAAGAGTTACTTGAATTTGAAGTAAAAGAGCTTAAATCTGCAAATCTTCAGTTAGGAGAAGAGGAAGAACTAACATCAGAAATAAGTATATTAAATAATGCCGAACAACTCTATGAATCGGCTAACATGGTTTATGAGCAACTGGATGGTGACGGGCAAAGTGGTTTATCGGGAACAGGATCAGTTGACAATTTGTCTACTCTTCAAAACTTAAGAGATTCAGCAAAATCACTTGCAAAAATAGCAGAATTAGATTCCAACTTATCAGAATTAAGCGAGCGAATTGACTCAACATTATATGAACTTGAAGATATATCCTCTCAAATCCGACAATATGCTGAAACAATTGAATTTAACCCAAATCGACTTGCTGAAGTATCTGATAGACTTGAACTTATTTCTAAATTCAAAAGACGTTATGGTAATACAATATCTGATATGTTAGCATATCAATCCGATGCAGAAAAGAAATTGGATGATTTAGAACTTGGTTCAGATAAGATTGATATTCTTAATTCACAAATTAGAGATAAGAAGGAATTAGCTTTACAATTATGTATTACTCTATCTGAACAACGTAAAGCAGTTGCCGAAAACCTCTCAACTATGGTAGAAAAAGAACTACAAGAACTTGGTATGGAAAAGGCTCAGTTTCTGACGGATGTCAATCCTATCGAAGATGAAAACGGTATATTACAAATTGATGGTAAACGGTATGGTTTACGAGAACATGGAATGGATAATGTTGAATTTCTAATCGCCCCAAATGTCGGGTCAGAATTACGTCCCTTAGCCAAAATAGCTTCAGGTGGAGAGATCTCCCGAGTAATGTTGGCTCTTAAAACAGTTCTAATACAAGTAGAAAACACTCCAACCGTTCTATTTGACGAGATAGATAGTGGCATTGGAGGAAAAATTGCTGATGTTGTGGGTGAAAAACTAAAAGAACTATCAGAAACTACACAGGTCATTTGTATAACACACTTACCTCAGATTGCACGATTTGCGGATCAACATTTTCTCGTTGAAAAAGAAGTAGTATATGATAATACAGTAATTTCAGCAAAGGCATTAACAGAATCTGAGCGAGTTACTGAGATTTCTCGTATGCATGGAGGTAATGAGTCTGAAGTAGGTTTAGCCCATGCCCGTGAGCTATTAAATAGATAAAAAGATATAAATAATAAAGATACAATAATGAATAATATGAAAATGAGTAATTGTATATAAACAAAGGTACCTAATTCAATGGATGATAGGTTTACTCAACCAAACGGGACAAATGTCTATACCGGTTGTGAATTACTTGTGAAAGGTTCATTAGAAGCTGGTGTTAGTCTGCTAACAGGTTATCCAGGTTCACCACTTGCAGAAGTTTTTGATGTATTAGAACGGAATGCAGATCTTCTGAAATCTAATGGAATCGTTGCCCAAATTGGTAATAATGAGGCATTAAGTGTTGCTCGTTTGAACGGATCTCAGATGGCAAATATACGTGCAATAGCATTTATGAAAAGTGTTGGTATGCATGTTGCATCAGATAGTCTGGCTATTAGTAATTTGGCTGGAACTACTGGGGGTGCTGTTGTTGTTGTTGGTGATGATACTTGGTCATATAGCACACAGGTTCCTGTAGATTCTCGTATATTAGCACGACATTTATTCATGCCATTGGTTGAACCCTCAACTTGGCAGGAATTGAAAGATTGGGTAAATTGTGCATTTGAGATTTCAGCAGATTCCGACCTATATACATGCTATTTGACAACACAAAATCAAGCAGATGGTGGTGGAATAGTTGAACTAAATAACAATATAATTCCAGATATAAATCAGGTTGCACAGACTGAAATTAATACTGAGTTAATATCAAATGATGATCGCGTTGTGCTGCCACCAGATACTGTACGTATTGAGGTAGAAACATTACGTGAACGACTACCTAATGCTCTTACAAAAGCAAGAAATTTAGGTCTAAATAGAATTCTCTATCCTAACACATCATCTAATCATACAACTTCCAATAATAAACATAAGAATATAGGTTTTATTACATCCGGATTTAGTTATCTATATCTTGAGCATGCATTATCTGAATTAAAGCTTAGCGGGTCATTCCCTATTCTGAAACTTGGATTGACCTATCCACTTGATGAAGATATTATCTTTGAATTTGCTCAAGGAATGGATGATCTTTATGTAATTGAAGAGAAACGGCCTGTACTTGAAAATGAAATTAAGTCCTTTCTAACACAACAGTACCAAGAAAAAAGCATAGAAAAGTTTGTCAATGTTTGGGGTAAACAATTCCCTGAGGAATTACCTGGTATACCAGTAGAAGCCGGATTAGATACTTCAATACTAATTAACCGTCTTATACCTCTGCTATCAAAGTATAGAGAGAATATTCAATCAAGGTATGAGGTTAATATTGATTTAGACACTTTTGAAAAAGAAACTGATATACAAAAACAGGTATCTGAAATAAAACCAGATATACCAAATCGAACTCCCACCTTCTGTCCTGGGTGTCCACATAGAGATTCTTCAAGTGTCCTACTCGATATTACAAAGGACTTTATTGATGAAGACTATATGATGAAACATCACAATTCTGTACCTATTGACCTTGTTTTTCATGGAGATATTGGTTGCTATTCAATGTTAAAATATGAGCCTTTTCCTCGGTTAATGCATAATCTATCGGCAATGACTTTAGGAGGGGGTGCTGGAGCAGGAATAGATCCGTTTATTGTCAACAAACAAATTGTATTCATGGGGGATTCAACTTTCTTCCATGGTGGGATGTCCGCAATATCAGATTCAATTAAAAACCATCAGGATATTACATATATTATCTTAGACAACCAAACGACAGCAATGACAGGACATCAACCAACTCCATCCATTGGAGTTGACATTCTTGGGAATCCTACTTTTGCACAAGACATAGAGAAAGTAGTACAAGGGTTAGCAGGAGATTCTGAAATCAGTATTGTTCGGGTAAATCCGGAAGAACGAATTAAGTATAAGTCTTATCTTGAGAAAACTATACTAAGATCAGGAGTTAAGATTGTCATCGCCGACAAGGAATGTGCAATTACATATCATCGACGAAAACGGAGAGATGAACAAAAGATAAAACAGAAAGAGGGGTATTTAAAAACTGAAAAACATATCAATATTACACCTGAAGTCTGTGAATTCTGTTTAGAATGTACTAAATCCACTGGATGTCCTGCTCTAAAAATTATTGATACTGATTATGGAAACAAGATTGCGATTGATCGTTCAAACTGTGTAACAGATGGTGCATGTGCTCGTATTAAGTGGGCATGTCCTTCTTTTGAAGAAGTCGTAGTTACGCGTAAACGACCTCCCAGAGTGCAGAAGATCACTGATATAGAGATAAAGAAAAACAACAATAATACTGATAACGGGTGGGATGATATAAGTATTACAGATTTACTCCCCCAAATTGGAATTACTGATGATTCTCCTTTACCTCCGCCTCCACCACTAAAGTTTGAAGGGGACTGGAGTATATATGCAGCTGGTGTAGGTGGAATGGGAATTGGAACTATATCAAAGATACTTGTAGTTGCAGGATATCTTCAAGGATATGTTGTGGATTTCTGCGATAGAAAAGGATTAGCAATACGAAATGGTGGTGTCTATACTCATGTCACATACACGAATACAGACAAGAAAATATCTCCAATTATTCCTTATGGGAAAGCAGATTTAATTTTGGGTTTAGATATCTTAGAGGCAGTTCGAGGTATTTCATCAGAATCTGTTTTCAGAGTAGCTTCTCAAGAGAGAACTTCTGCTGTCGTAAATACTGCAAAGACTGAGACAATGTCAACCCTAATCGGAAATGATGATTTTGATGTTCCTGATTTAGAAAACACTATTAAAAGCGGAACTAATAGATATGTAGGAGTAAACCTATTTGACATCTCCGAATTATTATTTGGAACAAAACTATATGCCAATATAATGCTTATCGGTCTTGCTTTTCAAAAAGGATTAATGCCACTTGAATTAGAACCCTTAAAAATGGCTTTAAAGCAGATGGTTCGACGCACAGATCTACAACAGAATTTTAATGCATTTGAAATTGGTAGATATCTTGCTGTATATGAAAATATTGATAATTACCTTCCAAATTCATTACACCATGAAACTAAGCAATCTTATGAGAACACTCTCAGTAGAAAAAAGGATATTCTTACAAAGAAATTGAATGGGAAAAAACTTGCTGAAGCATATCTCAGAATGGTTGACAATACTGTTGAAAATTTATCATTAGACGATGAGACTCATAGAATTATTGCCATTTATGTATATGACCTAATCCAATTCGAGGGCATTAAATATGGACAAATATACATTGATAAGATTAATGAAATATATCAAAAAGATAAAGATGGATATCAAGCTACTAAAGCAGCTATAAAATATCTACACAAGGTAATGTTGATTAAGGATGAAGTCTATGTATCACATCTTCTTACAAGTAAAGAAAAACTCGAAAGGGATAAGTTACGTTATAATATAGATGAAAAGAATGGAGATAAAATCCGTTATTTACACTTAAATCGTCCACATTTCAATATAATGGGTATTGACTTTGAGACTGATATTGATACACGAAATTGGATGCTCCATTTAATGAAACATCTGAAATTCCTTAGGAGAATTCTATCTAACTGGCATATTAAAGAGAAAGAATTTCGTGATTGGTATATCCGCGAAGTAATTGATACTTTTTCACCAACAAATGATGAGTCATATACAAACCATCTGAAGGCAATAGAAAGTGTAGATTCTGTTAGGGGATATAGAGAAATACGATATCCAAAGATGGATGAAGTAAAGCAGACTGTTAAGAATTTACTTGGATAGATGAATTAGTATGAACCAACATGGTATTAATACATCATTCATGATATAGGTGACAGATGGATATACGACAATCTATCACAGGTCATACAAAAATTGTAGGGGTTATTGGCTCACCGATTAGTCACAGTCGATCACCTCAAATGCATAATGCAGCTCTATCAAAAGCTGGTCTCGACTTTGTATATGTACCTTTCCATGTGTCCACTGATGCCATTGATCAAGCAATTAATGGATTTAGATCAATAAATGTCATTGGAATAAATGTAACATTACCCCATAAACAATCTGTCATACCTTTTTTGACCTCGATATCACATGAGGCAGATCTTATTGGTGCAGTAAATACTCTATCTTTTTTAGAGGATGGAATACATGGTGAGAATACGGATGCACCTGGATTTTTACGGGCAATGAATGACAATAACATCGCAATTCCTAAAGGAAAAGACATTGTTGTATTAGGGGCTGGAGGTTCCGCACGGGCAATAGTCGTAGCATTAGCACTGGCAGGTGTTAATTCAATAACCATAGTTAACCGTACCATATCAAGGGCAGTATCCTTAGCTGAAGAACTCTCAGCTAAAATTAATAAAAAGAATGTTGATAAAAGTTTAGATGAAGAAGTATATAATACTAATGGTACATTCGATACTGTAATTACTGGTATTGGGTTTAATGATATGCATTTGCCAGATGCCATTATGACATGTGCAATGTTGGTTAACACCACATCAGCAGGCATGGATGAGTCACAACCGCTCTTAATCAATCCAGATTGGTTACAATCTGAAACGATAGTATATGACATTGTGTATACACCACCGATAACAAAACTATTAAAAGCAGCAAAAGAGAAGGGTTGCTCAACAATTGAGGGGATAGGGATGTTAGTCCATCAAGGAGCAATTGCCTTTGAACGATGGACCGGTGTTAAACCATGCGTGAATACTATGAAAAATGCACTGTTAATCAAGTAATAAAGGAATGAATATGCAAGACGAGCAAAAAACTGAAGAAGAGAGTCAACCTGCTCAGGAGAATCAAGCCATACGATTTGTCATTCTGGGTATTCCTTATTCGATCAAACCAACTGAGGAATTATCTGCTGCAGATATCGATCTATTGGTTACCTATGTTAAGAATAGAGTAGAGAGTTATACGCAAAAAGGATATGACGATACTCGTATACCTATGCTGGTAGCATTTGATATTGCAAATGAAGTACGTGAACTCCATAAGTTCTACGAGTTACCTATAAATCGTGTAATTGATAAACTTAAGATTGTACTTGAACCTGAGTAAACATAAAAATTGCAGACGACACATTCTTAAATTTATGTATGTGTAATATTTAACTTGATACATAATCACAATTAGACTTCACTATATATCATAGATTTCATTCTATATATGTATTAACTTTAATATACCCCATCTAATATAGTCAGATTGCTATAGTTTTAAAAATAGATACAACCGATAGTCACAGTTTATCAACAAAGTTACCAACTTTTTATTGAAATAATCACGAAATTGTGTTACACTATTATATAACCAATCTTGTATGGAGTAATTAATTTGGACACTTTCGTATCACTTTTTTGGAGGAATTCCATGAATACCAAAGGAACAATCATTGTTTCAACTCTATTGTTAGTAGGCATTGTATTGCTTGGCTGCGGAAAGTTAAGTGAACAAGAGTTTGAAATGTGGAAAAACGAACACGTAGCACAGATAGATCAAACCAATGACGAAATAAAAATGCAAGTTACCAAACTTGAATCAAAGGTTGATCAGAATGAGAAAAACACTTCTGAAGCCATTTCAAGGGCTAAGGATGAGGCAATAGCCGTTTCACAACAAGGGGATGCTGATACAATTGCTGCAGCTGATCAGAAGGCTAAGGAAGAGGACGCAAAACTACGGGCAAACCTATTAAAAGATATTGAAATGGAGTCAAAGAAATCTATGGATTTTGCAAAAGCAGAAGATGCCAAAGTCCAAAAAATGGTTACCGCAAATACCAGTAGTATTAAAGCACATGGTGATGATATTGCCAAACTAAAAGCTCAAATAACTTCTATTTTGGCAGATTTAGGTGAGGTACAAGCTGAAGTCGCATCACAACCTTCACGATTAGTTACTGTTAATTTTGGTAGTGGCCAGACTGGATTATCTAACAAAGCTAAACAAATGCTTGACGGAATCCTTAGTCAAATATTAGAAAATCCTGACGCACAGGTTATTATTATTGGTCATGCTGATGGAACACCTGTCCTGAGAGGCGGGCATCGTAGCAATTGGGATTTGTCTCAATCAAGAGCAAATTCAGCTGCCAAGTATTTGAAAGGAAAAGGAATAGAGTCTGATAGGATTAAAGCAGTAGGTAAAGCACACACCGATCCTGTTGCCTCACAGAACACCACAGCAGGTAGGGCTATGAACCGTCGTGTTGAAGTCATCCTTAATCCCTCAGGCTCATAGATTTAACTCTAATGTCTTGATATGGTTTAGATATTTTGGTGTCGTAAGGATGTTCTATTTATAGAACATCCTTCACGTTTTTAAATCCTTAATCCTATGCCTTTTCTCAGTTTAAAATACTTTTTATTAAAAACTCTTATGCGTTTTCTTTATGCCGTATTGATAGTCATTTTCTTATACTCATCAAATTCGTCAGCGGAGAATACCAACATCCTCCGTCCTACCCCTAATTATTCGGAAATCATCAGTAGTAAGATTGTTAATTCATCAATTCAATTCTCAATCTATTCATATAAACCTTCACTTGGTGATTTAAAAGAGCTATTGTTAAGTGTTGGAATTCCTAAGACACCATCTGAATTAATGCCTTCATTATCAATAGTATTACACCATCTACCGCAAATAGATTCACGAATCGAAATTGGTTATTGGAGCACAGAGTTAAGCACACTCCCTCCTAATCCATTGATACTGAATGCTTCATTAACTCCAATTTCTTATCAGCTGATTTATAGACCTGAACTTCTATATAATTACCTACCTATCTACTTAGGTTGTGGAATTGGTTATCTAAGAGCAAATTTCAGTGGAAACTTGACGGAAATACTCGAAGCACAAGGTATTACCTTAGGAAGTGATGCTTCAAACACAATTGGTTATGTATTCATTGGTGCTGAACTGCTAAATTGGGAAGTTAATCAAGGTTCTAAGGATAGATTCGGTATGAATGCCTCTATTAATCTTGAAATTAAGCGTATCTTAAAAACTATTGAAACTACTACAACCCCGCCGCTTGACATTGTCTTAGATGGAACTGCCATTGGACTTGGCGTCAGAACGAAATTCTAATTCTACTGATGTCCTTTATACAAAAGAAATATATCGTAGCTATCATTTCCTGTATATTGTTAGGTTGTTTCCTCAGTATATATTCAGATACTCCAATTGCCATAATATGTTTACTATTGATAATTGGCATTTTTGTGTTTTTAGGAAAAGAACTGGCATTATGTATACTTTTAATCTGTTTGCCTTTTTCATTTCGATATATAATCCCTCAACTCCTTGAAATACAAACCCCTACAGAACCTCTCTTAGGGATGCTCTGTGTTGTTTATTTTCTCAAGAAGATTTTTAATTTTAGCCTTGGCAATAGAGATAAGAATACACAATTTCCATTCTTACTTCCAATTATTTTCTTTCTATCTATAACTTTTCTTTCCACCATCAATACCCCGGACATATTCGGTACATTAAAAGGGGCTATCCGTGCATCTATCTATATATTGTTCTCTCTGGTGGTGTATGATATTGTTAGGAATCGTGTTAATTTATACCGAATATCAATTGCAGCCTTCCCAAGTGCATTAATCGCAGTTATATGGACAGTAATTGTTCTCTTATATAATATTGATGAATGGCAATGGACAAGTTCATATCGGAATTCACCATTTACAAACTACTCAGTATACGGTTCATTTACAGCCATTTTCTTTTTGATATGTCTGAGTCGACTTATGTTTGATAGTGGACAGTATGATCGTATTTTATGGACTGGGTTGTCTATCTGTTTTGGTATGGGATTAATCATGTGCTTTTCGCGTGGTGTTTGGTTTTCTGTTATTGTAGCTATTGGATTTATGTTGCTTCAATTGGGACAGGGTGTAACCCATAGAAAGATATTTTTTATTGGTATTGTTTGTCTTGTCATATTAGTTACATTCAGTTTCCCCGGTGTCTATAATTCTGTTTTAGAAAGAATTTCTACCACTGTTGATATTAACTATGCATCCAATAGAGCAAGACTTCTAAGATGGGGGCAAGCCATAAATATGTATCTTCAAAATCCTATATTAGGGAAGGGGTATGGGGCATTTGCTATGCTTTACAAGGAAGATGTTGCACTTGTTGGAACGTACACTGCACAGTACCAATTAGGGGCACATAGTGAATATTTACAGGTAATGGCAGAATTAGGATCTATTGGATTAGTAGTTTGGATATGGCTCAATTTATCATTTCTACTTTATGGTTTCAAAGCATTGAAACGAATTGATTCTGGGTTTTATCGATCAATTATCATTGGACTGATGGCATCAGAGATTTCATTGATGACTCACTTCATTGTTAATAATTTACTAAACGGTGACGCTATAGGTGTACCGTTCTGGGGAATTTATGGTCTATTACCTGCTGTAGTGAATTTAGCAGAAAATAGATTAGAAAATACAACACAAGAAAACCTGTTTAGGATATAATTAAATGATCTGAATCTTATAAATTAGTCTTATTTACTGAATATAAACGAGGAATGTATGAATATAATCCATATAATATCAGATACTTTTCGTAGAGATAACTTAGAAATGTATGGTGGAAAAGGGTATTGTCCAGCACTTAATTCGTTCGCAGAAAAATGTGTTGTATTTGATAGAGCATACGTCTGTAGCTATCCAACTGTTCCAATTCGTGGGGACCTTGTTACTGGGGAGGTAGGAATATGTCGACGGGGATGGGAACCATTACAACGGAATGTTCCTGTGATTACAAATTCATTATCAAAGGCTGGCGTTGTTAGTATGATGATTGCTGATACTCCACACCATCTAAATAACGGATTCTTCTATAATCGT
Source organism: Candidatus Poribacteria bacterium (assembly GCA_965205025.1). Lineage (GTDB taxonomy): Bacteria > Poribacteria > WGA-4E > WGA-4E > WGA-3G > MSPOR6. Next base: position 245,091 of record CBDBFU010000020.1, read on the forward strand.
GGGTTTACGGGGTGGAAATGGATACGTGGACAGGAGAGTGATCAATTAGAAACACATCCATACAACTATGATAATGATTTAGTCAGAAGATATAGAATACATACAAGACCCCATCCTGAAAATTTACCTGCCGGAATCTATAATCATCTAAAGAATTCTGATTCTCGTATAAATGAAGGTGATACTTTTGTTGCACAGACCATGCAAACCGCTTGTGATTGGCTTGAGAAGAATTACCAACACGATAATTTCTATCTAATGGTTGACACATTCGATCCACATGAACCATGGGATGTACCTGATTGGTATATAAGACGTTTTGATCCTGAGGATTACGATGGTCCTGAACCGATTTATCCAACATACGGACCTAATAAAATGGATGAGCGTACGACACAACGACTCAACAGTTTATATAGAGCCGAAGCTTCTTTAGTAGACAATTGGATAGGACAATTATTAAGAAAGATTGACTATATGGGACTGATGGAAAATACGATGATTGTTTTTATGGCGGACCACGGTTTTCTGTTAGGCGAACATGGATTGATAGCTAAGAATCTCGGTATGTATGAGGAAATTGTCCACATTCCATTGCTCATATACCATCCTGAAGCAAATCCGCGTCGTATTGATGCTTTAGCAAGTATAATCGACATTCCAGCTACTGTAATAGATTTTTTTGGTGCTGAACGGGGTAGTAATGTAGAAGGCATTAGTCTATTGCCAGCTGTAATGGGAGAAACAGAAAATTGTAGAGATTACGCTATTACTCACGGGGCATGGGGTGGCGGATGGAGTCCAGATGGTGGAAGTCCACATGGTAGTGTTACAGATGGAACTTGGTCGTTGCTCTTAGAAAATCAAGGTGCTCCAAAAGAGTTATTTCATCTCCATTCAGATCCTGAGCAAAAAAATAATCGATTTGAATCAGATACTGGTGAAGCACGAAGACTATACCAAGCCTTTTTGGATTTTTTAGCTCAACATGGTGGTCCTGATGCTATGGTTAAAGAATTTCAAAGTAGATGGGACATATAGAAGTTATTCCTTAATCCTATAAATGATTGTCTACTTACATAATTACCACATAAAACACAAAAGGTTGATGAACCCTTAGTCCACCAACCTTTCTTAATAATCGTTAAACTATCTTGTGTATCTATTCACCAGACAAATCTGTTTCAATTGGAATTTCTCTTGGTCTTACCTCATCTGGTTTTGGAATTGACAGGGTTAGTACGCCATCTCTGAACTCTGCATTAATGCTTTCTGGAACAACCTTAGGTGGAAGTGAGAAACTCCTTTTAAAACTACCATAATGATTCTCTTTTCGACGATAATACTTAGATTCATCCGTATTTTCTTGAGCCTTTTCACCACTTATTGTCAAGACATTGTCTAATACAGAAATACTTACATCGTCTTTTGCTACACCTGGTAATTCCGTACGTACCATATATCCGTCTTCTGTTTCCGTGATATCTGCTGACGGTTTCCACTTGGCTTCAGTAGGTTTAGTATAAATACTGAATGGTCTAAAGATAGAGTTGTAATACTTGAAGGGTGTATATGTTGGTTTGCGAGTGGTTATATAAGTCATTCTTTTACTCCCTGATATTTTGTTAGGAAATACTTGACATACCTCATCCCGAACGGAAGGAGAGGTATGTCAAGTATGGTAATTATGAAGTTACATCAATCGGTATTTCAGTCGGTCTTGCTTCCTCTACCTTCGGAATATTTAGGGTTAAGATTCCATCTTTGAATCCTGCCTTAATCTCCGCGGTATTGACTTGTTGAGGTAGAGTAAAACTTCTTTGGAAGGTTCCATACCGTCTTTCGACACGATGGGTGTTTCTCTCATCAGATTTCTCTTCTTGACGTTTTTCACCTTTAATAGTCAGTAAGTTATCTGTCACAGAAACATTGACATCATTCTCAAGTACTCCAGGGAGTTCAGCATGAATTTCATAACTATTTTCAGTTTCAGTTATATCTACTGTCGGCATCCATGAGGAACTTTCCGTATTTGTATCCACATCTCTGGAACTGAGAAGGTCGCCAAAGATTCTCCCCATCTCATTATGTAAGTTGAATAGATTTCCAATCGGTCTGCGTGTCGTTAATAAGGTCATTTTTCTGCTCCTTTATATTGTTTGTTTTCTTTGCTGGTAAATATTTGATCTATGACTTAATTTCATAGAACTAACTTGCATTCTAATAAAGCAAAATCAATGCCAATTATGAATAATTTTGCAATAAGTGTGTCTTTTTTATACAAATATTAATGTGTCTATATACTATATTCGCTGATGAATACTGAGTTTAGAAAGAATTTTGTAAATCATTATATTTCTTGAAGGAGTTCTGGTTTTTTGCAAATAGAGTATAATTCTTATATGCTAAAATAGGAATCTTGAAAAAGCCAAAATGGCATATTCGTGTCAAATTGAATCATTCAATATGACAATATGCACTATATAATGGATACTAATCAATTAGAATTGGTAATACGATATTTATCAATAATTATTTGATTGTTATAGGAGATAGAAGAATGTGAGATGGGTTGGATCTGAAATGGATATTGGTGTTAATTTACTTCTACAAGCTGTGAACGGATTCCTGCAGTAACAGTGTGTAGGGCTACAAGATTCTCATCTAAATACGGAATTATTAGATCAGCATATTGTTTACACGACTCGGTGTAAATTGGAAAATTAGGGAGAACATCTTTACGGTACCAACTAATCGCACCTTCAAGATTGGCACTACGGGTCCCAACATCCCGTTGCATCCTTCTAAGTACACGCTCATGCGCGTCAACATCTAAGAATATCTTCATGTCAATTAATTCACGAAGGTCTTGGTTCCAAAAAATGAGGTGTCCTTCAACTATAATCACTTGACTTGGTTCGATAATCTTTTCTTCATCACCCCGTTGAGCACTACGTGTCCCCGGAGTTGGTGTCTGTATAGGTTTATAAGAACGGAGTGTCTCAACATCTCTAATTAATACATCCCATAGCACTACATCGGGATGATTTGCCGTGATTACCTTTTCACGTTCTTCTGGTGTATATTCTGCCCAATCTCGAAAATATGAATCTTGGTGTAATGTAATCGGTGATAGGTCGGCAAGTTGACCAGACAGTGCATTTGCAAATGTAGTCTTACCAGATGCTGAGCCTCCCATGATTCCAATTATTATTGGTCTGTTCTCATCAAAATATATCATACTTAACTCTTATCTTTCTAATTTAAAGACACCAATACATCAATAGAGTATCATATCAAAAACCACTTGTCAAACAGGGTTGCGGAAAATTTTAAGTAATAACATGTATCACATAAAACGTATCAAACATTTTATATAAGATTAAAAAAATGAAATGAATCTATGGAAATTATATTGAAACTTTAGAAGACAGTTTTGACATATTCAAAGGAAAATATAGGATTAAATATCTGTTTTTATACCTTTTTATCCATCAGAAATTTCAGTTATTGAAGAGTATTCTCAAGAAAATATATACATAATCTAACAATTTAAAAAATATAGCAGAGAATATGAAAACAAAATACCCTATTAATGTGAGTTTGAATAATAGGTATGTGAACTACATTCTTCGAAAATTAATACTCATATAGACCCGGTAGGTGCGGTTTCCTAACCGCACTGAATATAAGAATCTGAGTTATCAAACTCACGTTATTACATACCTATGTTTGACAAGCAACCTTTGAATATGGTATTCTAATTTAATCATTTTATGCTTAGATTAATCAAATTATTATCAAGAATTATTTAGAGAATATGGAGATTCGTTATGTTTTGGCAAAGAATTGAATCACAATACAAAGTAGCCGCAGCGCATCAATATTTACTGCATTTTAATGTGAATGACTTAATGTATGATGAACATTACGGATATCTACCTGCAACCGACTACCTTATGGAACAATTGAATGTACTTGGGTGTCGATTGGTACTTGGTTATAATGCAACAAAAGGTTTTATGATTCCAAGAGTAGGTCAATGGGTAGAAACACAGAAAATATTGGGTCTAATTCCTAAAGATCAAGGTGTTCCTGAAGAAACACCTGAACGTAAGAGAATCAACTCCAGACTTTCTTATCATAAACTTCATGAAGATCCTTTCTATAAAATTGATCCAATGCCTACAAAAGAATTAGCCAACAAAATGCACGACTTATTAAAACAGGACCGTGCCAGAATAGGGTTGGTAATAACAAATCTTGAACAAATTGCACCAAACGATCCTTCAATGGAATCATCGACAAAAGAAAACACACTATACTTCTATCATCAACTTCAGAATTGGGCATCAGATTTAGAAATACGAAGGAAACAACATATAATATTGCTACTCACCCAAAATACATTTGATATTCATCCGCACTTCCTTGTAAATCAAGAAATTCCTATAGTAGAAATCCCTTTTCCAGATTATGATGAAAGATTAAGATTCATTAATCATCTAACTAAGATACCTCAGGAAATCGCACATCAGGATTCTCCAGATCAAAAGCTTGAAGTAAAGTTAGACCTTGGTAGTGACCGTGATAAGCAGGATTTAGCACGTGAAACCGCTGGCTTGAACCTATTTGGAATTCATGATCTGGTAAGACACGCGGCATCATTAAAACAGAAAGTTCAAGGTCAATTGCTCAATAATTATCGACGCGAAAGTGTGAAAACCTTTAGTCATGGTATTATTGAAGTGAGTGAACCAATGACAGAACCAAACCAACACTGGTCACCCCATGTCACAAGAGTCATCCAAGATATAATACGAGGTCTAAAAGATAATGATATACGACGTGTTCCCCGCGGTATGCTTTTGATGGGTCCAACTGGTAATGGGAATATTTTTGCTGCTCGTATGTTGGCAGGTCAAACAAACATGGCTTTTGTTAAGTTACGTTATGCTGGACAAATTAGTGAAGTAACAGTAAATATCAATGACAATGGTACAAGTTATGAGAGAAACTTGAATTCTGCTATAAACTTCATCAAGGGTTTAGCTCCAGTAGTAGTCTTTATGGAAGAAATAGAACAAGCATCACCCCATTCAGGAATAAAAAAAGGTAATTCAGAACAAACCATACCACCTATTCTTACAAATGCTATTAATGATGGTTCATTACATGGAGAAGTAATATGGATTGGCACTTCGAGTCGTCCTGACCTAATTCCTCCAATATTCAGAAATACAGAGATTTTTAGTCAAAAATTGGTTCTGTTACCACCAATGAGACAAAGCCGTGCAGGAATATTACAATTCTTCTGTAGACTTCACACTCGTGAGGAAATGAATTTCAATGAAATAGCACGTCATGAGAAGCTTAGAGGTGTAACAGTAAACGATCTAAATCAGATTGCACGACGAAGTCATAATATTGCGAAACGCAAGAATAAAGCATCTTTCAATGAGGAAGATTTACGCGAAGTGATAGAAGATTATATGCCTAATTATTCTCGTGAAATGCAGATGTTTATGGCTTTACTTGCCCTACAGGAAGCCACTTCACGATCTATGATACCAGATAGACTCCCACCACCCTATGAAGAGTTTGTCGAGGAAGGACAGATAAATAAGACAAAAATTAACGCTCGTATCATGGAATTAGGTAAAGAATTAGGGTTAAGTGCTTGAGTTATGTCTTATGTTAATTTTATTTAATCTAATAAGATTATTAAAACAAAATGCTCCTGTTGAAAGACAACAGGAGCTAAAATTTAACCCGCTTTATATAATAGTGCACATTTGTCTAATAAAGACGAAACATTGCTGGATGATTACTCTTCCTCATAGCGAGTTTCAGGGCGTCGTCCGCGTGGACGTGCGGGATTGACTTTCAAAGGACGTCCCATTAGTTCTTGACCGTCTAATGCTTCAATCGCGCGTTCACCATCTTCTTGATTTTCCATCTCAACGAACCCATACCCTTTAGAACGACCATCATAGCGATCTCGAATAATTGTTACTTGGGTAAGGGGACCGTGTGGTTCGAAAAGTTCTTCCAAGTCAGTTTCTGTGGCTGCATAAGGCACATTGCCAACGTAGATGTTCATCTCGTTTCTCCTTTTGTAATTGAATAAACGGGAATGTGAGAAAAAAGAGTACTGTCAGCATGTTTTATGGCAGGTATTTGATAGTAAGCAAAGATTGGTAAAAATGAACTCCGGATTCTCATCAATCTCTTGGATGACAACATACCGTATGTTGTAATTCCTAATGTAAACTGTCAAAATACTACGCTTAACTTGGTAAGCAGACACCATCACATTTCCCAAACGCTATAATTGTATACTAAAATAATAGAATTGTCAAATTTCGTTTTACTCTGTGAATTATTTGGCATCCATCCAGTTATCCCCAATACCTGTTTCAGTACGTAAAGGCACACGAAGCGATAGAGCATTTTGCATTTCTTCCGCAACAATCCCTGCATGTAATTCTACCAACTCATCTGGTGATTCAAGAACAAGTTCATCATGGATTTGCAATAATAACTTCATAGGTAATTTATCTTTATCTATCCGATGTTGAACTTTTACCATCGCTGCTTTGATTAGGTCGGCTGCAGATCCCTGAATAACCGTATTAACTGCTAAACGTTCACCAAGACTTTTACGGTTTTGCGATGTTTCAAATATCTCAGGGATTGCACGACGACGACCTGTTAATGTTGAAACATAACCATGTTCTAAAGCATGTTGTATACAGTTATGGAAGAATGTGTTAATTCCAGGATACCGTTCTTTGTAATTTGCAATTAACTCTCTTGCTTCTTCAACATTCATTCCTTGAATACGTCTTGCTAAACCGGATGGAGAAACACCATAGATGATACCAAAATTGACAATTTTAGCTTTATCTCTAAGATCTCTGGTTACCTCTTCAGTTGGTATTTTAAATACCTCTGAGGCAACTGAGGTATGGATATCCATATCCTGAGTGAATATTTCTATCAGTTTAACGTCTTCACTAAAATGTGCAAGTACTCGTAACTCAATTTGTGAATAATCAGCACAAATCAACTTATAGCCATCTGGTGATTTAAAAGCACGTCTTACTTTTCTGCCAATCTCTGATCTTACAGGTATGTTCTGTAAATTTGGACTATCCGATTGAAGCCTACCAGTGGCAGTAGTCAACTGATAAAGATGAGTATGTATCCTATTGGTTTTTTTACTGATAGATCCACGCAGTTGCCCAAGGTATGTACTTTGTAGATTTCTACATTGACGGAATTCAAGGATTAGTCGAGGGACACTGGTTTTTGGATCATTAATATTCTCCTGTGCAGCCAGTGCTTCAAGTACATTTGCATCTGTGGAATACTTCCCTGTCTTAGTCTTCCTAATAGGTTTAAAACCAATGTCATCAAATAATATTTCTGCTAACCTACTCGGTGATCCTATATTGAATGGATAACCGACTAAATCGTAAATCTCTTTTTCGCTCTTCTCAACCATCTCGTCTACTACCTTGCTTTGTTTTTCTAATTCTTCCCCATCACACACGATACCATTGAATTCCATCAAAGCAAGAATTGGGGCAAGTGGTGACTCTATATCTCTAACTAACTCATCTGTTTGGGTTTCCTCAAGCTTTGGTTTAAAATAATGGTATAATTGAAGGACTATATCAGTGTCTTCACATGCATATTTGCAGACCAATTCAATTGGAATTTTATCAATTGAAATAGCGTCTTTCTCTTCCCCTATTAATTCTGATAAAGGTATCATCTTATGACTCAGATGAATTATTGCAAGGTTATCCAAATTATGTGAAGGTTGTCTTGGATCAGCAAGTTGACTTGCTAACATTGTATCAAAGACAACACCTTGCAATTGGACACCATGACGAATAAAGATACTTGCATCATACTTCAAATTGTGTCCACATTTGTATAAATCAGGATCTTCTAAGAGTGGTTTAAGTTTAGAGATAACTGTTTCTTCATCAAGATGAGTCTCAGGATTTGGAGATCTAATAGGTACATAAACACCTTGATGATGTTCCCATGAAAAACTTATACCACATAGAGCAGCAGTCCTATCTAATCCATTTGTTTCGGTATCTACAGCAAAAATCTTCTCTGATGATAGGGTTTCAACCAAAGATGTTAATTGATCCTCAGTAGTGATAGCAGAATAGTTTCCAGTTTCTGCAGTGGTAAAATCACCTTTTTCTATAATGGCATCTTTCTCGAGTTCCATTGCTTCTAAACGTTCTTTTCTGGTTGTCTTGACTTCGGTTAAAACCTGATCTGTCATCATAGTGCCATTAGAAAGGTCTTCGATTGATCCCATGAAACGCTTCATATCAAGTTGTTCCATCAAAGGTTTGATTTTACTAAGATTAGGAGGCTTGACTTTAGCATCTGCAAGTTTGAAATCCAGATTGGCATCACATGTAAGTGTAACCAATTTTTGGGATAGAGATATATAATCTTGTGCTTTCTCTAAATTCTCGCGTCGTTTCCCTTTGATCTGTTCTATATTCTCATATATTCCGCTAATTGAACCAAATTCTTGTATCAATTTCGCAGCCGTTTTTAATCCTACACCCTCTACTCCTGGGACATTATCTGAAGAATCACCCATCAATGCAAGGAGATCAATAACTTGGTCAGGGGTAATACCTTTGTTCTCCATTAGTGCATCAGTGTCAATAATCTTATCATTATGTATATCAAACATCGTCACCCTATTACATAATAACTGTTCAAGATCTTTATCCTTTGACACAATACGTACTTGGACATCTTGTGTATCTGGTGAATCCAATACATAATGTGTGACAGAAGCAATTATATCATCTGCTTCAAGTTCAGGCTTTCCAAGAACTGGTATATCAAATGCTTCAAGTAATTGTTGTATCCTTGGAATCTGTGTAACTAACTCATCGGGGGGAGTTCGACGATGTCCCTTATATTCTTCATACATTTCATTTCTAAAAGTATCACCGGGAGTATCAATTGCAGCAAGAATATATTGTGCTTTGTAATCACATAAAAGCTTCATTAATGTACCTGTAAACCCAAAGATGGCATTTGTGGGTTCACCAGTAACCGAACTAACTAACCGGTTTTGTATTGCATAAAACGAACGGAAAATCTCTGCCATTGTATCAAGAATATAGATTGTTTTTGTATTTTCTTTTGTCATATTGTCATCCTTAAATTTTGTACATTATATAAATAAATCAGGAATGTGGATAATGCCATTTTCTAAGTGAATCGGAAGCTGATAATCCTGCTTCTTGCCCAAGGGCAAATGCTGTGGCTATAAGGTTTCTCTCACCAGAAATTATATCTCCTGCAGCATATAAGCCGGGAATGGGGTCACCCTTACTATCCAACATTTGCATGTCCTCATTCGTAATAATCAGTCCTTCATCATCCTTTTGATAGTCCCATCCATTAAGGAACTTTGTATTAGGAATTAACCCTTCGTCAACCAAGAAACCGTGAAAAAACAATTCGGTCCCATCAACCATTTCAAAACCGAGTAAATCGGTTTTTTCTCCTATATGACGTTTGATCCCTGTTTCAATTATGTCAATGTTTCTCTCTTCCACCTGCTCAAGAACAGGAGAAGACATACCGTGAGGTCGTCCATTTGTTAGGATTGTTATCTTATCAGTAAAATCTTGAGCTCCAATTGCTGCTTCATAAATATAGTCACCAACACCCAATAGAGCGAGATGTTCATTCACATGTAGATGGCCATCACATCGTATACAAACATGCCAACCTTTACGGTTCCCGGCGTATCTAAATACCGTTGCATACTGCTTATATAATCGAATTTCATCAGCTTGAAACTCAATATCTGGCCATTTATCATCAAATCCTGAGGCAACTACAACTGTCCGTGATGTAAATTGCTCTATCTGTAAAGGATTATCTTTTTTCAAAGGAGATGTTGATGCTTCTATGACAAAAATATCATCCTTCTTAGTCAACTTAGTTACAAGTCCGTCCCTGATTTCAATACCTGTCTTACGTTGTTCATCTCCAAGCATGAATTCAACAACAGAACGACTTTCCATCCATCTCATCAATTCTTTAGCAAAGTTAGGTCCTATAATTCCAGGAAAAACCGGCGCATCTTCAATCTCGACAGACTTAGACCAGTATGCTCTACCACGACTGAAACTAACTTTACCGGAATGTAGAACAAGAACATGACGCATTTGATGACTTGCTGATATCGCTGCTTGTGTTCCAGCAGGACCAGCCCCAATGACAACTACATCGTAAATAGTTTCTGACATAACAATACTCACATATCTCAGTATCTACGTATATGCACGAAAATACATCTATATATGGTTACACTTTTTATCTAAATCCCATACTTTTTCCATTTATCATTTACAAGTTCAATTATTTCTTCAGACATCTGTATTTCTGGTGGCCATTCTCTATGGTATCCTTCTTCCTCCCATTTAGTTGTGGCATCAATTCCCATTTTTGATCCTGCTCCGAGTAAAGGTGCAGCGTGATCTAAAACATCTACAGGTCCTTCAACGATAGTAACATCTCGTTTTGGATCAACATTACTTCCTACATAGAACAATACTTCTTCAACATTTTGTACATCTACATCTTTGTCAACCACAATAATGACTTTACTAAACATTAGTTGTCCAAGTCCCCAAAAACTGTGCATTATTTTCTTCGCATGATATGGATATCGTTTATCAATAGATATTAATGCGAAGTTGTGAAATACACCAAATAATGGTAGGTTCATATCAACCAATTCAGGAAGTTGTGTCTTAATTAGAGGCATAAAGATACGTTCAGTAGCTTTCCCCATATAACAATCTTCCATTGGGGGTTTTCCAACAATGATGGTCTGATAAATAGGATCTTTACGATGGGTAATTGCAGTAATCCGATAAACTGGATATTCATCTGGCATTGAATAAAATCCAGTATGATCACCAAATGGTCCTTCAATGCAAGTTTCATCTGGTTCAATAAATCCTTCTATGACAATGTCTGCTTCTGCGGGTACCATCATGTCGATTGTCTTAGCTGGAACCATTTCTACGTTTGCCTTTCTTAGGAAACCAGCAAATAACAGCTCATCAATTCCTGATGGTAAAGGAGCAGTACCAATGTATGACATAATTGGATCACCTCCAATTGCGATTGCAACTGGCATCTGTTCTCCTGCTTGTTTATATTCACGATGATGTGCTGCCCCATCATGGTGTATTTGCCAATGCATTGCTAAAGCATGAGGATTTAGTTTTTGTAGTCTATAGGTTCCAACGTTTCTCTGTCCGGAGTGTAAACTATGGGTGAATACTTGGGGTAAAGTAATATATTTATCAGCATCCAATGGCCAACATTTAATAAGTGGCAACCTGTCCAGAGAGGCATCTTCTCCCGTTAAAACAACATCCTGAGAAGCTCCACGTTTAACGTTTTTAGGTGGAAAGTTAGTCAATTGAGACAGTATTCTCAGCATTTTGACTTTATCTAAGAGAGATTCTGGTGGACCGATCTTTATCATACCCTCTATCTCGTAAGCGATACGAGATAGATCGTCAACTCCAAGTGCCATTGCCATACGCGAATATGAACCGTAAGTATTTATTAACAATGGCATCTCACTACCTTCAACGTTCTCAAACAGTAATGCTGGTCCCTCAGATTTGCTAATGCGATCAGTGATTTCTGTTATCTCAAGATCTGGAGACACTTCAGTTTTTATTCGTTTTAATTCCCCTGCTCGATCAAGTGCTTTAACAAAATCTCTAAGACTGTCGTATGCCATTAACCCCTCCTTTGTAATATATCAACGAAGTACTATTACACACCATAGTGTAATTTTATTTCTTTAATATCTGTTTTAACCCTTCTTGATAGATCAGGTTATTTGGTTCAATTTCAAGTGCTTTTCTAATAGATTCTTCTGCAGTCACCCGATCACCCATCTTGTAGGATATAATCGCAAGGGTATTATAATAACTGGCAATTGAAGAATCTAACTCAATCGCAGTGTTAGCATAGGAAATCGCTTTCTGCAATTCGACTTTACGCTGGTTTTCCTGTTTTCTCATATCTGCTATATTAGTTGTTAGTTGAGCCAATGCATTATATGACTTAGCTGTACCCGCATTGAGATAAGCAGACATAGCTTTATTTACATTATTCAACTTTTCATTTAGTTCTCCAATAATAAAATAGGTCTCAGGTAAAAAAGTATTTTGCAAATTCAAAATATCAGAACCCTTTGTACCCAAATCCAGCATACTCTTACCTATTTCGACTGCTTTATAAAGAGATGACAACGCCTTTGAATATTTCTCTAAATTGGCATAAGAGATTCCTATGTTATGATACAACTCTGCATCGTTAGGATTTTATAGCAATTGATGCTTGAAAAGCTGAAATAGCTTCTGAATATAATTGTTGAGTCATACGAATCAGACCTATTTTCTTATATGATTCGGCTTTAACAGATAAATTACGATTCTCAGAATTATTTCCACTTAAGGAGATTGCTTGTCGATAATGCTTCAATGCCAATTCATAGTTCTGTTGCATCAAATAGGTTAACCCAAGGGATGCATGTGCATTAGCAAATTCTGGATTCAACGCCAATGCATTTTTCTGCGATTGTATTGCTTCAGGAAACCTTTTTAACATAGTATAAGCAATCCCAATCCCGTTATGTGCTTCTACCACTTTAGGATTCAATCCAATTGCCTTTTCATATTCTAATACAGCCTTTTCATATTCATTTAAATTAAGATAATATCTCGCTATATTTGCTTGTATTTTGGCTTTCTCATTCTGATTATTTGTTCTTTGGAATGTGCCTTTTAACTTATTCAATGGTTCAATAACTGTCTGCCGTTCTTTAAATAAACGCATTTTTTCTCGAGCAGCATCTCTATTCCCATTTTGTAAATGTACCTGAGATAAGTTATAGAGTGATTGAATTAATTCAGCATCCTCTGAGTAAGATTTTTCATAGGCATTAATTGAATCATTATACCTTTTGTCTTGAGCATATAATAAACCTAATTGATAATATGCTTCGGCAAAATTAGGACGGAAAGAAACAGCCTTTTCTTGATATTTAATCGCCATCAATGTATTTCCAAGTTTGCTATATAAGTTACCTAACTGGTGTAATATCATGGCATCTTTTGGTACAATGTCTGAAGCTGTTTCATACCTCTTTAATGCTTCATTGTAACGATGTAATTGAGATAATGCTGCTCCATAAGCAGCATGAATATGACCGTGATTAGGATTATATTGAATTGCTTTCTTATATGCTTTTATAGCATCATCATATTTTTCAAGTCCAGCATATGATAAACCTAAACCGTAATAAGCTTGAACAAGAGTTTCTGCATTTTTTTGACATGTCTGATTCAGTGTTAATTATATACTGATATTCTATAGACCCAGACCTGTAATTCTCAATCTTCATAAATATCTGTGCTAATTCCAATCTTAATTCTGTCTGATGTGGATTCAAAGAAAGTTGTCTTTGAAGAGAATCTATTTTATCTATAATTGATAGATTCTTGATATCTTGACACCATCCAAGGGATGAACTAAGAAATGGATAACATATTGTCAATATGGTAAACCCTAATACGATTAGACTTTTTAGATCATTACATTTAATCATAATATTCTTTAGATATATAGATAAAAGGGAGGCGTTTAATACTCTAAAACGCCTCCCTTAATAAGTTAAAATCTATAGTTGAGATACAATAATTGCGAATCTAATGACGACCTTTGATTCGCCCCCAAGTTGTGGTTACTTTATCCAGAGGTTCAACAGGAACTCCTTGCCCTTCAATTTCATCACCCGAGACTTGGAAGTCATCAAAACTTGCTGCTGTTTGCCATCCCCACACGCCAGCTTGTCCAGCACCATACACATCATCTTTTACTTCACCTTGGAATTCACCATCAATTGTAAGACTGAAAGTATCACCTTCAACGGTAACTTTCATTTCATACCATTTACCGTTTTCAATTGTTACATTTTCTGCTGGAAGCTGTCCCCGATTATCTCGTGCAGTCCAACCCCCTGTCTTATGTCGCCAAAATTCAGTTTTGTTGTTTGGAACATTTAGATAAAAGACATAATACTCCATTTCACTTTTTGCACGAACTATTAAACCTGCCCAATTCCCTGAATCAAGACGAACTTTCGCCTCTACTGTATAATTCTTCCAACCCGTATCTCCCACGAGAGAATGTTCAGCTTGAGCACCTAATGTAAGTTGGTAACTACCATCGTTCAGACCCCATGTTCCATTAGACACCTTCCACCCATCCGCATGAGAGTCAAATGTCCATAGTTGATCACCAGCATAACCGAGTGTAGTTGCGAATGCAATTAGCACAAATACAATGAAAATCGAAAATTTCAATTTCATAAATTCTCCTTAATCAATAAATAATAAATACAACTCTTATCGCGATTCTTTCAAACTTCCCCAAGTAGTTGTAAGTTTGCTTTTAGGATTCACATCCAATGTATCTACTATGTTTTTACCAGTTACAGTAAAATCATCAAAACTGACACCAGTATCCCAACCCCATACTCCTACTTGACCTTTACCATAATCACCGTTTGTATCTTCGCTCTGTTTCTCATCATTTAGAAAATATGTAAATGAATCACCACTGACTTCTATTTTCATATCCATCCATTTTCCGTTTTCAATTTTCACATTACCAACAGCTGGGATTTGTTTCAAGTTCTGTCGTGAATCCCAATTCGGTTTTGTATGTTTCCAAAGCTCTGTCTTATTGTTAGGAACATTCAGATAGTAGACATAGTATTCATGCTCACTCTGTGCACGGAAAACAAGACCACCCCAGTTTCCAGCATCAAGTCGGACCTTCGCCTCAATAGTATAGTCATCCCAATCTTCCTCACCGACGAGGGAATGCTCAGCCTGAGCACCTTTTTGTAATTTATAAATACCATCAGTAACGGACCAATTACCATTTGCAACTTTCCATCCTTCAGCATCTTTATTAAAATCCCAAAGTTGTGTACCTGCATATGAGTGGATTGTGATTAGTGTACAACTAAAAACTAAAACGCAAAGAATACAAATTCTCCTAAAAATAATATAATTTTTCATCATACTAATTCACCTCTACTTTGTTATTTCTTAAATCCATCTTTGTTCATACAAAGAAGGTCTAATTGAGTTAATAGAATATGCATTACGAGGAAAAAAGTCAACAAGAAAAGTCTATGTCAAATTAAGACTATATCTCAGGTATTTAATTGAGTAAATATCCGTCATATCTATTCTATTTTAAATTGTTGCAAAATTTGGATACTCACGTTGGCGTGTAACGCATTTTTTAAATGATTCCGATATAATATACAGCTCAAATCGTCACAACGCAAAATCTAAATCTACCCTTTCCAGTATTGATACCATCGTATTAAACCTGTCCGCCAAATGCGGTCTCAAAACGTTGTCTAAGTATATCAGGACTCGTATGCATATAGATGAGTGTGGCATCCAAGCTGGAATGTCCTAATGCAATACGTACCGATTCTAAGTCATTTGTTGCCCGGTATAATTCAGTACCAAAAGTGTGTCGTAAGTCGTGAGGTGTAAATCTAAGACCTAACATGTTTGATGCTGCTTCCATAATCCGTTGAAAATCTCTTGGTGCTAATCGATTCTTCGTGCGTAATGTGCAGAATAATGGACTTTCTAATCTATCTTCTTCTCCGCGCTCCATTTTCCAGTCTATAAATACTCTAAATGCATCCCTTACGTCATTCACGAGAGGAATTCTTCTTGATACTTTATTCTTTGCGATTTCTGCCCGAACTTCTAAGGTTGTAACAATGTTACCAAATTTTAGGATATCACCAATATTCATCCCACATGCTTCTGAATTTCTAAGACCTGTTCTCAGACAGAAATGTACCAACATTCTATCTCGTTCTCTATTTTTTAGTGCATCCAATAGTACTTGTTGTTGTAATTCATCCAGAACTCGGGGTTGTAGTATTTTTCTTCTTTTCGTTTTTTCCATTTACGGTCTCCATCAGAATTTTGCCATGTTCGATTGTAACATGTATGATTAAAATGGTCAATATTTTAATGACGCTTTGCACGTACAATACGTCATTAAATGCTGGTATAGTTACACTTTATATCATGTTATTCCGATTCTCTACAATTAATTTGAGAACCATCTATTTTTGAGAACCATCTATTTTTGAGAACCATCTATTTTTGAGAACCATCTATTTTTGAGAACCATCTATTTTTGAGAACCATCTATTTTTGAGAACCATCTATTTTTGAGAACCATCTATTTTTGAGAACCATCTATTTTTGAAAAATGTTGAATTAGTAGTTGGGATGATGTATTCTTATAAAACTACAACCTGCTATATAATTTTTGATTGAATAGATTCACTTCTCTCAATTATCTGTAGATAGTTCTGTATTTTATAATACTTGCTGAATTCAATTTAAAAATTTATATTGTTACCTTTAATATACGTATATTATGGAGGAAGATTCTTGCTTAAGAAATTGTTGTGTATAATACCTGTATTAATTCTCTATAGCTCTATGTCGAATGTCCATTCTGCAAAAATTAATGTAGGGTTAATTTATGATGTGCGCGGTAGAGGAGATCTTTCATTTTGTGACGCTGCTTATGCTGGAGCAGAAAAAGCATCTAAAAAATGGGATATCAGAATCAAAGAAGTTAACCCTGGTCAAAGTACTGACATTGAAAGAGCTGTACGAGGCTTAGCAAAACTAAACTATAATTTAATCATTGGAGTCGGATTTCTATTCCGTGAACCCATGAATCGAGTTGCTGGTGACTTCCCAAATACTAATTTTGTTCTGATTGATGCTGAAGCAAATCCCTCAAATGTCGCTTCATTAATATATAAAGCACACGAAGGTACATTTCTCGCTGGGATAATAGCATCAATGAAAACTGATACTATGAAAGTTGGGTTTATTGGGGGAATGAAGATTCCTCTGGTTGAAGCATTTGAAATTGGGTATGAAGCAGGGATTAAGACTATTAATCCAAAGGTTGTACTACTCTCTAATTATGTTGGTGTCACACCCCAAGCATTTGATGATCCTGCAAAAGGAAAAGAGTTAGCTCTATCACAATATAAGAAAGGTGTGGATATTATTCTTGCTGCTGCAGGAGCAAGCGGATTAGGGGTTCTTGAAGCTGCAAAAGAGACAAAGAAATATATTATATGGGTAGATTCAAATGGAAATAGTCTTGCTCCAGGTTTAGTTCTTACGAGTATAATTAAAGGTGTAGAATTATCCGTTTATCAATCTATTGAAAATGTCGTCAATGGGACTTTTTCCGGGGGACTTAAAAGTTATGGGTTAAAAGAGGGTGGAGTCGAGTATATTGTTGATCATGTAAATAAGGATTTACTATCTAATACGATCATTCAGAAGGTTGAAGAATATAAATCAAAAATAATTGCTGGTGATATTAAGGTACCCAGTCAACGTAAACAGAATAAGAAGGGAATAAGTGTGGATAAGCTAACAATTGTTGTCCCAGGAGATTCTCCACCCCAAATTCAAGGATCACCACATTTGGAACGATTAAAACCATACGGGAATGTTGTAGTTTATACAGATCGTCCAAAAAATGCAGTAGAGAAAATCCAACGAGCAGAGAATGCCGATATTCTGATTAATTCACGAGGAATGGTAAAATGGCAATACGATGTATTACCGTTCTTACCAAAACTGAAATTAATTTCATTATGTTCTATTGGTACTGATATGATTGCACTTGATGAAGCTAAGAAGAGAGGCATAGTGGTTTGTAATCAACCGGGACGAACAGCACCTGTTGTCGCAGAACATAGTTTTGGTTTGATGTTTGCCCTTGCAAAACGCGCTGCATTTATGACCTCTTCATTAAAAAATGGAAATTGGCCACGAATGGATAATGTGTATCTACAAGGTAAAACATTAGGTATCATTGGAACAGGACATATTGGGGCTGAAATGGCACGTCTTGGGAATGCTATTGGTATGAATGTTGTAGGCTGGACCTATCATCCGTCAGACGAACGTGCAAAAAAGTTGGGGATTCGATATGTTGATTTCGATGATCTACTTAGAATCTCTGATGTTGTTAGCCTACATGTAAAACTTACAGAAGAGAGTATACATTTAATAGGGGAGAATGAATTATCTATAATGAAGCCAAATGCACTAATTATTAATGTTGCTCGCGGGGAAAGTAATTGATGTCGATGCTCTTATTCTATCACTAAATAATGGTGATATTGGTGGGGCAGCTATAGATGTGTATGATCAAGAACCATTACCAGATAATCATCCGCTGTTAACATGTGAACATGTGATTTTAACTCCACATTGTGCAGATATGACACCTGAAGGTGTTGATCTTCTAAATGAAGGTGCTGTAGATAATATCATTGCTTTTTTGGAAGGTTCACCTATAAATGTTGTTGTGTAATATAAAAGGTATTCATGGATTCCTCAAAAAATAATTCAGCTCTACCAAAGACATATAGTAAGATCGGCGTTGATACCGGTGGTACATTCACAGATATTGTTCTATCTCACGGAACTTCTCTATATACACATAAGGTGGTGTCCACACCAAATAATCCCGCACATGCCGTCATAAATGGTGTAAATGAGATCTGTAGTTTGTATGGTGAAATGAAAATAAATGAAATCCAGATAATCCATGGTTCTACTGTGGCAATCAACGCTTTGTTGGAAAGAAAAGGTGCACGAATTGCTCTTGTTACGACAAAAGGGTTTGAGGATGTATTGGAAATTGGAAGACAGTCGCGTTCTGACCTATACGATTTATATGTTGACCGTCCAAAACAACTAATTCCTTCTGAACTACGTTTCGGAATCACAGAAAGGACATTATATACAGGAAAAATACAGACTGAAATCCAAAAAGATGAATTTGATTCATTGACTGAAACACTCAACAAGTTAGATTTAGATGCTATTGCGATCTGCTTTTTGTTCTCCTATGTCAATCCAAAAAATGAGCAGATTGCAGCTGAATATCTCACAAAACTAAATTTACCAATCTCATGCTCACATCAAATCCTTCCTGAATATAGAGAATATGCGCGTTTTAGTACAACAGTTGCCAGTGCTTATGTACGTCCAACATTAGAGAAACATCTAAATACACTTACTGATTCAGATAGATTCGCGTCCTCTCTCAAGTTAATGCTTTCAAATGGAGGTTGTGTATCTTCAAATAATATTGAATCCTCTGGAATACAAACACTATTATCTGGTCCAGCAGGTGGCGTGATAGGTGCATATCACATAGCAAAAACTGCTGGATATAATAGGATAATATCTTTTGATATGGGTGGTACTTCTACGGATGTAAGTTTATGCAATGAAGATATATCATTAACATCTGAAAATACAATAAGTGGTATACCAATTAAATTACCATTAATTGATATACATACTGTTGGTGCAGGTGGTGGGTCTATTGCTATACTTGATTCAGGAGGTGCTTTACGAGTTGGACCAGAAAGTTCTGGTGCAGTTCCTGGTCCAGTATGTTATGATCGGGGTGGTGAAGATATTACTGTAACAGATGCAAATCTATTCCTTGGTCGTATTTCAGCAAAATACTTCTTAAACGGTAAAATGTCTCTCTCAACTGATAAGACAAATAATAAGATAGAAGAATTCTCAAATAGAATTGGTATTTCACCAATCAAGACTGCTGAAGGAATCCTTCAAATTGCAAATTCTACAATGGTAAGTGCTATCAAAGTCATTTCTGTTGAACGAGGTTACGATTGTAGAGATTTTACTCTTGTTTCTTTTGGAGGTGCTGGTGGTTTACATGCAGCATTTCTCGCTGAAAACCTTGGTATACAGACAATACTAATCCCTCCAAACGGAGGATTGTTATCTGCCTATGGAATGCTCTATGCAAATGTCATTAAGGATTATTCTCAAACGATTCTCCTACAAATCAAGTCAAAAAAGATAGATGAAATTGATGAAATTGTCGGACAACTTAGAGAAGGGATGGAAGAATTATTACGCCGAGCACTTGATGATATGGAATATGAAGGATATGACTTCTCTCAGTTAAATATCCTACGAACCCTTGATATTCGTTATTCTGGACAATCCTATGAATTGAATGTACCTTTTACTGAAGATAGTGTTGATTTCATAGATAAATTTCACTCAATACATAAGATACGGTTTAGTTATTCTCATCCTGATGCCATGGTAGAAGTGGTTAACCTACGATTATCTGCAATCAAGGAAACCGAAAAACCAAGAACGATTTCTGAACCACTAATTAAAGAAATGCCTTTAAATGCATTAATTGATGAGAAATCAGTGGTCTTTGACAATGAGATGTATGATACCAAATTTTATCGTCGCGAGGAATTGTTACCTGGAAATAGTATTGATGGTCCTGCGATTATCACAGAATTTAGTGCTACAAGTGTTGTTCCACCGAGTTTTTATATCAATGTAGATGCATATAGAAATATCATCATGAAAACTAAATCATAATCACAGTCAATTGTTTAGCGACTTAATCAATATATGAATTTGACATATACAATTAGGTGTGTTAGGATTTACCTATTCTATCTATAGTAAGTATAGGATATGGAATTCTATCAAACAGTCTGGTCAAATCATTTAAGTAAGGAGTTAAATCATGAAGACAATAGCGATTACGTTATCTATTCTTTCCGTATTCTTATTTGTTAGTATAGGAATTGCTGCAGATGATGCAACTTTAGTAGCATATTATTCATTTGACGGGAATGCTGAAGATGGTTCTGGAAACGGAAACAATGGTGAGATTAAGAATGGATCTAAATTTGATAAAGGTAAATTCGGAGACGCTATTTATCTTGATGTAGGTGCACACGTTGAGATGACTGTGTCTGAAACCCTTCATGGAGACCTATTTAAGAGTGATCCGTTTACTATATCAGTATGGATAAATCCTACCTTTGAAGGCGGGGCATGGCAACAAATATGGAGAAGTTTACCTACAGCATCTGGACATAATACATTTTTTGTAAATAAAGATCAAGGTTTATTATCTTGGCGCGGACAGGTCGGAGGTTGGACAGTTCTTTGTCAAACCGATGGAGGAATTGTAAAAAAAGATGTTTGGACTCATGTTGTAGTTCAGAGTGATGGTAAGAATTTCAGAATTTATGCAAATGGAGAAAAGGTGCAAGAATCTGAATTCCAAGAAACACGTGGGAATAATCAAATCTACAGATTAGGAGGAGAAGGGGGTGAAGGATATGGTGGTGCATTGGATGACGCTGCTATATTCTCCAGAGCATTAGATGAAAATGAGATTAAAGCTATTATGAAAGGTTATGAGGAGTTTGCCCCTATAGAATCAAAGGGAAAACTCACTACAATTTGGGGGCGGATTAAACAATAGTGTAATTTATAATTGTAATTTTATTTCTCTACAAGTTGTTAAACAGATATAAAATTCCTGTAAACGATAATATCCATATCCGGGTTGTCCTTATCATCATTGGTGATAAAGTTGACAAACCCAGATATGGAGGTTATTATTTAATAGGGAAAAGAGATAGATTGTGGAAACACCAGAAACAATTACATGTAGAAATTGTAATAGTGAAATTGAATTAGACACGTTTACTAAGAATTTAAATGTGTGTCCAGACTGTGATGCTCATTACCCATTAAGTGCATCTAATCGGATGAAGCTTCTTGTTGATACCGATAGTTTTGAGGAATATGATACAAACCTATACTCTATTGATGCCCTTGAATTTCCAGAATATCCTGAAAAACTTGACAGAGATATAAATAAGACTGGACTTAGATCTGAGATGTTATCTGGAATTGCAAAAATTGGTGGTATCTCAGTTGCAATAGCAATTGGAGATGTAGGTTTTATAGGTGGAACATGTGGAGCAGTAATCGGAGAAAAAGTCACTCGTTGTATTGAAATGGCAGGAGAGAAGAATCTTCCACTTGTTATCGTATCGGTTAGTGGAGGTATGCGAATGCAGGAAGGAACTTTAGCGTTAATGCAGATGGCGAAGACTGCTGCTGCTTGTTCAGAATATGTTAATAATGGAGGATTCTATATTTCAATTGTCACTGATCCCACATTTGGAGGTGCTACAGCAAGTTATACATCACTTGGAGATGTGATTATAGCTGAACCTGGGGCACGTGTTGGTTTTGCTGGTCCACTTGCTGTTGCCAGTTTACAGGAGGAGTTACCAGAAGATTTTCAAAAGGCAGAATCATTAGTTACCCACGGTTTTATAGATCATATTGTCCATCGAAACGAGATGCGACAATTACTTACCCATTTGATTTCATATACTTGATTATATCACATCACTATCTTTCATTCTCAGTTGTTAGTGTAATTTGAGGAAATCTATTTCTTGATTCTTTGATAGATTCATCCTCTATCCCATTGTAGTAAATTCCCCAGCGATAGCGCACTGACAATGTAGTAAAACTTTCATTTCTGTTACTTTAAAAGAATTTAGACGTATTAAATAACGATAACCACATATAAACAAACTGAGAGTACTAACAAAAATAAGCAAAAGGTAGACTATGTATTCGTACTCATTTCATTAGACCCACAATGTTTAAGAAGGAAAAAGTAGAAGAAAATGCCAAAATCATTAGTAGTTGTTGAATCCCCAGCAAAAGCAAAAACCATAGAAAAAATACTTGGGAAGGATTATATTGTCGACTCTTCAGTTGGACATATACGCGATCTACCTAAAAAGGAACTTGGAGTAGATGTAGAGAACAAATTTACTCCTAAATATGTAACAATTCGGGGAAAAGGTCCCGTTGTTAAAGAAATCAGAGAAAAAGCTAAAAATGTCGATTGTATCTATCTTGCTGCCGACCCTGATAGGGAAGGTGAGGCAATATGTTGGCACTTAGCAGAAGAATTAAAAAGAACCCAAAAGCCTATCCATCGTATCGTATATAATGAGGTAACACAGAACGCAATATTGGAGGCGATTCAAAATCCAGGTACTATTGACCAAGCCCTTGTAGACGCACAACAAGCAAGACGTATATTAGATAGACTTGTAGGTTGGAAAATAAGTCCTCTCTTATGGAGAAGTGTGAAACCTGGGTTAAGTGCTGGAAGAGTTCAATCTGTTGCTGTTCGACTAATTTGTGAACGAGAAGCAGAAATTGAAGCATTTAAACCTCAGGAATATTGGTCACTCACTGCCGCTTTGACTCCAATAGAAAAAGAACATCTGTTTCCTGCAAAATTACATCGAATCGGCTCAAAAAAAGGAGAAATTAACAACTACGGTTTCTGTATTGACGAAAAACAAGCAAAAGAACATACTGCCGAAGCAAAAAAACATGATTTTATTGTTGAGAAGATACAAAAAAAGGAACGGCAGCAAAAACCTGTTGCTCCGTTTAAGACAAGTACTTTACAACAGGAAGCCGCTCGTAAGCTACGTTTTACTGCAAAAAGAACAATGATGGTCGCACAAACATTATATGAAGGCTTGGAAATTGGAAAAGAAGGTTTACAAGGTCTCATTACATATATGCGTACAGATTCTACAAGAATCGCTCAAGATGCAATAGTTGAAGTGAGAGATTATATTAAGAAAACATTTGGTGATTCATATTTACCATCTCGCTCTGTCAACTACGCAACCAACAAGAGTGCACAAGATGCACATGAAGCAATACGGCCAACAATACCATTACGTAGTCCGGAATCATTAAAATCATACCTTTCTAAAGATCAATATAAATTATATGAATTGATCTGGAAAAGATTTATTGCCTGTCAAATGAAACCTACCATCCTTGATGCTACAACAATTGATATAAAAGCAGGAAAATACATATTTCGTGCTACTGGTTCTGTAATTAAATTTGACGGTTTTAGACGTATTTATATGGAAGGTCAAGATGATGTTGAAACAAACGACGATAATCCCAATCCTGAAAATACTACATTACCAGATGTCAAGGAAGGTGAAAAACTTGACCTTAGAAAGTTAACACCCAAACAACATTTTACTCAACCACCTCCACGATATAATGAAGCAACACTTGTTAAGGCGTTAGAGGCAAAAGAAATTGGAAGACCCAGTACCTATGCATCTATTCTCTCCATAATTCAAGATCGCGGTTATGTCTCAAAGGAGAGTAATCGTCTTCACCCAACAGATATAGGTCGTCTTGTTAATACACTCTTAATTAGCGGGTTTCCAGATATTGTTGATGTTGAATTTACAAAGGAAATGGAACTGAAGCTTGATACAATAGCTGAAGGTGATGTGGATTGGATAGATACACTGGGTGAATTTTACCCACCATTTCAAGAGGCATTAGAGAAAGCCCCTGATAAGATGTATGAAGCTCGTAAGGCATTAGAGACAGAATCAGACGAGAAATGTGAAAAATGTGGGGGAGGAATGATCGTAAAATGGGGAAGATATGGTCGTTTCTTGGGGTGTGCCAATTATCCTGATTGTAAAAATATCAAAGCTTTAAATCAAGATGAAACCCCTGTTGAAGAACCTGAAGAAACAGATACACCTTGTGACAAATGTGGTGAACCCATGGTTATAAAGCAAAGTAGAGTTGGAGCAAAATTCTTGGCTTGTAGTACATATCCCAAATGTAAAAATGCCAAACCAGTTCCTATGGGTGTAGACTGTCCAGAATCAGATTGTGATGGTTATTTAGGAGAACGTCGTAGTAAACGTGGGAAAGTTTTTTATGGATGTAGTAACTACCCAACATGTGGATTTGCAAGTTGGGATAAGCCTCTTGCTGATGCTTGTCCAGAATGTGATTCACCTTATCTCGTAGAAAAAGTAAATAAAGAGGGTGTTTCTTTTCATGCTTGTGCATCTAAAACCTGTGATTTTACTAATCAGGTAGCATAGTATATTATTTTATAATACAGCATGTTTATATTACTTCATCTAATGAGAATACAATATCTTTGGAATTTAAGATCTCATGATACAGCTTCATCAAGTAAGTTATGCATATAGAGACTTAAGTGTACTTGAGAGAGCAAGTTTCCGATTAGAACGAGGAGAATTCGGGTTTCTCGTGGGTGAAAGTGGATCTGGCAAAAGTACACTTTTAAAACTCTTATATAGAGAATTGTATCCTACCGCAGGGTCAATCAGTGTTTTAGGACAACATTTATCCGATCTGACACCCTCTACACTTCCATTTTTCAGACGTAAAATAGGAATTATATTTCAAGATAATAAACTGCTCGAAACAAAGACTGTTCAACAGAATCTTGAAATTCCGCAGAAATTAATTGGAACAAAATTTAAAATATTACGAGAAAATGTAAATAATTTACTTCACCAAATGGGATTAATTCATCATAAGGATTCACATCCATCAGAGATTTCAAGAAATGAACGACAAAGATTGGCAATTGCTATGGCAATCATTAATAGTCCTTTGTTGATTCTTGCGGATCAACCGACAGAAATATTAGATCCTGAATTAACCCTTGAAATGCTATCCTTATTAGATGCTTTAAACTTTCAGGGTACAACAGTATTAGTCACTACATCAGACCCTGAATTACCGAATAATTATTCTCAAAAGAAGAATACCAACCCAAAACGTGTTTTTACTTTGAAGGATGGACAAATAACTACTTAGATCTATTTGGAAATATACATCTAAATACAATCTTAAGTTTAATTCTGGTTAGATTATACTCTACATTTTAGATATTAACAAATGCGATATAAGATCGAAAATGCATTAGGTCATATTAGACATTCAGGATTGAATAATTTCATATGTCTAATTGCCCTTGCGTTTTTCATATTAATCCTCACAACCTTCTTATTCAATAATAGTTCAGTCTATAAAGAACTTAAACTTAAAAACTCCAGTCCTCCACTACTCGCTTTTTTAAATGATACAGTTGTAGAAGATGATGCTCGTGTGTTTGCAAACCAAATACAAAAAAATCATAAGATTCTCTATATACACTATATTTCTAAGCAAGAGAATTTTAACCGATATGAGAAACAACTTGGATCACTTGGTAGGTGGATTAAAGATAGTTATTCGGGAAGTAATCCATTTCCCGCCTCACTGGAAATATATGTTGAACCTTCAGGAGTTAGTAGAACATCTTTAGAGAAAATAGCATATGAAATAGAAGCATACGATAAGGTTGATGATGTAAAACTTACCGGTTATGGAGTTTTCTCAGATCTTTTTCGTCAGACAAACCGAATGACTATTGCGTGTATAACAATATCTGTTCTAATTACTCTCTTTATTATAACAGCTGCAGTATCAAGAACAGGAAGAATTCGACAAACAGAAATTCAATTGTTAGACTTAATTGGGGCAACTCGAGCATATCTAAAAACACCTTTCTTATTTCATGGAATGTTCCTGGGTTTATTCGGTTGCATAATTGGGGTCACCAGTTTCTATATTTTATATATGATATTCACATTTCAACTTGGTATACTTGACTTTATTCCTGTTTATCAAGTATTTGGTGTCATTTTTTCAGGTGGAATAATTGGATTAATTGCTGGAATTTTTGCACATAGAAAGTGTTTAAAAACCTTATAGATATAATCTAACATTTGATTACCTGAAAATTTAATCTTGTATAATCCAATTAAAGACATATACCTACACAACATACCACCTTATATCCTTAGTGTTTTTATCTCCTAAATACAATATTAATATCTCTATAAGATTCCAGCATTACAACAGTGTATCTCATAAATACGAATTGTTCACAACGATATAATTTCTCTTCGTAGGGACGGGGTCTCCCCGTCCGTTGTTCCAATATAAAGTACATGGTAAGATCGAAGAACTATCAAATTATGTGATTTATGAGATAGGCTTATGATATATAGTAAAATCCAATAAATATCCTATTCAACCTGTAATTATTGTATAAATTCGTTTTTTGACTCAGTTAAGATTAGGAATTCTTATCATTGAAGTGAAATTTAATTATCTTTGTAATATCGATAACTGAAGTTTAATGTGCATAGACTTAGGTAAATACCTGTCACCATAATAGTATAACTCCTATCAATATAATGACTGATTTTTCAAATGATTTCTTTGATGTCCATTTGTTAGAAATACATTATAGGATATGTCAAAATTAACCCTGACTTAGTTGTCAAACATACGGTACATTTATGGGCAAATAATAATGAAAAATATAGAAATAAGTAAGACTTTTTACAATATCGCCGCACTACTTCAAGTTCGAGGAGAACCCTCATTCCGTTTTCGCTCATACGAAAAAGCAGCAAGAATTATTTCTGATTTAACAGTTGAAGCGAGTGAATTAATTGAATCAGGAAAATTTCAAGACATACAAGGAATAGGGAAGACAATAGAAGAGAAAACCAAAGAGATATTAGAAACCGGAACCTGCAAGGCTTATGATAAACTTATAGATGAGATGGGAGTTGGGGTTCTGGAACTCTTAGATATTCAAGGAATTGGACCCAAAACTGCCAATCGACTTTATACGGATCACGAAATTAAAAATATAGATCAACTTGCTAACGCGCTTGAGAATGGTAGTCTTCAGCAGATAAAAGGCTTAGGAAAAAAAACACTGGTAACGATTGCTGAAAGTCTGGATTTTCTATCATCAACACGCGGATCTCGAATTATTTCAATGTCATTTGCATTAATGGCAAAAATAACTGAAATTCTCAAGGACTGTCCCGATATTAGTCGTTTTGAAATTACTGGAGACCTACGCAGAAGAGAAGAGGAATGTCGTAGTCTTGAATTTGTTATTGAGTGTGGACAAGATATAGAGAATACTGGAAATGAGTTGATTGAGGTACTAAAAGATAATAATTATCAGGTATTCAAACACCTACCTTCTATTCAGGAACAATCTGATAGGTCGCGTTTATTACAAGATATAGAAACACTCTATTTTTATATAGATAACGATTTTCTTGTAGCAATATATTTATGTACAACAGGAAATTATGAGTCAACTCTTTTCGTTTCAACAACTACTGATGAACACTTCATTGCCCTACCAATTGACAACCTAACAAACAATTCAAAAGAATTGTCTGGATTCTGGGAGGAAACCAAGAATCATAATGAAGTAAATATCTTTAAGAAGTTAGAGATGAGTTACATACCTCCGGAACTCCGTCAATGCAGTGATTCAGTATCATTAGCATTAGAAGACAAGCTTCCGTCTTTGTTGGAATTTAATGACATGCGAGGAGATTTACATTCACATACTGAGTGGAGTGATGGTAGAAATACAATGAATGAAATGGTGGCAACTGCCAAAAAGCTTGAGTTGGAGTATTTTGCTATCACTGATCATTCTGTTTCATCTACTGTTGCAAATGGTTTAGACGAAGAACGTTTGTTGCAACAGTTAGAACATGTGCATAAAAAAGATGCTACAACAGATGGAATCATTCTACTTGCAGGGTCAGAAGTAGATATAAGAAGAGATGGAAGTCTTGATTACTCTAATGAAGTACTTGCTCAATTGGATATAGTTGTGGCAAGTATCCATAGCCATTTTAATATTTCAGAAGTTGAGATGACAAATAGAATGATTAGTGCTATTGAAAACCCCTATGTTAATATCATTGGTCATCCAACAGGACGACTACTCGGCAGAAGACCGATGTATCCTATAAATATGGATGAAGTTTTAGCTGCTGCAGCAGAACATAATAAGATAATGGAAATCAATGGATCCCCAAGTAGATTGGATTTAGGACCAGAATATGTCCGTAAAGGTAAAGAGTTGGGAATTCTCTTTACTGTCAACACAGATGCACATTCGATACCACAATTTGAACGTAGAGAATATGGTGTGAATGTTGCCCGTCGTAGTGGGTTATCTAAAGAGGATGTAATTAATACTTATTCTATCGAGAGACTTCGTGAAACATTGAAAGAAACAAGAAAGTAGAAGGAGAAATGATGAATAGGACACAACATGCACCAGCAAAACGGGCCATAATCATTGGAATGGATGGGGCAAGTATGGAACTTGTCAATAATATGATTGAATGGGGACATACACCTAATATGAAAAGACTACGTGATTTAGGTGTATATCGTCCTATGATTGGTGTGTTTCCAACCTTAACTCCACCTGGTTGGACAGCACTCTCTACAGGTTCATGGCCAGGTACACACCAAGTCATGGATTTTAACATCCGCTCTGTCGGAGAACAACTCGATAAAACTATTTGGGGAATTAATACTGGACTCTGTAAATCAGAATACTTGTGGAATCTCGTTGAACGTGTCGGACGTAAACCCATATTAGTAAAATGGGAAATGTCTTGGCCTCCGACAGTGAATACCGGTATCCAGGTAGAGGGAACAGGTCCAGGTGTTTCAAACCACCACCAGATTGCAGGTTATCATCTATTTGTCACCGGAAAATGGGCACCACGTCCGATTGGTGGTCAAAGAGATCCTGAAACACTTGATCCAAGTGCATTACAGAAGATTAAACATATTGATCCTGTAAAAATAAAACAACTTGATACTAAGATCTGGCAGGGAAGTTTCCCTGAATCCAACAAACCTTTACTTGAAGTAGAACTAACTATTCAACCTTTAGCGCGTGGCAGAGAAAATATGAACCGTGGTAAAACTGGTTTACCGAAGTCATTCTTCGGTTTGATTTATGCTTCTAATCAGGATGGATATAATAGAATCAGAATATGTAAGAATCGATCTACAGATGAAGCTATTGCAGATTTAAGCGTAGGGGATTGGAGTGAATGGTGGTTGGATTCCTTCAATATAGATGGAAAAAATATTGATGGATATGTACGTATGAAGTTGATAACTCTTACCGATTCAGCCGATGCATTTGAGCTTTTTGTACCACAGATTTGGCCAAGAACTGATTATACCATTCCTACCGATGTTGCAACATTAATTGATGAAAATGTTGGATCTTTTCTACAGAATCCTGCCCGAGATGCGCTTGGACAAGTTGATGATGACACCTATTTTGAACTGTTAGACTACCACCACCAACGCATCGCGGATGTTGCGACTTACTTGGCATCAAACAACGAATGGGATCTACTCATGGTAGAAACACATGCACCTGATTATGCAAGCCACTTTTTTCTTAGTCAAGCCGATGAAATAAGTGGTGCAGCACCAGATACTATTCATCGTTGTCGTGAAGGTTTACGCCGAACCTATGAATCGGTGGATAATATGATTGGACAGATTGTTGAACTGGCTGATGAAGATACAGTTGTCCTGATATGTGCAGACCATGGTGGTACCCCAAATCAATTTCGGGCAATAGATATAGAAGAAGTATTGGAAGAAACAGGTTTCATTGTAAAGGATTCTGATGGTAGAATTGACTGGACTAAAACAAGAGCAGTAAATGTCGGTTTAGTACATATCTTTATCAATCTAATTGATCGTGAACCAAATGGTATCGTCCCGATTGAGGATTATGAAGCCACACAAAGGGAAATAATAGCAGCATTACATGCATACCGTGATACTGAAACTGGAAGACACCCATTTTCATTAGCTGTGACACGGGAAGATGCAGAGATGTTGAATCTACATGGTGACCTCGTAGGAGATATTGTATATGCATTACGACCAGAATTTGATGGTGCTCACGGAAAACAATTACCTTCCGTCAGTTTTGGTATCGGTGGACAACATTCAACCTTTATTCTATCTGGAGCCGGTGTCCGTAAAGGGGACGCTTTAAACAGGCAAGTGCGTGTTGTGGATGTATCACCAACAATCTGTTATCTCTTAGGATTACCCATGCCAGAAAATGTTGAGGGTGGGGTTATATATGAGGCATTAGAAGACCCAAATTGGCATTTAACACGACTTTCTGAATATGAAAACAATAGATAAGTCTATAAAATTATTTATTCGACACGTTGAAGATATATGTCATAATCATCTCCGCGTGCATCACTCCACACAACAACAATTCCACCATCCCCAGTTGAAATAGCAGCTGGGGTAATTTGTTCCTTATCCGCAAGGCAAACTGGTCTCCCATTCGCTTCCCACAGCATCTTTCCATTACTATCAACTCTTTGCGTATAAATAGCATCCTCTGTAACATTACCAAAGTCATTTCGATAATCCAGCCATGTTGCTATTGCACCTCCTATCCCATCAGGTACAAGGATCGGAATTTGCTGTACTCCCCCTTCAATACATACAGGTAAACCCTCCACATCCCAAAGTTTTTTACCATCAGGTCCGACTCTTTGTATATATAGGTCGGCAAAGACATCCCTTTCATCTCTCCATATTACAATAAAACCACCATTACCATCACTCACACAGGAAGGCTGCTGTTGATTAAATTCTGATTTGCAGATGATAATTCCATCTTTCTCCCATTGAATTGTTCCATCAGCAGTAAAATGTTGAGCATACAAGCGTGCTGTAGTGAAAAAGTTTGGATCGTTTCTATAATCAGGCCAAATACAGTAAGCACCTCCATTGCCATTAGATACAATCGTTGAACCACCTTGATTGCCAGCTGCCGTGCATACAGGTATAGGTGTATCCCAAACCGGTTTTCCATTTCTATTGATACGTTGGGCATATATGTTCCAATCTGGGGTAGCAATATCCCACCATACAACTATAACTCCACCATCACTATCACTAATTATAGCTGGATCATATTGATCACCTTCGATAGTATGAACCGGAACTCCATTTTCCTTCCATATTGAATCACCATTAGCATTTATTTTTTGTGCATAGATATCCTGATTTCCAGAACGCCAATCCTCCCATACGGCAATAAATCCTCCGTCTCCATCTGGAATTAAGGTTATATCATCCTGCAATGTATTATCTATACATACTTCAATACCAACTGGGTCCCACAATATTCTACCATTACTATCTATTCTTTGTGCATAACTGTCCTGATTCCCGTTGCGTGAATCGCGCCATACGATAAATGCACCACCTTGTGTGTCAGATACAATCTCAGGGATTGTTTGAGATGCCGGATGTTTACACACAGGAACACCATCAGGTTGCCAAATAACATCACCTTGACTATTAACTCTCTGTGCATAAATATCGTAATTACCGTTACGTGCATCCCGCCAGGTAACAATTGCCCCATCCATACCATCAGAAATCAGCATAGGAAAATGTTGATCATCTCCTGCAGTACAAACAGGTATATTTCCTTTCATTTCCAATTCAGTCTTGGATGTAGATAAGAAAAAAGTTAGTATAATTCCTATGTATAATACTAACTTAGGATATACATCCGGTAATAATAATTTTCGATTAGTAAATAATACCATTTCTAATTGAAGATGTCTCTTTTTTGTAACACAAACTTTCCAGTTTGTGGCGTATTAGATTACATTTCACAAAGACCTATCCTCCGCATAACCCGCGTAATCCGTGATTTAGACAACCCAAACAACAAAAACAATTAGTTAACTGACACAAGTCGTAAATAAAGACTTTCACACAACGGAAAGAAGTAAGCAGATACCACAACGGATACCTGCCAGAAAATTCTATACTATACCAGCGGTCAATCACTGTCTTGTTGCTTCACCTGACCCCACGTTACTTTTTTTTTGCCTTGTGGTGTTACAGAAAGCACATCATCACTTATCCAATCCGGTCCGTAATCATCTACAGCAGGCGTGTTTGTCAGGTTAACCATTTCACCTGTAAAAAGATGATACCGGTAAATGTCATGCGTATCAGAGTTCGGCGGTTTGGCTGAAATCAACAGATATTTTCTGCCATAAAACACGCACTGTGGAGTATCCATTTGTCAGGGGTATCTACGACTTGCCGTTTGTTAGTTTTTATATCATGAATGACAACTTTTTCTGAATGACCATTCCATTCTTCATATAGAACAGACTTACTATCAGCAGACCAGCGCGGACCATCACGCCAATGTGTCCTGTTACTCTTGACAAGTTCATGTTGTCCGCTACCATCGGCACGCATTAGATGGATTGTGGTACCCACTCCGGTCTTGTCTCGATACGCAATATATTTACCATCAGGGGACCAAGTCACTTCTGTTGTCAATGAAACGGTGCGTGTCAGTCGCTGTAACGCTTTTGTTTCGATATTTATCCGCCAGGCATCGTTTTGAGCAGTTCCCGGTTTGGCAAGCCGGTCGCTTGTGAATACGAGGTGTTTCCCATCCGGAGACCACGACGCAATAAACTCGTCATCATCTCCCTCGGTAAGCCGATATTCACCTGTGCCATCGCTATTGATGATAAATACGGCATACGTAGGCGTTTGCTTTGGTACAATCGGTCGTTTTCGCAAAAAAGCGATCTGCTTCCCGTCCCGAGACCAAACAGGCCACAGGACCGACCTCCCGTCTACCCTTTTGACTAATACTTTGGCGTTACTACCATCATCGTCCATCACATAAATACCTGGGTCAGACTTGAAAACGATTTTTGCGTGCGTGAGTGTCGGCAACAATAATAACAAGCAGCATAAGGTGAGACATTGCAACCGCATGAGTTCCATCCATTTTACGGTGTATCAATAGGCACGGTTGTTACCCCGTGCCTATCGTTGTTCTATATAAAATCAAAGCAACAAGAACTGCATTCTTTTATCACTTGTCGTACACATCGACTTTGTAGGATTTCGAGTAGACGCTTTGGTCCCATCTGTATACATAGGCCGTGATTTCATAATAAACCCGCTTTTCATCCCCTGGTATATTCGGATAATCAACATCATCAGGAAAACTAGTGGTCATAGTTGACTTTCTTGTTACACCGCCGCCAAAAACTGGATCACCCACAATCGGTAAGAATGTATGTTACCAAGGGTCGTTAGGAAACAAGATATCAGCGTGTCAATTATCTTTCATACTTCTCACTGTTTTATTCAAATCATGGTTGGTTACGTTGTACGTGTGTCTTCTTGTCTTCCTCAACCATATCACATATCATTCATTACATCAATAATTCCTCACCTATTGGAAAAAATTGGTCAGCAACTGCTTGTAAATCCATTGAAGTATTGTGTTCAAATGCAACTACCTCAATCCGTTTATGTTGTTGCTTGATGAGTTCGGCTAATGGACAGAAGTCTCCATCACCACTTGCAAGAATTACAACATCTAATGAACTAAGCATTGAAACGACATCAACCGCTATTCCAACATCCCAATCACCTTTCGCAGAACCATCCCCTCTTAATCGGAGATCTTTACTACGAATAGTGTAACCATTGTGTTCTAATAATGAGATAAAATTGGATTGTTTGATTTCTGGAATTTGAACTATATATGCATAAGCTGTAAGAAGTTGACGTGGTCCAACAATTAAATCTAACAGTTTAATGAGATCAACCCGTCTTTCATACCTATCTTTTGCAGCATAGAATAAGTTTTGTACATCAACAAAGACACCAACTTGATTAACTCTATCCTCGTTTTCATCATTTTCTCTCAATTCAAGCTGTGGACTATCAAAAAGATTTAAAGTGTTTCTGATTTGGTTTAGAGATTTTTGGGAGGCGGTATATGATCTTTCTATCATTTCAAAATGGTTATCAAAGTCAATCTTAATTTGTTCTAAGGCTTGATATTTCTTATAAACAGCTTCTTCAACCATTTTCAATTCTACAGAGAATACCTCTTTTGCTGTTTTTATTTCAGTTAACTCCTGTAGTTGTGTGATTACATTTTGATTCTCAGCCACTAATTTCCTGTTTTCTGATTCGAGTTTTAATAATGAAGCATTAGTTTCATCAAATTGAGATGCTTTCTGATGTAAATCTTCATTTTCTTGTTGAAGAGAAACAACCTGTTTTTGGCTTTCTTGATGGGTGCCTACCTTAGACTTCAGGTTTTCATTTTCTTCAATTAGGAATTGGCAATGTTCCTTTATTAGTTTATTGTTTTTCTTAATAGAGTTATATTCAGCTTTTAAGTGTGCTAAATCCTTTTCTAATTGATCAATCTCACTATTTTGGAAATCATTTGATTCGTCAGTGCTTTCATTACCAATATCATCAGTAGCATTGTAGGTTGAATTATCTGATATGTTTTGATGCACATCCGAACTATATAATTGGTGATACTGTAAAGGTGGAACATTTGAGGGAGGATTATGATCTTCATAGGCAGTAGTTAATAGGTTGTATCCATGTGAATGAACATCCTCTCTTGGGTCCATTAGTAATGCCCAAACAACTTCACCGAATTCACCAGATTCAATTAGGGGACCAGGTGCTTTAAAGAAAGTGTGTATCTCCTCTATCACCATATAGCCTACACGGGCTATTGCTGCTTCAGCTTTTTTTGAGAGATGTTCAGCAACGATTCTATCTATTTTAGAATGTTTAAATAATGCATTGGTTAACCGGCTTAACAATTCTTGCTTAGAAGTAGAATATAATCTATCTGGATCAGCTAAGATATTCGTCTGCATTAGCAAACGGAAAATATCTCTTTCATTTAAAACCAATGCAAGAAACCATATTAATTGCTCACGTTGTAAATTCGATTTTAACTTTAGTGGGGTCATGCATGTCCTCCAATATACTGTTGACATCGAATATATTAAGGAAAATTGCTTAACTAACTTTGAAAATGGGGTGAGTTTGAATATTATTAAACTATTCACTATATTGATATAATATCTGCAGATATAAAGTCAATACTTCAGAATTGGAATAATAGTGATAATTCCGAATATACTATAATTTTATAATATTATTGGGTGTAGACCGGATTGTGCGTGTTGCGTTTCTTGTATCAACGACAACAGTTGCATGTTTGGTGATTAATTCATAGTCTATATTACTATGATCAGCAATTATGACAACACAATCTGCACTTTCTACTAATGTAGTAGTAAGTTCTTGTGAAGTATATGTTCCCCTCTCCCCCAGGGTTATGTTTGGCACATGCGAATCATGATATAGAATCTGTGCACCTTTGTCAAGCATAATTCGCATAACTTCTAAGGCAGGTGATTCACGGGTATCACCAATATCTTTTTTATATGATACCCCTATAATTAATAGACATGAACCTTTAATGACTCTTTTATTCATTTTTAATGCAAGCATGACCTTCTCAATAACATAAACCGGCATATTGTCATTGATTTCACTTGCAAGTTCTATGAATCGCGCATGATATTGGTATTTCTGTGTCATCCATGATAGATAGTGTGGATCAATAGGAATACAATGTCCTCCTAAACCTGGACCTGGATAAAATGGCATAAAACCGAAAGGTTTGGTGGATGCAGCATCAATAATTTCCCAAACATCTAATTCCATTCGATCACAAATCATCGCAACCTCGTTAATTAGACCTATATTAACACTTCGAAACGTGTTTTCAAGTAGTTTTGTCATTTCTGCTGTTCTTGGTGAGGATACAGGATATACCTTTTTAATGAAATGTTGATAAAAGGATGTGGCAATCTCGGTACATTTCTGTGTAACACCACCTACAATCTTTGGGGTATCTCTAAGGGAATAGTCACAATTTCCAGGTTCAATTCGTTCAGGTGAAAAGGCAAGATAGAAATCTCTTCCAACACTAAGTGAATGTCTGATCGCAGAATTAACTTCCCTGGTAGAGTTGGATTGGTTTACAGTCTCAATAGATTGATGCGAATTAAGTATAGGCAGTACGACTTCTTCTGTTGTCCCTGGATATGTAGTACTCTCAAGTATTATCAACTGTTCACGATGTAAATGTTTGGCGATTCTCTCGACTGCAGCTTTTATGTGTTGTATATCTGGAGTTTTGTTAGCACTCAATGGAGTTGGTACGCATATGTTGACAGTATCCATTTTTTTAAGTACAGTATAGTCTGTAGTGATAACAAATTGACCCGTTTGAACAAACCTACTCAACATTTCGTTAGAAACATCTGGAACATCTGAAATTCCTTGTTTCAAGTTATTTACTTTCTCAGGGCAGATATCAATACCTGTAACTCGATATCCTACTTCAGCAATTGCAATAGCAAGTGATAAACCAACATAGCCAAGTCCAATTATCCCCACTTGAGCCGTATGGTTTTCTATCTTATCTAACAACATAATTTACATTTTCTGAATATTCAAATATAAAATTGGGTATTAATAGGTTAGGTATATTCTTGAATCAACCAGCGTGAAGCAGAATGAAGATTAGTAAAAATCTTGTCTGGTTGGTATTTACGACACTTAGATTGAGTATTGATATAATGTTGATAAGACGCTAAACCGTGACCTGTTAAGACTAAAACCGGTGACATTCCGGCTTTTCTCCCTGCTTCAATATCTGATATAGAATCACCTATAAAATGTGTAATTGATGGGTCAAAGTCATGATCTTGTATCGCTTTCTTTAGCATTCCAGGTTTTGGTTTCCGACAATCACACCCAGCATCTGGGTGGTGTGGACAGAAATATATCTTTTTTATATTCCCTCCAGTATCACTCAAAGTGGATACCATATTTGAATGGATTTCGTGTAACTGATTTATTGTAAAAATTCCCCTGCCAATCCCTGCTTGGTTAGTTGCAATAAGAATGTTAAAACCAGCATTTGTTAGATCACGAATTGCCTGAATAGAAGATGGTAGAAATGAAAATTCAGACCATTCACAAACATAACCCATATTTGAAGGGTTATGATTGATAACTCCGTCCCGATCAAGAATTAGATACCTCATCTATATTTATCAAAACCATTCTTTGTAGATTACAGTATGTTTATTGTACATTAGATATTCCGTTATATAATTCTTGTATCGTAACGGTGGCACAACCCATTTTTCCAACTACGATACCTCCGGCAATGCTCGATAGATGTGCAGCAGTAAGATAATCATCTTTTGTACCAAGACATAATGTGAATACAGCGACAACAGTATCACCAGCACCAGTCACATCTGTTACAACGGATGTTTGTGGGGGTATATGTTCTACCTGTAAATTCTTATTTGAATCAAATTGAAATAAAGACATTCCTTCAGCATCACGCGTAATTAACAAACTGTTAAGTTTCAGTCGTATCAATATCTCTTCACCTGCTGAGATTAAGTGTGATATATCAGTTATTTCACTTTGAACAGCTGCACCTGCTTCAACATGATTTGGTGTTAAAGCGGTAACACCTTCATATTTCCAAAAGTTATTACGTTTCGGGTCTGCCACAATCGGTATGTTATAGGGTTGTGTATATCGTATTATATCTTCAATTAGATCTTTTGTAACAACACCTTTGTCATAATCAGAGAATATTATCCCATCAATTTCGGGTAATTTAGAATGAACAGCACTTAATAGTCTCTCTTTAAGCATTGCATTAATCTCTTGTTTTGACTCTCTATCAATACGCAATAATTGATGTCCTTGGGATGAAACATTCTCATCTGATTGCTGCTCAAGATGAGGAGAATCGACTGTTGCTATGACTCGTGTTTTCTTGCTTGTAGGTCGTTGTACATCAACACAGATATTAGAAGTGTCAACATTTAGAGAGTTAATCATTTGAAGAAGTTTTTCACCATCCCTATCTTTTCCAATGACTCCAATTAATTCAGCATTCGCCCCAATACTGGTTATATTTTGGGCGACATTTGCTGCACCACCACATCCAATAGTTTCATCATACATATCAAAAACAGGAACTGGTGCTTCGGGTGATATTCGTTTTACTTCACCCCACATATACTCATCAACGATGATATCGCCAATTATGAGTATTTTTTTATCTTGAAATTGAGAAATAAGAGTTCTATAATCCACAGATTTATATTATCACAAATTAGTAGGATAATCAAGATACAATCATTACTAATCTTATTACGTAAATTAGAGGAATGAACTGTCGAAATTTTCATTCATAATTGTCTAATTCAAGCATTAGTTATATTATATTATACTTTATATTGAGTCTCAATATCAATATTATTAATAGTAATGAGTCTCATTATCATATGTTTCGTTATGTTTATTATTATAAATAAATATAACGGAAAAATTATTATAATGCGATATACATAATATCATTACGATATATTATGAAAATATTTAAATTTTGTGATTTAACATCAATACCTTCGCCAAAAACACTTGAATAAAAAGGGTGTTTGTCCTAAAGTTTTAAAATATCATTTTAACTTAGAAAGGACACACACCCATGCCAGAAATTATAGCATTATTTACTGTATTTAATCTATGTTTATCCACTACTATGATCCGCCAGTTATGTCAAGTTGTATTTGCCCTGCTTGCGATGACAGGTCAGGTCACAATGTTAAATATCTCCCGTTGGACATCAAAAGGAGGGAGTTATCGTACGATACAACGCTTCTTTAGCACAGATCTCCCTTGGCCAAAGATGTGTTGGCTCTTTTTCAAAAAATATCTGTTTGATCCTAAAAGTTTGTATATCCTTGTAGCAGATGAAGTCACGGTGTCAAAAACTGGGAAAAAAACTTATGGTATAGATCGCTTCTTCTCCTCATTACATGGAAAACCGATTTCCGGTTTGTCATTTTTAGCGGTGTCCTTAGTAAGCGTCAAAGACAGGTGTTCTTACCCAATGATGATGGAACAAATCGTGCGTAGCAACGCATCAGCCAATATGGATGTGTCTGCAATCGAAGATCAGGAGAATACACAGAAAGCCATAACAAAACGAGGGCGTGGTCGCCCCAAAGGGAGCCGGAATCGAAACAAAAAGGATGTTGTGTTCAGCAATACTTTGAAACAACTTCAAACTATGGTGAAATCATTTCTCCAACAGATGGGAGATTGTATCAAACTCCGTTATTTTGT
Source organism: Candidatus Poribacteria bacterium (assembly GCA_965205025.1). GTDB lineage: Bacteria > Poribacteria > WGA-4E > WGA-4E > WGA-3G > MSPOR6. The sequence goes on from CBDBFU010000020.1 coordinate 285,080, forward strand.
GCTTGATGGATATTTCGGACACAATAATGCGCTACAAATGGTATCACAATGTGGTCTCCATCTCATTTCAAAACTTCGCACAGATGCTGCGCTCTATTATCCACCAACGACACCGTATAAAGGTCGTGGACGCCGCGCCCTCTATGGGGATCGTTTCAATCCACAACAAATGGATAACAAATGGCGTGTCTCTGTTGAAACAACCGATAACATCAGAACCGAAGTGTATCAAGTACACTTGCGTCATAAGCAGTTTGCGGATCCTCTCAATATTGTTTGTCTTCTCAAGACGCATCTGCTGACAGGACAAAAATCACACGTGTTATTGTTTAGTTCTGACCTAAAACTGAGTGCTCTAAAGATGATTGATTATTACTCCCTTCGTTTTCAAATAGAGTTTAACTTCAGAGACGCAAAACAGTATTGGGGGTTGGAAGATTTTATGAATGTCAAAAAAACACCTGTGAACAATGCAGCAAACTTATCCTTGTTTATGGTAAATGTGAGTGCGAAAATGGCAAACACATTTCGGTCTAATAACACGGCGTGTAGCGTATTAGATTTGAAAGCAAAATACCGAGCTATGAAGTATTTAGAGGAAACATTAAAAATACTTCCGCAAAAACCTGAACCTATTGTTATTGAGCAAATCACACAGCACCTTAGTTCTATCGGTGCTATTCATCACACACAGTTAGAACTAAGCACAGGATAATTGGCGAAGGTATTGTTAACATAAATTTTATTTAGAACTCGAGTATTGAGAATTCATTTAGTTTGAAGCAAGATGCACAAGATTGTGGATTTCTATTTCTACCACAAACTTTTAATTAGCGGATCAGGGTAATTTAGTTTTCGATATTTTTAGCTATAAGCAACACACATTAACAAGAAATTCTTAAAACTAAATTACCGTATTTGCGGAGTATAGGGTATAGACAATTATATAGAATCAAAAATTAACCATCCATTCACTCTTCACCCATCCAATGTCCATTCGCAATCTCCAATACATAATTCAAAATTAATTACATAACACATAGAAATAAAACTAAAATTAAGTGAAAAAATATTGAAGAAAACCAAACCATAATACAACTAAAACTATAATATGATTGATATTACACTCTAAGTATAAATAGAAAAAGTAAATATATTGCAGAACTATTTCACATATGACAAAGTATCACTTGACACATGTGATTTTATTATGTTACTATACATATTACATTAAAAGCATATCAGGAAAAGGTGCTATGTAGCTTTTACAACTGTTGTAAATGTTTTACAACAGTTGTAAAAAGGAAATCGAAATCTCATACCACTACAAACCTATACCAGAACAGGGTTTAGAACACTTCAAACATAAAAAGAGTATGAATTTTCAAAAAAAATAAAAATTCTAACAATTTTTTAGGTATTTCTAACAAACCCTTTCTAGAACTGACTTTAGAGCAGTTCAAAAATAGGATATTTAAAAATTGTGTTGTAAAAATTAAACTATGGTGTATCTGATAATTATGAATCAATAATCACATCTACAGAAAGAAGATAGAGCAATAAATAGGAAGATAAGAAATGACAATCCAACATTTTCATAAAAATACAATAAGACAGAGAAAAAATAGTGAAAGACTTCAACGCTCAGAAAAACCAGTAAAACCAGAAAATGGCATAAAACACAAAATTCTTAAATTTCAAGAAAATTACCATAAACCCAGTCTTATACAGGGATTAGAACAATATTACAAAGTTACACCATGTAACGAAAAGTGTAACTTTTTCATTTTACTACTGCGTATCTCATTAATACAGTTCCTCTTCGTAGGGACGGGGTCTCCCCGTCCGTATTTTCGATATACAATACATGACAAGAACAATAAAGCATCCAAATATATAATTTATGGGATATGTTCTAATATCTTGTCAAAATTGACGGTTAAGATATTTCACATTCATACGATCCCAATTCGATGGATTAGAAGTAAAGAAAAAGATACAAAAATCATAATTTTTGCAAATTCTTTTAACCTTAAAAAAGTGGCTATGAACTTAGCATAGGACTGACGGGAGAGAGGTTATATCAATGTCACACCGTGTGACAAAAAGTGTAACTTTTTTACATTTTTTCAACATATACGATGAATACGATAACAACACGATCTACTGACTGACTATTTAGGACTAATTATCTGTTTTATATCATTTGACTATAAGAAAAATCAGTTATTGATGAGTATTCTCAAAATTATAAGTCTATTTTTTGGAGTTTTCTATATCAAAAATACCGTACTCCAGCAGAGTACTATGTCTATAGAAAACAATATCGGAACAATCTGGCACTCCAGCGGAGTGCTATCTCCCAATACACTTCGTATGAAAACATATTAGTACTCAATACACACTTAAGTTATAGTGTAATTAACGAATGTGATTCACGGAAAATTGGTCTAATTAAAATTATAAACCCTTATAGAATAAGGACTCGTAAAAACGCTCCGTGAAGGTTTCCGTGAAAGTGCTATCATTTCAAAACGATAGATATTAACACTTTTTACATTCACATTATCCATTCATCCAACAGAATTAGGTGTTCAATCTCACTTTGAAAGCAAGAGTAACATTGTTTGTAAAATGATTTCAGAGATAAATATTGGTATCTACATACTATTGCAGCGTAATGTTAGTGACAAATACTTTACATACCCCTACCGTCCAATTTCGCTTGTATTCATGACATATTGTTGTTAAAATACAATGTTATTATTAATATCTTTTTATTCATTTTATTCTCATTTACAATAACGTCAGTTTGATAATAAAAAATGTCAGTTCGATAAACAGAATTTTGTCCTGAAGATAGTCTTTGTAGCACAAACTTTCCAGTTTGTGCACTCTGTTGTTAACTAAAAGTTTGGGTTAAAATGTGTCTTATCAAACTCACGTTACAATAACTAAAATATGTAGGAAAAATCAATTTCAGGTTACGTAATAACAAGCTCGAATTACAACAAGGAATTCACTGGAATATGGCATTAACATTGGTGGGTATGTAGAATTTAAAGGAATAATAGTTCATTCATTTACATCTTCCTTCCTAAAATCTTACTCACTAAAAAAGTGAATTTTATTGAAGATAAATTACATATAGAACATCATACAAGATAAAGACTAAAATTAATTAATAGAAGGCGACTAAAAAATTGAAGAATATTTCTTCCAGGAATAATGTATTTCTCATTCTTGTAATCATTTTACAGTTGATTTTCTTACCAACATATTTTGCTGATGAACACTCAAAAGACGAAAATATCGTCACTGATATTCCTGCTTATCCAGATACATCAACATATAAAATGCAGATTGGAGACAGTATTGTCGTTACAGTTGAAGGATTTCCCGAATATACTAAAGACCGCGTACCTATCCCAGTACAACCTGATGGATTTATTTCATATCCTTTGATTGGATTAGTAAAAGCTACTGAATTAACTGTTTCAGAACTTGAACAGAGAATGCAGGAAGTATTTTCAGCAAAACTACCAAGTGCACGGGTTTTTGTAACATTGATGCAGCCGAAACGCACCATTCTTGTATTTGGAGCAGTTGAACGGCGTCCACGAGGAAATTCTCACATATTTGAGACTGGACAAGTATATCTGATGCATGCTTTAGCTGCTGCAGAAATCAATTATGAATTGGCTGATCTGACAAAAATTTCAATATTACGAAATGGAAAGGTATTTAAGACTGTTAACTTTCTAGAACATATTGAATCAACAGATGGAGATATTCCATTGAAAGATTATGATATTGTGTTTGTGCCTTCGATCTATGAACATAGACGCATACGTGTAATAGGGGCTGTTGTTGTACCGGGGTATTATGCAATACAGAATGAACAGATTCCAGCATCACAAGGTTTGAAACTTGCAGGTGGTTCCAGATCAGATTTTGCTAATCTAAAGAAAGCTGAAATTATAACTGAATCCGGTAATACACCTGTAGATCTTACTTCAGATAATGTTACTGCAATGTTGTCAGCTGGTGATACTTTATATGTTCCATTAGCTGAAGCAAAAATTAGCGTTGTAGGTGCAGTGGATAAACCCGGACAATATGTTATAACTGAACCAGTTCTCTTACGTGATGCGGTAGCAATGGCAGGTGGATTAGATGAAGAAAAAGCAAATCCAAAAAAATGTATCCTAACCCGATCTAATGGAACACAAGAGGAATTGAACTTCAATATTATCCAATCTGAAGTACTTATAAACCCTAACGACCAACTCCGTATTTTAGAAAGAACACGAATAGATTGGCGGGTTTTAAGTTTTGCTGCATCGCTAACAAGTTTGATTGTTAATGTTTGGTCAAGATACAGATAGAAATACCATCATCAGAAATTCCACCACAAATTATCTTCCAATAACAATGATATTGAAACAAGTATGAGGAAAACATGTCCGATTCAGATCGAAAGATTGATGAAATTACCGAAATACGAATATTAGATTATTTTTGGATGCTCTATAGAAATAAATGGAGTGTAATTGCAATATTCATACTTTGTGTGTTAGCAGCATTCATTATTTCAGATCTAACACCACCAGTTTATCAATCTGAAACAACAATTCGCATCCTTGAAAGTCAAACACCATCTTCATTATTATCAGGTCTAACATTGACAGGTATACTTAAGGGACCTACCTTAGGTTCATACTCCATGTTGCTACAATCACGAGACCTTATTATCGCGCCTACAGTAAATGAACTTATAGCCGAAGGATTGATAGAACCGCAGCCAATCTATTATGGCAAGTGGTTAAAATCGTTAGCAAACTTTGTTAATATCAATATCGATTCATCTGAAACAGAACAGGGAGACCTAACTGATGAAGAGTGGAGAGACTTCTTTGTTAAGACACTCATTGATGAAAAAATTAAAATTGATGAATCTCAGGATGGAAATGTAATTACTTTTACAGTAAAACAGATGAAGCCAGAATATGCACAACTTCTATGTAATCGGATTGCTACTACATTGATAAATGTTGTTGAAACTGAGAAATCGGAGAATACGCGTTGGTGGGAAAAACCTCTACCGATAGAGATGTTGAGTGAAGCAGAAGATAAACTAAAAAAATCGGAGAAAGAACTGTTTGATTTTCAATTAACCAATCCACAATTGACTTTGAATGCGGAAGGTGGCACGCAAGCACAAATTATTGTTTCTCTACAAATGAGCGAAAATGAAGTGACAAGTCAACTCATTGGGGCAGAATTACAATATATTGCATATAAAAACGAACTTGAGGATATTGAAGAACAACTTATATCAAGTACAATCACCAGAAATCCAACATATTCCAAGCTGAAAGAAGACTTAAATGACTATGAAATTGAAAGAAAATCATTAATTGGTAAGTACGGTGACGTTGTTCATCCTGAGATAACATCTTTGGATGAAAAAATCGCTGAAACAGAAAACCGACTTGAAAGTGAAGAAAAAGATCTTACAAGTACTACCTCTTCATATAACCCTTTACATCAAGTAATTTCACAGAAGATCAGTGAGACAGAAGCAGCCATAACCAGTTTAAAAGAACAAAAAAAAGATATATCAGAAAAAATAGCAGCTACAATGAAACAATTTGGTGAATGGTCAACAGAACAGATGGAACTATTCAGAAAAAAACGTGATGTTTTAGAATATAATGCTCAAGTTGTGGCATTAACCGCTAAGATTCGGGAATCCCAACTAATTGATGAAGCACGAACAGAAAGTCTAAAGGTCTTAGATCAAGGTCGACTCCCAGAAGAACCAATTAAACCCAATATTAAGTTAAATCTTGTATTGGGGGCTTTTCTTGGTGGTTTATTAGGATTGACATTTGCAGTTGTTAAAAATTACATACAGGATACTTATTTACGTTTAGAGGATTCAGTACGCCAACTGGACTCACTCCCAGAACCACCAAGTTTCCTTGGTATTATACCATCCATTAAGAAAAGTAGTACATATCGAATACCTCTTATCAGTCACGATGCACCAAATTCAAGAAGTGCTGAAGCATTTCGTGTAATTATGGCAAAATTACCGTTCTTGAATCCTGGTAATGAGTTAAAGACGGTATTAATTACCAGTTCAATGCGTGGAGAAGGAAAAAGCACTGTTTCCTCTAATCTCGCAGCTGCAATCGCGCAAAGCGGAGAAAGAGTATTGCTTATAGATGCTGATATGCGTAGACCTTCCCAACATACATTTTTTGATATTCAACAACTGTTACAGATTTCATCCAATGATGAAAACACATTATCAGATGATACCACTTCATCCCAGACTGTAACACATAGTGATGCACGAAAACCGGGGGTTAAGTGAAGCACTCATATCCATTAAAGATGATAATCAGTATGATGTATTCAACGCAACTGTAAGAGATACTGGAATTCCTAATTTACACTTAATCCCTGGTGGAACAGTTCCCCCAAATCCGATTGAATTATTGAATTCGGATATGATGACGCAATTTTTAGAAATTGCTAAAACTGAATACGATATAATAATCATAGATTCCCCACCTGTCCGTGCAGTTGCTGATCCAATAATTTTAGCTACAGTAACTGATGCTGTAGTGTATCTATTTGATATCACCAAGACTAAAAAGTTTGATGTATTGACAGGGATTAAACATCTTAAGGAAGTTCTTCCTGGTAAAGGTATTGGTGTGCTTTGCAATATGATAAATCCAAAGCATGCAAAATCGTATGGATATTATAATAAACACTCTGGATACTATGAACTCTCTGAGTAGAATTTGGTGTTTTATCTTTACTGTGCTAATATACGAGAAAAGTTTAAAGGAGACATATAATAATGTTTAAAGTCGGTGTAATCGGAGATGAAGTATCACAAGACTTTGAAACCGTAGTGAATTTTGTAAAAGATTTCAATTTGGATTCAATAGAAATTCGATCTGTATGGGATAAACCACCACATCAACTTACAAATGCAGATATTGATAAGATGAAGGGGTTATTAGATGGAACAGATATTGAGATCATTGGTATTGCATCCCCTTTCTTCAAATGTGATATGGATAATGCAGAAGAGAGAAAAGAACATCTTGATATTCTCACTGGATGTATCCGTACTGCCAAAGCCTTTGATACAAATCTAATCAGGACATTTGTATTTTGGGATACTGGCAAGACAGAGGAACGTTGGGATGAAGTAATCTCGGCTTACGATGAACCTTTAAGGATAATTGATGGTGAAGGTATAATCTTAGGCATGGAGAACGAATCAACTACATCCCTTAGTACTGCTAAACTTACTGCCAAGTTTATTGAAGAAATTGATTCCCCGAATATACGCGGTATTTGGGATCCTGCAAATGAGGCACACGCAACTGACGGTGAGACTCCCTACCCTGATGCTTACAACCGTATGAAACCGACTATGATACATGCACATTTAAAGGATGCAGGACCAAATCCTGAATCTGGTGAGATTGAATCAGTCCCAGTGGGAGATGGTGTTATTGACTGGCAAGGACAATTACAAGCATTTGTTGATGAGGGTTATGAAGGACATCTCTGTTTAGAAACGCACTGGAGACCTACATTAAAAATTGAAGAAGATCTACTCAATAGACCTGGAGGAAAAGCCTTCTCAGAAGCTGGTGAAGAAGCTTCACGTATCTGTATTGAGAAACTTCAAGAGATGATAAATAATTTGACTTAGTAATCTTCCTCAATATGAAATTGAGAGATAGATAAAGTGATTTCATGTAGTAAATGAAAGGTATCACCCACAGAGATGAAAATCAATGCAGTTCGAACAGCCCTTTATGATATTCCACCCCAAGTAGAACGTACGGATGCTATACAGGCATTTGTCTCTATGGAATTTCCATATATTGAGATTGAAGATGAAGATGGTGTTGTTGGCACCGGTTTTTCCTACACCATAGGTAAAGGTGGTGAAGCAATTCGACAGATTATAGATGCTTATCTCACACCTATCCTTCTTGAAGAGGATGCATCTAATATAGACCGTATTTGGAATCGGATGTGGATGGAGACACACTGGGTTGGAAGAGGTGGAATAGTTGGCTTAGGTATCGCTGCTGTTGATATTGCTTTATGGGATTTGATGGCAAAACGTGCTAATCTACCATTATTTCGATTACTTGGTGGAGCAAGATCTGAAGTACCAGTTTACAATACCGATGGGGGTTGGTTACATCTCACTGAAGATGAACTGGTTAAACAATCAGTCGAATATATCGAACAGGGATATAAAGGTATCAAGATCAAAGTAGGTCGGGATAGTTTACATGAAGATGTTGCCAGAATTTTTGCTGTCAGAAAAGCGATAGGACAAGATCCATATTTGATGATTGACGCAAATATGAAATGGAATGCCCGCGAAGCAATTCAACTTGCATGTCGTGTTGAGGAAGCAGACTTATTCTGGTTTGAAGAACCAATAGAAGCAGATGATGTAAAAAGTCATGTTGAATTAAAGCAAAAAACCACAATTCCAATTGCAATCGGTGAAACCATCTACAATAAGATTGTATTTAAGGAATACATCTCTCAAGAAGCAGCAGACATACTTCAACCGGATGCAGTACGCGTGGGTGGTATATCAGAATGGATGAAAGTTGCACATACTGCAGAATGCTTCGGTTTATCTGTCTCTCCGCACTTTTTAATGGATTTACATGTTCATCTCTCTGCTGCCGTACCACATTCACTTTTCGTTGAATACATTCCATCTCTCGACCTTGTCCTAAGTGATACACTCACTCTGAAAGATGGACATTTTTCACCACCTGATCGTCCTGGACACGGGATAATGTTTGATAATGAGAAATTAAAACAGTACCAAATATCATAGGAGATTGTCATTACATTACACGTCTACTAATATAAACTTGAAGAAATGCTGTGAAACTTGAAAACCGTATAGCGATAATCACAGGCGGTGGACGCGGTATTGGTCGTGCAACCGCCTTATCATTTGCAAATGAGGGTGCTGATATTGTTCTTGCTGCTCGTAGTGAAACAGAAATACACAATGTTGCAAAAGAGATTAAAAACCTTGGTAGAAATGCACTACCAATAGTGACTGATGTTCAATTAAAATCTAATGTTGAATCAATGGTTAATCAAGCAATTACGACATTTGGTAAGGTTGATATACTTGTAAACAACGCAGGTGTAGCAATCCACAATCCTATCCCAAACATTCGTGAAGAGGATTGGGATTTAACTATGGCTGTTAACCTTAAAGGTGTTTTTCTCTGTACACAAGCAGTGTTCAGTCAGATGTGCCAACAAGAATATGGACATATTGTTAATATATCCTCTGTCTCTGGTAAATATGGACATGTGAATGGTGGTGCCTATTGTGCGTCAAAATTTGCTGTGATTGGATTTACTGAGACAACCAACAATGAAGGAAGACAGTATGGGGTAAAAGCTTCCGTAGTTTGCCCGGGCCCAGTGGATACTAAGATGCGTCGTGACAACCATCCAGATGATGTGATTGAGCATTTAACACAACCAGAAGATGTAGCTGATCTCATTCTATTTCATGTCACGCAATCCCCTCGGGCACACACACTTGAGAGCGTCATCAGAACACCGTTGATGTAGTGGAATATATTTGGAATGTGATAATAGGTAAGTTATCTCATCTTCATTAAATCAATATGTTTGTTGATTCACACACCCATATCCAACTCTCCCAGTTTAATCAAGACCGTGAATTAGTGCTTGAGCGTGCCAGAGCAGCTGAAGTGAATACCATTCTAATCATTGGATTTGACTTTGACACTTCTCTTGGTTCTATTGAACTTGCGGAAAAGCATGACAATCTGTATGCCACAGTAGGTATGCATCCCCACGATGCAAATAAGTTAACCCCTGAGATATTAGATTCATTCCGTAGTAAATTAGAACACCCAAAGGTAATTGCTGTTGGTGAAATAGGTTTAGATTACTATAGGAATCTCTCCCTCCCTGAAATACAAAAAGATGCATTTGAAAAGCAATTAGATCTTGCAGAAGAGTTGGATATGCCAATTATTATCCATAATCGTGATGCTTATATGGACATTCTTCCCATCTTGGAAGGACGGAATGGTAAGATTTCAGGTGTATTACACTGTTTTACTGGTGATGTGGAATTGATGCATAGAAGCCTTGAGATAGGTTTTTATATTGGGATTGGTGGAATCGTAACCTATCCAAATGCAAAGGACTTACAAAAAGTCGCAAAGGAAATACCGCTTGAACGTTTGTTAATAGAAACTGATTGTCCATGGTTATCACCACAATTCAAACGTGGGAAACGAAATGAACCCTCTTATGTGCGTGCTGTTGCGGAAAAAATCGCAGAAATACGAGACACGACTGTTGATTCAATAGGTCATATCACTACACAGAATTTCAATACACTGTTTGGGATTGATACTAAAAGGAATTAACTCACTATATGAAGCAGCTAAATCTTCGCATGTATGGTATGGTAATAGCACTAGCATGTATATGGATTATATTCACGCTGCTGACAAATGGACTGTTCCTGAATACACGCAATCTCTCTAACCTTTCAAGGCAAGGGGCAGTGACAGCAATTCTTGCATTAGGTATGGTTTTGGTGATAATTTCTGCCAATATTGACCTATCGGTTGGTTTTGGGGCAGGTTTATTAGGGGCAATTACTGCAATTCTCAATATTTGGTGGGGAATACCCGTTTTCTGGACACTACTGATTGTAATATTTATTGGTATATGTATAGGAGGGATTCATGGTTTCCTTGTGGCATATCAACGGGTACCAGCATTTATTGTAACACTTGGTGGATTCTTGGTCTACCGAGGTATGATGTTAGGATTCACGAGAGGAGAGACAATACTTCTACAGGATAATTGGTTAAAGGCAATCGGTACAGCCCATTTGTCTAATACATTTGGCTGGGTTATAATGGGTGTTGGTATATGTATTAGTAGCTATATCTTTTTCCGACAGATATCATCTATTCAATCAGAATACACTTGTAGTGCTTTTATATCTATTATTTTCAGATTTATATTTACACTTGTTGGTGTCATAGCTTTTGTTTATGTAATGAATTCATATAAAGGGATTCCAATTCCAGCATGTATTCTAATTGGATTAGCCTTCTTAATCCACTTTATAGCTAATCATACACGATTTGGGAGATATGTGTATGCTGTTGGAGGTAATTCTGAAGCTGCATATCTATCTGGAATCAATGTTCGAAATGTAACCTTACGCGTTTTTGTAATTATGGGAGTATTGATGGCAATTGCAGGAATAGTTATGACAGCACGTCTCGGTAGTGCAGGACCTGAGGCAGGACGCTTACTCGAATTAGATGCAATTGCAGCATGTGTCATAGGTGGTGCGAGTTTAATGGGTGGTCGAGGGACAATCTTTGGAGCAATTTTAGGTGCATTTGTAATGGCAAGTCTAAGCAATGGTATGAGTATGGCAAATTTTGATAATGCATGGCAAGATATTGTTAAAGGTGTAGTACTTGTAACTGCAGTAGGATTTGATATGATTTCAAAAAAATAGAGGAATTACATGAAAGTTACAATCATAGGAACAGGATATGTTGGACTGACGACAGCAGTGGTATTATCTTATCTAAACCACGATGTTTCTGCAGTTGACAAAGACAGAAATAAACTTAATCTACTGCAGGAGGGTAAAAGTCCAATTCATGAACCAGGTATACAAGATCTACTTAACGAAGTTGGTAGTTCCATCCGTTTTACCCCTGACATTTCTGAAGTAGTTCCTGATTCAGAACTCATCATGATTGCCGTGGGAACACCACCTAAAAAGAGTGGAGAAGCGGATACAAGTCATGTTGAAGCAGCAGCTAAAGAAGTTGCTGAAGTATGCTGTCCAGATAAACATTATACACTTGTAATAAAATCGACTGTACCAATTGGTACCAATCGTCGTGTTTCTGTAGTCCTCGAACAGGTATTTTCACAGAGGAAAGTACAAGGGAACATATCTGTAGCATCCAATCCAGAATTCTTGCAAGAGGGTTTGGCTTTACAGGGAGCATTGTATCCAGACCGAATTGTCGTGGGTGGGAATAATGATACTGCATACAGTGATTTACGTCGTTTATATAAACCTATATTAGAACAGACCTTTGATCCACCTACGATACTTCCTCGTCCAGAATCTTACCATCTTCCCCCAATGATGACAACTGATCCAAACAGTGCTGAGATGATTAAATATGCAGCGAATACTTTTTTAGCATTAAAAATTAGTTTTATTAATGAAATTGCTGGTTTATGTGAGGATGTTAGTGCGGATGTAACAGAGGTGGCACGTGGAATTGGATTGGATTCTCGTATTGGACATAGGTTTTTGCGTGCTGGTTTGGGTTGGGGAGGTAGTTGTTATCCCAAAGACACAGCAGCTTTATTGGGTGTTGCAGCCCAAACAGGATATGAAATGCCTATCACTGAAGCCGCCCGTATAGTGAATTTTGAACAACGAGTTCGTATTGTTGAGAAATTGCGAGATGTTTTGAAAACGTTAAACGGGAAGACAATAGGTATTCTTGGACTTTCCTTTAAACCGAATACAGATGATGTCCGTGAGGCCCCTTCTCTTGATATTATTAGACAACTAATATCTGAAGGAGCAAATGTACGTGCCCACGACCCAATTGCGATAGCTAATGCACAGAATATACTAAATGACATACAAGTTGATTTTATTGATGATGTCTACCAACTTCCAATAAATACTGATGCAATTGTACTTGTAACAGAATGGGACATATACCATAAATTGGATCTTCGTAGATTGGCAAAACAGATGGTATCACCGATTCTAATAGATGGTCGTAATGTCTTTTCACCACCAGAAGCATTGAATGCGGGTTTTCATTACATAGGTGTAGGTAGATAATCAGACTGATGAACTATGGATAATTTTCCACAACCAAATCCTTTTGATAGCAACTGTAATCGCTATTGTCCAGATGTGCCATTTCCATCGTATCGACACATCCCAGGTGTTACACCTCATCCGCTACGTGATCCACTTGGACATAGTTACGGTTTAGAAGATGAGATAGAGGATGCTCAGTTATTACCAGAGATGTGGAGACAAAACAATACTTATTTATATGGTGTTGATCTTTTCAATTTTGCATATTGGTGGGAAGCACATGAAGCATGGGAAGGATTATGGCATCCAGCAGAGGATACCTATCGTCTTTTCTTACAAGGATTAATACAAGTATCAGCATCATTAATTAAATATCATATGCGTATGCTACGTCCGTTACGAACACTATCTACTGCTGGACGCGATAAATTGAAACAAGTGATTGTTGAATGTGGTGAAGATGAAGACTTCTATATGGGGATTGACCTAAGTGGTTTCATGGATATATTAGATGCATTTTTCTCACCATTTTTCTCAGAATTTGTTTATGAGGATACATATCAGCAGCCACAAGCAAAACCCCTAATTTACCTTCAGATATAGTTACCACAATTATACTCGGCAAGAGAGTAATCGTATCAGAGGATAGTCAGATGGTGTCATTATTGTTTTTTAGTCTTATCTGCCTTGCTATTGTTGGATTACTCTTCATTCTATTTAAGATATTTTCATATTATGGAAAAAGCGATTGGGATGAATTCCGTTCTATTCGTTGTCCACAGTGTAATACGCAGAAGAAACCGCAGAAAACAGGCGTTGTCCAGAATCTTGTAGAATTGGAAATGCAATGTCCTATCTGTGGATTTTTATCATGGGATATACCACCAAAGACAAATCTCTCAAAACGAAAATCAGATTATGATCAAACAATTTAAAACTATTTAATTTCCGAAGAGATTACAATCTTCTTATCTAACGGAATTTGTTCTATGAATATTGTCTTTTTATTCTCAGATGAACATGCTGGACAAGCAATGGGACATAGGGGACACCCAATAGTCCAAACTCCTAATTTTGACCGACTGGCAGAACAGAGTTATACATTCGATAATGCATATTGTAATTATCCAATATGTACACCATCCAGATTGTCTATGTTAACTGGGAAGTATGCACATCAGATAGATGCATGGGATCTCGGTGTTATTCCTAACCGGGAACACAAGACTTGGGGAAATTATCTATCAAAGGTGGGTTATGAGACAATATTATGCGGACGAACACATTTCAATGGAAGTGATAGACTGAATGGGTTTTCTTCACGATTGTTAGATGATCTACCACGATGGTATAGTAGAAATGGTCGTCCACCGAATCGTAGTGCCGATGCTCGTAGGGGTTCAAACTCTCATGTTGCTGAATGCGGTCCGGGAGATCATGAACATACAAGATATGACAGAATAGTAACCGATTTAGCAGTAGATTTCTTACATAAGAAAGCTTTATCTTCTGATGAAAAGCCGTTTTTACTCTATTGTGGATATATGCATCCACACTTTCCATTGATTGCTCCTAACGAATTCTACTCAATGTATGATCCAAGTATTCTACCATTACCCGATACTTGGAATGAACCACTCGAAACACAACATCCAATAATTCAACACCATCGATGGTCATGGCGTAATGACATCCCTCCGCCAGAAGAGACAGTCCGTTGTGCATTAGCATCGTACTATGCTCTTGTGTCATGCCTTGATGCACATATTGGAAGGGTCATAGATGCTATTGATTCTACCAGTCTGTGTGAAAATACTGTTATCATATACACAAGTGATCATGGTGAAATGGCAGGACACCATGGTATGTGGCAAAAACAGTGTTTATATGAACCGTCAGTAAAAGTTCCAATGATAATACGACTTCCATCTGGTGAGACAGGATGTCTCAGTCAGAATGTGTCATTAGTTGATGTGTTACCCACTTTGTTAGAGATTGTAGGTTTGGAGAAACCACCTGATTTGCCTGGAGAGAGTTTGTTGAATATCGCTCGTAATCAATCGAACGAGACAACACGGACAGTTTTTTCTGAATACCATGCTATGGGAATGATGAATGCAGGTTTTATGTTGAAGGAGGGAGACTATAAACTGTGTTATTACGTAGGGAATGAACCACAGATGTTCAATGTAGAGATAGATCCTATGGAGAATAATGACTTAGCATCAAATCCTGAATATGTAAAGATTCGTAGCAATTTAGTAGAAAGACTTTTTGAGATCGTTGATCCGGAATTAGTAGATAATCAAGCGAAAGAAAATCAGATGACACGTAGATTTGAACATCAATAAGATTGAACTAAGATTCATAGATAACAAAGATTATACAATTCTATGATTAATGTGTTTTAAATATTCTGATTAATTGTTTCAATATATTTCCGTATACCGTAATTAGTTATACCTCACCATCGAAATAATCGAGTGTTTCATCCTTACGATATATTTTACGGAGAACATAAGGTAAGACTTTATTGGAATCTGGATATTCACTCACATCATGAGGTATTGATGTACCCAGTATGAATAAGATGACAGGATTATCCCCTTCGTTGACGAATTTGTGTGCTCCTACTTCACCCGGTGGAAAAGCAATAAAATCCCCTTCACGAACTTCCATATCTCCTCTTGGTGTTTTGAGGGTGCATGTGCCTTCCATCACATAGCACATCTCCTCCCCGAAATGGTGTAGGTGCATTGGAAATGTAGCTTTACCGGGATGTAATTTGTAGACACAGTATCCTATATTTTTAGCACCGATAAAGGCATCAATATCTTTAAACTCAAAACCAAAGGGATGTGGTGCATCTCTATGTACCCAGTCTAAATCTTCTATATTGATACGATTAATATATATGTCCTGTCGTGCTTGTAGACAATCAACCAATTCCTGTTCTCCATCTTTGAAAATGGAGTGTCCATCTCCTACGAGAACAGTATTGAACCGGAGTGCTAATACCTTGCGTAATTGGAGTGCTGCTTTTGAGGGATCTTCCAATTTATCATCTGCAAGTAATGATAATCGTCCCATGGGTTCACCAGACACAATATCCCCAAAAAGTATTGCATTTTTATTTGAGAAGTAGAGTGCGATTTCACCTGGACTCTTTCCATATTGAAGATGGATTGCTCTTAATCCTGGAGCGATATTCTCTCCATCTTTAATTGTTCGTGTTGGTTTTATATTGAGCAGATTAGCATCTGCTTCATGGACTATTATCTCTGCCCCAGTCCATTTTTGGAATGCTTCCGCTTCTCGTTCATGGTCGCGATTTGTAATAACAATCCATTTTACTCCACCCAGTTCTTCAAGTTGTTTTTGGTCTGTATCTGTCATTTCTACAGGATCAATTACGATATTTCCTTCATCTCTAACCCAAAGGTATCCGTTGAAATCAATCTGACGGATATCGCTAAAAACAGACCAAGTGTATATGTCTTCATGAATCAATCTTTTCATTATTTTTCCTTAGATTTTAAGCCGTATAGTTCTAATTCGTGTATATAAGGTTTTCCTAATGCTCTTCTTGGTAGGATTCCACCATATCGTGGTGAATATTGGGGTGCTTTGCGTTTATCATCTTGTGTTCCAGTGACAAAGATCCGTAGTGACTGAACCACTTTACCTAAACGCATCTCAATATCAGGTCCAATATTATTCTTTATTTCTAATAGTGCTTGCCAGCGTTTATTTCCCTTTAGTTGATGATATACAACTGCATTCGAGATATTAGTGCCACGAATTCTGATCTTATGTATTGTTCTTTGGGTTGGTAATGTAATATCTATCCGCCTACCAGATGCGTAACCCACTGATTTTAGGTCTCCATCAATCATTTCAAGCGAAGAACAGATCACACCTCTACCTAAAGATAGGTTTTCCCATTCTTGTGGTTCAATGAGCATTTGGATAGCTTTTGATTGGCAGCCAAGTAATCCGATAGTAAAAAATAAAATTGAAACAAGTAAAAAGCGCATAATTTAAAATTCCAATTTCTGATTAAAATTAAACTTCAGAATGTGAATTTAGTGATCTTGTATATATTTTGAATATGGGTCTAATTGAAGTATAGCATATAACATATCAAAATCATATTAGAATGTACCTATTTTTAACGTGATTTTGATAAGACACATTTTAACCCGAACTTTTAGTTAACACCAAAGTACACAAACTGGAAAGTTTGTGCTACAAAGACTATCTTCAGGACAAAATTCTGTTTATCGAACTGACATTTTTCATTATCAAACTGACGTTATTTTATACAAATGATTTTCTTTAGACACCTTATGTTTTTTGTTGACAATAGCATATAGGGTGAGTATACTAATGTATTCGTTAAGCCGGGATGCTGAAATTGGTAGACAGGCTAGATTCAGGGTCTAGTGTGCTTTATGCGCGTAAGGGTTCGAGTCCCTTTCCCGGCATATCATTCTCTTCTCAATGTTTCAGGAACTAACCATAGGAAGATGGATACTGCAAGATAACCGATCCCACCCAATGCAAATCCTGAATAACCTAAACCGAATACATCCGCTATATTTCCGACAACCACAGGTCCAGCTGAACCCCCGAAATCTCCTGTTAATCTCCATAATCCGAGAAACTCTCCTGTTCCATCTCTGGGTGCTAAATCCGCACCAAGTGTCATCATCGTACCTGATGCAATCCCATTGCCAAATCGCATCATAACTGCAGCGAGAAGTAACCATAAGAATGAACTCGTAAAAGGCATCAATACCATACCAGTAGCAAAAATACAGATACCAGGTATTGTTGCAAATCTTCGTCCGAAACGATCCATGAGATAGCCAGCTAATGGGAACATAGACATGTCAACTGCGGAAGCAATCATTTCTATTTGACGTACTCCAGTAGCATTCAATCCGATAATATCTGCTGCATATAATGGAATGATAATGTGACATCCTCTTCGTAGAGTTTGAACGCAAACCTGTCCTACACCAGCAGTTGCCAATAAACTAAAATGTTTTATAGAAACATTGAGAAGTTGTCTGAGATATGGTTCCTGTTTTTCCGATTTTGTCTTGAATTCATGCTTTGTTTCAGGTATTGAAAAATAACATATCAATAGGGTAAGAACTGCTATTGCAGCATATATATAAAACGGAATACGAAGATTTGATCCGAGAAAAATAGCTGTGAATTTTCCTAAGAACGTTCCAATGCGATTAACACCACCAAATAGTGCGATAGATCTTCCACGCTTCGATAATGGAATGACATCCGCCATATAGGCATGTCTGGATAACATCCATAAGGCATTCCCAATACCACCAATAAGTTGTGCACCGAAAAGATGAAATAGGTTTTGTGCTATTCCCATTGAGAGCGTTGAAATGCCAATCATTAGTAAACCCAGCAACATAGATTGTCTTCTACCGATGCGTTCGACTAAAATACCAGCAGGTATATTGCCTATTACACTGATTGCAATGACAATCGTTGTGATTGTATATGTTAATTCAAATGATTTGATATAGATTGGTAAGGTAGGGGTGATGATACCTGCACCGGTTGAGAGAAGTAGAGCCGGGAGATAGATAGGAAGAATCAGTGATACCCGGCTGAAGTTCTTGGATGCCAAATTATGAAATCATCCTTTAGGATGGATAGGAATTATCTGTGAGAAACTGTGTTGTTAGTAATTTAATAGGATCTTATAGTGAATAATTTCTGGATAACTATTCATTGTATTCAGAACGGTCTGTGTTTCCACCATATTTCAAAGTATATATCATAAGATTTGTCATGAATCGATATACATCTGTAGACCGTCGTAATCGCAATGCTGTTCTGGATTCTATTTCTGCGGTCTCCATTGCACAAAGATAATCTTTTCTGTTGAATACTACACCGAGTCTATTGGTTGTTTTAAGGGTACCTTGAGAGTCCTTATATGTTAGGTTAGGTTGTTTTCTTCCACCCAGTGAGCGAGGGACATATATACCCCAATGGAATTTGAATTTTGATGGTTGAGGTACATTTTCATTCTCCCAGAATCTGTCACCCCCTTCTGGTGGTTTTTTTAGATTATAGTAAATTCTATATATTTCGTGCTCAAATGGCAATTTCTCTAATGGATATTCTGGAAATATTAAACGTAATTCCTCTCTTATAAGATTTGCGAAACTTGCTTTAAACCCACAATCATCAAAAAATAGTGTACCACCTCTATCAAGGACATATTTTCTGAGTGCAACGCGTTCTTCATCAGAGAACCCAGTAGTCATTTTCTGACCATCCCGCATCAGTTTACGGTTAATGGTCATATTTCGATCGTGTCCAGTCATTATAATCAGTGGTGCATCCAGAATGTTTTGATCTGTTAATGGTAATGCTCCACCAGCAAAGTTCATGTCGGCGCGTATAGTAGTGTTTTCCTGTAGCCATTTTATGAGAGACGGAATTGCTGTTGGATCCTGCCACCAATCACTTAGAGAATGCTTTAGTCTGATGATCCGTATATGAGCTTTAATATCTGAACCTGTCCCCTTAATGATACCTCCCAATTTCTGTCCTATTTCATCTTTCAGGGTAGGTAGTCTTCCAAAACCTTCACCTAAATCAACATAACCTGAACCTGTACCAGTTCCTTTTGTAAAGTTTCCAA
The DNA here is from genome assembly GCA_965205025.1 of Candidatus Poribacteria bacterium. Classification (GTDB taxonomy): domain Bacteria; phylum Poribacteria; class WGA-4E; order WGA-4E; family WGA-3G; genus MSPOR6. The sequence continues at coordinate 304,747 of CBDBFU010000020.1, forward strand.
ATCCAGAACCCTCATTTCCACGTATTGTTAGACCTGAAGCACCACCCCCTCCTTTACCACTTGCAGTTTTCATACCATCCTCCACACCATCGGTACCAGTAGACAATGAAGGTCCGTCAATTTTCGGTTGATTTAAGATTGATTGTGGTGAAGGGGCAAGTCGAGTAACATTTTCTATTAACGAGGGTGCATCGAGAGTTGTTTCTCCATCTACAGGCGTTCCAGGTTTTATGGCTATTGGATTTCGTGTTGAACTTGAAATACCTTTAACACCAGATGTTAATACTTTCCGTTCTACCTTTATTTCAGGCTTGGGTCTGGGTTTAGGTATATCTTTTCTCGTTCTATTCTCTGGTAGTGAATCTATAAGTTCTGCGTATATCTGATTTTCTGGTGGTTGAATGACTGGTTTTAAGAGGTGTATCGCAAAGATTATTAATGCAATTACATGTAAACCAATAGAAATCAAAAACGCATAACTTCGATTACGCTTTTTTCTGTATGTTTTATATATTTCAGAATTCATATCTATGCCTTGATGGATTATCAAATGTATAGTGAATTATAACAATTTTGTGGTCATCGGTGCAATAAAAACGTCAAATATCCCATGAAGATTAATTTTTAAATTCGGTATTTTTGGAGAAATATCCAGTGCGGTTAGGAAACCGCACCTACCGGGTTTGGGAAAAAAAGAATTACCGAACTATTTACTTAATCTTCATATGACATTTGACGTGAGATCCTATCTTGGTTGTATTTTCTGATTAGAGAATTGAAAGAGCATCTTCATAACAACCATAGGTAGCATCATCAAACAGTATAAATTGAATAATAGTAGGTATGTTATTATTGCCTTCAGCTAATTCCAGAATTGTTTGCAGCGCTACCTTAGCTGCTTTTTCTGTGGGATATCCATATACTCCTGTACTTATTGATGGAAAAGCAATAGAGTCTATACCATTCTCAGAGGCTAAGAGTAGACTTTCTCTATAGCAACTTGATAATAGTTTCGGTTCATTCTTATTTCCACCATCCCACACAGGACCGGCAGTATGGATGATGTGATTTGCTGGAAGGTTACCACCGGTTGTGATAACTGCTGTCCCTGTTGGACATCCTCCTTGTGCTGCTCTAATCTTATCACATTCTTTTACGACTTCTTCACCACCAGCACGTCGTATTGCACCATCTACACCTCCACCTCCGATGAGTTCTTTGTTAGCAGCGTTTACGATTGCATCTACATTTGCTTTTGTAATATCTCCTTGAATAAGTTCTACTTGTATATCTACAAACTGTTTCTTCATTCTTTTCTCCATTCTGTATGTAATTTAACGTGAGTTTGATAAGACACATTGTACCCCGAACTTTTAGTTAACACCAGAGTGCACAAACTGGAATGTTTGTGCTACAAAGACTATCTTCAGGACAAAATTCTGTTTATCGAACTGATATTTTTCATTATCAAACTGGCGTTAATTTAGTTTTTATTTTCAAGTACACCTATACGTTGCAAATCATCTAAGATAACTGATTCAATTCCCATCTCAGTGGATAAATTTATGTAATTTATTCCTTTCTGTTTACAGAAACTTTGTAGTGTACTACGAAAAGTATTCATCTCTCCACGGAAGTGTTGTAGTGTTTCATCATTGATGGTAATCTCTTTTGTTTCACCTGTTTCAGAATCCTCCAATTGCCATTCACCTTGTGGAAGAAGTTCTATCTCCTCTGAACTTTGGATGTGTATCAATGAAACCGTGTAACTTCGTCCTAATAGAGAATTAATACCTTCTCTGTATCCATTAGAATCTAAAAAATCACTCAGTATTACGACTACACCTACTTTTGGTTGATAAACAGATAGATGAGTAAAACATTCAGTAAGATGTGTTGTCCCTTCTGGTTCAATTGGAAAAAGTGCTTTCTCAATTCGAGTATAGTGTGATTTTCCATAAGTGGATGGTAATACGGAAGATAGTCGATCTGATAATGTATAGAGAGAGATTCGATCTGTATTAGCTAATGTGATATAACCCAAAGCAGTAGCAATCTGTTTTGCATATTCTAACTTTGAAGGTTCACCAAAGGACATGGATTGACTTGTATCAATGAGGATGGAAACAGATAATTCCTCGTCTGCTTGAAATAACTTGATAAAAGGTTTTTCTAAGCGAGCATAGACATTCCAGTCGAGATACCGTAGGTCATCTCCAGGTTCATAACGTCTATAATCGGTAAATTCCAGACCTGTTCCCCGATTTTGACTTCGCCTTTCTCCCCTATATTTCCCGCGAAACGGTTTATGAGATTTAAATCGGAGTTGGTCAAGTTTATTAAGGAAATTGGAACTTAGCATAAGATTGCCTACTTCAATATCAACATCTTACGGGTTGCAGTAAAATCTCCAGCTATGAGTGTGTAGAAATATACTCCACTGGCAACAGACTCACCAAGTCTGTTTTTTCCATTCCAATGGGCTGCTCGGTCTGGTGAAATGTATTTTCCTGAAACTCTCATACCTAATTCCAGAGTCTGAAGAAGTGTACCTGATGAAGAATGTATAGTTATAGTAACATCAGCTGGTGAAGCCAATTGGTATGGAATCCAAGTTTCAGGATTGAATGGGTTAGGATAGTTAGGTAGGAGTGCCGTTTTCAAGATTACTTTTTCTGCTTTCTTAATTGAGTTAAGAATAATTAGTAGATTTTCCAGATTTGTAATACCCTCCCGATACTCATCTGATCCATCGTAACCTTCCCAAGCCATAGTAATCCATTCCTGAATCAATGTTGGGGAGAGTGCTTCCTGTGAATCTATATCCGCTTGTAAGTTAACCTGATTGGAAACAATGATCAAGTCTCTAATATCAACCATTCGGTCCCCATTAAGATCCTCATTTGTAAGCCCCTCCTTGTAAAAATCAAATGATTGGACAACTTGCAACATATCAAGAATACTGACTCTTCCGTCCCCATTTACATCTGCAGGATTTCTTTGTTTTTCACCATCACTTAGGTCTGGAAGAAGTGTATCATATTCAGTACCGGATTCAAGGCCGAAGAAACCTGACCACCATCCTCTACCTTCGTATACCGCAACCAATAAGAAGTTTATCCCTTTGTTAAGAGTTAAAGGAAATGCATCTTGATAATCTTCTGCATCTCTATCAACAGCTTTATTATGTATCAATTTACCGTTTAACCATATCTTCACTGCGTCCCCACTACCAACATACATGGTTGTTGATTGTTGAGCAGGGGAATTGATAATAATTGATCCATAAGCAACATGGTGATTAATATCATCAGTACCAAGTCCAATTTCGTTAGCGAGTTCATTGATGTTATTCCCACCTGATTTAGATAATCGACCTTCCTTCCATTCTTTTTTACCTACTTTTTCCGACTTAACGGCACCACGAGTAGCAACAATTTCTTCAGTTATAGTTCCAGCACTAACTTTAGAAAGATAATCGGTTCCCGATGAGGCAGCATCTGATCCAGATAAACCATCAGTAGGAACTATCACCCATAACCAAGGTCCACTGATTTTTGGGGCATTGGGAGTAAATCCAGGATTATTAACCTGATTGATAAAGACTCCTCTTCTCTTAAGTGGATCTAAGGGTGCAAAATCCACAATTTCATTATCTTCAAGAATTAAAAATGTTAGATTTGTCAAATTGACAAGCGGCTTTACGTCCGTTACTTCATTTTGTCTTAAATCCAAACGTCTAAGATTGATCAAACTTGCTATAGGTTCTATATTGGATATATCATTATTTACAAGATATAACTCCTTTAAAGCAGTTAATCCCTGTATAGGAGATAGATCTGTTAATTCCCCACCACAAATATCTATTCTCTCCAATTTAGGTAGTTCTGACAATGCCCCAAGGTTTCTTATTGGTGTACCCCATGAAGAGAATCTCGTAAGACTAATTAATCCGGATAAAGGTGTTAAATCTCCTAATGGATTTTCTGTGATTGCGACATGGGTTAACCGAATTAGATCCGAAAGAGGCGTTAAATCGGTTAATGCATTGTGTGAGAGATTTATATCTATAAGATTAAATAAACCTTTTAGTGGTGTAAGATCTGAAATTAGATTATCATCAAGTACAAGAATCTCTAAACTAATTAGGTCTTTAAGGGGTGTAAGGTCAGATATCCTGTTATTAGTCAACCTTAATCTACTTAGTTTTTTCAGATCGGTAATTGGAGTTAGATCAAAGATTGAATTGTTATGAAGATTTAGTTCAACGAGATTAGTTGCAAATTCCAATCCAACTATTTCTTCTATCTCTGCATTTCTAACATCAAGCAGAGATAATCTCAGCATTTCTTGAGCAGTAATTACCGTACCAGATGGCTTGGACAGATATTTTTCAATAGCTTCACGTAAGTTATCATCAGGAATATCAATTATTTGTGCAGATAAACCTGAAGAAATCAGTAAACAAAATACAAAAATTATGTATGAGAATATGATTTTTTTGTTCTGTAGCATGAATACTTCCTATTAAAGGTGTTGGGTAAACCAAAGTATATTAGTGTTATTTCATTAAATACATTTTACGGGTAGCCGTGAAGTTCCCTGCAGAAATTGTATAAAAATATACTCCACTTGCTACAATTTCACCAATTTCATTCTTACCATCCCAATATGCAGCCCGACTACGACTCTTATAGAGACCAGCAGACTGATTACCTAATGCCAGTGTTCGAACTTTCGTTCCGTATGCACTATAAATTGTCAGAACGACCTGTGTAGATTCTGAAAGTTGGTATGGAATCCATGTTTCAGGATTGAATGGATTAGGATATGCTGGAAGTAGTGCAGTTTGTTCTGGTACTACAACTAATTCTAACAAGAGGTTCAGTTTTTGAAGTCCTTGTTTAAAAACTGTTGATCCATCATCAGCTGCTTCTGCTTCATAGATCCACTTCTTGATTATTTCAGTTGTCAATTTATAAGGATCTGATGTCAGTAAAGCAGGTGCAGATGTTACTGATTCACCCAATGATTGTGCTACCATCACTAAATCAATTATATCTATACTCCCATCATTATTCACATCAGCGTCTGGATTATCTGCCACATCGTCTCCAATTGATTGTGCAACCATTACTATATCCCTTATATCAACCTCTCCATCCTTATTAATATCAGTTGGAAGATACGTGGAATCATCACCCATCACAAGGACAAGATATTCGGGTGCTACATTTGGCAAAGGATTTCCATGACTTGAACCTACTTCAAAATCTTCAAGAGTGATTAGACTTTCACCAGGACCAATTACTGAAAAGACTATGGAACATAATGTGCCTTTTCCATTAACACTTTCTTCTGAAATGAGAATTGAATTTATATTTTTGACTTTTCCAATTTCATTATCTATAGTTCCACTATGAAACCGTGTAGTATCTTCTTCTGATTTTAGGAAATTGCCTTCATTCACTTCATCTACCTGTAGCACCTCTGAATTATAAATGAGATCTCCTTGCCATCCTGCCAAGTTTTTCGCATTTTCCACTATCAAATTGAGGGTAAAGGAATCTCCTATCTCGAAATTTGTAGTATCAGTATCAAATAAGAATCTAAGGTTAGGTTTAAATACTTTATATTTTGCGTCAGTTGCAAATCCAAAATTACCGCCAAAACTACCATGTCCATGATTATCAATTGCGACTAATAATGCGTTTTTTCCTTGTATTAAAGTTACAGGAAAAACAGCATCGTAATTTCCAGCACCCCGTGTGATAAATGCCTTATGTACCAATTCTCCGTTAAGCCAAACTTTGACGGAATCATTGCTTCCAACAAACATCTGAGTTTTTTGTTCAGTTGGAGAATCCAATATAGTAGCCCCGTAAACAATATGGTCATATATCTCACTTCCTGTACCCCAACCGAGTGATTCTGTCATTTCATTTATATTGTCTCCACTGGTAGAGATATTCGACCAGGTCCAAACACTATCTCCAACAGGTTTCCCGGCTGTTGCACCATTTGTAGACACCTTAATTTCAGTAGCAGCCCCACCCGTTGCACGTGCCAGAAAATCAGTTATATCATCAAGACGTGTTCCTGGAACAATTGCCCATAACCAAGGTCCTGTAATTTGTGGTCCACCAATTGGAAAAGCAGGATTGCCAGATGTACGGACGAATGTGTTATCAGAAAATGCTTCTATAACCGAAAAATCTTTAATGGCATTATTGCGTACATCCAATCTATTTAGGTTAGTTAACCCACTGAGAGAGGATATATCTGTAATAATATTATTTTCAAGATATAAGACTTCTAATTTCTTCAGTTCAGCGAGTGGCGTTACGTCTGTAATGAGATTTGCATCCAGATTTAGTATTGTTAAATTCTTTAGATTACTCAGAGGTCTCAAATCTTTGATATTATTATTAATTAACTCTAACCACTCCAGTTGGGTGAATTCTGAGAGAGTTGTCAGATCAGAAAAACTACATCCGTGAATTTCTAAACGGGTTAATGACTTTAGTCCCTTAAGAGTTGGGAGTTTTGTAATCCGTTTATCATTACCATATTCAACCCAATTCAAGCTTGGTAATGATTTTAAAGAGGAAAAATCGGAGATTGGTGTCTGCCATGCATCAATTCTATTTAAGCTTGTTAAGTTTGCGAGTGGTGAAATGTCCTCAATTGGGTTTCCAGAAATACCGATACCTTCTAATTTAACTAATCCTGATAGTGGTGTTAGATCAGTAATCTGGTTACCTTCAAGACCTAACCAATCAACATTCGTTAAGTTCGCTAATGGAGTAACATCAGTAATATTATTTCCACGCAATTTAATGTTATTCAAACGAGTTAATTCAGTGAGAGGAGATAGATCAGAAATGGAGTTGTTTCTGAATTCTATTCGTTCTAAGTTTTTTGCATATTCAAGACCTGTTAGATAGATAATTTCTTTGTTATCAGCATCAATACGTGTAATTCGTTTCATCTCTTCCTTGGTAATTCTTGCACCGAATGGTTTATCAAGAATTTCCTCAATTACAGCTCGGAGGTTCAGATCAGGAATATAGACGATAGGATCATCAGGATCAGGTATGGGATCAGGTATAGGATCAGGTATAGGATCAAGATCTGGATACAGTCCATCTACGACGTCTGGAAATACTGAAGTCCATGTATCCCTTTTTATTCTTTGATTTCCAGTGGCAAGTGTACCGACAATATTTTTTAAGTCTTGATTATTCTCAATTTTATCTAAGAACACAGGTGTTTCTAATCCTACCGAAGCTGCGGCGTATTTTACATCGAGTGATCTATAAAAGTTAGTATGGAATCTTTGTATTGGTTCGTTCTCAAGGTTATCAAGGAATCGTGTTTTTAATTGCTCATTTTCAAATGGTCCACCAATACTAATTAATGCCTGTTGAAATTTTTGTGTGTCTTGTTCAAGCAGATTATTTAGAACTGCTTGTTCTGGGTATAATCGTAATGCTTGAGCTTTGTCATATATAGGATTTTCGGCATTTTCAATTACAGCCCGTACTTCATCTTCAAATTTTCTCATTCCCTCTGTATGACATCCGATACAGGAGAGTCCATTTCGAACAGCTGGATCATCAGCAAGAGGATTTGATACGATATCTGTAGGTGCTACATCAAGACGGTTTCCAACAGCATCAACGAGGAAATACGCCTGTAACCCATTCGGTAAATTGAAGATTATTTCTCCGCCATCATGTTTAAATGATATAGGATGTTGGAAGATGTTCTGTACTCCGGAACTTCCGGCAAAATCGTAACTTTTCCAATATGCTCCATATTGAGATTTATGCCGTTCAACAACGCGATTGTGGTTCGATACTCCAGAGTCATTGAATCCTGCACGCCAGACGGAAACTCCCGGTGAGGTTTGGATATTTTCAGCCACATCAATATCAAGTACGTCCTCCAATTCACGATCAGTCTGGGGTAATCCTAAAATGTCGTTATATAATGGAGGTAATGATGCTGTAGCAAGAAACCAATCCACATATATATAGGGTATTTGACAATTCATATCATTTCGTAGATTTGTAATTTTATCCAACAGTTCTGTTTGTGTTTCTGGATTAAAATTAATAGTATATGGATAGACTGATTCAAGCTGTGACCACCGATTCGGATCATCCTGCCACTTATAATGTCGTAGATCAATATAATAAACAGTATTGTCCGAATCAATTGGTGTTGGATTGATGATATCTACTTCCCATGAAAGACTGTTTACTAATTTAGAAAGAGCAATTTGATAGTCATATAGTGTCTGATTGTTTTCACCTGAGTTATAGAGATGGGTTAATGTAAAATATCGTGCATAGGGACGGTCAAACGAGTCTAGTGAATTTAAGTGTTGTTGTATGATATCAAGCATTTGTTCAATGGAGATGAAATTTTTATCTTCAGAGTGGTTCCAATCAGGTGCTCCTGCAAGAATCCATTGACGAATAGTCTCAATGTCTTTTGTGGGTAACGGTTCACCACCCTGTGGCATAAGTAAATTACTTTCCTTAGGTACAATTAGTCGTTTGTATAGTTCTGATTCATTAGGATTATTAGGGATAACCGTCATTGTTTCAATGAGGTTGTTGTATTCAATCAATAAATTATCCTTATATGGACCTTCTTCCCCATGACAAACCGAACAATTTTGTTCTAAAATAGTGTATGCATCTTGTGCAAGACTCAGTTGTGCTTTAGAATGCTGACAAGTTGAAAAAACAAAATAAAGACAAATTAAAATTATATTATATTTCCGTATTTGCATGTTAACTCCTAATATATTTTTATTTATGTAATTGAGATCAGAAATTCATATTTCATATTAGCACTTTTCATTTAATAATTAACATCTTTCTTGTAGCAGAATAATTATCTGTAGTTAACGTGTAGTAATATATTCCACTTGAAACTCTTTCACCATAAGAGTTTTTCCCGTTCCAATAAGCTGCTTGTGTAGGACTTGTATAGAACCCCGCATCTTTATAGCCTAATTCAAGTGTGCGTATTATCATTCCGCCTGTATTATATATAGTTATTGTTACCTCTGTAGGTTTCCCAAGATGGAATGGGATCCATGTTTCGGGATTAAATGGGTTTGGATAGTTATTGAGTAATATTGTATTTGCAGGATTTAAAGATGTAAGTAATTCTTGTAGTTTTGCAATACCCTTTAGAAAGGAGATTGAACCATCATTAATAGTTTGTGCCTTTGCTATCCATGTATTGATCATTAAAGACATTAATTCTTTAGTTGATGTCTTTTTTGAGTATATAATATTAGAGGGAGCGACTGTTGTATCATCGATATTTTGTGCAATAGCAATAATGTCTAAGATACCGATTGTACCATCCTTATTAATATCTGACTCTGGACTAACAGATGCATTCTCTCTTAAATATTGTGCAACATGTAACAAATCTAATATATTCACTTTTCCATCCTGATTTACATCCCATAGACTGTATTCACGGTTCTCTATTGTGATTTTTAGATTTGGAAAATTAAGTGGAATACCTGCAAGGATGTTTGAACCAGCCTGTAAACTTGTTAACTTTATTTCTGTTTCTCCAATTTTAATTGCAGTAAATTTTATAGACAATAACCTTCCTGTACCGGAAACACCACCATCTGAAAATCTTGCAGCACCAAGTTTTATAATCTTACCTGTTATGTTATCAACACTATAATCTAGAAAGTAAGATCTCCCACCATCATCTTTTAGGAAATTACCCTCAATTACTTCATCAACTGTCAGATATTCAGGATCATACACCATGTCACATAACCATCCTGACAGATCAATGACATTTTCTATATTTAGATGTAACAAGAAGGTATCATGAATTTGTATTGGTTGATTATCTATGCTAAATGAAAGAGACGGTATATTTCCATTAATAGTGGATTGTTTCTCAACGGTGATGGAAATCTCAGGTAGAATCAATTGAACTGGTTCTAAATCGCTTGTAGTTGCTTTAAAATTGAGGATTTGTATTTGTGAATTCCCAATTGCCTTAGCCGTAAACATCACTGAAAATAAGTTTCCTGTACCGCTTACGCCACTACTGGAAAGTGTTGCAATTATTTTAGTAATATTGCCTATATTATTATCAATAATACCTCCTTGAAAGAAGGGAGAATTTCCTCCCTTTTTTAAGAAATCCCCTAAAACCACCTGATTAGCTTCAAGTATATTAGGATCGAATGATAATTCACTTTGCCATCCAAATAAATCTGTAGCATCATCTATATTGATATTTAGTGTAAACTGATCACCTTCTATAATAGGAACATCATCAATCGTGTAAGATAATTGAGGGTCATTACTTTCGTCTGGCAATTTTTCTTCTATAGTAATGACAATCTCAGGAGGAGTTATGGATATAACATCTAAATTGCTATTAGTTCCTTTAACATTTTCAATTTGTATCTGAGTTTCACCGTTTTCTATTACAGTAAAAACAACTGAAAACAATCTACCAGTGCCATTAACTCCTACAGTTGAGAGTGCTCCAAGAAGTTTAGTAATTTCACCTGCTTCATTATCAATTTTACCACTCTGAAAGAAAGGTATTTCCCCACCTTGTTTCAAGAAATCGCCTCCAATGACTTCTACGGCTTCAAGTATTTCTGGATCAAACAGGATCTTACATTGCCAACCTGATAAGTCATCGACATCTTCAATGTTGATGTGAAGCGTAAAATTTTCACCAATTTGAAGATTTGCTTCATCCAAAGAGTACGAAAGTTTCGTTGATTCAGTTTGAGCATCAATTGATAGAGGATATATTAACAAGAAAAATAGATAAATAGGTATTGTGGTAATTATTATCAACTTAGTATTCACTATATATTTTAACAACCTTTATTGAGAAAATTAATTGGTAGTGTTATGGTATGGAATGTCAGATTTCTCCATCTCTCAATCCATCTATATGAGACCATAACAACTGTTCTATTATGTCTTCTATATTCTATCACTTTTATTCAATTGTCCATAGAATTATTTGTATCGCAATATCGCACGCCAATCAGAAAATTAAAAATAGGATTTAAACCTCGTTACGGACGTCTATTTTACCGGTCACTGCTTCTGAGATAAGGGATTGTCGGTATTCTTTGAGGAGTTCAACTTTCTGTTGTTCTGCTAATACCAGTTCGTCAATTTGTTTTATTCTTTGGTCAAGTATGTTTGCGATTTGTTCTTGTTCAGATAACGGGGGATACGGAACAATCATATCCTTGAAATCTTCGAATCTTAATTCCCATTGTCCTGTTCTAATTCCATAAGACAACCTTTTATACTCCTGAATATATGAATTAGACCTTAATAAATAATGGAAGTATTTTCCAAAGAAAGATTTCTTAGGTTTGCAAACAGTATAAGCCGGACTAACAATTCCTCTATATTCAGAGATTCCCAATGAACCTTGCCAACATTTCATTTTATTAAACACAAAATCCCCTGGTTCAACAAGCTTATAATTTGATGTATCTTCAGATATTCTGTTGTGATTATCGTCTCTACTATCTCTCCTAATGACACCATAATCTCTGTAAACTGATAAATTGATTTCCCCAGTAGTATTCTTTATATGCTTTAATTCAAACAGATTCGTACACCTAATTGTAATCCAATGCTTTGGTAAATCTCCAATCCATTCCACTCCCGATGGTTTCATCTCTACATGGGGGTCAAGTCCTTTTGTCACTGCATAATTTATGAGTGCTGTGCGTTGTTCTTGTAGGAGTTCTATCTTTCGTTCTTTGATGCGTATGATTTCGTCAATTTGTTCTGTTTTTTGGTCAAGGAAGTTGGCGATTTGGGTTTGTTCTTGGTAAACCGGTATGGGAATCTGAAAATTCTCAACAAATTCAGTCGGTACTCGTTTAAGACCAACTGCGCTGGTCATAAAATGTTTGCCAATACTACGAAGTGGATCACTGCGTAAAATATAATACAAAAAAGGGGGAAATACCCGTTGCAGATCAGGACGAATGACAATAAATTCAGTCGAGCCAAACCCAACTGAGGTCGCCAAATTCTTTATGCGTACAATCTTTCCATTTTCAAAACACGGAGTTACTTTTGCTATAAGAATATCACCTTCCTCAAAGTAAGTGTAACCATTTTTCAGTTGAGAATAAGGTGACCTTAATTCTTGGTCAATCGTCCCATCAGTCTGAACCCTTTCCATTGGAAGAAATACTACAGGTTCATCATTAAGATGAGTGGTTTTGGAATTAGTCTTAGAAGGATTACTGGAACCTACTTGTTTAACTTTTAGAACTTTCCAGTGATTCGGGATCTCTCCAATCCAATCCACACCGCTGTCTTTATATTCAGGGTAACTTTTCATAATTCTAATACCTTTTTGTCTGAATCTCGGATTACGCGGATTACACGGATATCACATATTAGATCGGTAGATTTCAACTTGATTACATTGTTAGACTTTGTTTATTTTGGTCTTGAAAATTCTCTTCAATAACTGATTCATCTGGTTGTTAAAAAGGTATAAAATCAGACATTTAATCCTAATATACAGACAAAAATTAATCCTAAAAACAGACATTTAATCCTAAATACTGAGACAGTTGATCGAGTTGTTGTTGCATTTCTCTATGCCTCGAAAAAATGAAAAAAGTTACACTTTTTGTCACTCGGTGTGACATTGAAATTGACACAAATTATACCTATAACGCCTGTCATAGACTGCGTTTACGGCACTATGAATTGATTTTATAAGAATTTCAAAAAAATGTGATTTTGTGTTTTTGTTGTTCTTACGGATTTTGGTGCTCTCTACCGTTAAAAAGGTATGCTTTTTTGACGTAAATGAAACTTTGTAATTAGGATCGTTTTTATAGATAGTCATAAGTTTTAGTTATTGGTATTTATAGTAAACTTTAGATTTAATTAGACACTTTACTTGTAGGAGCGACCTCCTGGTCGCGACCGGGAGGTCGCTCCTACAGAAGAGGTGTGGGACGCGAACGTAAGTTGAGCCAATAGAAAATGTAGTATTCATTTTATTGTTTACTATAGTTATTTTTCTAACCCGTAATTTATTTTCATTTTGAGAAAAATTATTACTATGTTTTTCTGTTTTTGTGATATATATCTATGTTAGTTGTTAGAGATGCATGTTTTCTTCATATTTTATTTATGAAAATGTTTGATCCGTTTCATTTAATGCTTGTTAATGTCATTAACTTTACATACCCTGCAATTGCGCAATTGATTCGGTAGGAAAATCGGATACTCTTTTCGCTTAGATTACTATTGTAGGACAATCTTGGTTAGATAGTGGACAAACTTACTAATGACAGTATATTCTATAGTTGAATTACTCGTTGTACCTGTCAGGTATAGACACAAAATTTAATTTGATGAGTCATTTTTGCTCTGTTCAGTTTTTTCTAAATCTTCTTTCTTTTTCATTTGTTTCTTAGTGAAGTGTCAACGGTAATTCAGACCACAAAACCAGCAAAATTATGACAAGTTAGGACTTACGCAAGCACAATGAATTTCATTATTACGAATGCGTCTGCTTTTGAAAAACACACGTATTTACAAAGTCCTTATGTTTGTAGTCTGGGGATTATCGCTGTCTATGTTAAGTCCTATTTACGCGGACTCCGTAATAGATCGTGTAACACTGGATTGGACGTTATTTCTGTCGGTGGCAGATTAATGGGGAACACTCCTCCAAAAGAGGCGAAAATTGAACTAAGGATATGAAGAGATGGCATGGAGCCATTGTTTACAATGTCTGAAAGTAAGGTCGGATCAATGTTAACTTGTTCTGAAATGTTATGAATCCCACCTTGTGCTTCTATTACATTTTTTATTCCCTTTAGAAAAAATGCTTTGTCGCCATCATCTAAATATTCTTCAAGAGAAACTTCAAGATATCCGACAACATCTTCTGGATAAGAAAGACGTTCCATTAAAATTTCATGCCATGTTCTAAATCGTTCCATGGTTATGTTCCTTGTATCTTTGTTCGGCATCTAACGAATATTCTTTTGCTCGTTCAATCTTTCCACCAAGTTCTGCCTTCAGCGTGTAGGTGCTATGATTATGGTGTTATAACTTTAATTTCCCTTCTATTTATTCAATAAGTGAGACTTTTTCAAGTACCTCTGCAATTTGAGAAATACGTACCATGCCCCCATTAAGGTTGTTGTCATCCATCAGTTTTCTTAATGGTTCATCAAAATAGCCATTTGCATACGGGGACATTGCGACAGTCTTTATTAATGTTCCTAAATTGACATTTATGTTGAGTCCTTCTTTAGGGATGTCTTTCAATATGTTAGTTTTTCCGGCATTGAATAATGAAAAGTCATATTCAAATAGTTTATCATTATAAAAAGGAATATCTGAAGTGTAAATTCGATCTAAGTATTTATTACATATAGAATCGAATGAAATTACAGCGCGGACTTCGTGTTCGTCGGCATATACATCTCTTTTATGTATAATAGGTGCGTAAAATAAATTAAGGACGTTTTCAGGTTTGTTTAAGTCTATTGCCGTAAAGTCCTCATAACCTTCAATATGTTCATTTTCATAATCTTTATATTTTACTGTACCTATATGTATGTCGTATTCGGTCAATTCAAAACTATTGATGAGATCGCCGACAGTAGTTTGAATTGCTATTGATGTTGGACTTTTATCCCCATATTCTGCCCACATAGAATGACTTTCATTATCACTTAGAAACCAGCAATTGCAAAACATTAGGTGTTTTGAAAATTTTGTTAGTAGTGTATCAAATGAATGAATAAGAGATAACATTTGTTTTTTCTCGAGTCCATCTGGATATTCTTCCATATCTTCCTTTCTTCTTCGGAAAACATCATCTTGTTCTATAGGTGTATTTTTATCATTTAATAAACTTGTTTTATAGACTTCTGTTCTGGACTTATCTGATAGTTCACCTTCATATTTGTCATTAAATACAGTAATTTTCGGAAAATAAATTAAGTGTGTTTTGAGCATTGACATGAATTTATCTATATGCATATATCTCCATAAAATTTCTGTATTGGATGGAGTATCAAAGTAGGGACTTTCTTGGTAGGGCATTTCGTGTTCTTTTTGATCCTCTAAATAAATTTTGAAAATATGGGCAGTAATGAGAAACCAATATTCATAATTTATTTCCTTTTACATTTACGGGATGTTATCCTAATTCTCCTAAAGTGTCTTCATTATCGTATTAATTGGTCGTTGAGAGGTGGTTTAAAGTGTTCAACTAATAGTCTTTCAATATTAGAGCGTGACTCAACGGGGTAAGGCACATAGACAGAAATATAGTTCATTCCATGACTGAGTGCTTCATTCCATTTATGATGACCTGGACCCAATCTATCTCTAAGACCGTCAGTTTCACCAATGTATAGAAATCGGTGATTGTTTCCACCTTGTGCATTCGGGATGCCTTTTGAAAATATATAGACCCCTGGCGCATTGTATTCTGGTCCCTCTAAATCGTAAACAACAAATTGGTATTTCTTGTTACCGTCGGTGACATTCATCGGTCCTATCCGTGCCATTTTTAGCCTCCTTTTGCATTAGAGATTGTAATTATTTCATGACTTACGTAGTTTGTGCAGAGAAATGGACATTTATTCCAAAAATCTGATATTTCAGAATTTTTAGCCTTTTCAACCTCCTAAATCCCCTTATCAAGGGAACATAAATTTTATAGATATAGCACTCCGCTGGAGTGCGAGAACGTACCGATGATGTTTTCTATAGACATAACACTCCGCTGGAGTGCGGTATTTTTGTTATGTTCAACATTATCAATGGGTACAAACTCACCTTTTTATGATGGAAGGTTGGTCAACTTACCCACTTAAATTATACAATAACTTGCAATATGTATTCAAAGAAAAACACCTATCGAATACAGTATAACACCTCATTCAACAAACCTTCACTATTCCGTTCCAGTATTTTGATGCATTTCTGGTATGTAGAGTTTTTGGCATGTATTCCCTATCTTGTGTTTGGAGTACGTGGAATACACAAAGCTCACATATTAGATAGGTAGATTTCAACTTCATTACATTATTAGGCTTTGTTTATTTTGGTCTTGAGAATTCTCTTCAATAACTGAAATTTCTGATTGTTAAAAAGGTATAATAACAGACATTTAATCCTAAATACTCAGACAGTAGATCGAGTTGTTGCATTACTTGATGCCTCGAAAAACTGAAAAAAGTTACACTTTTTGCCACACAGTGTGACATTGAAATTGGCACAAATTACCCCTGTAACGCTTGTCATAGACAGGGTTTATAGCAAGTATAATCTGATTTTATAAAAATTCCAAAAAGCGTGATTTTGTGCTTGTGTTTTCCATTCTCTTTAAACCGACTATTTATTGCAAAAAGAGGTGTATTTTTTGGATAATTTGATATTTCGTTATGGGTGATAAATTTTTGAATAGTCATTAATTTTATAGTTTTTATAGTTTTTTGTAGTTGTTGGTTTAAGTCGCATTTTAGTCAGAAAATATGAAAAAAGTTACACTTTTCGTTACATGGTGTAACTTTGAAATTGGTGTAAATTACCCTTGTAACGCCTGTCATAGACTGACTTTATAGCGTTTTAAATTAAAATATTAAAAAATTCTAAATTTGTCCTTTTCTTTTCGTTGTCCTTGTTCAGTATGATATTTCATATAGGCGAATTTAGATGTATTCTTAGGAATCTTTGTTGTTTGGTTATGTGTGTAAATTTTATGAGATGTCTGCGGTAACAGAGAAGGATTAGACGACTTAGTAAAAAAATACATAATACCATTTCTAAATGATGATTACTCATTACAAATTGAAGAAACCCCCTAAATCCCCCTTATCAGGGGGACTTTAACCTGCTCTAAAATCAGTCCCAGAAAGGGTTTATAGATATACGTGAAAAATCGCCATTTTTTTAAATTTTTTTTGATTTTTCATACTTCGTTTTGTTTGAAGTGTTCTAAACCCTGTTCTGGTATAGGTTTGTAGGGATATAAGATTTCGATTTCCTTTTCACAACTGTTGTGAAAGTTTCACAACAACTTTTCATGATATGTTTTTATTGTAATGGACATAGTAACATAATATATTATATTCGTCAAGTTAAAATATACTTTTTGTAATATCTCTATATTAACGTGAGTTTGATAATCAAAATAAAGTATATAATATGGTACAATTTTATTTCATTTTGACAAATATTATTACTATGTTTTTTCTGTTTTTGTGATATACGTATGTTAGTTGTTAGAGATGTGTGTTTTCTTCATATTTTTTTCGATTTTATATAAGAATGTTTGATCCGTTAGATTTAATGCTTGCTATCCTATAGTCATTTGATACTATTTCAATATCAACATCTTCCGAGTTGCTGTGAACTCACCAACTGTGAGTGTGTAGAAATATAAGCCGCTTGCAACTGGTTCACCAAGATTGTTTTTTCCGTTCCAATGTGCTGCACGGTTTCGGGTCTGGTAAATTCCAGCATTTTGATACCCAAGAGTCAAAGTACGTACAACTGAACCCTTTGATGTATAGATTTTTATGGATACCTCGGATGGTTTGGCAAGATGATAGGGTATCCATGTCTCTGGGTTGAATGGGTTTGGATAGTTGGGTAGTAGTTTAGTTTTTTCTGGAATTAGAGATTCTAAGAGTCGTTGGAGGAAATCTATACCTTGTTGAAAACTCTGGTCTACAAAGCTAATCCGTTGTGCTTGTGTTATCCATAGTTTGATAGTGGAATGTGTTGGTAAACCATTTAGCTTCGCAGGTAATATAGTTGGTGCAGAAGCTTGTTCACTCAGTCCACTTGCTATAGTAATGAGATCTTTGATGTCTACAACCCCATCTTTGTTAATATCTGCAATAGGTTCGTCTTCCTTACCAAATCGTGCGGCGACATAAGATAAATCTAAGATATCAACTGAACCGTCACCATTTACATCCCAAGGTGGTTCTACAACCTTGGCAGATATTGCAATATAAGGTAACTTATTACCATCACTGTTTGAAAGCAATGCTGATAGACTTAGGGTTGATGCTTTACGTTCTAAAACCTTAAACTTAATTGACGCAAGTGTACCATCACCACTACCTGAATCTTTTGTTGAAATACTGATAAAGGAGACCTGTCCTGGTTGATTCGTAGTTGGACCTTCAAATATATCTTCTGATAGATATTCCCCGAGTGTGTGAGAAACATAAATTAGTGATTCACTATCATAATCTATTGTTAACTGAAACCCTCTTACATCTAATCCACCCATAATGTTGATATTTATTTCAAAATCACTGTCAACAGGTGGTACTTCAATAGTTACAGGTGAAATAGTAACAGAGGTAGATAAGTCCCATAAACGAATTATACGATCATACCCTCCACTTGCTAAGATCTCTCCATCTGGACTGAATTCCAGAACATATATCTCTGAAGTATGACCATCAAGTAATGCAACTGAGATCTCAGTTGCAATATCCCATAATGAGATTCTTCTATTTGAATAAACACCAGCAAGCATTGTTCCGCTAGAGTTGATTGTTGTGTTTCTTAAATTATTTCCAGAGAGTATTTCTTTTAGTTGTCCCGTAATACTATCCCAGAGTATTATTACTCCATGCTTATCTGTGCTGGTGATTGTTTTTCCATCTTCTATGAAGGAAACATCATACACCTCAGTGTTATGCCCTGTAAGGGAACGTAGATGAAAACCGTTAGAGGCATCCCACATCCTAACTGTCCTATCCGAACTTCCACTTACAAGTAGTTTACCATCTGAACTATAGGCTATACTATTGACTCTATTTGTATGTCCTTCAAGAGTAACTCTATATAATCCAGTGGGGGCATTCCATAGACGTATTGTATAATCGGAACTTCCACTTGCCAGAGTTTTGCCGTCTGGACTAAAGGCAAGACTCAAAACAGAATTCCGATGACCTTCAAGTGTAACTCTGTATTGACCTGCAGTTACATCCCATAGGCGTATTTTTCCATTTTCGCTTCCACTTGCCAGTGTTCTACCATCTGGACTAAAGGCAATAGAATAAATATAGGAATTATGTCCAGTAAGTTTATGCAATTCTGTACCTGAATTAACATCCCAAAGACGGATTGTTCTGTCTCTACTGGCACTTGCGAGTGTTTTACCATCTGGACTGAAGACTAATTTCCTTATAGATTCTGTATGTCCTTCAAGAGCGGTATATTGAAAGTCTTGAGCTAAGAGTATTGATGGTAGAAAAATAAATATCACAACAATGAATAGTTTTCTTTTCATGGAATGTAGTTCCTTTGAAGACAAGCCAAATAAGATTTTGGTAAAATGGATATAATTACAACTTCGGATTATATCAAAACTGCTATGAATAATCAAGAATGAGGAACACTTGGGGTGTGTAAAGTTTTTGGCACTATAGGTGTAAATTGCAACAACAAATTTGCAATAACAGAAAAAATATGGTATAATATACTGACTTATTTCATAGAGAAATGAGTTATTATCGGGGTGTAGCGCAGCCCGGCTAGCGCGTCTGCTTTGGGAGCAGAAGGTCGGAGGTTCGAATCCTCTCACCCCGATTTCTTATGCGCCTATAGCTCAATTGGATAGAGCAACGGACTTCTAATCCGTAGGTTGCAGGTTCGACTCCTGCTAGGCGTGCCTATATAGTGGTGGATGTAGCTCAGGGGTAGAGCGCCTGACTGTGGATCAGGAGGTCGTGGGTTCAAATCCCATCATCCACCTATTTTAACATGCGTCCGTAGTTCAATGGATAGAGCAATAGCCTTCGGAGCTATAAGTTGGGGGTTCGAATCCCTCCGGACGCGTGCGCCGTTAGCTCAATTGGCAGAGCATCTGACTCTTAATCAGAGGGTTGAAGGTTCGATTCCTTCACGGCGCATCTGTTGAATGTTTTCAAAAACAGATGACGCAATTCTCATTCTGGTGAGTCAGATGAATGAACGTGTAATATTATTTTTGTTAGAGCGTTCAATTAATAGGGCGGGTGCTGGAATTTGGTAGACAGGATAGACTTAGGATCTATTGGGGTTACGCCTCGTGAGGGTTCAAGTCCCTCCTCGCCCACTTACATATTATTTTCAATAGTATAGGTTATTATTTAATCAAGAAACAGTAATTAATAGCTTCTATACTTAACTTTGATGTAAATTGATAAACCATGAGGTATTTTACATACGAGTTTTGTCTTTTGTAAGTTGACGAAGGAGTATCAAACTTGAGAGTTGAAGTCGAAGCACTTGAAGAGACACAAGTCAAATTAGAGATTGAAGTACCATCAGAAAAAGTAGACACAGCACTCCAAGATGCCTACCAAACCTTACGCGGATACGTCTCCATGCCTGGTTTCAGGAAGGGTCGTGTTCCTTTATCTTTAATAAAATCCCGATTTCAAGAGCATATTAATTCAGAAGTTATCCGAGAGGTAGTTTTCCCTGCCTATGAAGATGCCCTCAACACTAAACAACTTGTTCCACTTGCTCAACCAACATTTGACCCACCTTTAGATCAGATTACTGTTACAGAAAACCAACCTATAGTCTTCACAGCTATCGTGAATGTTAAGCCAAGAATTTCTGTTCCTGATTATGAAGAAATAGAAACCGATAAATCCCCTGTTGATGTACCTCGGGAAAATGTTGAGGATTATATAGGAAAATTACAACTACAATCTGCTACATTTGAACCAATTGAAGAGGACCGGGTTGTTGAGGAGTCAGATTGTGTGCGAATTGATTGGTCTTGTATTTTAGATGGTGAAGAGATAGAGGATGAATCTGGAATTGATGTAGATTTAGACTTAACCGCAGAAGAATTACACTCAGATCTAAAGTTAGGTCTGATTGGAATGAAAGTAGGTGAAACAAAATCAATCACAGTTAATTTTGATGAGAATCATCCTGTTCCAACTCTTTCAGGTAAACAAGTTGTTTATGTTGTGAATCTACATGCAATTACTTCGAAGCACTTACCAGACCTTGATGATGAGTTTGCCAAAGACCTTGGGTATGAATCTTATACGCAATTACATGGAGTAATTTGGAATAATCTTGTTGAAGAAGAACGGATGGTGCAACAGAATAAGCAGAAACAGGAAATACTTGAGCAGTTGATAGAAAAAACTGACATTGATATACCTGAAGATTTAGTTGAAGAGTATGTTGACCAGGCTATTCAGAATGTACATAAGCAACTCAACTCAGAACGTCAAACTGCAGAAGAAGCGGGAATTGATTTGGACAATTTACCTTCAGAAGTTCGTCGTAATGTGATACAGCAAACTAAACAGAATTGGATTTTTGAAGAAATCGCTGTAAACGAGAATATATTTGTAAGTGATGATGAGTTGGAGTGGGAAATCCGTCGTGCAGCAGAGCAGATGAATCGAGATGCCCAAAAATATGCTGACTTATTAAAATCGAGTAATCGATTCGAGGATTTTAGAACTCAATTACAACACGAGAAGATTTATCAGTTTTTAATAGAAATGTCCTCTGAGAAGAAGTCATTAATTATTACTTGATAGATTCATATTTATAAGACGATTCACGATTGAGAACATTGATAACCGACTATCTAAGATTACTAATTTATTTGATGATATTAGATAGTCATTAAGTAAAGGGATTTACCCCTACTTACCAAGAATTTGTTCTTTCTTGATTACGTAAGTAATCAGAGAAGATCCATCTCAATTTCTTACATGAGTCGTTCTGATAATTTAGTTTAGTTTTATATTAATATTCTACCTTTTCAGGTTATATTTATTGTCAAACGGACATCAAAATGAATCTTGTGCCAATTGTTGTTGAACAGACGAATAGAGGGGAACGATCCTATGATATTTTTTCTCGGTTACTTGAAGATCGGATAATAATGATTGGATCTGTGATAGAAGATGATACGATAGCTAACCTGGTTACAGCACAGATGCTCTTTCTTGAAGGTAAAGACCCTGATGCGGATATTATCCTATATTTGAATACACCAGGGGGGTCAGTATCTGCAGGACTGGCTATATATGATACGATGCAGTATATAAAAGCGGATGTTCAAACTTGGTGTTTAGGTCGGGCGTACAGTATGGGTGCAGTCCTTTTAGCTGCCGGAACTCCTGGCAAGAGATATGCTTTACCTCATGCTAAGGCATTAATTCATCAACCGATGGCAGGTGGAATTGGTGGGCAGGCAACGGATATAAGTATCCATGCGAATGAGATTTTAAGAGAACGCGAAAGGCTCTATGATATTTTGGCACAGCACACGGGACAGGAAATCAAGAAGATAGAAAAAGATGCAGATCGAGATTTCTATATGACAGCTGAAGAAGCTCTTGAATACGGCATTGTTGATAATGTTGTCACCCACCGTCAATAAGATAACTCATGTTTTCTTTTCTTAGAAATAGAAATGTGTAGATTAGTTTTACCTTGATATTGAACTAAGTTTAGTTATAACAACTTTATAGGTAATGTAGTTAGGAGGGAAAAATGTCAGAATCAGCAGATGGAAAAGTATTTTGTTCATTTTGCAATAGAGAACGAGCACAAGTTAATCGTCTTCTTCAAGGTACAGATGCGAACATTTGTGATGTATGTATAGACTATTGCAATCGAATCTTAGAACAAGGTAATGCTGCTCCTGAAATACCAGATCAGTCATCAGAAGCTGAAGATCCAACTATGGAAGATGAAGAACCTCCAATATTACTCCTTGAACCAGCTGAAATAAAGGCAAAACTTGACGAATATGTGATAGGACAAGAACAAGCTAAGAAAATCCTTTCTGTTGCAGTCTATACACATTACAAACGTTTGCACCATGATAAAACTAATGATGTTGAATTAGATAAAAGCAATATATTACTAATTGGTCCAACAGGTACAGGTAAAACACTGCTGGCAGAAACTCTTGCTAAGGTATTAAATGTTCCATTTGCTATTACAGATGCGACGACACTTACAGAAGCTGGTTATGTTGGTGAAGATGTAGAGAACATTATTCTGAAATTAGTTCAGGCAGCAGATGGAAATATCAAGCGTGCTCAAACTGGGATAATCTATATTGACGAAATCGATAAAATTACACGTAAATCTGAAAATCCATCAATCACACGCGATGTATCAGGTGAAGGTGTACAACAAGCCCTTTTGAAGATTTTAGAAGGAACAGTTGCAAGTATTCCCCCACGTGGTGGCCGGAAACATCCTCATCAAGAGATGTGGGAAGTAGATACTAAGGATGTTCTCTTCATTTGTGGTGGTACTTTTATTGGATTAGAGAATTTAATCAAAGGTCGTTTAGGCAGACAAAGTATAGGTTTTGGATCTGAAATTCAATCTAAACAGGAACAGAAGATACATGAAATACTTAAACATGTAACAGCTAAAGACCTGATCAAATACGGTTTCATCCCAGAACTAATAGGTAGATTACCAGTTGTTGCGAATCTGCATGAATTAGATGAATCTGCATTAATTAGAATTCTGACAGAACCGAAAAACGCGCTTGTCAAACAATATAGGCAACTTTTAGCGTATGAAGGTGTGGAATTCAACGTAACTGATGATGCACTCACTGCGATTGCCCATCAAGTAATTGAGCGTGAAACGGGTGCTCGTGGATTGCGATCAGTGATGGAGAATATTATGTTGGAGACAATGTATAAAATACCATCCTTAACTGAAATTAACACGTGCCAAATCACTGAAGATAGTGTTTTAGGGAATAGTCCACCAGAATTAATTAACGAAACACCCGAAGCCCTCAAAACCGCGTAAAGGAGCAAACAATGAGTCAAGAGTCTGATAGACCTGAAAGCGATTTGACTGTTTTTTTACCAGTAATCGCATTACCTCCAGAGTTTGAGACATTTTTTCCAAAGACCAAAGCAATCGTTGATCAGAGGTTAAAGGATTGGACACCCTTATCTATTGCCCGGGAAATGAGTGTTCTTGCTGCAAGAAACGCGCTTGAAACAGATTTACATGTATTGCTTCTACATCAAAAAGCCGACCTTGAGGATGACATAGAACCACAACCGGATGATCTGCATTCAATCGGGATTATAGCTAAGATTGTGCAACCCTATGACCCAGAAGATGGGACACTACGTATTGCCATAGAAACTTTAGATAGAGCTATAGTTACCAAATGTATTAACGAAGATGGTTATCTAAAAGCAACTGTGCAGATTGTTACGGAACTTACGGGTGTAGTTGATGCTGCCAAGTCATTGATAAAAGAGGCAAAAAGTTCCTTTCGTAGTTATGCCAAAGCACATCCTAAACGTATACTACCTGATGTTGAAAAGTATGTCAGAGATATTGAAGAGCCTGGTATCCTTGCGGATAATATTTCCCGTTTTGCTGATTTTCCTGCAGTTAAGAGGCAAGAAATACTTGAAGAATTAAACCCGATAAAACGGTTAAATTTTGTGATTGCACTTCTTGAAGCAGACCTTGATCTACTTGATTTGAAAGAAGAAATTCATAATGAAGTACATGAGTCAGTGAAAAAAACACATAGAGAGTTCTTCCTGCAGGAACAAATGAAGGCAATTCAACGTGAACTCGGACGAGATGAAGAGATCGATGAGATTGATGATCTTCGTGAACAAGTAAAAAATGCGGGTATGACTGAGGAAGCCGAAAAGAAGGCACTTAAGGAAATTGATAGACTTGCTCAAATTCCACCCATGTCTGCTGAATCTGGCGTTATCCGAAACTATGTAGATTGGCTGCTTGCAGTACCGTGGAAAGACAGAACAGAAAATACCATTGAAATAGATGAAGCAGAGAAAATCCTTGATGAAGATCATTACGGATTGGAGAAGCCAAAATCGAATGTTTTAGAATACCTTGCAGTCTTGAAATTAGTCGAACAGGTTAAAGGACCTATTCTCTGTTTAGTTGGACCTCCAGGTGTAGGAAAAACTTCATTAGGTAAATCTATTGCCCGTGCCACAGGTAGAAAATTTGTTCGTATGTCTCTTGGTGGGGTCCGGGATGAAGCAGAAATTCGTGGTCATAGAAGGACATACATTGGTGCAATTCCGGGTAGAATTATCCAAGGATTACGTGATGTAAAAACGAAAAACCCACTATTCCTACTTGATGAAATCGATAAGTTAAGTTCGGATTGGCGTGGTGATCCTTCATCAGCTTTGCTTGAAGTTCTTGACCCAGAACAGAATGAAACATTTCGTGACCACTATTTAGATGTTGAATTCGATCTGTCTGATGTAATGTTTGTCACGACAGCTAATACACGCCTGACTATCCCTGCAGCACTTGAGGATCGCATGGAGGTAATAGAACTCCCGGGTTATACTGATTTTGAGAAGCATAAAATAGCAACTTTCCATCCTAATGGTTTAATTCCAAAACAGTTGAGCAGTCATGGTTTAAAAGAAGATAATATTACATTTGCAGATTCTGCAATCTTTGATATAATCAACAAATATACTCGTGAAGCGGGAGTACGGAGTCTTGAACGTAGTATTACAACAGTGTGTAGGAAGATTGCAAAACAGATAGTTTCAGACGATTCACCTGATCTGAATGTTGATATTACCTCTTTAAATTTAAATGATTACCTTGGACCTGCCAAGTTTACACGAACTAAGGCACAAGAACATGATGAAGTGGGTGTATCGACTGGTATGGTATATACACAGGTAGGTGGAGATATAGTATCAGTCGAAGCCACCCTGATGCCTGGAGAAGGTAAACTTGATATGACCGGTCAACTACAAGAGGTGATGCGTGAATCTGTACAAACAGCGGTTGCCTACCTTCGATCTCGAACGGAACATTTTGACATTTCAAAAGACAGATTTGAGAAATTCGATATACATATACATGTACCAGAAGGTGCTGTACCTAAGGATGGACCATCTGCAGGAATAACAGTCGCTACAGCTATTCTAAGTGCTATCACCGGAAAGAAAGTACGAAAAGATATTGCTATGACGGGTGAAATTACACTTCGTGGTCATGTGTTACCAATTGGTGGTTTAAAAGAGAAAGCACTTGCAGCCTATCGTAATGGTATAGTTGATATAATTATGCCAGATGAAAACGAAAAAGATCTTGCAGATGTACCATCAGAAATCAGAGATAATATTACATGGCATCAAGTTAGCGATATTACACAGGTAATTGAATTAGCGTTTTTAGATGAATCTGATGAACATGATGGCATTGCACCAACTACGGATGATGTAGTATTACAAAATCCTGATGTAATCGGACAGACTGGGAACTAAAATCTATCTCTCTAATATATTGTTGGTCGGGTTGAGGAATGAAACCCGATAGGACACTATAAAAAGTCGGGTTTCGCTACCGCTTCTACCCGACCTACGAAATAATGTAATATTATCATATAGAAATGGTATTATATGGAATTCACATTATTTTAGGATTATCTCTATCAAGAGAACGAAGATGCGTGTAGATAAGTTTTTGCAAATTTCAAGACTTGTAAAGAGACGAACTACAGCAAACACATTATGTCATCGTGGGAATATACTTGTAAATAACAACCCGACAAAAGCAGGCAAAACGGTCAAAGTTGGGGATCATATTACTATTGTTGAAAATCGACTCCCTCCAGACGATGTAGAATATCTTACTTATGAGGTGTTGGAAATCCCCTCTGGTAATGTTTCCAGATCACGTGCCTCAACATTGTATCGCCGAGTTGAATAGGGTGAATAACAAATTATATCGTCAGCTTTCCAACCTACATAACACATGCTACCACGCATTGGGATAACTATGGGAGATGCTGCAGGCATTGGTCCAGAAGTTATCGTAAAAGCACTTTCAAATAGTCTTACATACCAAATCTGCCAACCAGTTGTTATTGGGAGTGCAGCCGTATTTCATGATGTGCATAGATTTCTATCTTCTAAAGGAATCTTAGCTGAACGTGGAAAAACACTTCCTAAAATAAATCCAATTCATTCATTGAAACAGTATAGCTCTGATTTTGGTAGGTTTGATATACTTGATATATGTACTTTGAGAACAGATGACTTTTCCTATGGTATGGTAAGTCCTCACACAGGGAAGGCATCTGTTGAGGTAATTGAAAAAGCCGTGGAACTTACATTAAAGGGAGATTTGGATGGAATTACAACTGCACCAATCTGTAAGGCTGCAATTCAACAATCAGGTTCAACATTCCCCGGTCATACAGAGATGTTGACAAGTTTAACTCAATCCAAAAGAACCGTGATGATGTTAAAAACATGGGATATTACACAACAAGACGGGTATGGTTTGAATGAAGAAATAAAAAAAATGAAGAATTCTTCAAGTATCTCATCTAATAGTATTGAGAACTTAACAATTACTTTCGTAACCAACCATATACCTGTTTCAGAAATAACGCACAATCTTACTATTGATAGGATTACAGATGTGATACAACTTACTTACGACACACTCATTCGAATAGGAATAGAAACTCCTCAAATAGTAGTTGCTGGCTTAAATCCACATTCTGGTGAAGAGAGTATTTTTGGTAAAGAGGAAGAGGAAATTATAATTCCTGCGATTCAACGAATGCAGACTGAAGGACTCGATGTTGTTGGACCGCTTCCTGCAGATACACTCTTTATGAGAGCAATTCGAGGTGAATGGGACGCAGTTGTAGCAATGTATCATGATCAAGGGAATATTCCCATTAAGATGATTGGCTTTGGAAATGTCGTTAATATCACCTTAGGATTACCTATCGTCAGAACAAGTGTTGATCATGGAACAGCGTTTGATATTGCTGGAAAAGGAGTAGCAAACGAAACCAGCCTAATTTCTGCTTTATCAGCTGCAGCGCACTTAGCTAAAATAGAAAAATGAAAGAAAAACTAAACCTATCTCTTATTATACTCTGTGTCATTTCATTGGTTATACACACCGAATTTGGTAACAATGGGATGTGTGCCCCTAATTTTAATACATTACAGGGTCAGAATTCACAGACACAAGTAACGGATTTACTAAAAATAGTAAAGTCAGATCCCAGTTTTCTTATTTTACAGTTCCAACTTCCTGAATTGGAAATAAGAGAGGTACAGAAAAATGGTGAATCTTATACACATGTTTGGTTTGATGGTGCAGACTGGACTGTTGAGAATGGTAAACCGAAATTACCAATATATACTGTGCCTATTGGTCTTCCCTCATCAGGTCAAGCTTCAGCTACTTTGGTAGAAAAGAATAGTACTTTTAAGAAGATTAAAAATCCTCTTATCATACAACAAGTGATTGACCCATTAATTCCTGACACGCCACAAGACGAATCGTTGACATTAAGAGATGCAAATAGCAATCATCAAAAGACGACTAACTTATACCCCCATGAATTGGTTGAAGTTATCCCCGTGGGTTTCGTAAGAGCTCAAAAAGTAGGTGCACTGCATATCAATCCGGTTCAATTCAATAGTCGTACAAACCAATTAAGAATAACCGACGAAATTACTATTCGCATAGATTTCTATGGAACAAGTCCACCTGTTCCAAGAACATTATCTACTCAATTAAGTGATAGTATTGTATATGAGAATCTCTACCAATCTATGTTAGTTAATAACAGACAGGCATTCTCATGGCGATTAGGTCACAATCTGAGAATGCGATCTTCTCTTGGTGCTGCACCATCTGTTCCTAAAACACAGAGACGACGATTTAAAATGTCGATCACAAGAAGTGATATGTATCGTATCACCTATAACAACCTTAAATCTGTTGGAGTAGTACCAGAAGATATTGATTTGGACAGTATTTCTGTTGAAACAAATGGGAATCCACAAGGATTCTATATATTTGATAAGAATGATAATGGTACAATCGATACTGAAGATATGGTAGTCTTTTATGCTCGTAGTTTAAGCAATAAATTCACCGATACTAATGTCTATTGGTTCAGCTTCCTTCCTAAAGGAGTAAATGACGATGGAAATAAGACTGATTCTGATAAGTCTTATCGTGTTCCAACCAGAACTGTGGAACCTGAAACCCGTAATGTCACACCACCTACTTCGTTTTTATCGAAACGACGTTATGAGAAGGATGTAATACATGATGTGCTAAATGGGGTAAACATAAAATCAGAGTTGGCTGATCATTATTTTTGGACTGGTTTTAGAGGTAGAAACATACCTGAGAGCAGAAAGAACTTTCCAATTGATTTGATACAAGGAGTACCACGTGAGACTATTGAGCGGAATGCGACCATCCGGGTTAGACTGCAAGGTGCATCATATAAAGGAGCAGCACTCCATAGGGCAAAGATACAAATCAATGGAAAAGAACTTGGGGATTTTGAAGAATGGAGACGACAAGATGCAGTTACAGCCACACGTGATATATCTCAGAAGTTTGTTCACCATAATCATACGAATACACTGAGAATTGATTCATCGGATAAGAACGGCACACCTGCTGGTTCTCATGACTTCTATCTGGATTGGTATGAGATTCAATATTGGCGTAATTTCAATGCTGAATTGGATAGGCTTGAATTTAACTCAAGAACAGAGCCTTTCATTGAAGGTGTAATTCACTTCAGAGTAGGAAACCTTTCCTCAGATAATATAGACCTATATAAACTGAATCAGGATGGTATATCTGAAAAGCTGATTGATGGAAATGTTTCACGTGCTGGCGGAAAATATAGGATACTTTTCCAGGATGAAGTTACAGGATATACAAGCTATTTTGCGATCTCAAATAATTCGTATGGTAGTATCGGCAAACTTATTGAAGTTCCCCATAGCACATTGCGCAATCCAACAAACCAATCGGATTATATTATAATTACACATAAGACATTCTTGGATAGTATCAAACCCTTAGTTGAATTTAGGAGTAAACAAGGTTTGTCAGTAAAAGTTGTGGATATTGATGAAATCTACGATGAGTTTAGTGCTGGTCTGTTTTTACCAGTTGCTATTCAGAGATTCTTGAAATACGCCTATGAAACCTGGAAGAAACCTGCTCCTACCTATGTGCTTCTTGTTGGAGATGCACATTATGATTACAAAGGTGTCATCGTCCAACGATATCTCAACGACCCAAACTATCATGGGAATTATAATCTATATCCGATTTTTGTACCTACTTATCATGCTTGGGCACCAGCAAGTGGTGAAACTGCGATGGACCAAAGGTTTGTTAACATAAGTGGTGACGATGCGCTTCCTGATATGTTAATTGGAAGATTATCTGTTCAAACAACGAAAGATCTCGATGGAATGATAAAAAAGATTATAGACTATGAAGATAATCCTAAAATTGGTCCGTGGCAAGCGACAATTGTACAGGTCGCGGATGACAACCTTGATAATCCATCTGATGAAATCTTTGAGACCTCCCGTGATCATCTTATCGAAGAGATAATTCCGTTTGCTTATCATACAAAACAGATATATTTACGAAAAATACGAAGTCCTGAAAAAACTAAATCTTTTATCCTTGATGCAATTGACGAAGGTACGGTCATATTAGAATATGCGGGACATGGCGGAATCCATACCTGGGCAGATGAGTCAATCCTACATATTAAGGATACTGTTAATTTACGGAATAAGTATCTCCCATTCATAATTACAACCACCTGTCTGAATGGAGAATTTGATAAACCGCAACAATTTGGTTCACATTCACTCAGCGAACAATTCCTATTAGGCAAATATGGTGCCATCGGAACGCTTTCAGCTACACGTTTGACATACGCTGAAGCCAATAGACAGTTTGACCGTGATCTGTTTATATCCATGTTTCAAAGAACACCTCTCAATACAAAAGATGGGGGACAGTTAAAGATACCAGAGAATCCTACTCTTGGGAAAATAATAACTGATGCCAAAATCAATTTCATTACCCGTACTCGTAATCCACAATGGATTCTTGGGGCGGAACAGTATACTCTATTCGGTGATCCAGCCACACGACTTGCACTTCCAAAGCTTGATATTCGTGTAGAATTAGATGATCTTGTCCTAAATGACAGTAAGAAAATCGTCATTAAGAATAATGATGTAGGTAGATTTGATACTGAGAATACTTGGTGGAGGATAGAAGACTTTAGTACAGAGAATTTATTTGCAACAGCTATTTTCCACAATCATTTTGACGATATCCAAGGTAATGAGATTACCCAACAAACCAAGAACAGAGTATGGAAAGGGGAATATGGAACAATTCGTATAAACATTCCAAAAGCTGCAATTCCTGGAAGAGGTGTCGTCCAACTACTCGCCTATGATGACACCCGTATGGCAATCGGTGGAGCAGAATATTGGGTAAAAACACCTATTATCTCCAAGATCGTTGAAGATGTAGATGCTACAGATACACATACACTTTCTCTCCATGCCCTTATTGTAGATGATGTTCCTGATGGAAAAGGTATAAACAATATCTATGTAGTTTGGGATGACACTGTAGAGTATATAGATAGGACAATAGTCATGGTAAGGACTAATCCACCAGCAGGTCATGAAACCCCAATCGGTGGTCAATGGTATAAACTCCAAACTAATATTCCCTTGCCACACGGTGGAAAGACGATCCGATACAATATTAGAGTAACTGACAATACTGGTTTAGTTGTTAAGCATCCAGACAATTATACAAAAAATTCTGTAAATATACCAGAAGGACCAGACATAAGTATCGGCACAGACGGATCAAGTATCCCGCCGATCAGGTATACTTTCGATGATGAAGCAGGAAAATATGTACTAATTGCAGAACTTCTAAACACTGGTGGAAGAACAGTTAATTTAGATATAGATTTAGTATTTGCCGAAGGTAATCCTGACAAAGAGAATGATATGATTGTAGATCCAGATGCGAAAATAATTGGTACAGTAACAGTCACCCGAAATGATTGGGAGGATGCTGAAACAGCACTTCAACATGCCGTTGTAAAACTGTATTTAGATAAGAATCTTGCGACTGGTTTACATAAAGTTTATGCTTTAGCTGATCCAGAGACGGATTCTGAACCCGTACCAGTCATGACTAATGATGATCCTGATCAGGATGAAAATAAAAAGCATTATAAAGGTAACATTGCAGAAAAGAATGATTATGACAATAAGAATTCTGTTTCCTTTATAGTGAATGAGTTCTTTTATGAACCTAATAAACCTTTATCTGCATTTAGTTTGGATAGAGTTTTTGATCTTGATATACCTGCTTCAGTCGGAAAGTTTGATAGTGATCGTATCGCTCTATCGGTTTCCTCCAGTGCACCGTATACACTAACGCAACCTGAAATGAAATTCGCACCTATTCCACGAGTTGCGGCACTCCGTCGTGGTTTACTGCGTACTGGTGAGGATCGTTCACAACAGTATGAAGTTTCATTTCGTGCTTCAGATGTAAAATTGGTTAAACCTATTACCCTGAAATTGCGATTTGATATTAGTGGTATAGAGGATGTCGTACGGGAAAATACACCTTGGAAAGAAGGAAGTAAGTTCTACAATGAAGCCTTGATTCAAGAAGCAGAAAAACTTGGGATTTATTCATGGCAGCCAACCTATGAAAAGTGGAAACGACTCCCATCACAAGTCAGTTATGTCTCAGGTACAAATGAACCTGATCCTGAGGATGAAGGTCCGTTGTTTAAGCTTGACAGTTATATCACTCCTGTCCAAACAGAAAACGCGAATATACAACCTCTTCTGCATGAAAATATAAAAATAAGTTCAGATCTTACACCAGCGGCAACCTGGGTAATAATGTTCTTGGATTCTAACCAATTCGAAGTATATCGAAAAAATAAACATCTAATTCTTGTTCATAAATTGGAAAAAATTGGCTATCTTGACATACCATATCGTGAGGAAACTTATGGAATTGAGTTTCTGATTCCAAGAAAGTGGGAGGTGACTCCGGATCTGGATGTGAACTCCACTATCGTTCCTTTTGAATTTGGTGATATCCTCATTTTTGAAACAGATAATTCGGGAGAAGGTGGTGTAATACTAAAGGAAACTCGTAATAAGAACGTTGGTAATGGCAGTGCTGTTATATCTCCACGACTCAGTCCAAAAGAAGAATTCGTTGTTGGGGATTGGTTTCTGTTTTTCACTTCACGTGAATATTATGAGATTCGCGACAATACGGGTTCACCAATCATCTTACCCAGTGACAAGAAAGCAGAAGGGAGAATAAATGAGACTTTATATCTTAGTCATCTTGGTATGGAAATAAATGTCACATCCAGTTCTGTTCCTTTTACTTTTGGAGATAAAATAAAATTCAGTAGTGCTCAAGTCGGAACGATTACAGCGGAAACTACAGAACTCAACCCATTTACACTTATTAGTAGTGAAGACAATTCTGCACCTAAATTTAATCTTTGGGTTGATGGTCTTGAAGCACAGGTCGGTAGTGTCATTGCACCACGTCCTCTTATCTCAATTTTACTTGAAGATGTAAGTGGAATAGATATTGATAGATTAGTTATTCGAAAAGGAGATAATGGGAAACCACTTAAGCCAATTACTGATTATAAAATAAGAAATCCAAATAACGTTCACACTGTACCAATAGATTATAAACCTATTTTGTTCCCTGGAGAATATTCTTTTGAGATCGAGGCTTACGACTATAACGGAATTCCGATTGGTGGGGAAGAAGGAAAAGTTGTAACACGGTACACTGTTGTAGATATGCCAGATATTGAACCACCAGCTATAGAAGTCCTTGTAAACGACGAATTACTTACAGTTAAGGAAGTGTCACAGGATTCAATTACGAATGGAAACATTGAGGATAACATCCATATAACCCAACAACCCAACTGTAAAATACAAGTAACAGACGATATTGCTCTTGACGATACACTCTTAAGTATCAGTTTTAATAGGGTTACATTGGATGAAACAACACGTCGTTATCGTGAATTTGATAGTGCCACTTGGGTATTTGATGAGGAAATCCCCGATAAAGCGGACTTCAGTTTTGCACCAGATTTAGAAAATGGTACATACAGACTTCATGTGTCTGCTACTGATACAAGCGAAAATACAACAGAAATTGAGACGTTCTTCACACTTGATGAGGCAGTTACGTTAAGTGAAGTATTTAATGTACCCAATCCTATAGAGAAAGGAAAAACTTTCTTTACCTATCAGTTGGCACAACCCTCTGATGCTGTGACAATCAAAATATATACTGTTAATGGTAGACTGATCCGTACTATTGAAGATGGAAGTGCATTACGGGGGGCAAATGAGACATTTTGGGATGTAAGAGATGAGATAGGAATTAAATGTGCTAACGGTGTATACTTATACAGGGTGATTGCACACACTGGTGATGAGAAAGTAGAAAAAATAGGAAAACTTGCAATCTTACGTTAGAATAATCATTCTTATTGAATAACTCATTGCATAGGTGAATAATCTGTCGGTTCAAGGATTTTACTACTTGCCACATTAACTAATGGTCCGCCAACTTCCGTAAGTCGTTTTGCTTTTTGCCACTCCGGATCAGCTATAAAGGCATCCCATGCCCGTTGATAATGCCCCATATCATCAAAAGCAAGTAGATAAACCAATTCTGTTGTGGTTGCTTCTCCAATAGCAGTTTCCCAGAAACCGATTACCTTCATACCATGTTTTTCAAACAGTGGTAGTGTAATATTTGCAAACCTGTCATTCAGATTCTTCATCTTACCCGGGACAACTTGGTACGTTCGTAATTCATAAATCATATAGTTCTCCTATCATATATGCGGTTAGAAACCGTACTACAAGATACCGAATTCATCGTATACTTGTCTTAGAGTAGCACCCTCTAATAATGCTTCGCGCGTTCTGTTTTCACCACTTACCTTCTCTAAGGCAGCTTCAATAACCTGTTTTTCAACTGATTGTGGTATTACAACTATACCATCAGCATCTCCAAAAACAATATCGCCAGGATTAACAGTAACCCCACCACATTCAATTGCCACATTATAGGCAACCACTTCACCACGTCCATTGGAATCAACCGGGGAAATGCCAGTTGTGAATACGGGAAACCCCATCTCCATAATAGCACGGACATCCCGAATGAAACCTTCAATGATAGCCCCACGTGCCCCACGGGCGCGAGCTGCCGTTGAGAGAAGTTCACCCCAAAAGCAAATTCGAGTGCTTTCATTCGTTGAACAGATTAGTACATCATTCTGTTTTAGACTATCTACGGCAGCGATTTCTTCTTGATAGGGGTGTTCTGGTATTTCGAAGGTTTCCAAACACAACACCGGTAATGCTCTACCCACAACCACTGTTGTTGGAAGGAGCGGTCGTATCTTATGACTGAGTGCCTGATTGCGAAACCCGTGTGCATCTAAGGCATCTGAAACAACTGCGACATATAACTCTTCTGACATCATGTCAAAGAGTTCTGTATCGTCTTCCCATTCTCTTTTCTCATCAGTATCCATAGTTTTTCCTAAGAGAATCAATAATTCTCGTAGCCAACTTCCTTAAGTCGTGCTGCTTTCTCTGCTACACCATCACTCATTTTTTTCTTATAGGCTTGCAGTTTTTCATCTAATTCAGGAAATGCAAGAGCCAAAAGTTGTACAGCATATATCCCTGCGTTCCTTGCTCCACCTGAACCTATTGCCATAGTTCCAACTGGAATTCCGGGTGGCATCTGAACTGTGGCATAAAGCGCATCAACACCATTTAGTGGTCCCCCATCAATTGGAACCCCAATAACAGGCAATGTAGTATGTGCTGCTATTACACCAGCCAAGTGAGCTGCGCGACCAGCACCAGCAATGATAACCTTTCCACCTTCATCTTTAATTTTCTCAGTCCAAGCCATTGTCCGTTCAGGAGAACGATGTGCAGAAGAAACCGTTATCTCAAACGGTACTTCAAATTCCTCTAATACCTTTGCGGCTTCAGACATTTTTTCTAAATCGGAATCACTTCCCATGACTATACCAACAAGTGGTGTTTTCTGTTCTGTAACTGACATATCTGTTCTATACCTCTAATGATTAGTGTAAAACATCGATTAAATGTTAAATTCGGTAGTATAACCGTGAGGAATTCTCGTTACAAAATTACCTTACGGATAAATTATATGTGTATTTCTTTCAATAATCAGTGGTTCTGTTCCCCCAGCGGGGAAGTTGGATGCCCATTCCTGTGGATCATAATCTCTTTTGACAAAGCATGCTCGATGAACTGGTACAGCATGTTTTAATCCTATACGCGTTGCCATTTTCACACATCCATCAAAGAACGGAAACTCACCTTCTGAAGGATGATTTGTGAGGAATCCTATCTCAGGTTTAAGTGCTGCAACGGGTGAGACTAAGTCGTCATGATCTGCAAAGTTGTTGATAGGATCACCACTGACATATACTTTCACCCCATCTATGACTAATACATACCCTAAATGGGTGACATCAGGAGGACCAATACCCGCTGCTGGATCACCTGTAGGTGGTTTTGCGTATACAGCATGTACTGTAATATCATTCATTTTGGTGGATTCTCCAGCAGAGATCGTTGCTACATTCTCAGAATCAACATCCGTATCAGAAGCAATTTGGTTAACACTCTCTTCAGGACCAATAAATTGAGTCTCTGATGATGTATCCCATATCCGTATTATTGATTCTGGACAGGTATGATCACCGTGTGCATGCGTTAATAACACAAAATCGGTTGGTAAATCTGATTCATTAAGTGGGGAATTTGTATGTATGAAGTTGTCAGATGGACGATTCAGAGGAAAATAAGGATCTATCAATACAATTGTCCCATTTGAATCTTTTAAACCGAAACTGCTCTGTTCAAACCAATGTATGGCTACCGAACCTTCTGATACTTCTAAGTTAACGAATGGATGCATATTTTTCCTTTCTATTGATTTAATAGATGTAATTTCTTTCTTCGACAATAAAGATAAACCCCTAATACACCAGCAATTGCACCAAATACATCAGAAACCCAATCTGAAATCGTAGCGAATCTACCTGGAACAAAAGCTTGGTGTATTTCATCACTTGCCCCGTAAAGTATGGATATAATTGCTGCAGTCACCCAAATCCATTTCTTAGGGAATCCTTGAGGTGGTGCTTTAAGGAATGCAATTGTGAGTAAAATACTTAGTATAGCATATTCTATGAAATGGTAGAATTTGTCAATACTCAACCACTCAAATTTTGGTGTTGGAAGTGGGGGTTGTTTCATAGAGGAAACAACAAAAATCAGTGCCATGTAAAGTAATGGTGGCAACCAGAATTTTATGATTTTCATGGCAAACATGACTAAGATACGATGCTATTTCAAAGCATTTATTATTGCATCTACATCATAGACACAACCTCCCCATGTACCACCACCGACAGATTGTAATGCTGCCCATAGTCGTGTATCATCCGGTAACGCTTCATCTGAAGATAAGTCTTCACGTGGTTGTCTTTCAGCTAAAACCCGTTTTCCTTCTTCTGCCCCGTATTCCTTACCATCATTGCCAATTAGATCAATACTTCCAATGAGTTGCTTTGTATCGACTACAATCTGGATTATATCACCATCAAGTACTTTACCGATAGGACCGTCAGCAAGTGCTTCAGGACCAACATGTCCAATGCATGCCCCAGTTGAGACACCTGAAAATCGTGCATCAGTTATAAGGGCAATGTTCTTCCCAAATGATAAGTGCTTAAGTGCAGAGGTAATTTGATATACCTCCTCCATACCTGTTCCTTGTGGTCCACGGCAGCATAAGACAATAATATCACCTGGTATGATTTCTCTTTCTCCTTGTCCCTTAAGTGTTTGTATTGCTTCAGACTCTCTAACGAAGACCCGTGCTGGACCTGTCATTCGATATACACCATCATCATCAACAACACTTGGATCAATGGCAGTACTTTTAATGACTGAACCTTCAGGTGAAATGTTTCCTCTTGGAAATGTGACTGTACTTGTCAATCCTGCTTCCTGTGCAGCAACAGGACTTAGTATTACATCATCAGGTGAAATGTTGTCGTGTTCCTGTAAGATATCTCTTACCTTTTGTCTGCGTTCTGATGCTTCCCACCAATCAAGATTTTTGCCAAGTGTTTCACCTGTAGTAGTCATGACATCTTCGTTTAGTATACCACCCAAATTCCGTAGATGTAACATAACCTCTGGAACACCACCAGCAAGAAATACGCGTATTGTTGGATGTCCTACCGGACCATTCGGTAATACATCAACAAGACGTGGGACACTTTGGTTGATTTTTGTCCAATCGTCTACTGTTGGACGGGGGAGACCTGCTGCATGTGCAATTGCGGGTATATGTAATAATAGGTTTGTAGAACCACCAAACGCAGCATGAACTACCATAGCATTACGTATAGCATCAGGGGTGACTATATCATTGATTGTTAACCCTTTGGTAGCTAAATTCACAACTGCCCGAGCAGAACGTAATCCCATGTCTGACCATATATTTTGTCCTGACGGTGCTAATGCAGTATGCGTCAAACTCAAACCCAATGCCTCACCGACAACCTGGGAAGTTGCAGCAGTACCAAGGAATTGACATCCACCACCGGGTGTAGCACAAGCACGGCAACCCATATCCGCTGCATCTTGTAGACTAATCTCACCATGAGCGAAACGAGCACCAATTGTTTGAATCTTACCTGCATCTTCACCAGTTGTTGGAGGGAGTGTTACCCCACCAGGAACAAGCACTGCCGGTAATTCACGCATAGCGGCAAGTGCCATCATCATTGCAGGTAGACCTTTATCACAGGTTGCAACTCCGACCACCCCTTTTCTTGTTGGTAGAGAGCGAATCAACCTTCTGAATATCTGAGCAGCATCATTACGATATGCCAGACTATCCATCATACCGACTGTACCTTGTGTTCTTCCATCACACGGATCTGAACAAAATCCTGCAAATGGTATAGCAGCAAGTTCTTTAAGTTCATGGGCTACTGCCTGCATGAGAAGACCGACCTCCCAATGTCCGGTATGATAACCCAGTGCAATCGGAGAACCGTCTGGGGCACGAATGCCACCTTGAGTACTGAGTATTAGATATTCTTCACGTCGTAGTTCTGTTGGTGCCCATCCCATTGCAGTGTTATGGCTTAATCCAAAGATATCACCACTGGGTCGATTAAGAAGCATTTCTGGTGTTAGGGGTAGACTACCTTCAGGTCCAGCAGCATGTGTTTGTATGTCATAAATATCATTATCACTAGTTTCTAAGATATCTGTGTAGTTAATAGATTTAGCCATTATCAACTTTTCTCCTATAAGGCATGATTTAAACCAAGTGTTTGATAGGTTGAAATT
The DNA here is from genome assembly GCA_965205025.1 of Candidatus Poribacteria bacterium. Lineage (GTDB taxonomy): Bacteria > Poribacteria > WGA-4E > WGA-4E > WGA-3G > MSPOR6. Next base: position 344,204 of record CBDBFU010000020.1, read on the forward strand.
TATTGACCCAAGAATGTATACAAAGAAAGTACTTTAATGTTGAAGAATATAGGAGATATAAACAAATAATCAGTAGTGATGAGAGATGTCATTCGTATTATCGGAGGGTATAAACTTAATCTGTCTTTGGAGGTAATGTCCATCCTCTGATAGTTGCGATCCTTGCAAGTGCCTTCTGTAACTTAGAGAATGTCTTCTTAATTTTGCTACCTGTACCGAAATATTCTGGGTCTACAACAACTTGTGAATGAGCATAGTTATCTGGACTGGATTTTGGATTAGGTTCATAAATTACATCAATAATATGTCTAATACTTCTATTCTCAGTTTTCGTCTCTACATCTATTATCTTGCGAATATCTTCAACTATAAGACTAACGATTCCATCAGTCTCACTTAATCTTGATAAAAAAGGTGTATATTCTCTTAACTTTGCTCGATCTACTGATGGTTTCTTGCCAATATCTCGGAAAGCATTACTACGAATTCGTAGTTTCCCATTGTAGTAGATGTATTCTTCTGCATTCAAATGACTTCTTATACTTCGATAGAGTTCCTCATCATCCCATACTGAGGCATTTTTACACATGAAATAACCATTCCCAAAGTGTTAGATAATAATCACTGCTGAGGATACCTTCGCGCATCTCTGTCTCAATGTTAGTTCCCCATATCTGTAGATATTCTACCTCATTTTCTGTAATTAAGAGATGTAATTCTCTTTCTTCCTCGTACCATTCAACCGTTATATAACCATCTTCATCGGTAGAAACAAAAGGAAAATGCCAAGGATATCCAGCAGAAATAATATGATCTAATAATTTCTTAATGAAACTTTGGGCGTGACTTAGAATTAACTCAGATGGTTTTTTGGAGTTGTAATCATCCCAATTGTCTTCACGTTTTGCTAATACCTCAAAGCGTTCTGATATTTTACGCGTTTCCAAGGTATGGATTCTTTGTTTTCTGAATTGTCCCGATGTAATATCGTTTGTTGTGTATTCTCCCCACTGAAAATATAGTGATGTCTCAAACCATATAATAGGGACATCACTACCAACAATCTTAATATGTTCATTCTTTACTGTATCAATTGACGGGTTTTCCTGTATATTAATATGGGATGTATCCCACCATATTAATTTGTCAGTGCAGAATGATGACATCAGGTGTGATCGCAAATGGTAGTATTCTTTAAATTCGGTAGTAATATCAACAGATCCAGATGGCTCTAATGGGGGTATAATTAGATTAGGATTATCAGGTGCTACTATTCCCCATGGCTCGACGTAATGTATCGGTGATGCTCCACTGGAAGATGTTCCAGTTAAGTCGTTTGAATAAATCACATTTTGTAAGGACATCTTCTACACTCTCTGTTTTACTTTCGGAATAGCAATCTATGTCAACTACATATGATTGTTCGTTTGAAAATTGTTTCTTATTGAACCTACCAGATACCTGAGATAGAACATGAGCAACGGTTGCTTTGACTTCACCATCATTAAATTGAGATACTTTCTGCAGTGTTTCAATATCCTTTTCAATAGACATTGTTAATTCTGGAAAAATATACTCAGGAATAAAAGAAGTAATATAATTTTTTATATGTGGTAGTGAAACCTTATTTGCTACATTTTTATGCCTAAGACCGATTCGAGTAAAATAAGAAGGTTCATATGTTTCATTGAATATATGTAATACTCTGTCAAGTCTATTTCTATACCCCTCATAATTCTTGTAACTTCCGCTGCAAGTAAATGCAACAAAGTCTTTGGCTAATGAGAATTTCCAGTCTTTATCTTCAGAAAGGAAATGGTATACTTTATCTGTATTTGAGATTTCATCAAGTTCTCTTGGTATACCGGTTGGTAAAACAGGAAAATCTGATACAAATTCCGGATAGCCTTCTTTTCTTATTACATCTTGAAAGTCTATGGGTAATCCTTGCGAAATTTTCATAATATCGGGAAAGCGTGCCTGAAGTAATACTTCAAACAATATATTATGTTCATATTCTGTTCTTTCAACTTCTTCAAATCGCATGGATTAGATGCCTCAAATGGCAGTTATCAAATAGAAATTAGTTTAGATATATTAACATACTTGTCAAGAAATAGCAATATTTTCAATTAGGATTCCAACCAATCTTCGGTTGTACCATCTCCTAATACTATCCATGCTTTTCTATTCGATTTCTTCAACACTATATCAGACTGAATGTGTTTCACATTTTTAACATGTAGAAAAGTAGCATATTTTGAATTGCACCATTTTTCCAAGAAAGACCTACGATATGCTAATTCTATCCCTTCAAGTCCAAAAATATCTAAACTAACTTTGTTGCAAATCTCATCAAATACCATACTATCAAGTTTTGTTTCAGAGTAATAAGTTTCTACTTCATCTACTTCAAATGACCCTTTAATAGGTCCACCACTTTCTTTCATAATTACATGGTCCCCAACATCTATAGATTCATAGGGTGGAACTTTAACCTTACTGATACGTGTCTCAATAGTCTTGTGTCCATCTAATATTAGATCAAGCCACGGTTGTGTTGAGATTGCTAAGTGTGTTTTTGGCATTTTACATCCTTAGAGAAACTTACCTGTATTTTGTTGTTCATTAAATTATTCAGAATACTAAACAATAATACATAGTCGTGATTACTTTAATCACGACTATGTATTTAATAAAATGATAACATTAGGAAAATAGAATCAACTAACCAATTAGCAACCAATAATTGTTGTATTGAAACTTAAAACTGTCTAATCTATTTTTGTTGATTAGATAGGAGTTTAATTACTTCTTTTCTTCCTGCTTCAACCTTTTTCTTGTCTGCCTTCATTTGTAAAAATCCGAGAACAAACTCTGTCCATCCCCAATCTATATAAGCACCATCAATTGGTAAGGCACCATCTGATTTTCGAAGATTGCTATCTGCCCCCTTTTCGAGTAGCAGCTTTGTCGTTTCAACATGACCCAGAAAGACAGATCCGTGTAGTGGAGTTCCACCATCACGATTTTGACCATTAACAGCTGCTCCATTATCAATTAGTAATTCGACAGCACCTGTCTTACCATTTAGTGCTGCGAAACTCAATGGAGTCAGGCCAAATTGCTGATCCAATGCATTAACATCTACTTTTTTATTGATGGCATTTTTAAGAAATTCAAGGTCTCCATTTGCTGAAGCTTCCCATATATTTGAAGACGATTGAGGTGAGTCTTTCACATGTTCTGATAGGATCTTTATAACCTCTTCTCTATTCTCTTTGAGTTCCGTCTCATCAATCTCAATTTTTAGAAATCTGAGTATTCCTTGTGTAATTCCCCAATCCGTCTTAGCAGTATCTATTGCTGTTCCATTAAACGAATTTCGAAGACTTGAATCAGCCCCTCGCTTTAAAAGTATTTTTACTACATCAACACGTCCTAAGAAGGCTGCTGAATGTAAAGCAGTTCCTTGATCTCTATTCCGTGCATTAATATCTGCACCTTTATCTAATAATAAGTCAACTATATCGGTATGCCCCATTAATGCAGCAGTATTTAATAAAGAATCTCCAGACTCAGGATTTCTGGAATTTACATCAATTCCCTTTTCAATTGCCTTCTGTACGAATTCAAGTTTACCGTTGAATGCTGCATCCCAAATATCAACCCTTCCTTCTAATTTATTAAGATTAAATTCAGCATTTAACATCTTAGCAATTTTCGCCCTACCGGCACCAAGTTCTTTTGGATCTACTTTAAGTTGAAACATCCCCGTGATGAATTCTACCATTCCCCAAGGAGCATATAAACCACTAACAGGAATATCTCCCCCATTGTTTTCTCTATTTACATCAGCCCCTTTTTCTATGAGAAGTTCTGCCATTTCTGAACGTCCTAAAAAGACTGCAATATGAAGTGGAGTTCCCCCATCCTCTTGTCCAGTATTTACATCTGCACCAAGCTCAAGAAGCAATTCAGCAGCTTTTAATTGACCAAATAATGTTGCCCAAGATAAAGGTGACATATCTCCTTCATCAGAAAGTTCATTGATTTTAGCACCTTGGTTAAGGTAATGCCTGATCTCATCAAGATTACCTGTACGAGCCGCCCCCCATAGATTCTTTTGGGGTAATTTAACCATTTCCGGTTTCCCCCAATCCTCATTTTCTGGGATAACAAACGGAGGGTTAGGTTTTCTATTCCATTCAGGCATTCCACTACTTATTTCACTCAATATGGCACTCTTACGAGTTCTGATAAAATGTCGTGCTTCTTCTAATTTCTGATCGAATGTTACATTTCTTCGTTCCCACCACTGTTCTTTATCCCCGAATTTTAGCTGCTGAGGTATCATATGTGGTTTTACCAAAGTAGCAATTCTATCAACTTCAGCAAGCATTTGATCCTCATTCCAATGTTCATCAAGGATATTCCTAATAGTCTCGGCGTATCTTTCTTTACCCTCATCAAGTTGATATAGTTTATACGCGATGAGTCCCTGTGTCTTCACAGATAGAGGCATTCTGGCATTTCTACCACGTTTTTGCATATCAAAGTTGGAGAATAGAGAATCAGCACCCCAAGGGAGGAAATGAAACTTATCCGTGTCAGGATTCAAATACACGAAAAAGTTGTTGTTGTTTCCTGAATAACCATCCCAGAAACCTAATAATCCCTCAATTGCCCAAAAACGGTAAAAATCATCCAGATCAACCAATTCACCAATTTCTTGTTCAGTTACATGATCTTCAGCAAGTACATCTATCAATGCTCTAATATGTTTTCTTCCGCGTTTTTCTTTACCCCTTTTATGTTCAAAACTCATATCCCATTCTTTGTGAAAATCGACGACTGTACCTTCAAAGAGTGTACCTTTGTCATTCCCAAATGCTCGTTTAAGTAATGGATTTCTGAATGATTCAACATGAGAGTAAACACCCAGATTATTGCCATTGACAGTGACTTGGGCATACGCACAAAGGGGTGCCGGAGATCCAACTGCATTAAACAGTGCGTACCCCATAAATTGACTAATCTGCATCATATCTTGTTGATTGTTATTGAATGTCAAATTCGTCAACCCATCAATTTCACCCTTTTTATCAAATTCATTTAGTTTTATCTTTAAAGATGGACGGTTATGGCTCTGGGATCCGATAAATCCCTTCTTACGAATACCAACTTTAGGGAATTCCACGCCATCAATACTTACACTTGCTTCAACATAGGTATATGGATGTTCTGGTGGTGCAAATTGGCGGGATGGTTTTAACACATCTTGGAAAGTCCTTGATTGATATCGAAGTGTATTCCAATTCTCATCTGATATAGTGATTTGTACATCCAGGACGCGATCAGTTGGGAATATATCATCATAGGTTAATTCTTTTGCATCAATGCTGAAAGCCATAATTCCTACGCCTATAACTGCTATATATAAGATAACCTTACTCATTTAAAGCTCCTAAATTTATTTTCATTTCTAATATATTATACCATATTCTGTTGTAAATTTCTTTTTATTATGCAATTTCAGTGTATCAACAAGAATATTTTATATCTTGTCATAAAACATTATTGAGATAGCATTCATATAAACACCGTGGAAATAAAGAAGCACTTCAAGTCTCTTGTGTTCAATTGGATGTCATCGGGAGTAGTTAAGATCGAGGATCGAAATCCCCTCCTACAGAGGAGGGAGAATATGAAAGGATGGAAGAGACGTGAATCAAACTCTTGTTACATTAGACAACTCATGTTTTACAATTTAATCAAAATCTATAACTAATATATTGGATATGTTTCCAAAGCATTTTGCCATTTTATCAATTGGGACACACGTAAATCTGATTCTGCTGGTATCTCGAAGGGTCTTCCTCTTGTATCTACAACTAAGCCTACTACACCACCCGATACCTTTTTCTCCACTGAATTACCAAGACCACCACCAATATCAAATTTACGTGAGGGTTGTAGCTTTACCGTTACAGTTTCACCAATACCAAGTGGATACATTTTGATTTCTCCAAATGGAATATCCTCAACAATGTTTTCTTTACCTTCAAATAGAATCTCAATAGAGACACAAGGATCACCGTCCTTAGAAACTCCAACGGGTGATATACATGTACCAAGATGAATTAGACAATCTCTTTCAAATACCTGTGTTGCTGCTTCGGGGTTTACTTGTGCCAATACCCCAAGTTGAGGCATCATAAAGATACTATCGACAGCAAGATGCGTAATCCCTTCAGGTTGAAATGCATCTATCATCATTAACATAGATTGCTGCCTACGCGGGGCATGTGAAAGTACTCCACCACTTCCAACTATCATATCTAATGACAACATATCAACAAGTGTTTGTCCACTTTCTGCTTGATCAAATGCTTCAGCAATAGTTCGCTGTTGTTGAACTCCACGCAATTCAACTGCCAATTGTTTATGTTGTTCAAACGCTAATCTTAACGCCTCTCGTGCAATTGCCTGTTCTAAAACTAATTCCTGCAATGTCTGTGGAATGGTTGTTGGACGGATCATCTTATTCTTTACACGATTTCTGAGATCACTCAATTCAATATCAAATGGTACCCATCGTAGGATATTCTCTATACCTGCTTCAGCCAGAACATTCGAAACACTATAACTCATCCCGAGGTTAGCACTAACTGTTCTATTAAAGATAGATTCAGATTCTTTATTCTTAAATACTGAAAATACATCCGTCGTTGCCCCACCGATATCAACCCCTACCACTTGGATATCCTGCTGTGACGATACAGTTTGAATGATTTCACCCACCGCCCCCGGGGTTGGCATAATAGGTGCATCTGTCCACTCAATAAGTTTCTTATATCCAGGTGCATGTGCCATGACATGTTCAAGAAACTGTTCCTGAATTTTGTGTCGTGTAGGCATGAGTTCTTCACGTTCTAAAACAGGACGTAGGTTATCAACTATTTCCAGAGACATGATATCATCTAAACGTTCTCTAATGAGTTCTTGTGCATCAGTATTACCAGCATAGATTAATGGTAATTCATAAGCAATACCCAATCGGGGTTGGGGTCGTGCTGCAGCAATTATTTCTGCTAACTCAACCACATGAGATGTAGTACCACCATCTACTCCACCTGATAAGAGTAACATATCTGGACGAAGATGTCTAATACGTTCAATTTTCTCATGAGGTAATCGCTTATCATTAGATGCAATAACATCCATGACAATGGCACCAGCCCCCAAAGCTGCCCGTTCTGCGCTTTCACCAGTAAGATTACGGACAACACCAGCTACCATCATCTGTAAACCACCACCTGCACTACTGGTTGATATATAGATATCTACACCATCATCACCTGTCTGCGGTTTTAGGATAACTCCATTTTCAAGGAGTTTACGTCCGGCAAGTTCTTCTACCTCTGTTATAGCATTAATCACACCAGCCGTAACATCTTCAACGGGTGCTTCGACAGTTGTTGGGGCTTCTCCTCGAACAATAAGATGGTATTCATCATCTCTTTTTTCTATGAGAATTGCCTTAGTAGTTGTACTACCACAATCAGTTGCGAGAATAGAGCGGAGTTCACTCCCCGATTCGTTCATATAGTTTGTCTCCTATTCCATTTTACTGACAAAATTAATTGCGTTTTTCCTAAATTTCTAATCCTGATTTTCCACAGACATTTGCGTTTCAAGTGCCTCAATTTTCTCGCGGAGTACCTTAATTTCATCGCCTTGTTGAGAACGCATTTTGATATATTGATAGGTGATGAATCCCATCGGCACAGCGACAAATCCTATAATGGATGCAATCAGTGCTACTATTAGCGAACTATGAAATGATAAGCGTTCCCCGAAGTTTTTCTCTAAAGCTTGAATGTCCCCGGAGAGGCGTTTATCTAAATTTTGAATGTCTCCAGAGAGACGTTTCTCTACCTCTGTGATATGTCCTATGATACGTTTCTCTAACCGCGCTTCGGATTCATTCACAATCTCTCGAATTTTGTCTAAATCTTCAACGGTTAATGCAGCGAACGCAGATAGGTTGGAACATAAAAACCATGTTATTATAAAAACGAAACTTAACCTTTTCATAACGTTCTCTCCATATTTGACTTCAATATCCCAATTGTCGTAAATATTCGCGGTTAACGGTCATCCGTTCTTCATCTGTGCGGTCTTCAACCATGCCTGGACATGCTGTAATCCACCGATCATAACCAATATCTTCTAAGGCTTTCATAATACCTGGAAAATCCATAGCATCACCTTCACCAACATCCACCCAATCTACTTCGTATGAATCTCCATCTCCACCTGAATAACCTGAATAATCTTGCAGATGCATATAAACAAGGACATCTTTGTATCTATGAATAGATTCAATTGGGTCATACCCCCACAATGCTGAATGTGATACATCTATACATAATTTACACTTTCTTAGAAGACTCATATACTTAGCCCAATCCTCAATAGAATCTACAGTCGTATTCGTATGAATATGATAGCAGACATCCAGTCCATATCTGAATGCATAATCTGCCCATTCCTCTGATACATCTGCAAGTTTCGTAAGATCATCGTTGTTTATTGGACGGTCATCAGGTTTTCCTGCTCCCATGAACATAAAACAATCTGCACCGACTTCTGCAGCAAAATCAATTCTTCTCTTGTTTAGCTCCATCTGTTCATAATTCTTGTCAATCGGAAGTCCTCGTGCTGTCACTGCAGACACGGGTAAATCAACATTCTCACACATCCGTCGAATCCTACGTGGTGTGCCTGCCCATTCTAAGGATTGCCGCATCTCCCATCCATCCCATCCAGCCTTCTTGAGTTGCGTAAGCAATTTTTCAAAATCAGGTTGTTGCCATCGTAAAGTACTATATCCAAATTTAAATGCCATAATTTATCTCCTCATAACGCATCATATCAATCCTTTTACATAACTATCAAATTATATCAAAATTCCGTAGGACTTGCAATAAATGTTGTGTTTTGATAGACTATTAAAAACCTATGTATTTATAGTTACGACCTAATCTTAAGGAGATAATATGGACAAAGTTAAACTCGGATTTATCGGTACAGGTGGTATGGCAGGTGCACATATGCGTAACCTGAAAGACAACTTTGAGGATGTTGAATTCTGTGCCATGTGTGATATATCCGAAGACAGAGCAAAAGCACGAGCTGAGGAATATGGTGGTAATGCATATACTGATTACCGTGAGATGTACGATAAAGAAGACCTAAATGCTGTATATATTTGTACTCCTCCATTCGCACACGGAGAACAGGAACGGATTGCTTGTGAACAAGGTATTGCTATGTTCATTGAAAAACCGATCCATTCTGAACTTGAACCTGCTGTCATTATAAATGATCATGTAGAACAGAGCGGTGTGATTACAAGCGTTGGATATCATTGGCGTTATGGTGGTAACGCACAGAATGCGAAAAAGATGCTTGAAGAACAACCCCAAATTCTCGGGGCACTCGGCTATTGGATGGGTGGCATGCCTGGAACTCCTTGGTGGCGTGTACGTGCTCAATCCGGTGGACAACATGTTGAACAGACAACTCATATCTTCGACTTGGCACGTTTTCTCGTTGGAAGTGACGGAAAAACTGTCCACGGTGTCGCAAACAGCGGGAGTATGACTCATATAGAGAATTACGATGTTGATGATGTTAGTATGGTAAATATCGAATTTGAAAACGGTGCTGTTGCAAACATCGTTTCCGCTTGTGCTTTAGAAGGGTTCGGACGTGTTCATCTGGAAGTATTTACTCGTGGATTGGTCGTTACGGTCGGTGGACCAAATAACGTTAACAAAAAAGGTGAAACCGAACCCCTATCTGGCGATGGTGGAAAAGATCGTGATCGAGTGTTTATTGATGCTGTTAAATCTGGTGATGATTCAGAAATTCTATCACCCTATAGTGATGCATTACAAACACTCAGAATTATGCTCGCTGCCAGTACATCATTTGAAACTGGAAAAGCAATTGATCTATAAGAATCAGTCATAAACAGGTATTTATCCAATTAGAAGAGTCTAACACCCAACGGGTACAGTCTTTATCAAAATTTGGGTAAATCCTGTATTTTCATGAAAGAGAGATAAAATATTATGTCAATTAATCAATCCATCTGTTTTGGTGGTTTCCGTCGAGACAAAGAACCGATAGATGTTATTAAAAAAGCCGCAGACATCGGCTATAAATCAGTTGAAATGTTACCCCAAGAATTGTGGTCTGTTGTCCAAGATCATGGTATGCGTGTCGGTATTATTGTAGGTCATTCATCCCTCCCATCAGGGTTAAACGATCCTGAAAACCATGATCGAATTGAAGATGAATTACTAAAGAATATTGATATTGCAGCAGAAAATGATATCCCCGGGTTAATCTGTTTCTCAGGTAACCGTGAAGGGAGATCAGACGAAGAGGGGCGTGATAACACAATTGCTGGATTATCACGTGTCACGAAAGCAGCTGAAGAAAAAGGTATTAACCTCAATATTGAGCTGTTGAATAGTAAAGTTAACCACCCAGATTATCAGTGCGATAAGACTGATTGGGGAGTAGAAGTTTGTAAAGGTGTGGGTTCACCACGAGCTTTATTACTATATGACATTTACCATATGCAAATTATGGAAGGTGATTTAATTCGTAATATTACCGATTTTGGTGAATACATCGGACATTATCATACGGCTGGAAATCCGGGACGTCGTGATCTTGATGATGAACAAGAAATCTACTATCCAGCAGTCATGCGTGCAATTGTTGAAACAGGATATGACCTGTATGTCGGTCACGAGTTCAGTCCTAAAGGTGATCCTTTTGATGCTATGCAGCATGCTTACGATGTCTGTAATGTTTAATTTCTACACATAATAACCGTTGGAGCGGGTTTCTGTACCCGTTCCAGCAAATCTCATATTAATATGACACCAGAAGCCAGAGCACGTCAGACTATAGATAACATGCTGGAAGCATCTGGATGGAATATTCAAAATCATGCAGAACATGTAACTGATGCTGCATTTGGTGTTGCTGTCCGTGAATACCCGTTGATAGATAATCAAAAAGCAGATTATCTTCTATTCCTCGGTGGGGTTGCTGTTGGGGTAATTGAAGCCAAACCAATTGGAACACATTTAAGTGGAGCTTTACAACAAGCAGAACGGTATCACGCCAGTCTCCCGAACACCTTGCCAACATTGCAGGAGTGCCCCTTTTTATACGCATCTACCGGGATTGAGACCTATTTTCTGGATAAGCGAGATCCAGATTCCCGTTCACGACCAGTATTTACATTCCATACACCGACAACACTTAGGAATACCCTTGACCCCAGAACCCTTCGACAGAGACTTAAAGACGATCTTCCTGATTTAGAACAAGGCAATCTTTGGAATTGCCAGTTTGAAGCTATCACCGAACTTGAAGCATCTTTTGCCGAATCCCGTCCACGTGCCTTAATCCAGATGGCAACTGGTAGCGGGAAAACTTATGTCGCAGTCAGCAGTGTATACCGATTAATTAAGTTTGCTGGTGTTAAACGAGTTCTATTTCTTGTAGACCGAAATAATCTCGGCAGACAGGCACTACGTGAGTTTCAAAATTACACAACAACCGATGATGGCAGGAAATTTACTGAACTTTACAACGTTCATCACATGACCAGCAACATTATTGACGAAACAAGTTCGGTTTGTATTACGACTATCCAACGTCTTTACTCAATGTTGAGGGGTGAACTTAACTATGAAGAGGAGGATGAGGAGAGTTCTGCATATGAACAGGAAGTAGAAAATTCACCACCACAAGAAATAACCTACAACCCAAACTATCCTATTAATACGTTTGACCTAATCATCGTTGATGAATGTCACCGATCTATCTATGGTAAGTGGCGGCATGTGTTGGAATACTTTGACGCTTTCATTGTTGGTCTTACTGCAACGCCTTATGCACAAACACTCAATTTTTTCAATCAGAATCTTGTTTATGAATACCGTCACGAAGAAGCAGTTCAAGACAATGTAAATGTCGGTTATTTCGTTTATAGGATTAAAACAGAAATTACTGAATATGGCAGTATTGTTGTAGCGCGAAGTTATGTAGCAAGACGGGATAGACAGACTCGACAACTTAACTGGGAAGAATTAGAAGCAGATGAACAATATATAGGAAGGCAGTTAGATAAGGATGTAGTAGCAGAAGACCAGATACGAACAGTCATTCAGACTTTTAAGGATAAACTTTTTACAGATATCTTCCCCAGCAGAACTAACGTGCCTAAAACCCTTATTTTTGCAAAAGATGACTCACATGCTGAGGATATTGTCCAAATTGTTAGGGAAGTCTTTGCTAAAGGTGATGATTTCTGCCAAAAGATTACCTACACAAGCGATAGACCGGAAGATCTGATTAGACAATTTCGCACACAATTCCATCCACGAATCGCCGTTAGTGTTGATATGATTTCTACGGGAACAGATATCAAACCGCTTGAATGTTTACTTTTTATGCGATCGGTCCGTTCCAGCGGGTATTTTGAACAGATGATTGGACGGGGTGTAAGAACAATTAGTACAGATGATCTACGAACCGTTACAAGCGATGCAACTACGAAAACACATTTCATAATCGTTGATGCTGTCGGTGTATATGAATCTGTCAAAACTGATATGCAACCACGCATAGGTGAGCCATCTGAGTCTAAGTCAACAAATACACGAGAAAGAAACTCTAACCAATTGATGGATAGTGTAAGTGAAGACCGAGTAATTGAAACTGGATTTGATCCTGGGAGTTATGCTCATGCAGCTACAATAATTCATGACTTTAAACAGTTTATTAATGAACACATAGATAAATTTGAAGCACTAAAGATTCTCTGTGAACGTGGGGAAACACAAAACAGATTGACTGAAGACAACTTAAAAGAATTGGAAGAAGCATTGCAGAATTTTTCCAGTAGTTTGAGTCGAGAATCTCTATGGTCAGCTTATAAAATACGATCATCAGATAGGGTTCATGGAAGAACAATACGACAGACAGACTACATATCACTGGTACGTTTTGCTATGGAATATAATCGTATTTTAGAACCATTTAGTGCAATCGTCACCCGAAACTTTGCTAAATGGTTAGAAGGTAAAAACTTCAATCCAGAACAAGTTAACTGGCTTGAATGGATTCAGGAATACATTGCCACATCACTTGATTTTCGAATAACTGATTTTGGGGATACACCGTTCGCGCAACGCGGCGGTGTAGCAAGAGCCATTCAACTCTTTGGTGATGATTTAGACGACATGCTAACCGATCTCACACAGAAATTGGTTTCTTAATCTGAATTATGCATATAACATTCTTGATAATAATCGTTTGAATCTGAACAGGACAAGTAGTAAACTGATCCCAAGTATAGACGTTTAATTCAAACAGAAATAAGAGATTTTAATAATGACAACTTCATTTCCCGATGATTTGCCAATGACTTGGCAAATGGTTAGATTCGAAAAGGTTGCAAAGTTTACGAAAAAACCAAAAGAATTACGATATTCTGAATGTAATGAAATACCCTTTGTTCCGATGAATTTGATTCCAATTGCTACGTTATTTTCAAAGGAATATAAACTCAAACGAGTAGATGAAATAAGTAGCGGAACTTATTTTGAACCAGGAGACATTCTACTTGCTAAAATTACTCCATCTTTTGAAAATGGGAAACAGAGTATAATTGAGAAATTGCCAACACCCTTTGGTATCGCAACGACTGAGGTAATTCCAATTCGTGAAATTGATGGTGTCAGTAATAAATTCTATCTTTTCTATTATTTGTTAGTTCCTAATGTTCGCTCTGTACTTACGGGGAAAATGAAAGGTACAACTGGGAGGTTACGATTAGGAACAAAAACACTTGCAGATTTAGAAATTCCGCTACCACCACTGGCTGAACAACGCCGCATTGTAGCCAAGTTAGAGACTTTGTTCACACAATTAGACACAGCAGTTGAAGCACTTAAGAAAGCACAAACACAGTTGAAAAGTTACCGTCAATCGGTACTCAAATCTGCTTTTGAAGGAGAGTTGACAAAGGAATGGCGCGGCAGAAATTTGGATGAGTCTCAATCAACGGAAAATTTAACTGGGTTAACTAAAGAATGGAAGATCACAACTGTAGGATGTGTCATAGAAAAAATATCAATAACTGAAAAAAAACTGAAAAAGAAGGATTATACACTTGAAGGGAAATTGCCGGTAATAGATCAAGGATTGTCATTTATCGGTGGATATACAGATAACGAAGAATTACAGGTTGAATGTGAACTACCAGTCATTGTTTTTGGAGATCATACTAAAGCGATTAAATATGTAGATTTTGACTTTGTAGGTGGAGCTGATGGAATAAAGGTGATAAAATCTCAAGAAATGTATCATCCAAAACTGTTTTATTACTTTCTTCAAGCAATTTCAATTCCGGACAGAGGGTATTCCAGACACTATCAATTTTTGGAAAAGGCACAGATACCTATTCCACCACTGCCTGAACAAGAACAAATTGTCTCTGAGCTTGAGCGTCACCTTTCTGTCGCTGATGAAGCTGAAGCAACTATTGATGCTGAACTCACACGCGCGGAACGGCTGCGGCAGTCTATCCTCAAGCATGCGTTTTCTGGTAAACTTGTTGCACAAGACCCGAACGATGAATCTGCAAGCGTGTTGTTAGAGAAAATCCGAGATGAGAAAGAAGATCAGCAACCGAAGCAAAAAAAGAAAACGACAAAAGTAAAAAGGATATCTTCGGCAAAGCAATTATCACTTCCAATTGACTAAGTAATATCTTTGCTATACTAATGTTGGAATGGGTTTTGTATTTAAGACAAAATCATGTTAAAATGTTACAGTTGTTAGTTGCTAATTAAACATCATAATGTAAATAAGAATCTATTAGAATGGCACAGGATAAAATACAAAACAACACGGATATATCCGAGGAAACACAGGAAGCCGATCCACTTTTGGCATTAGCAGGAACGCTTGAATGTGATGTCACAGAAATAAAGAAACGGCTCAAAAATACTGTCCGTCCAAAGGCACGAGTAGTTAAAGGACCGTACAAAAACCACCCAGATCCGCTCATTGCCTTAGCAGGAACGCTGCAATCTGATGTGTCAGACATGGGCGAACGTCACAACGATTATATCAGAGATGCGTTATTGGCAAAATTATGGGGAGATAAGGATGAATAACGAAGTTGAGTTAGCTCATTCTCCCGCAGATAAGATGAATTTTAAGAAACGCGTGGAATGCGAATTAGATGACATCCGCCAAGAAGTTGAGGAAGCTTATGCATTGGATAATGAAATTGATCCTGTACCAGATTCGGCTTATGAGAATGCATTCTCTTTAGTTGAGATCCTTTTTTATCATAATGTCCCCATGCCTGATATTGGTTGGTTGATGGATGGTGGTATCGGATTTGAATGGCGATCACAAGTTAGTAAAGGGATTGGTACGATGAGCATATATGGTGACAATCACGTCGTTTATGGAGCGTCCTTAGAAGAAGGCAAGCGTAAAATCAAAGGCACTTGCTCCATAAATGATTTAGTTCTATCTGTTCGCTTTCTTCCAATGTTAAAGGACTTGATATGAACGTTCCGCCAGAGTTAGTGGGTTAGTACCAATCCCTACAGAATAAACCTTTTTCAAAATACTCATAAAGGTAACATAATATGGAAACTTTACAAAAAGAACATAATCTCCCTTTACCGCCAGCAGATAAGGTGCTGTTTCTGAAACATGTGCAACGCGAATTAGACGACATCCGGAAAGAAGCTGAGCACGCTTATGCATTGGATAACGAGATTGACCCAATCCCTGATTCTGCTTATGATGATGTATCTGTTTTGTTAGAATTTCTTTGTAATTACAAGATTCCAATGCCAGAAATTAGTTGGGCAGAAGATGGCAGTCTAAGTGTTGGATGGTACCCAGATGAAGGCATGGTAACAATGGGGATATATGGGGACAATCTTGTCATATATAATGCCTACTTTGAAGAAAAACGTCAATTAGAAGGAATCTGTGATTTATCAGATACCCCCGTGTTGTCAGGTTTTCTCACAACATTGACAAATATCCTCAAATAAGGATTGTTGTTATGAATGTTTCGCCGGGTGAGATACTCACCCGTTTTATTCGTTATAACAGTCACTTTTCTGTTGTGACTAACAGAGTTAAACCTGATGCTTTTCTTCCACATAAAAAGCGTATTGATGTATCCGTGTTTCGCATTTCAGGACTCAATGACAGGGCAGAACTCTCAAAAAACGAGGTATGGCAAATTGGGTGGGAATATGTTCAAACAGAAGAAAGACCTATAAAAGCAAGAGCTGATCTTTCGGCTGCCATTGTTTATGAGAATAATCTTGAAGTTGTTCCAGATGAACCGCCTCAAAGGCACGCGAACATCACACCTTTTCCTATAGAGAAAAGTCCTACAGACAGGAAAACACGTAGATCCATCGCAATGAAACTGGCTAACGCAAGTAAATTAGTTATTCAACCAGAAAAGATATGATTTCAGTATGATCAATTGAGATACACATGACCAACGAATCCGCAGCAATTGTACAAAAACTATGGAATTTCTGTAATGTACTCCGAGATGATGGAGTCAGTTACGGAGATTATGTAGAACAACTCACATATCTGCTTTTTCTCAAACTCGCTGACGAACAGAACAAACTGCCTACCGACACATCCTCTAAAATACCTACTGGTTTAGATTGGGAAAGTCTGCTTAAAGAGAACGGTGCTGCGTTAGAGGAACAATATGTCAAAATCCTTCGAGAATTGAGTAATGAGAAAGGTCTACTTGGTGTGATCTTTCGAAAATCGCAAAATCGCATTCAGACACCTGCACACCTTCAACGACTTATCAATCTCATCGATGGTGAAAACTGGAGTGCAATGGATGCTGATATCAAAGGTACAATTTACGAAGGACTTTTACAGAAAAACGCTGAAGACACAAAAAGCGGAGCAGGACAATACTTCACGCCTCGTCCACTCATCAAAGCAATCGTTGAGGTTATGCAACCAAAACCGATGAAAACGATCTGTGATCCAGCATGCGGTACAGGTGGTTTTTTCCTTGCAGCACACGAGTACATATCAGAAAAACATCGTACAACATTAACTCGTGAACAGAAACAGTTTCTAAAATTAGAGACCTTCGCTGGAACAGATATCGTTGACAATGTTGTCCGTCTTTGTGTCATGAATCTATATCTGCACGGTATTGAAGGAGAGGAAAGTCCAATTACAACCAATGATAGTCTCGGCAAAGATTCAGGGAAACGCTACGATATGGTGTTGACAAATCCACCGTTCGGTAGCAAAAGTAGCGTTACAATCGCTACCGATGGAGAAAAACGGAGCAATACATCCCATACGTATGAACGCGATGATTTTTGGGCGACAACATCAAATAAACAGTTCAACTTCCTACAACATATCAAGACGGTTTTGAAAGAAGATGGTCGCGCTGCTGTGGTTTTACCAGACAACGTTCTCTTTGAACGAGGCGCGGGTGAAACAATTCGCAGGCAATTATTAAAACTTTTTAATGTCCATACGTTGTTGCGATTGCCTACCGGTATCTTTTACGCGCAAGGTGTCAAGGCAAACGTTCTCTTTTTTGACAAGCGTCCGGCGCGTGAAGAACCGTGGACACAGAAACTCTGGATATATGATCTACGGACAAACAAACGTTTTACGCTCAAGACAAATCCTTTACGTGAAAGTGATCTACAAGATTTTATTGATGTCTACAATCCAGAGAACCGTCATAAACGGGTTGAATCCGAACGTTTTCGGGCTTTCAGTTACGAAGAATTGGTCAAGCGAGAACATGCAAATCTTGACATTTTTTGGCTGAAAGAAGATTCACTTGAGGATATAACAGATCTACCATCTCCAGATATATTGGCTATGGAAATAACTGAGAATTTAGAAACTGCTTTGAATCTATTTCAGAATCTCAAAATAGAAATAGACAAAAATGAATAACATACACATCACTTTAATTGGACAAATCAAAAGATCGAACAAATTCCAAGAAATACACAGAAAAACCAGATTATATACTATTAGTAATATTTTGTATAGCATTCGTGATTCACGGAAAATTGGCATAATTGAATTTAAAAACCCTTATAGAATAAGGGTTCGTAGAATTGCTCCGTGAAGGTTTCCGTGAAAGTGCCATCATCTAATTTTCAAATTCAACACTTTTTCCAAACCACATCATCCACGCCAACTTTGTTTGCAATATGCTCATATTTGTGGTATCCTATCTAATATTGATGTATATATGTGGGGTAACTGCAAATGAAATTAGGTTTATGCTCCATTGCCTTTCAAGAAAAGCCTTTGGATGAAGTAATTGGTATTGCTGCTGATTACGGTTTTGATGGTATAGAGGTATGGGGAAAACCACCTCATACACCAACTGAATATGAACAATCCTATGTTAAGAAAATACATGATTTAGCACAAGAAAAAGATATAACAATATCAGCTTTCGGCTCTTATGTTGATCCTCTCATGGATCTACATCAAAAGTATTTTGAAGAAGCATTTATAGTAGCCCAGGGGCTCGGTACCGATTTAATTAGAATTTGGTCTGGGGGTGGTCCATCAAAATCTATCTCACCCGTAGATAAACAATTAATTCTCTTCCGATTGGTCAGTTTATCTCAATGGGCAGCTTTTAGAGGGATTAAATTAGGGTTAGAGATGCATAATAATCATCTTACAGATTCGGTTGACAGTATATTAGATGTAATTCAAAAAACTAATAATCCCGCGCTCAAGACCTACTATCAGCCACTATCAAGGACAGATGCAGATGAACCTCATGATGCTGCACAAAAACTCGCTGAACATGTTGTAAATATTCATGCACAAAACTTCGATGAAAATGGAAAACCATGTAGAATCGCTGAAGGTGTCGTAGATTACAGTAGAGTAATCGAAACTCTCAGTTCAGCAGGATATAATGGATATATACATG
Source organism: Candidatus Poribacteria bacterium (assembly GCA_965205025.1). Lineage (GTDB taxonomy): Bacteria > Poribacteria > WGA-4E > WGA-4E > WGA-3G > MSPOR6. The sequence continues at coordinate 363,321 of CBDBFU010000020.1, forward strand.
TTGAATTTATTCCTGGGGATAACAAGATGGAAGATCTACAACGAGATAGAGATTACTTAGCAAGTTTGATTGAGCCATTACCAGAAAGTTCACTAAAGAATATGGAATCTGATCCAGTCTAATTCAGTACTTCTTATATGCGGTTAGAAATTGGAATCATTGCACTTGTTGAAAAGGTATTAGGAACAAAAGCAGAAAAAAGAGCACAGTTTAATTGGTTATGCAATAAACCAATTAAAGAACACTTTGGAGAAAACTACGATAGCATAATCGAATTATACAATCATTTTAACGGTAACTGGGAAAGCACAACTGCAAAAGCAGATGGTTTCCTTACACCCGATGCATATTTCAATGATCCTTACCAGTTTATCTTTGAATTTGATGAATTACAACACTTTACTACATATAGAAAAGATACATTTAGCTACTATCCTGAAGACATAATAGTTGGATATAGTACTGAAAAATATATAAAATTTTGTAAAGAGCATTTCTCTAAGGCACTTGCTAAAGGTCCTGACAGATTTCGAAGAACTACTGCTGATTTTCAATACATAAATGGAAGAGCTGCCCAACGGGCATTTTTTGATACATTTAGGGATTGGTTACCAACAAAACATGGACTTAATCCTACTATTAGAATCGCAGAATTTGAAGTATACCCAATACTCAATGGTGAATTAACAGGACAGGCAGCAACAGACTATATGAAAAGAATTTTATTTGAACGACTGGAGAATTAAAACCCCAATTGATATATCAGAAAAGGTAGGGTATTTATCACTTCATGAGCAAACAAACTGTTTCAACAGTTAATCTTGCAGATTATCCATTACTACAATTAATCGGAAAAACCCCCCTCGTTAAAATTGACCTATTCACAAATGAATTCCCAAATGTTGATATTTATGCTAAAGTTGAAACCTACAATCCTGGAGGTTCAATTAAAGACAGACCTGTATTACGAATGTTAACTGATGCAATCGCAACTGGTGAACTTACTAAAGATAAAGTCATACTCGATTCAAGTTCCGGTAATGCTGGTATTGCTTATGCAATGATTGGTGCATCATTGGGTTATCAAGTAGAGCTTGTTATCCCAGATAATGCAAGTGAAGAAAGAAAAAAACGGATCCACTCACATGGCGCAAAAATTGTATACACTGATGCGATCCTTGGATATGATGAAGCATTGCGTGAGGTAGATCGTAGATACGAAGAAAATCCTGAAAAATACTTCTTTAACTCCCAATATGAGAATGATAATAACTGGTTAGCACATTATGAAACGACCGGTGTTGAAATCTTAGAACAAACTGATGGAAAACTAACCCACTTTGTAGCAGGTGTTGGTACAGGTGGGACAATTACAGGTGTAGGACGTCGACTCAAAGAATATAATTCCAACATACAGGTGTGTTCAATAGCAACAGAACTCTTCCCCGGAATAGAGGGTCTAAAATCACTTGACCATCCTGATGATATTGTTCCTGAAATACTCGACCAATCTGTAATTGACATACAAATTCCTACTAAAATTGAAAATGCCCTTGATATGTGTCTAAAACTCGCTCAACAAGGATGGTTCGTAGGACAATCTTCTGGGGGATATCTATACGGTGTATACCAAGTCGCAAAAGAAATACAGAAAGGCATAATTGTGACTGTTTTTAATGACTTGGGGGAACGTTACTTTAGTACAAGTTTGTGGGATTAAATGCATCTATTTTACCCAATTGAATCAATAATATTATGAGAATCACTTAGAAGAACAGGAGTTATATGGATACGACAGTTATACCTTTTCGTGGTCTACGATATAATCCTAAGAAAGTTGGAAATATAGTAGATGTAATTGCCCCTCCTTATGATGTCATCAAACCGGATGAACAAATAGAATTAGAGAAACGTCACCCCGCAAATATCATCCGTTTAATACTTAGTCAACCAAACAAAAATGATAACGACCAAGATAATCAATATACACGTGCAGCCCAATTATTGAATCAATGGATGGATGACAGTATTCTGGTACGAGATAAAAAACCCTCCTATTATATCTATGATCAATCTTTTCATGCTCCTGATGGTAGAAATTACACTCGTCGGGCATTAATCGCTAATGTAAAACTTGAACCCTTCGAAAATAAAGTCATTTTGCCACATGAAAAAACACATGCAGGACCAAAGATTGATAGATTGAATCTAATGCGGACATGTCATGCAAATCTAAGTCCAATATTTCTTCTCTACCAAGATTCAGATGGAGAGATTGAAGAGATTCTGGATGATTATACCCAAGAGAATATACCTGATGTAGATTGTCCTGAAGTATTTGGGAGTACTCATAGAATTTGGTCTTTAAATCATTTAGAGTCTAATAAAAAAATCGAATCTCTCTTTAAAGCAAAACCCTTATTGATCGCTGACGGTCATCATCGATATGAAACTGCACTTACCTTTCATGATGAGATGTTACAGAAAGGATTAAGTTCAGATAATGGTTACAATTATATGATGATGAATTTGGTTCGAATGGAATCATCTGGTTTAGCAGTGTTGGCAATTCACAGATTACTCTCTAATCTAAGTTCTATACAGATAGAGAATGCAATTAAATCTATCCCTGAAAAATTCAATGTTCATCATATTGATAATCTTTCTATTTTAATGCAGAAATTAGAGGAATTAAAAGGTAAATCCTCTGCTTTTGGATTATATACTTCTGATAAAACATATAGATTGTTA
>CBDBFU010000021.1:0-134853 GCA_965205025.1 Candidatus Poribacteria bacterium
TTCCTGTAATCATCTCAGGTGTCCAATCCGCATCGGGAATTGCAATTACTTGAGCTATAGCATTCTGGTTATCTAATGGCTCTAAAAATAGACCTTCTCCCTCTACCTCATCAAACACTTGCCACCTTACTCTTGATACTGTGTAATTCAATCCTTTAGCAATTTCTATAGGAGAATTAGTTGATGATACATAAGATAGATGAGTAATGGGTAAACGATCATCAATACAACCAATTTGTTTTATGAATCGTTTCTTATTTGGTTGAATAGATTCTGTATATGCGGCATGTGAACTATAATCTCGTTGCCATAGAGATTCACGGTTATCTTTGGAGGATATAATGGCACGACTGACATAATTGTCAAGATCCTCAACCATTTGTGTAGCAAGATCCTGATCCAATGTTAATGCTTCTGTACCTTTTAATACTTGATTCTCTTCATTTGACATAGTAGTTCTCACTTATATTATGCTTAACAGGTATTTGATAATAGAAAATCAACTAAATGACACTATCTCTTCGTAGCATTTCTATATCGTTTTCATTAAAATCCAAGAAGTTCTTCAATATCTCTTCTGTATGTTCTCCTAAAGACGGAGCAGGTTTGTCAACATTTCCTGGAGTTTCAGATAATTTGATTGGAACGCCTGGTACTTCAACTACACCTGTTAGTTGATGTGCAACCTTTGTAATCATTTCTCTTGCTCTTACCTGTTCATGATTAACAACTTCCTCAATGGAATTTATCGGTCCGCACGGTACACCAATCCTACCTAAAGACTCTATCCATTCATCAGTCGTATGTAAACCCATTATCTTTGATATGATTGGATATAATTCTGAATGGTTTACTGTTCTATCTGCATTACTACAAAACCGATCATCAGATATTAACTCGGTATGTCCAATATGTATACAGAATTTCTCCCATAGTGAATCATTACCAATTGCAATAATTATATATCCATCAGATGATTTATATGCTTCAAATGGTGTAATAACTGGATGTCGTGTCCCAAGTGGTTGAGGAATCTCTTCAGTTGCAAAATATCTAACAATGGCATTCTCTAATACTGCTACTAAGCTATCTAACATAGCAACATCAACCATTTGTCCTTTACCTGTTTGGTTCCGCTGATGTAATGCAGATAGTATACCTATAGTCGTAAATAGAGCAGCAGTGATATCACTTATTGATGTACCCACACGAACTGGGGGTCTATCCGGTTCACCAGTAATACTAATTATACCTCCCATACCTTGTATTATCATATCGTATGCCCCCTGTTCTGATAACGGCCCAGTTTGACCAAAACCTGAACATGCTGCATAAATAAGAGAAGGATATTCAACCGATAAAGATTCATAATCCAAACCAAGTTTCTTCATTGTTCCAGGTCGATAATTCTCCATAAGAATATCACACTGGCTTAACAGATCTTTAAATATCTGTTTACCTTGATTACTCTTTAAATTTAGAGTTACACTCTTTTTACCTCTATTGATACTCATAAAATATAGACTAAACCCGTTTTTAAATGGACCGAAGTTCCTTGATTCATCACCTATACTGGGTTGCTCGATTTTTATAACTTCTGCACCAAGATCAGAAAGGATCATTGTTGTATAGGGACCTGCCAGAACACGTGTTAAATCTAAAATCCTTAAACCGGATAATGGACCAGACATTTGATTATCCTTAAATTGGTAAATAGGTTGCTTTTCTGAGGTGGGAGTGATAATATGAAACCATCCCATATAGTAGCAGCAATCAGATACGATGTCCAAATGTTTATTCTAAATTTTCACATCCTTTTAGGAGCTTGATCATGGATAAATTAAAAATTGCACATATTGGAACAGGGAATCGTGGGTCAAATACCTACCTACCAATCATTACCAAATTAAATCATGATTTAGAACTTGTAGCTGTATGTGATGTTCACCAAGGAAGAGTTCAAGAACAAGCAGACCAGTATAATGTTCCCGGTTTTACAGATACGGAGGAAATGTTAACTCAGATAAAACCTGATATCTGCTCTATTGTCATTACACCAAGTAATAATCACATTCCAGGTCTATTGTGTTCTCAATATGGTGTGAGTTATTGTACAGAAACTCCAATTAACACTAATCTAAAATTAGCCGATAAGATGATTGAAGCAGCTAACGAAAATGGAACAAAACTGGAAGTAAATGAGAATTACTACCGAAATCCATCCGAAAGAATAAAACGACAGTTAATTCTTGAAGGCATTTTTGGAAAAGTTAATGTAGCATATAACGATTTTCGTGGGCATGGTTACCATGGTATCGGTCTCCTCAGAAGTTATGTCGGTTTTGATAATGAACCTGTCCAAGTTTACGGATTTCGAAAAGGATTTAGTGTTCAAGATCATGTGTGGAGAAAAGGTCAACCTAAACGCAAAGAGGAAGATTGGCAACATTCTGTTATAGAGTTTTCTGATGGTGCTGTAGGAATTTTCAATTTTACGAGTTTATCATACGGTTCTCCACTACGTGGATTCAATGGAACAAAATTCTATGCTGAACGCGGCATGTATTTCCGGGACGAAGCAGTGATCTTAAATGATGATGCAGACACTCAAATACCTATTACTATCACACGTAGAACAAACAATGTTGATGGTTATGAAACACTCGCTGCACTTGTAGCAGATACTACTCCTGAAGTGGTATGGGAGAATCCTTTGAAAAACTATCCACTAAGCGATGGAGAGATTACTGTAGCTTCTGAATTAATGAGTCTTGTAAATGCAGTTCGTAACGATACTGAACCTGAATATGGTGCATATAACGGACGAAAAGACCGAGAAATAGATGTGGCAATGTCTATGTCATGGAAAAACAATGGAGCACCAGTAACCTTTCCATTTGACTACTAATAGACTGTCCACGGAACTTGTATTGATAATATTCTTCTGTAAGAGCGATCTCGCGAAAACCATTTCATCATCCCAGTAGAGTGATTACCCAATGAATTCATGGGAAGATCTTAATGGAATTCATACTTGGAATGCTTAAATGGTATTCATACCGTTCATTCCTTGATTCCTTTTTTTATAATATTTAAAAAATATGAAGAAAATACCCATCACTAACAACTAAAATACAAATATCACAAAAACAGAAAAGCATATTAAAAATATTTCTCAAAATGAAATATATTTATACAATATTATATTAACACTTTAGAAGACAGTTTTGACATATTCAGATATAACAAATGATGACTATCTATAGGAATGATCCTACTTACGAAATTTTATATACGTCAAATATACATACCTTTTTAATGGTAAGGAATGTCAAAATCTGAAAGGAATACAGAAGCACAAATCACACATTTTAGAATTTCTTATAAAGTCAATTCAAAGTGGAGTAAAGTCAGTCTATGACAGGCGTTACAGGGGTAATTTACACCAATTTCAATGTCACACTGTGTGACAAAAAGTGTAACTTTTTTCATGTTTTCGATGCATAGAGAATGCAACAACAACACGATCTACTGTCTGAGTATTTAGGATTAAATGTCTGGTTTTATACACTGTTTTTTGTCTGCATATTAGGATTAAATGTCTGGTTTTATGCTTTTTTAACAATCAGAAATATCAGTTATTGAAGTGTATATTCAATACCAATACAAGAACTTTACACCCGATCTTCGAATTGCCAACATAGGAGCATTTTAGGTGATAATGGTATATTCATAGGATTTATGGAAACTATCCAGAAGATTTATAATCAGATGAAAACCGAAGATGCATTTCATTCACACGTTTGTTAAACTATAATTAACATATGTGATTCATGGAAAATTGGTATACTTAAAATTATAAACCCTTATAGAACAAGGGTTCGTAAAATTGCTCCGTGAAGGTTTCCGTGAAAGTGCAATCATCTCAATACGATAAATATTAACACTTTTTCCATTCACAATATCCATACATCTAATATTAATTATGAAATGGACAGATGAATGTCTCAATGCCATAATGGAGTTGAGATATATGCAAATGAACAATAATTGAGAAAAATATTGATATCCAGATTCAATTGCATACATTTGCAGGATAATGTTGAGTGCCAAAAACTATACACACCCGGTCAAACAAATTCCTTGTTATCAATATGGATTTGGAGTATACTATTTCATTGATTTTGTCCTAATGGAGGCATTAAAACAGTGAAGTCTTTTCGAATAATTTTTGCATTTATACTAATTCTATTATTTAACTCACTTATTCAAGGTAATGAGTTATCAGATTACTATTTTCCTGATAAACTTGGTAGTTTTTGGGTATATGAAGACCATGATGGAAATGAATTTACACGGTTCGCTACTGAAGAAATAAACATTGATGACAAGACATTTCGTGCTTTTTCATACGAACCTGCAATAGAAGATTGGCAAGACTATAAGTACATAATGCATCCATTTTTATATCAAGTTAGTGATGAATGGATTTCTCTATATGTTGGTAATGATTTAGAAAATGCTACAAAATCAATAGTTAGCAATAAACTGGAGGAAGTTATTGCAACAATGCGGCAACAGATGGTCGAAAAACTGCCAGATGGAATAAAAATGGAATTTGATTATTCTGTCCAACCTAATGCCCAGGATTATTTCTATCTAATGCCAATTTCTGTGGATAAAAATGATGATTGGATAGCGATGGATCTTCAATTAAGAATAGTGTTAAAACTTGATATTCAAGGAATTCCTATCGAAATACCTGAGGAGCTAAAATCAGTATCAGCAACTACTAATTTGGTAGAAACTGGTTCTATTGTTGGAACTGAATCTATTGAAACAAAAGCAGGAATATTTGATGATTGTCTCAAAATACAATATAACATAACAGCAAAAACAAATACATCCCTACCACCAGAATTCAAACAATTATTACCAGATCAAGAAACCGGAGGATCTACTACAACAATTTGGATAGCTCCAAACGTTGGTATTGTAAAATATATGAGAGAAGAAGATAATACTGATGTTGTAGAAACAATGGAATTAATTAATTACGAAATAAAAAATGAAAACCCTGAAACATCTAATGAAAAATAAACAGATTCTATATAATTACCGTGAAATATTGGTGCCATGGATTTACTGAAATATACCACACCTACAATGGAATGAGAGAATACATGAAATGAGACAATAATTTATAGAAATGGTATAACATAATATTAACAATCTAAAATACTAATTTAAATCATGATTAAAAACATATATATAATTGTCTTATGTATAATGTTGAATACATCGTTTCTTTTTGCAATGAGTCCTGTTGAATCTATATTCCCTGTTGATATAGGTAGTTATTGGCTTTATACAGACCAAAATGGAAATGAATTAATACGTCGTGTTTCTGAAGATAAAGAAATTGATGGTAAAAAGTATAAGTCATTTGAATATCAACCTAAACTGTCAAATGATTTTGATTTTCGACCTTTGATTCATGCTACATTATTTAATACAGATAATGTAAAGGTTCTCTTTTATTTATCTAATGAGTTAGAGGATGCAAATAAGAGACGTTTAAAAAAGGAAATGGATATATACTCACAATTGGCAAAAAGTTCTTTTGAAGAAATATATCCACCTGAATCTGGTATTACAATAGATATAAAATATGAAATTGATATAAAACCTGAAAAAGAACTTACAGTAATTGATCTTTTAGTTCCGGTTCGTAAGGAATGGGATGTAACGACTACAGAAATAAAGATAAAGATAATACAGGATATTAAAGGATTACCTGACTTTGGGGATGCAATTGATAATCCTGAATCTGTTATTACACTTAAAATTACACAAACAGCAAAAACGCTGGGTCCAGTTAATGTGGTTACCCCCGCTGGAGTATTCGATTCTTGTAGTAAAATCGAATACAATACTAAGACTGAAGTGAAATCTGACAATATTTTAACTCCTGAACTAAAAGCAGGTGAAACAACTACAACAATCTGGTATGCACCACATGTGGGAATTGTGAAAATACACCAAGAATCAAATAAAATCTTTCTGAATATTTTCGCTGATAGTGAAATGGTTAAGAATACAAAATTGGGTAATGAGATTAAAGAAATCATTTCTCCTACAATCATAACTTTAGTGTTAAAGAAATATAAAATCAATTCACCACATATGGAGGATAAATGAGTTTCTTTCCACACTATCGTCCAAGAAGAATTCGGGCAAATGACAATATTAGAAGACTTGTTAGAGAAACTCAATTATCAATTGATGATCTTATCTATCCTATGTTTGTAATACATGGACAGGATACTGCTATTGAAATCACATCTATGCCTGGGTGTTTTCAATATTCTATAGATAGATTAGTAATTGCTGCTAAGGAACTTAGCGATCTTGGCATTCCAGCAACAATTCTGTTTGGAATCCCAGAGAGTAAAGATTCTATCGGTTCCGAAGCTTATGATAAAAACGGAATCATTCAACAAGCTGTTCGGGCAATAAAAGATTCAGTACCAGATTTACTTGTCATTACGGATGTTTGTCTATGTGAATACACGGATCATGGTCATTGTGGCATAGTTGAATCTGGTGATGTAAAAAATGACGCAACTATTGAATTACTGGTAAAAGAGAGTATATCCCATGCACATGCTGGGGCGGATATAATTGCCCCATCTGATATGATGGATGGAAGAGTAGGAACAATCCGAAAGGCATTGGACAACAACGGATATGAAAATATACCTATAATGGCATATTCTGCAAAATATGCGTCAGCATTTTACGGTCCCTTTCGAGAAGCTGCTGAATCTGCTCCACAATTTGGTGATCGCCGTACCTACCAGATGGATCCTGCAAATACTGATGAAGCAATACGAGAAGTTCATCAAGATATTCATGAAGGGGCAGACATCGTCATGGTCAAACCTGCGTTATCATACTTGGATATTATCACACGCGTAAAATCGGAATTCAACATGCCTGTTGCAGCCTATAATGTCAGTGGTGAATACGCAATGATAAAAGCTGCCGCTCAAAATGGTTGGATAGATGAAAAACGGGTAGCATTAGAGGTATTAACAAGTATAAAACGTGCTGGGGCTGATATGATTCTAACATATTTCGCAAAATCTGTTGTGGAATGGATTAATGAGTAAATTAAATATTCTTGTTCTATCAAGAATAAAAAAATAGATGATTGAGAATAAGATAATTGTTATAAGCTCATCAAATTATTAGGAGGTATAAATTTGGAGTGTAGTAAATCTCTCTCTGAATGGAATAAATCACAAGAAATTATACCCGGAGGTGTCAACAGTCCTGTCAGAAACTTTAGTAAAGTAGGAGAACACCCAAGGTTTATTGACCATGCAAGAGGGTGTAGGATATTTGATGTTGATGGAAACGAATATATAGATTATGTGGCATCTTGGGGTCCTCTAATATTAGGACATTCACATCCAGTTGTTGTACAGGCAATCATAGATGTGGCATCCCGTGGTACAAGTTTTGGAGCACCTACACCTTTAGAAACTATACTTGCACAGATTATTGTTGATGCCGTTCCATCAATAGATAAAGTACGTCTTGTGAATTCTGGTACTGAAGCAACAATGAGTGCGATCCGTCTCGCAAGGGGGTATACAGGACGGGATAAGATTATAAAAATTGATGGATGTTATCATGGACATGTTGACTATCTATTAGCTAAAGCAGGGTCTGGTGTGGCAACATTCGGTCTGTCTGATAGTGAAGGTGTTCCAGAAGATATCGCACGCAATACTCTTACTGTACCTTTCAATAATGCAGAAGAAGTGAAATCAACTATAGAAGCAAATTCAGATGAGATCGCATGCATTATCCTTGAACCAATTATGGGTAATATGGGTATTATTCCACCAAATGATGGATATCTAAATGAAATAAGAGAAATCACTGAACAACATGGAGTGGTTTTAATATTTGATGAAGTAATTACTGGGTTTCGTGTGGCTTATGGTGGTGCTCAATCCTATTATAATGTCACTCCAGACATGACATGTTTAGGCAAGATAATAGGAGGGGGATTACCAGTAGGTGCTTATGGTGGTAAAAAAGAAATAATGAGTTGTGTTGCACCAGAAGGGGATGTATACCAAGCCGGTACATTATCTGGAAATCCATTAGCTGTAACAGCAGGGATTTCCACATTAAATCTTCTTTCTGAACCAGGAGTATATAAAAAGCTTGAGACCAAAGCTGCTGCTCTTGCTGCAGGATTAGAAGAAGCTACAAACAAAAATGGGATTGATGCGTGGCATAGTCGTGTAGGATCAATGTTGATGTTTTATTTTACAACAAAGACTGTTATGGATGCTGATGATGCACGTACTGCTGATACAGACCGTTTTAGAGATTATTTCTGGGGATTAATCGAAAAAGGAATCTACATCGCTCCATCACAATTTGAAGCAGGTTTTGTATCATTAGTCCACTCAGATAGAGATATTCAAAATACAATCGAAGCAGCAACAGATGTGATTTCACAACTATAGTTTATATTAAATCACATGAATGACATAGTCACATCATTGCTAAGGTTCTTAACCATACAAAAATCTAAAGATAGATTCGGTGATACAATCTGAAAAGAAATTACGGAATTACATGTATAATGATTAAAAGGTTGAATAATTAAGTTATTCTAAAATTGATCCTTTAGTTGTTTGCAAACATTTATTGATCAAATATGTTCCTTAGCATACAGTCCGATTATAGATCTGTTGATCCAATCGTTAGTATGTCTTGAAAGGTAATGGATGTCCAGGTTTGATGATATAGTAAGTTTAATTAGTGATGACCTAATTGCTGTCGAATCAATTCTAACTGAAAATACTACAAGTGAATATAGTTTCGTAGACATGGCTGTTCAACATGTTGTTGAAGGTGGTGGCAAACGTCTACGTCCCATCCTTGTTGTTCTTTCAGCAAAAGCAAGCGGTTATGAAGGAAGGGATGCTCATCTACTTGCAGCTGTTGTTGAACTCATTCATGTTGCATCACTTGTCCATGATGATGTACTTGATGAAGCAACGATTAGACGGGGTAGAGAGACTCTACAGACCAAATGGGGAAATAAGGTAGCAGTTCTTGTTGGGGATTATCTACATGCACGCGTACTTTCTATGTTAGTGTCACGACATGCTGATGATCCTGCAATGGATATTCTTGCAGATACCACTCAGGCAATGTGTGAAGGTGAAGTTATCCATGCATATAAAAGTGGGGATTTCGATATTTCTGAAGAAGAATACCTAAAGATAATTAGTTTCAAAACTGGGAAACTAATTGCCGCATCTTGTACACTTGGGGCACAACTTGGATCCTTAGATAGTCAAGGTGTCAAAGCATTCACCTCTTATGGAATACATATTGGTGCAGCTTTTCAAATGGTAGATGATTTACTCGATTTTGTGGAAGACACAGAGAAGATTGGTAAAAATGCATTTGGAGATCTACGAGAAGGGAAACTTACATATCCAATAATTTATACGCGTAAGGTGTGTAATCAAGATGAGAAGAAGATTCTTGAAAGAGTATTAGATCCTGAAACAAATGAATCAGAAGCAATTACGTTTGTTAATTCACTATTTAAAAAGTATAATGTTGAGGATCACTGTTTAAAAATCGCCCAAAATTATGCCGATAATGCAAAAGCCACTTTGTCATCAATCACAAAATCAAAAGAACTTACTGCACTTCTCCAAATCGCAGATTATGTAGTCTCACGTGACTCATAAACCTATAACATAACTACCACTTATTAATTTTTTATTCACTAATTGAAATAGCATTTGTTGAAAATACTTATGGTTATCTGATTTGAAGTCAATTAACCTTTAACTACTAACCAATAACCTTTACGGATATATATTGATAGATGTTTTATCCAGCGTATATAAATCTTCAAAATCGAGAATGTTTGGTAATTGGTGGAGGAGTTGTTGCTGAACGTAAAGTTGTTTCTATGTTGGTCAGTGGTGGTAATGTAACTATTATCAGTCCAAGAAGTACTGAATTAGTTATACACTTAGCAGAATTAGGCACGATACGTTGGTTAAAAAGAGATTTCAAAATTGGTGACACAGATGGTTTTTTTTTAGTTTGTGCTGCAACTGATGAAACAAATATTAATACGACAGTTTACAAGGAAGCGACTGAACGAAATAATATACGATTGGTTAATGTTGTTGATGTTATCCCACAATGTACTTTTGCAGCTGCATCAGTAGTGACTGATGGTAAAACCATGATTAGTATCTCTACAAGTGGTTTAAGTCCTGCAACAAGTCGTCGAATTCGAGAGTACTTCGAAGATGAGCTAAATGTCTCATCACTATATACTCTTGGGTATACCAATGAGAAACCCACACATATTGAAAATCAGAATCTACCATATCCTGTCTATTTGTTAATGGAGAATCGAAACTGTGTTGTAATATATGATGAGATATCAGACGCATTAATTGATAGGGTTAATCTCCTTATAAATTGTGGTGCTAATGTTGAACGTATGAGATCTCAAGATGCGATAGGATTAGACTTTGAAGATGTTTTTCTTATACTTACTTCAGATGATAACTTAGTAAGTTCATATAATACAGAGGAAATTGGATTTCTATATGAAAATATTAGCAAGCCACACAACGGTTCATTCCATACTCCTAACATAATCACTGATGATAACTTAATTATTAGTATTTCTACATATAACAATGATGAAAGTAAGAGGACTCGGGAACTTTATGATGCTATTTCTAAACAATTCGACAACAACGGCTATGGAAGTTTTATAGATTTTCTTGGTAAGATTCGTCCTACAATATTAAATAGGTTTAATTCATCCAAAGAACGAGCTGACTTCTTTGAAAACCTTATTAATTATGTAGAAATAAACAATGATTTCCATAATATTAAGGACCAGATGTTACAGGAAAAAGAGCAGAAACCAAAGAAATGTTGTCTTCGTTTATCCGATATAAACTGTACAAATGAATGTCTTTTCAATTGGATTCTTCATGGAAAAACTCAACAAGCCACAGGTCTTGTTGAGTTTTTCTTAAATACAAATAATAGATAGATATACTCTTTATATGAACTTCTTATTTCTTGTCACTGTATTACTATATTTAGCTACAACAATTTTTCATGTACTTTATCTAACCTTGGGTGAAAGAAGTGATGCAGTGAGTATACGATCCAGAATACAATTGATTGCATTTTGGATGACAATTCTGGCATTTGTTCTATTAACACTTTTCATTATACTTTGGTGGATAAATCAAGGATATTTTGCAATAACCAACTGGTCAGATTCTATTGCTTTTTTGGCGTGGACTATAACTCTCGTATATCTCATTATAGTGCGACTGACGAAACTTCGAACATTGGGAAGTTTTGTTATGCCAGTTGCATTTATATTTATTCTGATTTCTTATAGTTTTTCTGGAACAACATCCCATCGTTCTGAATTATTTACGACAAATTGGGTTATACCCCACATAATACTTATCATTTTAGGATATGCAGCATTTATAGCAGCCTTTGGCTTTGGATTAATGTACCTTATCGCAGAGAAGAAAATCCGTGAAAAAACACAGACAATTTTCTATAACATTTTACCACCATTAGATGTTGCAGATGATCTTGGATATATATGTATTCTTCTTGGTGTAATTCTACTTTCTATAGGTGTAATAGTCGGTTCATTCCTACCTACATATCTTGAAGATTTACCTTGGAATTGGTTTGATCCTAAAGTAATATCCACATTAGTGACTTGGTTAATCTACGTTGTACATATTTGTATTAGACAATTCTGGGGATGGCGTGGTAGAAAAACGGCATTTTTATCTATACTTGGATTTCTTGCGGTTTTATGTACTTATGTCGGTATTGATCTTACTCTTGATAGCCTGCATGAATTTCGATAATAGAATCCTCCCTATTTTGACATGAATACTATGATGTGGTATAATTTACATAATTAAATTGATTTAAATTCTTTATCTATTTTTGTGATAGAATGAACAATATTGTATCTATCGGGACAAGTCATCATATAGCTCCTATTGAATTTAGAGAGAAATTAGCTTTTTCCGATGAACAACTCATTGAATCCCTCCATAATTTACGTAATTCATATCATTTAAATGAAGCAGTGATCTTATCTACTTGTAATAGAGTAGAGGTATATGCTGTTGCCAACCCACAAATGACTACAGAATCACCAACAAAAACTCTATTAGATTTTCTTTCACACTATCATCGTATTGGTGTAGATATACTCAAGAAATGGAGCTATTTACATGAAAACATTGAGTCAATACAGCATCTTTTTCGTGTCACCTCAAGTCTTGATTCTATGGTAGTTGGTGAATCTCAGATATTAGGTCAGGTTAAGGAAGCCTATGATATTTCTCGTTCCGCTGGAGGGTCTGGTACAATCTTAAATCGATTATTCACGAAAGCATTTAGTGTGGGAAAAAGAATACGGTCTGAAACAACAATAGCTTCAGGAGCAGTATCTATCAGTTATGCAGCAGTAGAACTCGCAAAAAAAATCTTTAATACATTACAGGATAAAACAGTTGCTATCATTGGTGCTGGTGAAATGAGTGAACTTACTGCTAAGCATTTGGTTACGAATGGTGTTTCTAAGGTTATAGTTGCAAACCGTACTTTCGAACGCGCCGTTAAACTTGCTGAGAAGTTTAACGGAACACCGGTTTCTTATGATGGGGACCTAAGTTTCCTCATTGATGCTGATATTGTCATTAGTTCTACAGAAGCACCTAACTACATAATACAACGAAAACCACTTGCTGAGATTATGAAGAAGCGAAAACATCAATATATGTTTTTGATTGATATCGCTGTACCAAGGGACATTGAACCAGATGTGAGTAAAATTAATCATGCATTCCTCTATAATATTGATGATTTAGAAGCAGTGGTTGCATCAAATTTAAATGATCGACACGAAGAAGCTAATCGGGCAGAACAGATAGTTACTGAGGAAGCACACAGATTCCATAATCAATTACAGATACTGGAAGTAAATCCTACCATTAAAGCACTACATCAACAATTTCAAGATATAGCAGATATTGAGCTTCAAGAATGTTTAAATTTAACGAAGCTATCTAATTCCCAGGAAGCTGCAATCACTTCAATGGCTCATGCAATAGTGAAAAAGCTACTTCATCATCCTGTACAGAACTTACGTAGCTCTGTAAACGATGGTAATACAGATCATAGTCAGTATGTTTATGCCTTAAAACAACTGTTCGCATTAGATGAGAAATATGATAAGGAACAGGAATGACCTCATCAATTACCATTGGTACCCGTGGTAGTCAACTCGCTCTCTGGCAATCCCAATTTATAAAAAATAAAATTAACAACCTATATCCTAATCTTGATATACAGCTAAAGATTATCAAGACAAAAGGTGATACAATACAAGATCGTTCTTTAGTAGGATTAGGTAAGGGTGTTTTTACTAAAGAAATAGAAATTGCATTAATTGATAAAGGGATTGATTTAGCTGTCCACAGTTTAAAAGATTTACCTACAGAAGTACCAGAAGGGCTATGTATAACAGCTATTCCTTCGCGCGAAGATCCCCGCGATATACTCATTACTGAAAATAACTTAACATTATATGATTTACCTACAGGGGCAAGAATTGGCACTACAAGTCCTCGCAGAAAGGCTCAACTGCTTCATTTACGTTCAGATTTAGAGGTAGTAGATATACGAGGAAACGTTGATACACGTATTAATAAACTCAATAATACTGATATTGATGGCATTATTCTTGCTGCCGCTGGAATTAAACGGCTGCAAAAGGAATATTTAATTACACAGTATTTTGAAATTGATCAGATAGTCCCCGCTGTAGGTCAGGGAGCGTTGGCTATACAAGTACGTGAGAACGATACTGACATAATTAATATATTACAACCTATCAATGATACAAAAGTATCTGCTGAGATTTCTGCAGAACGTACCGTTTTAAAAGCTCTCGGTGGAGGCTGTCAATTACCTATTGGTGCTTATGCAGATTCAAATGACAATGAACTATCACTAATTGCATCTGTATGTCATCCTAACGGAGCCTACTGTATTATTGAAGAATATTCAGGAAAATTAAAGAATGCTATTGACATAGGTAATATTGTAGCAGAAAAACTACTGAAAAATGGGGCAGATAAATTACTATCCATCCAAAGTAACAACCAATGAATAATTCTTTAAATAAAAATCAAGACGGAATAGTATATATAGTGGGTGCAGGTCCTGGTGATAAGAAGCTGATTACCATAAAGGGGTTAGAATGTCTTCATAAAGCAGATGTGGTAATTTATGATTTATTGTTGAATGAAAAACTTCTTGAATATTGTCCTCAGCATACTCAGATCATAAAAGCTCCAGATCCAAGAACTCAAGCAAACCGTCAATCAGAACTAAACAGATTACTAATTAAATATGCCAAAGCAGGAAAAAAGGTTGTTAGGTTAAAGGGTGGTGATCCGTTTATCTTTGGACGTGGTGGTGAAGAAGCTATGGCATTAGTTAACGAAGGACTTCAATTTGAAGTAATCCCGGGTGTCACATCAGGTATTGCAGCAGCCGCTTATGCTGGAATTCCTGTAACACATCGGAACTATGCTTCATCAGTAGCCTTTGTTACCGGACATTCTGCTGCCTTAAATCCTGATTCAAATATCAATTGGGTTAGTCTGGCAACAGCAGTAGATACACTCGTGATATATATGGGTGTAGGACATCTAACTCAGATAGTTGATCGTCTAATTGAAAATGGTAGAGATAGAAAGACACCTGTCAGTTTAGTTAGGGTTGGTACTACACCTCATCAGGTTGTCGTACAAGGAACACTTGCAGATATTGTTGTTAAGACACAAGAAATAGAATTAAAAAGTCCAGCAGTAATAATAATCGGTGAGGTGAATAGTTTAAGAGAACACCTTCAATGGTTTGATAATAAACCATTATTTGGGAAACGGATTCTTGTTACTCGGGCTCAATCTCAAGCAAGTGAATTTGCAGATATTTTAGAGAACTATGGTGCTGATGTGATTCAATTTCCTACAATAGAGATTGACCCAATTGATTTGGATATTACATTACTACCTATCCCAAGACAATATCATTGGATAATCTTTACGAGTGTAAATGCAGTGGAAATATATTATAAAAGACTTAGGGATAAGGGGTTGGATTCAAGAGCTTTCAGTCATAGTAAAATATGTGCTGTCGGATCTAAAACAGTTGAATCATTAGAAAGAATAGGTATTAATCCAGATTTTATCCCTACTCAATCAAGTGGTTTAGGAATTGCATTAGAAATTAAAGACATAAAAGATAAGAGAATACTTCTACCACGGGCAAAAATAGCTACCGAGGAATTACCTGATTCCTTGAAAGAAAAAGGGGCAATTGTAGATAATTTACCACTATACCACACAGTGAAAGTTTTAAGTGAAGATAGTCAATTAATTAAGAATGAGCTATTAAAAGGAAACATTGATATGGTGACTTTCACCAGCTCTTCAACAGTAAGGAATTTTCTTGATGTGTTTCCTAAAATCCAATCAACTGACTTATTTAAGAATACAAAGGTAGGTGTAATAGGACCTACAACAGCGGAGACTGCTAAAAAATATGGTGTTAAAGTGGATGTTATAGCTGATGACGCATCTATTAAATGTTTTGCTGATGCAATTCTGAATGAGTATAATGAACCAATAGTATAGGCATGAATCTTTCCATAATTTTCCAACCTACAGTATTTTACTTTATCAAGAATTAGCTTAATACTTGCCAAATTGGTTCTGCCCCCTCCACACCTACAAGTTTCTGATCTAAACCTCCATGGAAATAGGTTAGTTGATTAGGATTTATTCCAAGTTGATGTAGTATTGTGGCATGTAGGTGTCGAACATGAAACGGATCTTTGACTGCTGCACTACCAAGCTCATCAGTTTCACCAACACTAATACCACCTTTTATACCTCCACCAGCCATCCACATAGTGAAGCCGTATGAATTATGATCTCTACCTGTTCCCTTGGCATATTCTGCAGTAGGTTGTCGTCCAAACTCACCACCCCATACAACAAGAGTTTCATCAAGTAGTCCCCGTTGTTTCAGATCAATCAGTAATCCAGCAATAGGTTTATCAGTAGATTTTGCATGTTTGTTGTGATTTCTTTCAATATCCCCGTGGGCATCCCAATTATCATCATTATGTGCACCACCTGAGTAGATTTGAATGAAACGAACACCCCGTTCAACAAGTCGTCTTGCCAAAATACATTTTGTACCGAAATCTTCTGTTTCTCTTTCATTTAAGCCATAGAGCTGTTTGATATAATCAGGTTCATCTGTCAAATCTACTGCTTCAGGTGCAGTTGACTGCATTTTATATGCTAATTCATAACTGGATATTCTGGCAGATAAGTCAGTATTGTCAGTATGTTTGGATAAATGTGTTGTATTAAATTCCCTCAAACAGTCCAGTAATCTTCGTTGTACACCGTCGCTCATATCATTTGGTCTGTTTAAATTTAGAATAGGTGTACCCTTAGAGCGAAAAACAGTTCCCTGATAAACAGCAGGCATATATCCACTACTCCAGTTTTTAGCTCCACTTATTGGACCACCTGTTCTGTCAAGCATAACAACATATCCAGGAAGATTCTCATTTTCACTCCCAAGACCATAATTTACCCATGACCCTAATGATGGATGTCCACTGATAACACGGCCAGCATTCATCATTAACATGGCAGACCCGTGAAGTGGTGAATCTGCTGTCATTGACTTAATAAATGCTATATCATCAACACAAGTTGCTACATTAGGAAATAAATCCGATACCCACTGTCCAGATTCACCATACTGTTTGAAATTCCACTTCGGACCGACAATTCTACCTTTCGATTTTTCACCCCCTCGACCTTTCGTCTTAACATCAACTGTCTGATCATTAAGTTGAAATAGCTTTGGCTTATAATCAAAAGTATCTACATGACTTGGTCCTCCATACATAAATAAGAAAATGACACGTTTTGCCTTTGGGGTAAAATGAGTTGGTTTTGGTGAGAGAGGGTTTATATAAGGTGTAATACTATCTGCTGCAACTGCTTGCGATGATAAAAACCCATCTGTAGATAACAAACCAGTGAGTGCAACGGATGCAAACCCACCTGCTATATTTCCAAGGAATTCACGACGGGTTTGACCGCAGAATTCTCCTGTTGATTTTTCTCTACTCTTTATCTTAGATCCTTTGTCCATATTCTAATCTCCAATTAATGTGAATTTCAATATGAAAATAAGTATCAATTAATCCAAATATATAAATTCATTTAGATTTAATGCCAACAAGGCAAATCTATTTAGTGCTACTTCGGAACAAATATTTTCATATTCTTGAAGTTCATTAATGAATTGTAATGCACGTTGTGTTTCAGATTTATTTGGTTCGCGGCATAATACCATCCGTAATCCAAACTCAACTTGATCTTCAACGGTAACTCCACCTTCCCAACGCATTCTATTAGCAAAAGCAACAGCTTGTTCATTGTAGAATTTACTGTTTAACATAGTTAATGATTGTGTTGGGACTGTGGTTGAAAAACGGACAGGACATGATGAGTCAGTATCAGCTTGATCAAACTGATTTAAGATCGGAACAAGAAGTGAGCGTTTGACTTTTACATATACACTTCTTCTGTTTGCCTCATCAGGTGGTGATTTCCCCCATGCGTTTCCTGGTCTTGAAGCAGTAGCCAATACTTCCTGTGGAACTTCTGTAAAGATACTACGTCCACCCATTTTTAGATTTAGATTTCCAGTAACTAATAAGACTGAATCTCTTATTTCTTCGGCAGTTAATCGTCTCATATCGAATCTCCAAAATGTGTTATTATTTGCATCATGTTGGAGGTAGTCCGGATTATTCTGTGATGACATCTGGTATGTATTGGATGACATAATCAATTTATGTAGAGCCTTCATTCTCCAACCAGATGATATGAATTCAGAAGCAAGCCAGTCAAGTAATTCCGGATGTGTTGGTTTAGTGCCTAACTTTCCAAAATCATTTGTAGACCTAACTATACCACGACCAAAATGGTAATGCCAGATACGATTAACTATAACACGTGCTGTCAAAGGATTCTCATCACTTGCTATCCACTCTGCAATGACACGACGTTTTCCCGATGATTTTTTGTCTTGATTCTTTTCTGGTATATCAACTGAAGTTGGATTCAAGATAGAAGGGAATGCAGGTTTTACTTCACGACCAATAAGTGATGGATTTCCACGACGGAGTATATGAGTTGGTGTTGGGTCTCCTTCTGTAATTGCTAAAGCCTGGTGATCATATAAAATACGTTGCCGTCGTCGTTCATCACGTTGTTTTCTAACCTTATGATACTCTTCAACCAAGGTTTTCAATGATTCATTTGACTCGATTTTTTCATTATATGTATTAAGTAATTTTCCAAAGTTTATTGAAGCCGTTGAGGAGAGTGGCTGCTTTTCAAAGTTAGATCCAGACCATAAGATTGAAAGTTGTGGTTTATCATTATCTATGTTTATATATTCAATTCTAATAGATAACTCACCAGATTTAAGTGTGACTTCTAAATCTCTATTCCCAATGAGATCTGCTACTTGATACTCATTTATAATCAGTCTACAAGATCCTTGTAAATTTACATGAAATGTATATGTTGATTCCTCTGGAACTGTCAACCTCCCTTCAAAAACCAAACCGATGTACTTCTTTCTACTTGCTGGTGCGAGTGATAGTAGGTTATTAAATACATTTCCATCCGCTATTAGATTAAGACTATCAAGATTATTTGGAATATTCTCCATCGGTATATGATAGAATCGATATGTTAGATCCTTAATGGGTGACTGTTTTGTTTCTGGTGCTATGGGTTCTTGAATCAGCTTTGATAATTCGATTTTTATATTTTCTTGCAATGGATAAAGTTGATTTTGAAACTGTTCATCTGCTAATCGTTTTTCAAGAATCAGTCTATCACGTTCTGCTTGTTGCTCAGGTGTTCCAATATCAACAAGTGTTCCTCTATTATGTGGAATTATGTCATGAAAAAATGCAAGAAAACTGTAATAATCACGGGTAGAAATTGGATCAATCTTATGGTCATGACAACGGGCACATCCAATAGTCATTCCCAACATTACTTGCCCAGTGGTAGATACAATATCATCCAAATAATCGTATTTAGCAAGTTTACGATCAGCAGGTTCATCGTCCCATACACCAAGTCGATGGAATCCTGTAGCTATTATTGTATCGGTGGTTACTGTGTCAAGTTCATCTCCAGCAAGTTGTTCCTTGATAAATATATTATAGGGTTTATCTGTATTAAATGCTTTTATGACATAGTCTCGATATCGCCATACATACGGTTTATCTGAATCACGTTCATAACCGTTGGTTTCTGCATAACGGACAAGATCAAACCAGTGACGTCCCCATTTCTCTCCATATCGAGGTGATCTCAAGAGTTTATCTATTAGTTTTACGTAGGAATCAGGTTCGTTATTATTTACAAATGCTGCTATGGCATCTGGAGAGGGTGGTAATCCAGTAAGATCGTAATATATTCTACGAATCAGTGAATGTTTGTTGGTAGGTGGGGCAGGTGAAAAACCGTGTGATTCGAGTCTTGAGAGAATAAATGCATCAATTGGATTTTTAACCCAATCATTGTTCTTTACTTTAGGTATTTTAGGACGTTCTAATGGTTTATATGCCCAATAATTATTTGTGGAGTGAATAATAGACTGATTCTCTATTCTTTGTGATGGAAAAGGGAGACCAAGTTTAATCCATTCATAAAATACTTGGAGTATTGAATCATCTAATTTTCCATCAGGAGGCATTTGTGCAGTTTCTTTTCCATAACCAACCATATCCAAAATGAAACTCTCATCTGGTTTTTCAAGAGTGACTGCTGGACCATAATTTCCTCCAACCAAGATCTTATCTCTACTTGTTAATTCGAGTCCACCTTCTATCTGTTTATCAGCACTGTGACATTTAAGACAATGCGTTTCAAGTATAGGTCTTACTCTTGAAGTATAAAAGGTGATCTTTTCTTCTTCATTTAACTCATTAGCGTTGGAAT
The DNA here is from genome assembly GCA_965205025.1 of Candidatus Poribacteria bacterium. Classification (GTDB taxonomy): domain Bacteria; phylum Poribacteria; class WGA-4E; order WGA-4E; family WGA-3G; genus MSPOR6. Next base: position 20,265 of record CBDBFU010000021.1, read on the forward strand.
TGTAATTTAATAGGAAAATAGATAGAAAAAGTAATAAACGTATACATAGATGATATGGATCTTTCATATTCTACTCCGTGATCTACTCATTTATGGAATTGTCTTTCAAAACGTAACAGTACTAATGTAATATAGTTACATTTTCTCTTCAAATTGTATGAAATTCTAATTCCTTGAGATATTCATTTACATAGAATTGCATTATAATATCATAATTATTAAGAAATTGTTATGTAATCCGTATAATTACATGACTGCTCATTATAAAAACCTTTAGAATTAAAATATTAAATGGAATTTGGAGTAAATAATATTTAGTTTATTCAATAAAACATCATATCAACTTCTATAAACATCACATTAATATTTACGTCATATTATATTACCTAACGCCAGTTTGATAATAAAAAATGTCAGTTCTATAAACAGTATTTTGTCCTGAGGACTGCCTTTGTAGCACAAACTTTCCAGTTTGTGCAATTCGGTGTGAACTAAAAATTCGGGGTACAATGTGTCTTATCAAACTCACGTTATTACCTACATTAATTATATACAATTCAGATTAGCTGTTCAGAAGGGTATCAACTATTCGCAGTTTATTCGGTTTAAAAAAGTATTTTATTAGATATAAATACGCTATATCATTTAGTTTTCTTCTAATTATTTTAACGAATGGTCTCCTACTAATTAGTCCAAAGATTCTTCAAGTAGTTGTTGATGAGTTGAATGAAGGATTCACGAATCCGGACCTTACAGTGACTAAGGGTCGGATTTTCTTTTTTGCACTCCTGATTTTTGGGGTTGCGTTGGTTGGTGGAATTATACGTTTTATACAAAGAAGAACTATCCAAGGGGTAGCAAGACAGATGGAATTTCATCTTCGGGCGGATTTCTTCCTTCATCTCCAAAAACTCTCTACCTCATTTTATGATAATGTTCGAACTGGTGATTTGATGACACGTGCTACGAGTGACCTAAATGCTATCAGAATGGTCCTTAGTAATGCAATTATGTTTTCAGTAGATGCATTAGTGTTGTTTGTAATGGTACTTGTGATAATGTTAGATATAGATACAAGACTTACCTTATTTGCACTCTTACCTTTTCCTGCCCTTGCTATAATAATTCGATTACTGGGTAGACGTCTTCATGCATACTATGAGAGAATTCAAGATTCATTCTCAACATTGAATACCAAAGTTCAAGAAAACTTGTCTGGTGTTCGAGTTGTCAAAGCATATACACTTGAGCAGAATGAAATAGCACACTTCAAAGAATTAAACCAAGAATTTGTAAACCGAAATCATAGACAGATACGACTCATGACTTTTTTCCTCCCACTTTTTCGATTCTTACCTGGAATTGGTATAGTTATTGTATTATGGATGGGTGGTTTACATGTTATTGAAGGTAAGATAACTCTTGGAGAATTTGTTGCATTTCAATCATATTTGATGATGTTAGTACGTCCGATGATAATGCTTGGTTTTATCGTCAATACTTTTGAACGAGGTGCAGCATCAATGGATCGAGTTAATGAAATTCTTAATGAAAAGCCAGATATTTATGATGGTGAGAACGTAAATTATAGGATCAAAGACATAAAAGGTGAAATCGAATTTAAAAACTTGAATTTTTCTTATGATAATCAGACACAAGTATTAACAAATATCAATTTGAAAATCCCACAAGGTACAACTCTTGCTATTGTTGGAGGAACTGGATCAGGTAAATCATCACTTGTTAATCTAATTCCACGCATTAGGCAAGTTGAACGAGGTACTGTATATATTGATGGTATAGACATTCAAGATATTCCATTGAATACTTTACGATCTAACATAGGTTTTGTAGAACAGGAACCTTTTCTATTTTCTGACTATCTAAGAAATAACATTGCTTATGGGGTTGAAACACCTAATGATGATGATATTAGAGCTGCTGCACACACATCGGATTTACTATCACAGATAGAAGAATTCCCGGATGGCTTACGTACTTTTCTGGGTGAACGGGGTATTACCATCTCAGGAGGACAACGTCAACGTAGTGCACTTGCTCGTGCCATTTTGATTAAACCAAAAATACTAATTCTCGATGATGCATTCGCAAATGTTGATACACAGACAGAAGACACAATTCTTACAAGACTAAAAGATGTTATGAAGAATCGTACAACAATTATTATTTCTCATAGAATTTCTACTGTAAAAGCTGCAGATCAAATCATTGTACTAAATGAAGGGAGTATTGTTGAATCTGGTACACATGAGGACTTGCTTGAAAATAAAGGTATGTATGCAAGTATCTATGAAACTCAGCTATTGCAGGAAGAATTAGAGGAATATTAAAGGAAAATATAGATGTTTGGAATGGGTGAACTTTACGAATATAGTGAAGAGGAACAGGACCTTGGTAAAGTATATGACAGGGTTCTGATGAAACGTCTCATTGAATACCTAAAACCATATAGTTGGCAATTGGTATTGATTAGCTTCCTGATGGTTGGGGGTACACTATCTCAATTAGCTGTTCCGTATCTGTTGCAAATTGGGATAGACGAATATATTACACCCAGAGATTTAGAAGGTTTGAGAACTATTGCTTTATTTATGATAATAGCCTTAATTGGTGAATTTGTATTTAGGTATTTTGAAGAATACCGAATGCAAATGATTGGACAACATGTAATGCAGGATCTACGGCATAGACTATTTACTCATTTACAAACCCTTGATGTACAGTATTTTGATAAGAATCCGGTCGGCAGACTCATGACTCGAGTGATGGGAGATGTCCAAGTTCTCAACGAACTCTTTACATCAGGTGTAATCACTGTCTTCTCCAACCTTCTAACTATATTAGGTATTATGGTTGCTATGCTTATGTATAACTGGAAACTGGCATTAGTAACATTTACAGTTCTCCCTATTATTTTTATATCAACACTAATTTATCAGATATATTCTCGGCGTGCATTCCGAGAACAAAGAAAACAACTTGCCCGGATCAATGCATTCTTACAAGAAAACATAGTCGGTATGACAACTATGCAATTGTTTACACAGGAACAGCGAAGTTATCACCGATTTAATGAACGGAATCGTAGATTTTTGGCTGCAAATTTACGAAGTATCTTCTATTTTTCTATCTTTTTCCCATTGATAGAGGTTACTGCTTCTTTAGCAACTGCGGTTATAATCTGGTTTGGTGGTGGACAAATAGTGCAAAGTGCTCTATCTTTCGGCGAATTAGTTGCGTTTATCACCTATGCTGCCCGTTTTTTCTGGGCCTATTAGAGAACTGAGTGAAAAATACACTATTTTTCAGAATGCAATGGCTTCTTCAGAACGTATATTCCAACTACTTGATACTGATCCGACTATCATTTCAACTGTAGAAAATAAGAATATTAAAGAATTAAAAGGTGATATAGAATTTAGAAATGTATGGTTTGCATATAATGACGATGATTATGTATTAAAAGATGTCTCATTTACTGTTAAACCAGGGGGAAAAAGTAGCCCTTGTAGGACATACAGGAGCAGGTAAAACATCAATTATAAATCTGTTATGTAGATTCTATGATATAAACAAAGGACAGATATTAATAGATGGTGTTGATATTCAAAATATGAATATTGAAGAACTACGGGGAGCGATCAGTATTGTTCAACAGAACATATTTCTATTTTCAGATACAATTGAAAGAAATATAAGTTTAGGTGATACATCAATCACATCACAACATATACATAGTGCGTCAAAGGATGTTAACTTAGATAGGTTCGTAGAGAAAATGCCAAATGCCTACAAGACAGAGATTAAGGAAGATGGTGGAGGATTGTCTGTTGGTCAAAAACAGTTGGTCGCATTCGCTCGTGCTTTAGCTTCTGATCCGAGTATTCTTATTCTTGACGAAGCTACCTCAAGCGTAGATACAGAAACTGAAATTCTAATTGAACAAGCACTAAATCGGTTAATGGAAAAAAGGACCTCTGTAGTGATTGCTCATCGTCTATCAACGATTCAAAATGCAGATAAGATAATTGTCATGCATAAAGGTGAGATACGTGAGTCTGGTACACATAATGAACTGTTACAAAAAGGAGGAATATATCACAGGTTGTATCAATTACAATATAAAGGACAAGAAAAGAAATAAGTTGAAATAAAATCTTTTCAGTTAGTAATTAATCGTCTCAATGGTTTCTTTTCTTCTTTTTCAAAGTATTTTATTGCATTTTCAAGAGATTCCTTTGAGAAATGTTGACCATATTGTTTTATAAAATCTACCACTATACTTTGATCTATCTTTGATATCTCACGTAATAACCATCCAACTGCTGTCTTTGCAAATCGTTCTTCTCTTTGAATGAGTATGGAATTTGATTCTAAGATCAAATGTGTATATTGGTTTTCTTTGTTGATATTTGTAAATGCCACGACAGAGCATCTTGCTTGCCATACATTCTCAGCAGTATTCCATTCTGATATTGCTTTAGCACATTCCATCCCATGAACTTTGATCATATTTCTCAAGACTCTCGTACAGAACCAATCACATACACTCCAATCATAGATCAATTCTTTCTTAAAAAGAATCTCAAATTTTGATAGTAGAACAGGGAAATCGAATTTGTCATATAAATATAACTGTAGAAAAAGTATACCTGAGAATTTATCTTCTGCATAATCTTCTTCAAAGAAATAGAGTGCCAATTCTAACTGTTCATTAAGTGAAAATTGTTCTATGTTTTCTTCTCTATACCATTCTTTCAATTCACTTCGTATTGTAGGTAGTTCGACACCTCGGTATTTGGAATTATGCTTAATATAATTCTCAAACCAAAGCTTCCTTTTTTCATTAGCATGTTTATCTAAACGGGTCTTAAGTTTTTCTATCAACATTATACTTACCTTGAATTACATATTATAAAATTTGGGACAAGTTAACATTAGAAAATTTTGAATAGGTGTTAATGCCAAACAATATAAGTTGGTATTTTTAATACTAAACCTATTAAACTCCAAACACAACCAAGAGTATAATCCCCCAATATTAAACCCAAGAAGAATGGAACTGCTTGCCTATATAATTTAACTCCACCTATTTTAAGAATTGTTGCTTTAGCCAACCAACTTAAGAATATAGTAAACCATAATCTTCCCATACCTGTACCACTGATGAGGACATAACCCCCAGGATGTAAAGGCCACCATAAAAATCGAGTCTTCATTATCATTAGGAATATGGTGAACAGAAAACTCGATCCAATTACTCCAAGTTCAGGGACAGCAGTATCGCGTGGATTTACCAACCAAGTTTGTAAACGATTGAATGTCTCCCATCCCATATACACTATCCATCCACGTGCTTTACTTCCTGCACCCATATCATATAACACATGTAAATATGCCCAAAAAGTAATTACTATACCTCCTACGATAGCGAGAATCATGCCGATAAGGAGTTGTCGATATCCAATTCTACTTCTTTCAGCCAATCGAAATGCTTCCAATTCACTTGGTGTTGGGTGTGCTCGAAAACATCTTACAAATGGATAAAGGAATGTTAAACCAGTTAGATTTCCCAAACCTAATCTACGTGTACCAAGTCCTAATACCATTGTACGTCCTGGATCAACAAGTATAAGTTGATGTAATGGTGGACCAATTTCTGCTCGAATTCGGGTAATTCCTATAATCATAGGGAAATAAAGAATAAAGAATAGACTAATTGCCCAAAAAGTCATACCCATTTGATAACAAAAGAAAAATAGAAATAATAAACCTACAACAAATAAGCCTGTAGCTGATCTGTATCTCATAGGTTCGCGTGAATCGTCTGGTAAGGATTGACCTATTCGTGGTGGTATACCAAAGACTTTACGGATGATCCCACCATAATAACGCCTACCCATCCACAATGGGATACATCCAAAGGCAATCCACGCGCCGGTCTGTTGTTCAAGACCATAGATGTTTCTTGCCCCTATCATATCTGTAACGATTAACTGTATCCGGGATAGAAGCCAGAAAAACCAACATGAGAATGAGAGATCAAGCGGTGTAAAGAACATCAAACCGATACTGAATGGGTAGAACGAAATGTGAATTGAACCCATTGCACTCCACGGTTTTGAGCTGAATTGACCAAGATTCTTATTCCTTATGGGTAAGGAAGGAATATCTGGGAATAGGAAACTTAATCCATTCAGTAGTTCAGCACTGCCTGCAATGGCAAATCCGAGCCACATCCATGGTGAACTAAAGAATCTTTTTGGATTGGTTGTCAAAGCTAATGGTAACTGTACAATGGGATAATTTAATCGCTCATTTTCTGTCCACTGTTTACGGAGGAATATGGTAACTGATAACAGAGTAAGCCAAAGTGCAATTACAAAACTTGACCATGCAACGACTGGTAGAATCCAGGCATTTAAGGTATTTGGATTATATAGAGATGAATCTCCATTGTAAAATCCTTCCAGTATACGAGGATTCTTGACTGCAATCCAATTTGGTAAGTTATTACCAAAAAGAGATAACCATTCATTTTCTGGTGTAGCAAATTGAAATGTATGAGCAAGGACAGGTATAAGATACCCCATCATAGTATGTCCACTAAGTGTTGATACCATCACAACCATTACATATATGGTTTGCAGGTCTGCCGCGGACATTGCTAATTTAGGAATGAATTTCTGAAATAGAAGATTGAGTAATACAAAAACGAGTAATGTAAATACAGCATTAAAAAACAGAGAGGCAATAGTCAACTGTGTTGAGTGCCACACTTCAGTTCCCATTAAACACCAATAACTATTGAAGGCAACCAGTAGTAATCCTATTAATAGTATGTGTGGCTTAACACGTTGTTGTGTTCCTTTAGCCATCTGCACCTCTACTTATATGTTGTAATGCAGCATGTAAGACTTTATCGTTATCATATTCTGAAATTGTATTTTCATGGATTGATTCATCTGTAAGAGACTTGAGTTCTCTACATAGAATTGGTAGGGTACGAATTACATTATCAACGATTGTAATACTTGCCTGTTTTGCTGTACGTGACAAAGGATTCAAATCAATTGTTATGACCTGCTTTCCCATTTTTCTCAAAGCTTCACATCTATCCCCATCTTCAAGTGGAACGAATACAACATCAGCTTTATATATCCCAATTGGATTAACAAACCGACGATTCGAATCAATAAAGTTAAGTTGGGTATCTTTGGTTGGCATAAGTACATTAGATGCACCATTTTCTATTAAATGATCACATATTCTCTGTTCTCTGCCATCTTCTGTGTGAAATATATTTACTTCAAGTGGGGCATTGAGTAGTTTGGCTAATTCTATCAGTTTATCTGGAACTAAAGCTGCAACGTTTCCATTCACAGATATTACAGGATGGATAGCATGTTTTAGCATAACAACAGCAGCTTTAATTGCGCTTATAGCAAAGGAATGTGTTTTTTCATCAAGAAGATAATCAAAGGCTTCTCCACGTCCATGTGCAATGAGACCATGAACAGAAGTTATACCAATCTCAACACCTTTCACAATCTTATCGCGTAAGCTCAGTGATAAATAACGAGGGTGGGTTTTGGGAACATCACTCACAATTGATTCACCAATGTATTTTTAGTCTATTATATATACACAGTGATATGTTTTCAAGATTATTAGGAATACTACCAGATGCATTCAATTTTTCGAATATATTTACTTTTTGATATCAATATTTAGATAATTTGACTGTTATTACATTATCTGTTACAATAACGAAGATAAATGAATTAGATTTGAATGTTTTCTTACAAGATTACGATAAAACCTTTTAATAGAAAAGAGTCGGCAAATGTGTTACAAAGATAGATTTTATTAACGATTGTTAAGGGGAGAAGAAAATTGAAAGAAGAAAATATTGATAAGAAAGAGAGTTCATCTGAGGAAATATCACATCCACCAGATAATGTAGCAGAATCTACTATTCAAAATTCAACTTCTCACAACCAATTACTGCACCAATCTCTTGACGCCTCGATTCAACAACGTTTAAATGAGTTTAGAAGTCAGTTTGCTGAGGTACAATCAACGTCTACGAATAGACTCTTATTTATAATATGTATAGCATTATTACTATTTATAATCCTAATTCCAATAGTAGTAGTATTTACAGGTTATCTTGTATATAACGAGATTGATGATGTTAGGAAATCTGCCCTTGTATATGTTAAGAATGCTGAACAGGAAGCAATTAAAAGCTGAAACCCAAACGAAGCAAGCTGAAGAATACCTGAAGGAAATCGAAAAATTTCATACACAGTTAGGTGATATAATCGGTGAATTTACAAGTAAAGATTTCACTAATCCTAATAAGGTTGAAATTATCAATAATTCAATACAGGATATTAAAGAATAATCCAGTAATTTCACTTGAAGAGAAGTCTATAATAGAAGCCTATAAATTACAGAATGATGGCAATTTAACACAAGCAATTGACAAGTGGAGATCTATAGCGAATATTGCAATGGGTGTAAATAGTGAGTTAGTATCACGAGCCTTTTTCTCTATTGGATATCTACATTCACTACAGGATGAAAATGATCAAGCTCTTTCAGCTTATGATGAAGCAATAAAGTTAAATCCAAATTTCGTTGATGTGTATTCCAGTCGTGGAATAATTAATCACAGGCTTGGTAATTTCAAAGAATCTTTAATAGATTTTGATACTGTAATTCGTTTAGAACCGGAGTTAACAGAAGCATACATCAACCGAGGAACAGTGAAAAGATCTATGGGTGAATTTCAGGATGCTATTGAGGATTATAATGAGGCAATCCATCTTGATCCAAATTCAGTAAATGCATTAACCCACAGAGGAATAGCAAAAAGCGCATTGAATAAACATCAACAAGCAATTTCGGATTTTGACGAGGCAATTCGATTAGATTCAAGCTATATAGATGCCTATATCAATCGTGGTTCTGCAAAGAGAGCATTGGGTATGAAAGAAGAAGGAAAAAAAGATATAGACATTGCTGTTGAATTATCTAAACAACAACTATAATTCATGCTGAGAATTACCGTGAATACCTAAACGGGATTCATGCCATAGATTTGGTTGATACAAAATTGATTTCTTACTGATTTCAATATAATACCATTTCTAATTGAAAATGTCTCTTTTTTGTACCACAAACTTTATGAGGCTTAAGTTTTTAAATTCGGCAATTCCCATTTTCCCAAACTTGGTAGGTTCGGTTTCCTAACCACGGGGAATGCTAAATAGCATTCATACCGTTGAACCGAATTTCTAACACATTACCGAATTATTATTTTAATCTTCATTCAGTTTGTGACCTGATAAATGACTACCATAATAACCGCCTAATGAGACAATAATTTATAGAAATGGTATAACTTCTATCGATTTTTACGTTTAATTATAAAGAGTTTTTAAGATATTAGTACAAATGATCATTTAAGTTATAGGTTAAAGTGGTCTACCAAAACATAACATGTACCCATTGTTATCCTTCAATTCAAATGTACGTAAATTATCTTCAGTATCTTCAAGATGTTGGTTGAATTCGACACCACGGGACTGATACTCCTCATATAATACATCAGGATCTGCAACCCAAATAAACGCATCCCACAATGCCCATTCATGTCTGGTATGGTTTGGAATTGGATGGATGTATTCGGTTATTGCTTTGAGTAATATTCGAATACTATCTCTACTAATGATTCCAAAAAATGGGTCAGGATCATTTTCTGGAAAAACGAAATCTGTCTTGAAGCCGAGTTTTTCATTATAGAACTTTAAGGTTTCAGATAGATTATCTACTATGAAAAATGGTGCGATTTCATTCAGCGTCGTGGTCTTTTCCATAAGGATACTCCATTAATTCAATTATAGAAAATGTAACTATTTCATGATTAATACGGTTTCATACCAAACTACAAAATCATATAGAATCATAGGGAAATATCATGTCAATTCTACGCTGGGGAATTCTCGGATGTGGTAATGTTGCAGAACATAAAGGTGGTCCTCCACTATATACTGTGGATGATTCGGAATTAATTGCTGTGATGAGACGTGACCGTTCTGAAGCAGAATCCTTTGCAGAAAGGCATGGGGCAAAGAAATATTATACAGATATAGACAAATTACTTTCTGATGATGATATAAATGCAATTTATATAGCGACACCACCGTATCTGCATTGTAATCAGACAATCCGTGCAGCACAATCTGGAAAACATGTCCTATGTGAAAAACCTATGGCAATGAATGTTGAAGAATGTCAACAGATGATAGATGCGTGTGAAAATGCTGGTGTAGCATTAATGGTTGCATATTATCGTAACCATTACCCAAATATAGAAAAGATGAAATACCTGATGGATGATGGTAGAATTGGTGATGTTGTATTAGCACGAGTAAGTTGTACTTCATACTATAACCCCAACCTTGCAGATTTGAAGAATTGGAGGATAGATCCAAAGATTAGTGGTGGTGGTGTTCTAATGGATATTGGTAGTCATCGGATTAGTTTATTAGAGTATCTAATGGGTGAAATAGAGACTGTTAGCGGTATTGCTGAAACGGTTAAATCGGATTTACCAGTTGATGATTCAGCTATATTTACACTCAGGTTCGTTAATGGTACACATGCTGTGGCTAATATCAACTGGAATGTTGGAGTATCGAACGATTCGGTTGAAGTCTTAGGAACAGAAGGAAGTCTAAAATCTACACCGCTAAACTCAGGAAACCTTACTATTCAAAACAAATCAGAAGGTATTGTGGATATGTCTCAAGTACCATTACCTTATACACATACTGGTCTTGTTTATGACTTTGTAAACCATTTAAAGACAGGTGAGTCGATTCGTTGCTCAGGAGAATCTGGATTAAGAACTAATAAAGTTATCCAAGATATTATGTTATCTTAACCCAAGTTGCTACTTAATAGTTTTAAGACATGGAAAACTGTCTTGAATGAAATAATTCTGGTAGTCAGCCAATATTTGTAGTGTGAACTTCAAGCTTGCATCATAAAGATGCACAAACTGAATGAGGATTAAATAAATATTTCGGTAATTCTAATTTTCCCAAACCCGGTAGGTGCGGTTTCCTAACCGCACTGGATTTTTCCCCAAAATTACCGATTTAAAAAATTAATCTTCATAAAGTTTGTGCTACAAGTATAAACTTGGGTTATCATATATCTGAATGAAGGATTAATTGGTTATTCTTTTTGTTTCTAATGTTAACCATTCGCCATATCCTCGTGGCATCTCATCTGGGGGTTGTAATTCATTTTCTTCTCTCCATCTGAGTAAAGGATGTGTTCTGTTTTCCTGGGGTAGATTGACTCTTTCTCTATATGCTGCAGACTCAAAGATGCCCATCATCATCTCAATGATATGTCGTCCTTCACTCCCACTACAAGTGTGTTCTCTACCTTCATCTAATGCATTTACATAATCTTCAACGAACCAATAATCGTCCTGTGAAGCACTACTCTTTGGATCGTAATGTTCAGGGAAAACAAGATCTAACGATTCCCATTTGTCATTATTACCGTCAGGTAAGTAGTGTGGTGTTGGTAAAAGCCATGCTCCGGCACTCTTCCAGAATAGTCGTCCTTCTGTTCCGAATAATTCCATTGAATAAGCATTTGTATCCATAGTGTTAAAGCGATGTTGTAACAATGTCCCTGTGACATTTCCTTCGTATTGGAGTGTGGCAGTTATATATTCCCCTGCTATTGTTCCCATACCACTTGGTGATGGCACAACATCCTGAGGTGAAATCGGTTTTCCTCCTGTAGTTAGGTGTGCTGCTACACTAACACATTTTCTGCCAAAATGTAGCATGTTATTCAACATATGAGTGCCAATATTCATCAAACCATAACCACCATAATAACCTTTACCACTCCCATACATATACCGTAATTCACCTATTTTTCCTTCGTTATATGCACGAGATATAGCTTGCATAGATGAACCAACTCTCCCTTGATGATGTACAGCAACCTGAACTCCTTTCTCTTCTGACTTTCTTAATACATCATCGGCTTGTAATAGGTCAATACACATCGGTTTTTCTACTTCAATATGGACCCCGTATTCCAATACACGCATACATAAATCGTAATGAAATTCTGTTCCTGTTGGGATAGCAACGATATCCGGTGAAGAAACTTTAATCATTTCATCTAAATCAGCAAATCTTGATGAAACGCCTACTTCATCCCCTAATGTATTCCTTCGTTCCTCAATTAAATCACAGAGAGCGACTATCTCAGTACGTGGGTGTGCATGGTATGCCCGTGCTGCAGCAGTTCCTCTTCCTCTACAACCTAATATTGCGACTCGGTATATCTTCATAGGTATAATCCTTGTATGATGACTCTTAATTGTATTTCCTTAATTGTAATAACTATAACAAATGCAGATAGTTATGTCAATTTACAGAATTAATAATTTATATCTAAACAATATCATTTCTAAATAGGTTTATCCCCTGATTAATTGTTATGCATGACTTGAAATACTACACAAACTGGAAGTTTGTGCTACATTAAAGAGATTCTATTAATGAGACTTTAATTATTACCATGAATGGTATTACTTCCTATGGGAAAGATAGGTTGATAATGCAGTATCAAACGGGGTTGTAGTATCAATTTGTACATAGTCAATCTGACTGGAACCGCATCCACGTCGGTAATTCTGTATGAATTGGTTTAACCCGTTTAAGTAGTCTGTCTTTAGTGAATCAGCCTGTGTTGAGAGAGTTTGTCCGTTTTCCATATCCCGAAATATAACGGAACCATTGTATGGAAAGTTAATTTCTGCATGATCAAGCAGATGGAACACAATGACTTCATGCTTCTGATGACGTAGATGTTTTAATGCAGAAATAACTTGTGAAGGTTCATCAAGTAAATCAGAAATGACGATCACCAACCCCCGTCTAACAATCCGTTTTGCAAGTTCATGAAATAGAGTACTTAATTTGGTTTCTTGTCCTGGAGTAGCGTTTTCCAATGTATTCATTATTGCCCGAAGGTGTTTGGCAGTTCCTCTGGGTGGGATATATTCTGTAATATCGGTATCAAAAAGTGCTAATCCAACTGAATCCCGCTGCTTTAGCATAAGGTAGGCAAGTGAAGCAGTAAGATAACAACCATATTCAAATTTGGTAATTGATGAATCAGTATGTTTGAAATTCATTGATGCACTTGTATCTAATAGAATATAGGCTCTTAAGTTTGTTTCCTCCTCAAATTTCTTAATATAATATCTATCAGATTTTCCAAATACTTTCCAGTCAATGTATCTAATTTCATCACCTGGCATGTATTGTCTATGTTCTGCAAACTCAACACTGAATCCTTGATAAGGACTCTTATGTAGTCCAGTTACAAATCCTTCAACGACTAGTCTCGCGACCAGTTCCATTCCTCCTATTCTTGATAACGTTACAGGATCTAAGTATTTATGAGTAGTTTGCATATTTTCTGATTATGATTGAATTAAAAGAAAACTCGTCCATAAAAGACTTATGGACGAGTTTTAAGAGTATTTTTACATTCCCATCTGATTCATCATCATGAAAGTTTGAATCAACTGTTGAAAATCACCAAGAGTAATTAACAGGTTTCCACCGATTCCATCATCTTCAACTTTAGCAGAAACACCGATGCTATATGTTTCAGGAATACCCATTAACATACCTGATATCATCTCCAATTCAGCGCCGCCTTCCGGCATTGTCTTTGCAGCTAATTTCATGACATTTTTGATAGCATTAAGTGGTGATAAGCCAATGAATAAGTTATTCTCTGTACCTAACTTATCAATTAGATTCTGATAACTTGCGTTCTCTCCGACATTTTCAACTAATTGAGCTTTTCTATCTAATGCTTCCTTGATCTGTTCAGGAGATCCTCCAGCAAAATAAAGGTAACCATCCGAAATTGCATAAGCCATTTGCCATTCCTGGGGAAAGAGTCCATGCATTTCTGGTGGAACATCTACAAAAGCTGAACCGAAATTAGGGAAAACGATACTATTTATCTCAACACCATTATGTACTAAAGGAGTACCTTCATAAACTCCATCATAGATAGCTATTTGTGGAGAATCACCCAGTGCAGATCTCATAATCTCCATATTCTTTTCAAGATTTGTCATAAGGTGTTCTTTAAAATATGTGATAACGGGTGCTTCATCCTTTAAACCTACTATGGAAATATAATCAGGAATAATGCTCTCACTAATATTCATTGAGAAACTCCATTCCTCTTCCAAGGCATCATTAACTGCTTCCAACTGTTTAGCGACTTCATCCATATGTGCTGATATATCAGGATCTTGTTCAGTTAATTCTTCTGTAAGCATATTCATCCAAGATAACGAAAGTTTTGTGAGGAATGTTGAATCACCTTGAAAACTTCCATTAATGAGCGTATTATTGGGTAAGTCATTTAACAAGGTTAATTCATTTGGCATGAATTCGTTTAATATATCTTGTATTTTTGAATCACTCTTGAATTGGAGGAATGGGGATAATTGTACATCAGTTCCATCTATCTGAAGTGTTGCCATAAAAGACTTAGAAGATTCAACGAAGTCCATGAATTGATCTAAGGATGCTCGTATAGTCAAACCTGAATTAGCAGATGTGGGATCACTTTCAAGAGTATCTATGATAGAATCTACTTCCATTTTCAATAGTTCAATAAATTGTTCTATGATAGTTTCAAGATTAATATAAACGGCTAATTGATCAAATCCATTTATAATGTTTCCAATGAAAGATTTATAGTCCGGATGATTAACTATTGTCGGAACAGTACCTTTAGTAATATCAATTACATTTTCACAGACTTCTGGAAGTTGAGAAAAAACAAGTATATTATCAATAATTAGGAAACTACCACTTTCATCTGCAGATGTCCAATATGAGACACCATTATATTCTTTGGGTTCTCCTCCATCTGCTTCTGCTTCTATAACCTCTATCATCGCATCTGGATCGGTCAAATGGACAGCAGCAGAAATAAAAAATGGGTCTAAACTGTTGAAAAAAACAGCGAAATCCTGCTCAATATCTAACCCAATTTCTTCTAATTCAGATAAACTGGTAAAACCAGCCCCAAAGGACTCTGCGAGGATCTGTGCAAGTAATTCTGGAGATACTCCAATTTGTGGAACTAACATTAAAGCAGCATTATTTATTTTATTATCTAAATCCTTCAGACTGGGACAATATATGACTCCTAATGAAGTATCAGGAATTAGATTTAATACACTATTTTCTGCTACACCCTGATCGGCAATATCAGTTTTCGGTTGAAGTGGATCTGAATTCTCTTGGTCTGATATTTGTGCTATCAATTGAAGATTTACACTTACAACAGTAAATAGTAACGTTATAATGAATGCAAATGATTGTTGTGTGAAGGATAGTTTCTTTTTCATATTATTTCTCCTTGGGAGAGGATCGAAAGCATCCTCTCTTATAGACTGTCCTCATTGGTTTTTTGTTATTAATTGTTCTAATTCTTGTATTTCAGATAAAGATGTCAAAACACTAATTTCAACTTCATAATGTCGTCGACCACCAGGTTCGATATGTTGCAATGTACCTTGTTCTCGTTCATCTGCTCTCCCGGAAACTTTACAGTTTGACGGTTCCAACCCCATAACATAGGATCCTTGACCACACAATTTCCATTGTATAAAATGTGGGAATTGTGTTTTATGATATCTAACCGCAATTCCGATTCCTTGTTTTTTATTAAATCCACGATTTACAAGTGCTACACGAATATGGTTATCAACATCAGGTTCCATTTCGTGAAAATAAACTTGTTCCTCGACATCTATTGTTGGGGGTTCTCCGATATTATAGTTATTAAGGTTATTTTTGGCAGGTTCATCTCGGGGAGTTATTTGGGTTGTAGGAGAAATTAATTCACTTCCATCTGCAAGTATTGGGTATCCGATGTTAATATGGAATAGATACATATGAGGACATTCCTTATACCCTAAGTTTTCAACGATATCTTCAATGTGAATCTTTTTTGAACCTAATTCTGTCCAAATTCGTCGTGTACGGCACAAGTGTTCTCCTAATGCTGTTGTTTCAGAAACTTTACCTTGTGCCCATAGAATATATCTGTCCCCTTCCCACCTACTATCTACCCATACATTTTTTGCTGGAATATGAGAGACTCTACCGTGTAATCCAAGCTCTTCATCGTTATCTGTATTTGGAGGACCAACCTGTGTCATTCCGCATGTGGTCAATAGACCACCATAGAAACCCCGCAACCAACCTAATCCACTGGGTTCATAAAAGGAAGCTTCAACATCACCAGTACTTGATCGCCAACATAAAGGAATACCATTATAATCAGCAAATGATATATCCATTCCACGATTTGGGAGGACTATGAAATTTAATCCTGAACCTGTTCTGAAACCGATTGCATCTGTTCCTTTTTCATTTCCATTTGAGAGTTGATAAGTCTTGACTTCGGCGACTTGTGATATGTCCCCTATGTGGCGAAGTAGTTGAACTCTATCATAAGTTTCACCAAAAATATTAATCAATTAAACTTCTCCTTAATAAGTACAATTGTGTATGATGTGTAAAGGCATTATAGCATATATCACCTAAGTATTACAAGAAGGATATATCATTAGGCTGTGTAAAGTTTTTGGCCTATAGACGTCAATTTAGTGAAATAGTATGTTTTAAGATTGTTTGAGTTGACAGATAAGAAATGATAGATAATTTTATTTTATATCGCAGTTCTCAGAATTTCTGCAGCCTGATTAATAACCTTTAATTTTTGTATTGCTATTTCTGTTGTATTAACTGGTCTATCAGCAAATGTTCCAAACCCACAATCTGGATTAAGGTATATCTGTTCAGGGATACGATGTTTCAATACTGATTTTACTTTATCGACAATAAACTCTACAGTTTCAACATGTGTTGTTCTTGGATCAACCACACCAAGACCAATTTCTTTATCTGATGGTAGTTCAGATAAGACATCAATGCTACCTGCTCGTTCTGTCGCATATTCCAATACGAATTGTTTTATCTTCATCTGACTAAAAAATGGAATTAAAAGATCATAAGATCCGCGAAGAAGTACATCTTCTTGTTGACTCCAATTTCCTCTACACACATGTATTGCAGTCTTGATTTTATCATCGAATCCATCAATAACACGATTAATGAGTTCTACAGCAAAATTGAGTTCTTCTTCTGGACTACTCTTTTCAGAAAGCGCAGCACACATAAATGTATGGGTTTCATGTGGACCTGTAAATGCTACCTCTGTCAATACAGGTTCATCAAATTGTACATAATCACATCCAGCATCTTTTAACTCTTGTAATTCCTGTCGTAGGATACTGACAACATCATCTCCTAATGATTCTTTATCTGGGTAAAAGTCATACGATAACTTCTTCACCCACATAGACCTTGTAAGTAGGTATGGACCAGGGAGTGTAACTTTTATTGGCTTGGAGGTATGTTGTTTTAAGAATAAATAGTCATTCAACACAAGATGTGTTGTTCGTTCTAATTTTCCATCAACCACGGGATTCTTTAGAGCAAAAGCCGGTACATCAAGGGCATTGAGTAATTGTTCAAACGCAGCTTTGTCCTCAACATAATCCAGCATTTCTGCCAGAGTCATTAACCGAATTCCATCAATACATCCAGTAATAAATGAGTAGAAATTATCTCTGCGTTGTTCACCATCACTGACAATATCTACTCCATTATCTTCTTGTATTTTAAGACTTTCTAATACAGCATCATCAGCGATAGTATTAAAATCTTGGTCACTTATACGACCTTTTCCTCTATCTCTAAGTGCCCGTGACACAGTCTTTGACCGTGGCATACTTCCAACTACAGTTACGGGAAATTGTGGTAAGTTATTCATTGTTGATTTACCTTTCTCAAGTCAGCTATTAAATTGTATTCTATACGAGTTCCACTGGAAAGTTTGTGGTACAAGGTAGTAATTTGGATTATTCTAATTAAAAATGTTAAATGTTATGATTCTGTTGCATAACTTATTGATGAGAGTTGAGATCTTCAATGATCTTTTCAAAAATTACAACCTGCTGCAGTAGTTGCACCAAATACTGCAGCAGGTTGGACAATCTCACATAATCGCCACCTATCTATTCCTTCTTGGTTGAGTATGTTTTCCAGATCTGGCATGCTACTTGATGCAAACCCCAATCCCTTCTCCTTCTGAGTAACCCTGATTGTCTTATATTCATACTTTTGCATCTGGTGCTCCGTTTTGGATTATGATAAGTAAGGACGTCTGTCTATATAGTAAACAAGATGTCCTTGATTTTCACTAAAACCGATTGAGTCATAAAATGATTCTTCACAGTTTTCCACGATGTAACCTGTGATGAATGTTGCTCCCATTTTCTCTAATTCATTGATGAGCACTTTCCCTAATTTATAACCAACTTGTTCTTCATCAGCTTCAATCAGTGATCCGTTGTTGTATTTTGATTTACTCCCCTGATACTGCACATCTATAGAAAATTCCATAATATGAGCAGAAAGTCCATCAAAAGTTGCGCGGGCAAGTCCAATAATTTCTGTCTGAATATAAGCGGCAATTATGAGATGTTGATGTTCCAGTATTCGCGAGGCAACCTCTTTCCCAAATCCTACTTCACATATATTATTCTTTTCATAAAAAGTGAATAGTTCATCAGGAGTGATATTGGGATTTACAATGACTTCTATTGAGTCTTTAATTTTGTTTGTCTTATCCATTTGACATTTTTAGTTACATACAATAACTGTAATAATTATAGTTTATATCAACAGAAGGGTTAAAGTGTCTTGTAATAATCGCGTATTTTATACGATATTAATTGTCTTCTTTCGTTTAAAAATTCTTCATAATTATCTGCAGTAATGGATTCCATTTCATCAGGAATACAATGTGATTTCAGATTTTCACGTAATTGTTCTAAATCTCTAATACCACCTAAACGTAATCTACCGTTTTGACATTGTTCAATTACTTCAGAGAAGTAATTTTTTGGTGGTTTTGCTTTAATCGCTATATTAATTTCACTCTGCATGACGACATAGTTTGCAATTTGATTGTAGCTGCTTTGCGTATAACCATGATTCTGTAAATACTTCTTTGGAAAGACATGGTGGATATTTGACTGACCTTCAAGTAGAACTTGCACTGTTAAATCCTTTGAGAGGAATCCTTTATCATTTCTCTTAACTTGACTCGCAAGAAAAACATTAAAATATGGACTACTTGCTACAGAGGTTTTTAATCTTAAAGGGAAACCAACATTCCAGAATGTATCGGAGAGATCTGAATTTTCAATATCTCTTAAAACAGATACTACACCTGATTCATTAATTAATCGAATGTCCGAATCAAACACTGTTTCAGAAGATCCAGTATACCTTGCAGTTAACACAGACATTACAAACCAGCGTCTAACAAATGACTCAATTTTTGCATCATCTACTTTTTGTTTTCGTAGTGTCAAATATAATATATACGCAAAATTGGCAGTGTTCTTGGATTTTATCATTGAGGAAGTTATAAAACCAGCAGAACGTAAAATCATTATGAATCGTTTAAAATTTGTCTCATTCATAAAATGAAATACACTGTTGTTAAGTCTTTCAAATGAATCTTCTGCTATTGAATCTTCAAAACTGCGAGTTTCAAAATTACGTCCTGATAATAAAGCAACTAAGTCACTTAACCTTCCTCTTTGAAATTCAGTGGTAAATGTAACTCTAAGCATATCAGTATAAGAAGGATCATATAGGTCTTCTCTCTCATGTCTAAGCCATTTCATAGTATTAAAGTATTCAGTGTTATTGAAGCTTTCATCTTGACTTAGGACATTGTAAGATTCTGGAGAAACTGCAAGATTGCAAAAGTAATCAATACACTTTCGGAGTAAATGACCATCATATCGGTCATTAGCCGCCATCTTAGACATAACAAAATCCGAAGTATTCAGAGAAACCCCTTTTGAATTAATTCGAACGAAAATTTCAGTTACAGTATCGATTTTTAATTCAGACTTTAATTCAATTAAACCTATATTATTAAATAGTATATTCTTAAGACGTAAAATTCGATCATCAATTATCTCTGTTTTCATCTCTGGATTAACTAAACAATAGTTATCAACTAATTTTCGCATACTTGTTTCTGGTTTAAATACTTCAGAAATATCTTGTATCCATTCTTGATTTTTTTGAATAGCGGCGTTTCTTACTTCAAAGATCTTATCTCCAGGATGAAAAGAAATTATAATTCGTTTCTGCGTGTAGTTTTTGTTAATAATATGTTTACCAGATAATGCTGCAAGAAGCGCAATTACACGTTGTTGTCCATCAATAAGTATTTTCTTACCAATAGACTTCTCTCCATCTTTTAGTCTAATATTTGGTGTGATCCATGTTATTAGGTAACCTACTGGATATCCTGAATAGAGGGAATCAATAAAATCACGGACTTGAGCAGAATTCCATACAAAAGGTCGTTGAATCTCTGGAATAGCGATTTCTTCTGAGTCATCCCATGATAATAAATTTTGAATTGTAGTTTGTTTTACCTCGTAAAGTTGTTTTTCCATATTCTCTCCTTGGTAATTCCATAATTCTCAATAAACTGATATAAGAATACCATTATATCAACCAAGTATGTTGATATCTAATTTGGCTATTTAAGTACCAACGTTTTTTGACCAAATTTAGAAAATCATGTATATAATTTACACTAATATACTGATGATACATTATTATTGAGAATTGTCATTATCTTTGGATTAAATTTCTTGAAAGCAATTAATTCTGCTGCCTTTAATCTGTTCTTATTTTTAAAACTATCATGCAACCACCAATGAATTGCTGAGATTTTCTCAGGGTTCAATGATGTCGCTGAAGCCCCCATTGTTACACTGCTATCTTGTCTAATAGTATGTTGTATTATACGATTATGTAAATTTGTACTTGAACCAACATAAACTACTTTACCTTTATTATCATATATTACATAAATTCCAGGCTTGTTACTACTCACTTCACTTAGTGTAAAGTCAATAATATTATCCCTACTATTCTTCATTCCAAATCCTTATATCACACGTAATTCCACATTCATATTTGTGTCTTGTGTAAGTGTATTTGTAACTGGGGAAGCACCCAATGTCTCCTGCCATAGTTTTTCTAATACTTCATCATCCGCATCAGAGGCGACATAGAATGTACCAGTAATCTCTTTAAAACCACTATGACCATTTTGTTCTGTACCTAAAAACACAAAGATGTTATCTATCTGACCACTTAATGATATTTCTAATTCATCAATTTCAATTTTTTGTTGTGATGCTCTAATCTGAAACCCCATTGCTAAACAAGAACCGAGTGCCCCAAGGACATATTCTACTGCACTTGGTGCTGCATCACGGACATCGAAACTTGCTGGTTGTCCAACTGACCATGAATGATTTCTACAAAATACTTTAGCTTGTAATCCACCATCCCAATGAATACGCGTCTGCCATCGATAATCACGTGCTTGTTCAAAAGCAGTATTGGCATCTTGTTCATCTTCACCACGTTGAACAAAGTACTTATTGTGTTCTGTAACCGACCTCCACCCGAGATAAGGATTTTTTGTCATTCTACACCATGCCGGCAGATCTTCTTTTACACTTATCTCAGTACTCCTAATTTCAAGCACTTCACCATCTGGAACTTGTTCCATTGATTTCCGAATTAGAAGAAGTAAGCCGGAACCACAATCAAGATTTCCACCTTCACAAATGTGTTGAGTGTTCAGTGAGTCTGGGGCAATTATATCTTCTTCACGCATAGATTTATTCCTGAGAGGTGTCTTAAAAAAGTCTAAAATTTATTGAATATGAATACTGGGGTCGAAGTGCAATTTCGGTAGGAGTAAATGCTGAATGTTATCAATATAAAGAAGGTAACCCTCCCCATAGACATATTCTATAATAGCATAGTAGACTATAGTTAGTGATCCTATACCAAGTAGGAAGGGAAACCTTATACTTATAATTGGGATTCAACTGATCCCAATTGGATGTTTCTGCATCTATTAGCAGGAACTCCTTTTCCAGTTGTCAATAGGTAATAGAGGATCCACCGGTGGTAAGAAATTCAACTGCTTTTGCCCCACCAACAATTAAGGCTCCGTCTACAAGATTATTTTCATCAAGGTTACGCTTTTTAAAACAGGGTGAACAAACCCAAATTATACCACCAACCTCAACAAAGTCATCCATCAGTTGTTTTAAGGGTGCAAAACCATCTTCATGAATATCATCTGAATACCCATTCTGACTTAGGTGAACACCTTCAGTACTGAGAAAAATTACAGTTTCAATACCTGAGGCAACAGAAGCATTCGCAACGACAAAACCGACAGTTGCTTTATCAGTATTGTCTTGTGCGTGCGTAATGCTTATCATCAACTTCGACATTAGGAAGCTGCTCCTTTCTTTATAAGAAAATAGGCATTGTCTTCTCCGCAACAATCCGCGAGAAGTTCATTGCCTATCATATTACACCATGCTGCTATATCCACAGGTGCTCCTGGGTCAGTAGCATGGACTTGTACGATTTGTCCTGGTTCCATAGATCTCATTGATTTGAGCAATGCTATGATAAGGTCTCCACACCCAAGATCACCAAAATCAAATTCGGCATCTGGGTTGATACCAGGAAGAATTATATTATTTAACATAATTCAATCATATCATATCAAAGCCATTTTGTCAACGATTACAAAGATACGGGTGTGCAAAGTTTTTAGCATTAATTTACGTAATAGAAACGGATCAAATACATGTTCTTAATATAAACTGTATCAAATTCTAATTTCACACTTTTTCCATGAGACTTAAAATAAAATGAAGAAAACATAAACATATAACAACTAACACATATATATCACAATAACATAAAATAAATTAAAAATATTTGTCATAATGCAAATAAAATGATACAATACTATATCGTTCACTAATTATATACAAAAGCTAACACATTACTTGGAAGATACGAAATATTGTTTATGCCGTGAGAGTGTAACTCTCTTCTAATTATTTTGGCTAATTATTTACGCTTCTAAACTTTATGCCATATTCAACCAAATCCACTATCTGGAAAATAGGAAAATCTATGTTAGAATTACAACTAAAACATTCAGAATTATCGCCTTTTGAGAATCGTTCTCAAAACATATATAGCCAGAATCTAAATAAGCAGATTCAGAGGAATATCAATGCGAATTCAACCGAATATTTTTTTAGTTTTTCAAATTTTAAAATTTTACTCCGATTAATCAAATCCTTTGTTATCCCAATCCACAACAGGGTTTTCGGCTCATTAAAAAGTAATTTCTTAAAAAGCAACTCAAAAAACTTGAAAAACTTAAATAACTCAAAAAACTTAAAATTAGACCGACTTCAAACAATACAGACTATCATACACACCAGAAAACTACACTGTATCTCATTACTACGAAACGTCCATACAGATATAATTCTCTTCATAGAATTGGTGTTTCCCAATCCGTTAGTTCAAAATATAGAAAATACTAAGATCAAAGAATCCTCTAAATCTATGATTTATGAAATATGTTCCAATACCTTGTCAAAATCACAGGATAAGATATTTAACATTCAAACGATTCCAAATCAATGTACAAAAAGAAAAGTAAAAGACACAAAATTCAACCCCCACTTTATAATTTTTACAAATTCTTGTAACCTTAAAAAGTGGCTCTAAACCCAGTGTAGTACTGATGGGATAGAGGTTTTACCAATGTTACACCATGTAACGAAAAGTGTAACTTTACTCAACATATTGATAGCATAAATATTACTATTGTGAAAAATGAAAAACTGTAAACTATAACCTAATAACCCTATGATCGTGATATTCATGCCAAAAACTTTACACACCCTTTTGAGAATTATAGTTTATTCTTCACTACTATAATTTTGACAATTCTATTTCAGAGGGGTAACTAAGAATCTAATGATAAGTCTATTTTTTGGAGTTTTGTATATCAAAAATACCGTCCTCCAGCGGGGTACTATGTGTCTATTGAAAACAATATCGGAACAGTCTGGCACTCCAGCGGAGTGATATGTGCCAATACACTTCGTATGAAAAACATATTAGTACTTTAAAACACACTTAGGTTATAGTGTAATTAACGTATGTGATTCACGGAGAATTGGTCTACTTTAAATTATAAACCCTTATAGAATAAGGGTTCGTAAAAATGCTCCGTGAAAGTTTCCGTGAATGGAATTGTGGATTTCTCAATGGTATATTAACAAATACAATAGTTTAGACAATTCTTATCCATGTTGAACAAATCAGGAGAATCCTACAAAAATATCGCACTCAGGCGGAGTGCTAAGTCTATAGAATACATATCAGTACATTCTCGCACTCCAGCGGAGTTCTATGTCTATAGAATACCTATTGAAGTAAATTGACTTTTCCGAATGCTAATAATGTAAACCAATCAAATAGAATTGGTATAATTTTGAGTTGTCTGAGTCGCGGATTACGCGGAGGAGAGGGAAATATAAGAGTCGGGAATCGGAGTTCCCTCCTACAGAAGAGACTAATGAATAAATTGATGTCTATGTTGACAAAACTATACACACTCACGATCTGAAGATGTGGGTTAGGTGTCATACATAACCAATTTTAATCACTAAATTTATTGAGAATGTAAGCTTATCGTTCTAACCATCCCGGTAAAGTAATTGTCTCAGATAATTTCCATGCTGTATAAAACAGAGATGAAGTCCACCGTACAGCTTCCTTAGATCTGTCTTGCGTAAAGTCGAAGAGTTCTTTACTTGGCGCCTTAAGTTTCTGGTAATCTTCAACTAATTCATAAACTCTATCAACATGACTAAATCCATCCTGTATTTGTTTAGTTATTGCTGGTAATAGTTCTCCTACCTGTTTAACACTTTGATTTTTGGCAAGTTCCGAAGGATTTAACTTCATGATTTCAATGGATGAATCTACTTTTTCATGAATACCTCTATGAAGGATTGTCCCATCCTCTTGAACTATCCCGTCAAAATGGATAGTCAAATGCAAAGGTTGGCACATATCTTGTGCATAATGTGCAAGAAAACCTGCATATAGATAACATTTATACCGAATCATTGTGTTATCTGGCCATTTTCTATATTCCGCGAAAGCGATTGCTAACCGTTCAGTCCATTCTGCCACAGCATAAGGTAAAAATCCAACCTTGCTTGGTACAAGATTCATCTCAGCACAGAATTTAATAAAGGCATTTCTGTCTGTAGGAATTGGATTATCCTCTATGAGTTCAAGATCAAAGTAATGTTCTCCATATTCAGCTATCCGTGCATTTGGCATATTACTGTTTTTTGAAATATCAGGATCGTAGGCACTATGTGCAATCATCTTCTCTGCAGTGACAGATCTGAAGAATTCAGGCATTTCATCAGGTAAGGTTTTTATAGTAGCTTGCGTGAGTATGTCATGTCCACCACCCCACCAAGCAAAAGCGGGTGTAGTGATAAATAAAAACAGGAGAAAAACAATTGTATAGATACGTTTCATATTCATCCTTTCAAAATGTTAAATTAGTCTAATGTAAGATATTCTCCAGAATCTGTATCCTGCCATTTAAATTGAAGTTCAGTTGTTTCATGTGGTTTGAATGGAATAGCAACAGAATCAACGGTAGGACCAATTATATCAATATCATTTAGATCTGCAGTCCCATACCCTAATTCAGTTGCATAGTGGAATAATCCAATTTCTAAGGGTTCAAAACCCATTGCCTTAGAAGTTACAGCGTCGGCAGCAAATACATCACCACTTGAAACAGCAATACCAAGTTGAACAGAATCTGAACCGCCTGGGCCATTTCCTTGTAACCCCAATGTACCATCAACTACTGCTATATCAGGTTTAAGGTAACGTGAGAGTCTAAGTAAATTTATGTTTAGTGTCTGTGCTTCTCGAGGTAGTTCTCTATCTGCATGACTGAGATAACCGTGCATTTTGATTCGATCATCTTTATGTATAGTTCCCATAATCATGTTCTTCATTGCAAGGGTTACAACCCCAGCATCATGCGTCTTGGCAATTGCAACGGAAATGGTACAGGGACAGTCAAGTACGGTTTTTGGCATACGGACTGTTTCTTCAGTACGTCCAGCCAGAAACACCTTAGTCTGTTCCCACTCAGTTTCGGTATGTAAATCAATTAATTTAATAGGTATATCATATTCTGCTTGTAAAGCTTCATAACCAAATACTTGGAATGCTTCCCCAGAAAAAGATTCATTTGCGCCTTCGGCAATGATAGCTTCTTTTGGTGGATTCGGTGTACTTAATAGGAAATCCAAGGTTCCACGTATAGCATCTACATGTGATGATGCGAGCTGGTTTGTATTTGATAAGAAATTCGGTTTTAATAAAACTTGTTCTTGTACTCTCGGTGTAATGTCGTCACGAATATTATCTAATGATTGGTAAACATTAGATCTTCTTCTTCCTGTCTTTGCTAAACCAACCTTCGTAGAGTTACTCATACTTTAAATCTCCTCAGAATTAATAGAGATGTTTTGGGATAGTAAAATTTCATTTACTACCTAATATAGGTCTTAAAAATCCGTTATGTTTATCTAATAGATTGCTTGCCTCAGTTTGGTTTATTCCTTTTTCAATCATAACTATCGCCGTTTTAGCACTTCCTTCAGCCAATTTTAATGTCTCTTGAGCGACTTGTGAATCAACACCGGTAATTGACTGAACGATTCGTATACTTCTTTGAATTAATTTTGAATTAGATGCATGAACATCTACCATCAAATTATTATATACTTTCCCAATTTTCACCATTGAAATCGTAGTAAGCATATTGAGAATGAGTTTTGTTGCTGTACCAGCCTTTAACCTTGTGGAACCGGTGATAATTTCAGGACCAACTATTGGTGTGATGAAGTGATTAATATATTCTTTCAAGTCATTTGATGGTGGTACACAACTGAGTAGAATCGTTGTGGCATTGAGAGAATTGGCTTCTTTTAATGCTCCTAATACAAAAGGAGTCCGTCCACTTGCTGCAATACCTATTAAGACATCATTAGAGGAAATACCATGTTCTCTTACTTCATAAGCTCCTTTATCTGGATTATCTTCTGCTCCTTCAATTGAATTTCGTAATGCTTTATCTCCTCCAGCGATGATTCCTTGTACCATATCTGGGATTGTACTAAAAGTCGGTGGACATTCAGATGCATCTAACACTCCAAGTCGACCGCTTGTTCCCGCTCCAATATAAAATAGTCTACCACCGTTATTAAAAGCCTCAACAATCAATTCTATAGCGAAAGTAATAGCAGCTGATTCAGCTGCCACTGCATCAATAACTACTTTATCCTCATGATTGAATATACTAACAATCTCAGGAATAGTTTTTATGTCAATATCAATGGACTTTGAGTTTTGTTGTTCGGTAATCAAAAGATGTAATCTAATTACAGGAAGAATTTCTATAGAAGTATGATTTTGCTAAAAGTATTGCACCATCAACTGGATCATTTATTGGAAACATTACAGAAATATTATCTATTTTTTCATATAATTTATATTTCAGGTTATCAGAAAATAGCCTTTGATGAATTAGGTTTCCACCATTCAGGACAATATTAATTGTATCCTTGAAAGTAGCTTGTCTTATTACTGACTCAATTGCACATACCAGTTCATCAGTCGCAGTTTCAATAATGTCAATTGCAGTCCTATCCCCGTTTTCCATTCCTTCAAATACAGCATCTGATAGTTGAGCAATTTCATTTCGTTCTGCTGCATGTACCCACCGTATCAATTGTTTTGGATCTTCGAGATTTAGTTGAGTAAGATATAATTCTGTTAATATGGTTGATGGCTGTCTATAATCAGACGCTTTCGCAACCGCTTGAAGTCCCTTGATAGCAATGTCATATCCACTACCCTCATCCCCAATGAGATAGCCCCAACCTCCAGCACGAAATTCATTTCCTTGTGAATCAATTCCGTAGACAATTGATCCTGTTCCTGAGATGACGATTATCCCTTCTGGTTTACCTATTCCTCCAACCAATGCGATATGTGCATCGTGTGTTAGTATTCTCTGTGTTGTGATTTCAATCTTATCACAGATTTCATTGATTACTTTCTTGTCATCATCACGACCTAATCCTGCCATCCCAATACAAATGACAATGTCGTCATGGGTGCGATCTATCTGTGAAGTAAGAGTTTTTATTATATCATTTAATACTTGTTGTGTAGTTTCAACCCCAACGACATGATAGTTAGATGGACCATTATTTATCTTAGCAATTTCTTCACCTTCGGTAGTGGTTAATACTCCAACCGTTTTCGTTCCACCCCCATCAATACCTATGATATAGTCCATTTTAATTTTAGCTTTGTCAGAAGCAGTAGTAATGAAACTACAATGAATATATGTTCTCTACTTATGAGAAATGTGTTTTAGGTTGACATATCTTAGTGAATAAGTTACAGTAATTTATCATAAAATATACGATAAAATCAATCATTTAATCGGATTGGGAGTTAAAAAATGCCTCGTAAATTCTACATCTTTGTATTAATATTCATATCTGTGGTGTATTTAGGTTGTTCGAATGATTCATCATCAATTGTATGGAAACAGATTGATAGTGGAACAGAAGAACATCTATTCAGTGTCTATTTTTTAGATAAGAAGAATGGATGGGTATCTGGGGATGACGGTTTAGTCTTATCCTCATCAGATAGAGGTAATACATGGAATCAAAGTGAAACTAAGAGTGGGTTAACAGATACATTAACACGCGTGATGTTTTTAACTCCAAATAATGGATGGCTTGTAAGTAGGGGAAAGATACATTATACCAGTAGTGGTGGTAGCACATGGGGACTACAACATCAGATTCGTTCTGGTTCAGCTCAACCACCCGGTATATTAGATTTACACTTTGTAAATTCTGCTGAAGGTTGGGCAGTTGGGGGAACCGATGGTAAAGGAGTTTCAACTATCCTACATACGCATAATGGCGGAACAAGATGGGAGAAAGTAGCAAATCCTTCTGACAAGCATTTATGGGGAGTTTATTTTGTAGATTCAAGTTATGGATGGGTTGTAGGGGAGATGGGTGAGATATTACATACAAAAGATGGTGGAAAACAGTGGATTCGTCAGATAAGTGGTGCTGAACAACCTTTATTTAAAGTCCATTTTACAGATTTATTAAATGGTTGGATAGTTGGCACAAATGGATTAATTATACATACTTCTGATGGTGGCAGTAAGTGGAATCATCAACAGTCTAATATTAAGCAAAGTTTACGTGATGTTTTATTTCAGAATGAACAGGTTGGATGGGCAATTGGTGAAGAAGGTCTGATATTACACACGATGAATGGTGGGGAAACCTGGAATCCATATCCATCCCCAACCACCAAAAACCTTCAAGACATATTTTTTTACAATAATACTGGGTGGATAGTAGGTGAAAAGGGAACGATTCTCATGGGTAAATAGCGTGAAGACAAACATAAGTCTGTTATACCATTTCTATAAATGTCTATCCTATGAAGAGTTATTATGCATGTGATAAAATACTGCACAAACTGGAAGTTTATGTTACATTAAAGAGACTATAATTATCAGAAATGGTATAAAATCGGGATCGGAACCCCCTTCTACAAAGAGGTTAATGCTTAAATTGACACCTATGGTTTCTATACTCGTCTCCCTTGCCCTCGCATTCACAAACCAACACATACGCTCACTACTACACTTTCAGGCTTTCTTCATCACAGAGCGTCACCATTGATCTGGAGTCCACCACCCCAAGTGATAACTACCTCCACCTCTACAACTACAGTTCTGGTCCGACACACCGAGCAGGCACACAGATCACTACTGATGATGATAGCGGCGGCAACCAGAATGCCGGTATAACACGGAGCCTTTCTGCATCACAATCCTATACCATTCAGGCAAGACCATTCTCAAGCACCACCGGTTCCTACACGCTCTCCATTGATCTTGCAGGTGTGACGCCTACCCCTACCCCGACACCGACACCAACTCCAACCCAACCAACCCAGCCGACCTGCTCGGCAACAACGAGGTCAAACTGCGCTCTCTCAGAAACCACCTACGGCAACTCAAGCGGCTACTGCAACACTGCCTACGGCGACTGTCTCTACACCTGCAGCAATGGTTCATGGTTACGCACTGATAACTCCTGTACCAATACCCCTCCTCCTGAACAATCCTGCGGCTATACCGTCTCCTCACCGACTATTACAACGAGCGACCGCACCTGTACCGCCAGTCCGTATGAAGAAAAGCAAACCGACAGATGGAAGTATGTCTATCAGTATAGAATAGACGGCAATTGGCAGAGCAGCGGCACATTTGGCGATCTTAATAACAATCAATCCTATACCATATCAGTCCAGCGGGCAAGACTTGAAGGATCCCACTGTTCCTCAGGCACCTGCAATGACAGCGGCAGGTGTGCCGGCAATGGCTGCACTTATGCCACCACCCCGCTGAGACCGACGGCATCTGCCGGTGACAGAACATGCACGATAAGTCACGCTGATGACAGTACCACTGCTAATGGTGTCTCTATCTACACCTATGAGTATCGCCAACAATATGGCACTGCCCAATCAAGCAGTGTGTTTACCGGCCTTTCAAACGCCAGCACCTATTATTTCCAGGTCCGCCGCAAAAACAACAGCGGCTCCTGTACCAGCTGGTCATCGTGGTCTACCGCAGTAAATTGTACTCCTCGCGATTCCAACAGTACTTGTTATAGTACCAGAAGACCGCAGTGGAGTACCAACTACGGCTGCCCGACGAGTGGTAAAAGCTACCAGTGCGGCGAAACCAGACCAACCAAAGTTTTCGCTCCCTGCATCACCGGATTAGACAGAAACTGCGCCGCGGTTGACTGCTCCACCCTCAGCACACCACAACCAAGTAAATCGTGCGGCTGTTGGGTAAGCAATTCTGCCTCCTGCACCCCGAAACCCCCAACCCCTGTTCATGGCGGTTGGCGTCATCCCCCCGCAGAATCTGAAATTCCCTGCGGTGAGACCAAAACCTCAGAGTGTGACAACCCCGAACCAGCCAACGGCGGCAACCAATGCCCCACCAGCACAAAACAGACCAGAGTCGGAACGAAGTGCCAAACAAAGGCTGAGACATGTCAGGATGACGGGGAGGGAGGAAAAGAATGTAGGAGTTCAGATCCTCCCCTTTGCAACGCCAATAAATGCGGCTGTACCAATTATTTAAGCAAATACTGTAGTACCGTTACCCAAAACGGACAGGAAAGGGATGCTGTAAAATACTGCTTCTGTAGGATAGAGAATAATCAATGTGTAAAGGCCTGGAAAAATAAGACGATATGTGGTGATAATGAGAGCTGTGCTAATCCTAAGAATTCCGACGCTTTCTGTGCTGCTCCCGGCAACTGTCCAACCCTCAATATCCCCACTGGTGGAGGTTGTCCCGCAGGAGAAGACTTCACTGACGAGGAAGATTCAGACACACACTACAAGTGGTACTGTGGTAGCACCAAATGTTCTGCTGAAAAAGGCTGCACCTCCCACACCGACTGCGGGGACTCCGAGTACTGTTCCGTCTGTAATATAAGAGGAGAATGTTCCGGTCGTGGGAGCTGTGAATCGTGTACCTGGGGAACAGAATGGTGTGAGGACAATGCAATTAAACAGGCATGTAAAACAGGCATGGTGCTTGGATTCGGAGGAACAGGAAGAAAGCGGAAGTCGGACTCCTGCTCAGGTGACAAACCATACTGTAGGCAAGGGGAATCGTACTGTACAGCGTGCAGGACTAATAACGACTGTTCCGGATCAACACCCTATTGCAGAGGGAAATGGTGTAACGAATGTACTACTGACAGACACTGCCTATTAAAATCAGCGGCAAACCGCTACTGCGTAAAGGGTTCAAACGGTCAGCGCACCTGTGAGCGCACACGACAATAATAAATGCCCTACCGGTTATAGTTGTAGCAGGATACTTAGGAAGAAGTGGTGTAGTAAGTGAATTCTGCCGTCTTCCGACCGCACCCTACCCACAACCGCTATTTAGAAACCTTCGGCAACCACGAGTTACACAACGACTCCAGCAAATCCGAGCCCGCGAACCCCGCGAGCAACGCCACCCGCCAATCGCCGTCAGTCAGCACACCCGCCACCCCGCCGACAACCACCGCCAACAGCAAGGAAAACAGCAGCTTCACCAGCTCAAACGGCTCCTTATCCCGCACCACATGTTTAGAAACACCCACCAACCCCCGCACCAGCCCCCCGACCGCGCCGGGAACAACAGCAAGAGCAATAAACGAAGCATCAAAACTCATATACACACAGTATACCACTACTGTGAAAAAGAAACCGACTTCTGCACAGTGCCGTCACTAGGTATACAAAAGAAACGAGCAACTTTCGTTGCTCGTTTTAAGATCCAATATAATCAATCATACTGGTTGGCGAGATACTTCTGGCACCACTTGAAACGGTTGGGGGCTCTTTTTTGTATCCCACCACCCAAAGATTCCTCTCCGACCATTCCAGTTTCCAGTTTCCAGTACATAGCACAGAATTCGGCGGCGTTCTCAAGTAAATCTGACTGGTAATAGTCACTCTGATCAAGCGTTCCCAGCCAATCTTTGCGCGGGATTTCTTGCAGATCCTTTTCCCATGCCACTTTATAGGCCTCACCCTCAGGAGTGTTGCTCCATTTCCAGGCACGCCAACGACCATCGCCATGTAGCATAGCAACTGCATGTTGCCGCGCATGGGCGAGTTCGTGCATAAGGGTACTGTAATAAATTTTACCCCTGTCTTGAAGGGGGGGTAGACTCTAATAACAAGACCTCCGTAAGCCCCTCCTGGTACCCATGCCGAATCAGATGACTGATCAGCCATTCTATACAAGAGGTCATAGGGCAGTTTCTCACTCTCCAAAATAAAACGAACCGCGTCCGGCCACCGTAATCCCATCAAGATAACACCGGGAGCATTGCCAAGACCTTCGCGTTCCTGGTATGCCGCATTGAAGACCTCATTTGGTCTTAAGTGTTGCAGCGCCGTTGGACGAGAACGGGAGACGATTACCTCTTTTGGCTCAAGGTACTGTCGCTCCACACGAAGGTGAAGCTCGTTCCCTGCCACATCTTCAAAGAGATAGTAACCGCCCTCATCGGTGACGACTTGCTCCCCTGTTCTCGGACCATTTGTTATGGTCACAAGTGCCTCTGAAACAGGCGCCACATAGTCAGCCATAGCAACCTGCCCAACAAAATCCTCAGGGTTACTCTCCGGCGGCGCGTATTCTCTGTAAGGACCGGGAAAATCGAGCACCCATGCCGAAGGCGGTAGAATATCCGCTATTGCCACACCCCGGAAATATTCTTGTGTTACCGGTTCTGCTGGCTCCGGCTCCGGCTCCGGCTCCGGTTTTTCCTCTTTTTTCGGCGGATCCTTAGGATCCGGCTTCTTCACCTCACCGACCGATGTTATCGGTCCCGTCGGATCTCCCGGCTTCGGCTCAATAACTTCACCTCCACCGCTTATCACATCCCCAACTATGTTTTGCTCGTTACAACCAGTAACAAGGACACTACAGAGAACAACAATTGCGAAGGATATCGCTGTCGTTATTGTATATCTTTTTATCAATGTATAATCTCCATGGCTGCTAAAGGTCATCTGGTATAGCATTTGATTCGGAACTCCTCTCCTACAGAAGAGAAGATTGGAGAACGGAATTCACTTCTATCCAAAAACCTAATGCTTAAATTGTCTCTTTATGAGTTACAATAGTTTAACTACCCATGTTGACAGACATGCCACTAAGCCTAAAATTAGTATCCAATTTCGTGTTTTATTAGATAAACT
This sequence comes from Candidatus Poribacteria bacterium, assembly GCA_965205025.1. Taxonomy (GTDB): domain Bacteria; phylum Poribacteria; class WGA-4E; order WGA-4E; family WGA-3G; genus MSPOR6. Next base: position 54,410 of record CBDBFU010000021.1, read on the forward strand.
TTCCCAAATATATATTGTCTTATTTGGAAAAAATGCAACACACAACGCAAGTCCAATTAGTATAAAAGCAAAAGGATTGAACATATAGGCTTGCAAAAAATTCCCTTGCGTAATTGAAAGACATGCACGTGTCATTCCACACCCAGGACACGGTACGTTAGTAATTGAATGAAATAGACAAGGAATCAATGAGACCTGTTCTGGAACCAACCCAACCCAAGCGGAATAAATACCTACCCCGAACAATCCAATTATAAATACACGTGCCAGATTCTTATGGTTAACCATCTGTTGTGTCCCCATATAATCTATTTATCTGGTATTGTTGTATTGCTAAAGATGCTATTCCAATACCAAAAATTGCTAATAATACACATATAATTGGTAGGTTATGATCATGTAATATATCGTTATTACTTTGTATCTCATTAATCCCACAAGCCATTTTGTATTCATAATATATTCCAAAAATACCACAAGTGAGAAATGACAGTATTAACCATAGCCAAAAAGAGTAGTCATTTCTACCTAACCAGACATTTAATGTATCCATCTGTTTATATTGCCAATAGAGACCGTATATTCCACAAGTAATAATTGTAAGAAGTATCCCAACTAATATACTTCGTCTGCCATCAGCTTCAGGATATGGATATTGATTTAGCATATTAAATTCCTTTTAATTGTATTGTATTACCATTTCTAAATAATGATTACCCATTAGCACTTGAAGAAACCCCCTAAATCCCCTTATCAGGGGGACTACTAAGAGTATTCATAATAGGAACTATTTAAATAGAAATGGTATAATGATGAATTCTACCAGACATTTATTCTTCAACTTTTAGAATTCTGAAATCAATGCCTGGTATTTTCAAATCTATTTACGTGGTAATTGCACAGTGTTTGGTACAATTATTTCCCCTGCAATAATTTTCTGTTTTATCGTTTCGACCTGGTTTACAATATCATCAGTAAGACTCAATTGATTATGTTCGTCTAAAGTATAGTCCACACCACCACCCTCAATACCGATAAAACGGATTCCTGGTATGAACATCCCGTTTACTGTTTCGTTTATGATTGTCTGTACAGAGGAAGATATCCCTTTAACCATGCTTGTTAATACTATTCCAGGAGCGAGATGATTGCCATTTGAATCCACCCAAATGATATATTTCATTTGTTCTTTTGCTGCTTCAAGTACTCCTTGTCCCGAACCTCCTGCAGCAACATATATTACATCCACCCCATCTTCATATAAAGTTAATGCTATCTCCTTTGCTTTATCTGGTTGATTAAATCCAGTTACATCATCACTTATGTAGTTGACATATACTTGTATATCTTGATTAATTTCATGAATACCTGTGATATATCCTGCTTCAAATTCGCGTATCAATGGAACATCAACTGCACCTACAAATCCAATTTTATTTGTCTTGGTCTTCAATGCTGCAATTGTCCCAACCAGAAAAGATCCTTCGTTTGATTTATAGTTAACAGAAGCAACATTTGGTAGATCAATTGCTACATCAAAGATAGCGAATTTCACATTAGGAAATTTTGGTGCTACAGATTCAAGTATTGATCCCATTTGGTATCCTGCAGTTAGAACAAGATCTGAATTTTGTGCTGCTTCACTTAATATCATTTCGGTGGCAACAGGATCCTCTTCCATGCCGTTTACTTCAGTAAGGTTTATCCTCAGTTCCTCCTGTGCTTTTTGGACTCCTATGTGAAATTCAGTACAGTATGCAGCAAATCCAACACAGTCATTTGGGTATACCATTGTTACCCGAATGGAATCTGGTTTTTCTTGAGATATAATATCAGTTGAAACGACATTCTGTACATTTTCACAACCATTTAAAATAGTTAGTCCTAATCCAATTAAAATAAGTAAAATAAAAATGCATCTTGTGATCATGTTTACTCCATTAAATAAGAAATATAAAGAATAGAATTATTGTATATTCTAAAACTAAAGAATCATCTTAAATATATATGAATTCATGTAATGTCAAATCGAAAATACATATTATAGGTAACATTGATGGTAAATCTGATAAGGGTTAGTAGTATATACTCTGTAAATGACACGTCCAGAAAAATCAACCATATCTTTCATTCTATCAGATACTGCAGGATTGGTGATATGCTGTAGTGCAGATTGACGAGAAATCCATATTGTCTCTAAACTTTCATCACTTGTCTCTAATTCTCCTGAGAGATAATCCCCCAAAAAGCCAAACATTACCTTGGTTGGAGATTTTATATTAGAGTAAATACCTACCAACGAACCGATTGAAGCATTAATACCAGTTTCTTCTCGCACTTCTCGGATCAAAGCATCAATAATATTCTCACCTTCCTCAACCTGTCCACCCGGAAATTCCCATCCACGACGAGGACTTTTTATTAGTAAGATATTTCCATCTGGATGTCTGATTAATCCTGAGACAGCAACAATATGAGTAGGGTGGTTCATAGTTGTTTCCATATATAGATAGAATTATGAATAAAAGGATAGTTAATGGATATGATTACAGTATGAAGAAATATTATATACCTATTGCGTATCCATCGCGTCTTGGATCAGCGCCACCCATGAATGTTCCCTCTTCAGTATCAAATGCAATTCCGTGTCCACCGCCAACGGTTGCAGTCCAATCAGGTAATTCCTCCACATCGTGTCCACGTGCAATCAATGCTTCTCGGATAGCCACAGGAATCCGTCCTTCCATGGCAACATGTGTTCCTGGATTGATTAGACGAATCCGTGGAGCTTCAATAGCAGCCTGAATATTCATTCTGTGCTCAATTAGGTTTAAAACCATCTGGAGTGTAGTCTGTAGGATTCCGTGACTACCGGGTGTGCCGATAGCAGCAAAGGGTCGATCTTTCTTCCATACCTGACATGGTGCCATACACATCTCAATTTGTTTATGTGGACCAATTACATTTGGACTGTCTGGTTCTCTATCAAACCAATACATAAAATTATTTAAGAACATGCCTGTATTTCCAAGTATTGTCCCTGAACCAAATGGTTGACCAAGACTTTGTGTTACTGCCACGATATTTCCTTCAGCATCTGCAGTATCAAAATGTGTTGTACACTCCGTCGTCCAATCATCAGCGATTATCTCTCCTGGTAGTTTATCTTTTGTCCAACGTTCGCCGCCACTGATTGCAGCAGTTTCAGAAATTCGATCACGTAATGACTGTGCATGATCTTTAGATAAGAGTTTTTGAATGGGAGGGTTGGGTGTAGGTGCATATTCTGCACGATCCGCACTTGCAAGTTTAATTGCTTCAATGAGAAGATGTAGATATTCTGCTGTATTATGTCCGAGATTACGCAGGTCGTCGTTTTCAAGAATATTGAATGTCTCAAGATATTGGAATCCAGAACATGGTGGTGGCGGACAGAAAATCTTATAATCTTTGTATTCAATAGATAATGGATCTTGCCATTCTACCTTAAAGTCATTAAGATCTTTTTCCGTGATTAAACCATCATTTTCTTTAGAAAACCTTACAATTTCTTTAGCTATGTCACCCTTATAAAACACCTCAGTTCCACCTTCAGCAACCTTTCTAAATGTATCCGCTAAATCCTTTTGTATCAATAACTCTCCAGGTTTAGGTGTTCTACCCCGTGATGCTATTACTTCATCAGCTCTCTTTGAGAAATACGATTGTGCGCCGGCAATAAAATCAGCATTTTTAACTGTTACGGCATAACCATTCTCAGCTAATTCAATAGCAGGTGTAAAGACATCTAAAATGTCCATACTACCGTATTGTTCTAATAATGCTAACCATCCACCACAACCACCAGGAACCATTCCAGAACGTATACCAATCTTTTGTGAATCTTGTGTTGGAAAGGCATCAAGTGTCGCGTTATATGGAGCAGTTCCTAAATAATCAATCACATGGTGTATCTTATCTTTTGCACTATAGAGAAGGATATACCCATTTCCTGCAATACCAGACATATAGGGTTCAACTACATTTAGCGTAGATGCAACAGCAATTGCAGCATCAAAGGCATTTCCCCCAGCAAGAAGCATCCGAACCCCTGCCAAGCTTGCAAGAGGATGAGCACTTGTAACCATACCACGAGTACCAGTTACAGTAGATCGATGTGTTAAACCATGTGATGGGAATGCCATAATTAACTCCTATTTAATACTTTTAATAGTTGATTCCACCCTAATGACCATAACAATCTTCTTTCATTAATGTTATGTTGACAAAGTATCTTGTTATCTATCTCAATTACGGGAATATTATCCTTATACTTAGTAAATAAACCCATATTCTTAGTAATGTCAATTTCTTCAATCGAAATATATGACAATTTAGTTTTGATTCTATCGATAACTATTTTTGCTTTATCACAGAGTTCACAGTCTGGTTTTGTATAGAAGTGTAGGTTAATCGGTTCAGTTTTCAACACGGTACCTGCGATAGAAATAGATGTTTAGCATGAACAGATTAGATATTCAATAGGTAATGATTTCAATTCAGGAAAGGATATTGAAGGTTGATAGAAAATATCCTGTAATATTCCTCCAATCCCTATATGAGTTTAGCACAAGGCACTAAATTTAGCACTTACTTTTCACATGAACTAATATGTGAGGTATGATAGAATCACTATCAACACAAGGTTTTATTAGCAATTAATCAACTATGAAAACAATCAATAGAATTGTGGAGAAGATAATATGAGACTTGCACAATATGGTATTTCACATGACCATGCCTCTGGGAAAGCACGTGTGATGAAAGAGAGTAATGAAATTGAGTTTGCTGGTGTTTATGAACCATCAGATGAAGTGAGACAGACCCTTGGTAAAAGTGACACATACGATGGTGTTTATTGGTTTGAATCTAAAGAAGAAATGCTTAATGACGAATCTATAGTCGGTATTGCTGCACAAGGACGTGTATCTCAGAATCTTACCTTTGCTCGTGAGATTCTTGAACATGGAAAACACGTGTGGTTTGACAAACCCGCTGGAGATAATCTTGAAGAATTTAGAGAAGTGTTAGAGATGGCACAAGAAGATGAACTACACGTCCAACTCGGTTATATGTTTAGATACAATGCAGGATTTCAGTTTATACTTGATTGGGTAGAATCAGGTAAACTCGGTGATATTTTTTCAGTCCGTGGAAGAATATCCTCTGGTCTTTCAAACGACAGTCATTGGAAACGGTGGGATTCCATTGGTGAACATTCAGGAGGAATAATGTTCATACTTGCATGTCATCTCACAGATATTATTGTTGCTTTGTTGGGACGACCAACCTATGTGACACCATTTAGTCGACACGATGGTCATGATGTTCCTTGGTATAGAAACAATACAGCAGCAGTGTTTGAGTATCCAAGAGCATTAGCAATTCTTGAATCTACGGCATTAGAGATTGATTCAGGTAAAGCAAGACGATTGGAAGTATATGGAACCCGTGGTAGTGCGATTCTTGAACCACTTGAACCACCATCTCTACGGTTATGTCTTGATAGTGATCGTGATGGATTTGTCAAGGGATGGCAGACTGTTCCTGTTGAACCTCGACCACGTTATGTAGAAAGTCTACGTGCATTTGTTGCTGATATACGGGGTGAGAAATCTCCTGATCGGTCATTGGAGCATGAATTTATTGTACAGGAGACGGTTTTGAGGGCAGCAGGGATAATGTAGTTTGAAATGTAAGAACAAAATAGACTACTTATTCAAGTTTGTAGTAGGTTCGGTATGTTAACCGAACCTACATTCTAATGTTGTGGAAGCCTTTATGTAAGGATATCCCGTACAACATGTCCGTGGACATCTGTAAGACGGAAATCTCTACCTTGGAAACGGTAAGTCAATTTTTCATGATCAATTCCTAATAGATGTAACATGGTAGCGTGGAAATCGTGTACATGAACGATATTTTCAACAGCGTTATATCCTAATTCATCTGTATTTCCATAACTAATTCCACCTTGGACACCACCACCTGCCATCCACATAGAGAATCCTTTTATGTGATGATCACGTCCACTTCCTTGAGCCATAGGTGTTCTTCCAAACTCTCCACCCCATATTACTAAGGTATCCTCTAACATTCCGCGTTGTTTTAAATCATTAACTAATGCAGCTGTTGCCTTATCAACATAACCTGCAGTTGTCTTAATAGCATTTTGTATTCCACCGTGATGATCCCAACCACGGTGATAAAGTTGTATGAAACGTACACCACGTTCAGCTAATCTCCGAGCAAGTAGGCAGTTTGATGCATACGAACCATCCCCAGGTTTGGCACCATACATATCAAGTATGTCTTGTGGTTCATCAGATACATCAGTTAATTCTGGTACACTTGTTTGCATTCGGAAAGCCATCTCATATTGATTAATGCGTGTGGCAATTGTAGGATCATCAACAGTTTCATTCAGAATGTTATTTAATGATTGTACTGTCCCTACAACATCTTTCTGTTGTTCTGAAGAAACCCCATTTGGATTAGAAACATAATGAACAGGATCACCAGTTGAATGGAATTGAACTCCCTGGAATTGTCCTGGGAGAAATCCGCTATGCCATTGTCGGTTTGCTATCGGTTGATCTTGACCACCGCCAGACGAAATGAGAACAACATACCCGGGTAGGTTTTCATTTTCACTCCCTAGACCATAGAGTAGCCATGAACCCATGCTGGGTCTACCAGATATTGCAGTTCCAGTATTCATGAATGTATGTGCAGGATCATGGTTAATTTGTTCTGTTTTTAATGAGCGTATGATACAAATATCATCTGCCAGACTACCAATATGTGGAAATGCAGAACTCATTTCCTGTCCTGATTCACCATATTTCTTAAATTCATGTGTTGGACCAAGACATTTGAGTGCATTTGCTTGTCCTTGTAGTTGTGCAATCGGCTGTCCTTTAGTGTATGACATAGGCATAGGTTGTCCATGCATTTCAGCAAGTTTAGGTTTGTAATCCAATGTCTCTAAATGTGATGGACCGCCTGCCATACAAAGATGTATAACCCTTTTTGCTTTTGGAATAACATGTGGCTCGGTTATAATTCCTTTCCACTGTTCGATCTTTGGAGCTGCACTTATAAGTGCTGGTGACAACAAAGATGCAAGTGCTAATGAACCGATTCCACGGACTGATTTTCCTAAGAACGTACGCCTTGTTAGTTGAAGTTTTACCTTTTCATTGATATCTAATGACATACTTGATACCTCCTATTTATATTTTGCCTTCACAACAGTGTGCGAGTTTGATTAACGTATCAAAAGATTCTGCGTGGATTTAGGGAATGGTTATTACTGTTTATACCCAACTCACGTTAATCGTATGTATTCATATTAAAATCCTTCTACAACAAACTTTATTACTTGGTATATTGGCCATTGAAAAATAAAATATAATAACCAAACGAACCCAAAGATAAATAGAAAAAATCCAATGAATGCAGCTTTTGGACTCTTTTTTAACTTTGAAGCGAATTCCTCATCCTCTATATCAAGGGAATCATTCTTGGCATGGATAGCAACTTTTGACCCCACCCATATACCTGCTAATATTGAAATTATTAATGTTAGTCTGAAGAAACCACGTTTCCAATTGATTTTCTTGTCTTGGTTCTCTGAATTATCATCAGTAAATTCGTAATAGATACCGGTACCTATACCTATTATTACAAATATAATTCCAAGCAGTATTAAGTTCTTCCCCACGAGATTGTATTTCCTTATGGTTGTATCAAATTTTAATTTTTAATATCTGCATAGTACTCTATACAAGCAAATCTTTGAAATATTATGCTAATTTTGATCTACGGTTTCGCATATAGGTAATTATTACATAAGGTATCCATATCAGGACAATAGGTAATACTACTGTTAATAGTAAGTCAAAGATCATTGACATTACATAAGAAAAATCTTTGGGAATAAAAACTCCTGCAATATCTCTTTTTTTAACGTAATATAACTGACGGAGATGAAAGAAAACCATCGTATGTTTTACAGTTGTTACTAAAATTACAAAAGATAGGATTAATGTAAAAAAGAAGTAGACTCTTAGATATATATTTGATCTCATAGTATTCTGTTCTTAGAAGAGAATTAACCTGATGTCGGTTTAAAAATCATCAGTTTCAATAACATTTTATTCCTACTTACATCGGTTTTGATTAAATCCTATTCTGTTAAGACAACGCAAGTTGCCCTATTTACCACATAGCATTCCGCTGGAGTGCGGGATGTTGGTATAACTTTTTCTATAGACATATCACCCCTCTGGGGTGGGAAAGAGTCTGAAAAATCGTGTTGAAACTACCAAAATCCATTAGAAACAAATTAGGTTATGATAACGCGCTTACTCGTTATCGGAAAAATCTATAAAAATTAATATCGTGTTATTGTTTCATGTAGATTTAAAATCACACGCGCTACGGAAGTCCATGCAGCATGTTCTGGGGTATCTATACCTTGAATTTGTGGTGCCTCGCCAGTAGATATGAGTTGATTTGCTGATTCTGGATTCTGAGCAAATTGCATTTTGTGCTTTTCAAACATTCCAGTAATCAGTTCTAATTCGTTAGGATTTGGTAATCGAGATAGAGATTGTTTATATGCCCAATTAATACGATCCTCTGGTGTTTCACCACCCTCTTTAATGATTCGAGCTGCATACATTCGAGCTGCTTCAACATAGGTTGGATCATTAAGTAATGTCAATGCTTGCATAGGCGTATTAGATGAAGCTCGTTCTGCAGTACATTCTTGTCTACTTGGGGCATCAAATGCCATCATACTTGGATGAAGGAATGTTCGCTGCCAATGTGTGTATAAACCTCGTCGATATTGACTTTCACCTTTATCATGTACATATTTACGTTTTGGGAAGTTCAGGTTTGAGTAATATCCTACAGGTTGATAGGGTCTGACACTTGGACCTCCAATTTTATCTTCAAGTAAACCACTGAGTAATAATGCATTGTCTCTAACAATTTCAGCATCTAAACGCCAGTTAGATTGACGTGCAATGAGTCGATTGTATGGATCTTTTTCCTGCAAAACATTATTGTGTTTTGAAGATTGACGATACGCATTTGAAGAAACAAGTAATTTTACCATGTGCTTAACATTCCACCCGCTTTCCATGAATTCAACTGCTAACCAATCAAGAAGTTCGGAATGTACAGGTGGTTCACCTTGAGCTCCAAGGTCATCAAGAACACGAGAAATACCAGTTCCAAAATAGAGTGCCCATAGACGATTAACAAATGTACGTGCTGTTAGAGGATTCTCTCTTGAAACAACCCATTTAGCAAGATCCAGTCGTGTAGAACGTCTGTTATTTATACCGAGATCACCCATGAATTCAGGTATCATAGGATCAACTATATCCCCTGAATCGTCTAACCAATTACCTCTCGGTAGAATCCGTGTAGTACGAGGTTGAACAGAAACAGTCGTTAGAGAATATGGACTTTGTGCCCTTATCTCCGCTTTCCTTTTTTCTAATGTAGCAATCTCATTTCGGATTCCATCCAGCGCAGGTGCGATGGTCTTATAGTAATCTTCAATCTGTTTTCTTTGGTTTGTTGTTCTAACGAATGGATCAACCTGTATTGCTTTTATGACATTTGCATCATGTGAGTTTTTTGTAACGAAACCGAGTGTTGTTGTAATACCTGCGATATCCCAATAGGCTTTTCCACCAAACTGTGTGAATGCCATACCATTTAGAACACTACCTGTATTTAGACCTACAATCTCAGGATCAACTTCAAGCCGAACCCATTCACCCAGTTTCGGAAGTTCCCCCATCGGTTTATGTGCAGGCGTGTCATTCCCAATTTCTCCATAGGTGATTTTGTCTTCACCCCAGAATGCACGATGATCCCAATTGCCGTCATTCCATTGAAGCATAATTGTTTTGGGTGGGTTTTCAGGATCTAACCAGACATAAGCATACAGTTTATCACCATCATTTAAAGTGAATTTTCTATTCGCATTATGGAAGCTATGTTGTACAAGTTGATCTGGATTTGCTGTTTGAAGTCGTGAATATTTCTTACTGAAGACAGGAGCTTCAGTTTTTTCAACAAAGTTCCATTTGCCATCAGTTCTACCGCCATTAGATTGTACATCGTCAACCCAAGCGAAATCTGCAGGATCAGTTGAGGAAAGGAGTGGTTTAAGTTCATCTTCCCACTTTTTCTGTTCAGACTGTAATCCTGGGGATGACAAATCAAAAACCTTTCGTAATCTAATCAAATCATCATCAATTTTATCTAATTCAGATTGTTGTTCAGGAGTAGGTAGCATCACAACTGGATCCCACTTACTTCCGCCACGATATACTCCTGGACCTTCAACATCAGCAAAAAACGCTGCAAAACTATAGAAGTCTTTAGCGGTATATGGATCAAATTTATGGTCGTGACATTGTGCGCAGCCGAGGGTTGCACCTAACCAGACGGATGCAGTGGTTCGTACACGGTCAGCAGCATATATTGTTAGGTATTCTTTCGCTTGTGCACCCCCTTCCGCAGTAGTTTGTATTAGTCTGTTATATCCAGATGCAACCTTTTGATCCGGCGTAGCGTTAGGCAGGAGATCTCCCGCTAAATTCTCTATAGTAAATTGGTTAAATGGCATATTTTCATTGAATGCATTAATTACATAATCTCTATAGGGCCAGACACTAACATTTTCATCGGAATGGTATCCACTTGTATCAGCATATCGAACAAGGTCTAACCAGTAAATCGCCATTTTTTCACCAAACTGTGGTTTTGTAAGTAAGCGATTAACCAATTCTTCATAGGCTTGAGGACGTTTATCCCTTATAAATTGCTCTACTTCTCCAGATGGTGGTAATAATCCTGTTAAATCAAAATATAATCTACGTATAAGTGTTCGTTTATCAGCTTGGGTTGATGGTGTAAGTGCTTCATTTTCTAAATTACTGAGAATGAAGTTATCTATAGGATTGTGTATCCAATCAGTATTTTGTACTTCAGGAGGATCAATTCGTTGAGGAGGGTTATATGCCCAATGTTCTTCCCATTCTGCCCCTTCTGCAATCCACTGTATTATGGTATCAATCTGTTCTTGGGTAGGTTGTCGATTTTGAGATTGAGGTGGCATTCTTGTATCAAGATTTTCATGTGTGATTCGTAATACCAATTCACTGTTTTCTGGTTCTCCAGGAACAATAATTGGATAGCCGCTTGGTTCAGAGAATGCTCCTTCTTTAATGTCAAGTCGTAAGTCTGCTTGTCGTGTGGCTGGGTCAGGACCGTGGCATGCAAAACATTTATCAGACAAGATGGGTAGAACATCTCTGTCAAATTTTATTTTCTTTGCATTTACAACTTCTACATGTATTGTTAATATCAGAAGAATTAGAATGAACAAACTAAAGAATCTACATAACTGTAAATAAGAAAATAACTTTGTTTCATTTTTGCGGTGAAACATTTATACAACTCCTCCTCAGAAGTTTAGACAAGGAATGGTGAAAACTAATGTTTATATAATGTGTAATTTATCATAAAAGTAAAATATGTGCAATTCAATTCATTTTTTTTGAGCAGTATATCCATTTTAATCCTAATACCAATTTTACTTAATTAGTTCACATTAATAGCAGATTGGAAAAGCCAATTTAGATTATAGTAAACTTTAGATTTAATTAGACACTTTACTTGTAGGAGCGACCTCCTGGTCGCGACCGGGAGGTCGCTCCTACAGAAGAGGGTGGGACGCGAACGTAAGTTGAGCCAATAGAAAATGTAGTATTCATTTTATTGTTTACTATAAATGGAATTCTATAAACATTCCGTCCCTATGGGACTCAAGATAGTAGATAATCACGTTTTCTATAGACATTTCGTCCCTACGGGACTCATAAGTTTGTATATGATAATCCTTGTATCGCGTAAGTCAGAATATAAATCTATCAATTGTAAATGGTATAATTATGTATATATCTAATTGAAATACATTATACTTTAGAGTATTATACTTTAGAGTATATTATTTGCAAGGAGGAATATGAAATGTTCTTAAACCGTGAATCAGAATTAGAAGCATTGGAACAGATGTATCAATCTGGTAATGCCGAATTCTTTGTATTATATGGCAGACGAAGAGTTGGAAAAACTGAACTATTATTACAGTTTTGTAAAGAGAAAAAGAGTATATACTTTGTTGCGAGTCAACTAAATGAACAAGATCATCTACGCCAATTAAATGAGCTTGCAAGGAACATAATTGATGACCCGTTACTTCAAAGTATGACATTCACGGATTGGGAAACAGCATTAATATATTTTGCACAGAAGTCACAGGAGGAACGTTTAATAATTGTACTTGATGAATTTCAGTATCTATGTGAAGACAATACAGCACTTCCTTCACTTCTTCAACGTTTTTGGGATTTATATGGTAGAAACAGTAATTTATTCTTAATTTTATGTGGTTCACAAGTTAGTTTCATGGAACGTGAGGTATTAGCTGAGCAATCACCACTGTTTGGACGGAGAACTGGTCAATTACAATTAATGCCATTATCCTATAGGAATAGTACACTATTTTTTCCGGGTTACAACACAAAAGAGAAAATCATGGTATATAACATTCTTGGTGGAATACCTGCCTATCTTAATCGTTTTGAGATAGGTTCATCAAGGAAGTCGCAACAAAACCTTGATAATCCAATAAAACATAATGTTATCAATGAGATGCTCACACCTCAAGGATATTTATTTGATGAAGTTAACTTTTTGTTACGGATGGAACTTAGAGACATTAGAACTTATAGCAGTGTTCTTCAAGCTATTGCAGGTGGAGCGACACGGATCAATGAGATATCACAAAGGGTGAACCTTGATCAAGCCAAAACGAATAAATACTTGAGTGTTCTGAGAGATTTAGGATTGGTTAACCGTATTATTCCAATAACCGAACGTGCACCAGAAAAAAGTAGAAAAGGAATATATAAGATCTCTGATAATTATCTGAATTTCTGGTATCGGTTTGTACTCCCTAACAGGAGTCTAATTGAAACTGGAAATAGTCAATTGGTATACCAACAGTTAATAGAACCATTTTTATCCGATTACATGGGACCATTATTTGAAGAGGTATGCCGACAATATGTATCTCTATATTGGGAGGAGAAACTTAAGATTGCTCCGTTGAGAATTGGTTCACATTGGGAGGTTAATTGTGAAATTGACTTATTGACTCATAATACGGATGGTAGTCACTGGTTTGGAGAATGTAAGTGGTGGAATAAACCAGTAGGTATAAACGTACTCAATCAATTAATAGATAAATCTACGCAAGTTTCAGAAGAGTGGAGAGAAAATCCAAGATATATACTGTTTTCTTTAAGTGGTTTTACGGAATCTTTAAGACAGATGGCGATAAATGATGATGTGAGTTTAATTGACCTTGATGATCTTCTTGATTAATGTGATATATTAATTAATTGGTTGATGTGGATCAATAAAACTATTGTTTTTATCCTTTTGTCGTGGTGATGGTAATGCGTTTATTTTTGACTGTAGTATTGATAGTTTTTCGGTATAATTTGGATTATCAATAAGATTATTATTCTCGGATGGATCATTAGATAAATCGAAGAGTTGATCTTGCCAACCTTTATCATTATCAAATCGAAAATACTTTAGATTTCCTTCTTTTACCATTACAGAAGGACCATTTTGTGCACGCCATAGTTCACTGTATACAGTATTATCCCAATCCAGAGTTTCATTCTGAATTAGAGGGACAAGTGATTTTCCATCAAGTTCTTCAGGTGCAGGAATATCTGATAATTCACATAATGTTGGAAATAGGTCTACTAAGGAAACATTTTCCTCAACTATATTCTGTGCTAAACCAAATCTTTCTGGGTTCCATATAGAAAGTGGTACGCGAACAGATGGTTCAAAATAACTCTGTTTCTCCCATAACCCTTTTGTCCCTAACATCTCACCGTGGTCAGAGAGAAAGACGATTATAAAATCATCAAGTACATTCAAATGTTCTAATTTCTCAATTACCCGTCCAAATTGCATATCCATCCATTCTATCATACCGTAATAAGCTGCAGTTGCCCTATGTGCTTGCCGGTATGTAACATCCTTCCCTACTTCAACTCTAAAGAAGTTATCATAGTCAAAATTCTCATTTGGGTCTTCGATAATAGGTTCAACCCGTTGCATATAATAGTTAAACAGATCAAGTGGACATTGGTATGGATAATGAGGTGCTATTAAACTCACAGCCATACAGAGTGGATTTGCTTTTGGTCTATCATAAGAAGCATTAACAAAATACTCTTCAAGGAAGAGAAGTGCCCCATCAACATTGTATTGATCATGAAGCATCCAATGTCCAATTCCCGGTTGTGCATCACGGATCTCCTGTACGACTTTGTTCTGTTTCATTCCTGTTCCAGGTTCACGGTCAATCTGGGCTGTATATTCGTCCTTAACAGGTGGGTATGGATACCCGTTATTACCAATGATATCGCGTCCAATCCGCTCATGCCATCCATGCATAACATCCTGTCCAACAAAGTGCATTTTTCCGGCACAGCATGAATAGTAGCCATAATTACCTAAATGTCCAGGTATAGTACGAACTTCGGTTGGCATTGGATCACCGAAGTTTAGACAACCACTATTACGAGGGTAGAGTCCAGATAAGAAACTTTGTCTTGCAGGAACACAAACTGGAGAGGGAGTATATGCATTTCTAAAATATGTGCCTTCATTGATAAAACGAGATAATGTAGGTATTCTTATGACAGGATCATTTTCAATAGGTAAGATATCAGGTCGGTGTTCATCATTGATTAATAATAGAATATGTGGTTTCTTTGTAGACATGGTCGAGGTACAAATAAAAATAGTTCAGGAGAATACTCTTAATGCAAGGACATCAGACCTTCGGCACCGGGAATGTGTTTTTTCTCAAATTCAGGCGTAATCCACCTTGCTCCAGCATCTTTGCCCGGATTACGGTAAGCATAAACGACAGTCCATCGCGTATCACTGTCTGGTTTTCTTGGATTTACTGCATGGGCAGCATGAGTCCACATTAAAACAACAGTTCCAGTTGGAACAGATAATTCCTCTATCTCTAAAGGATTACCTGTTTCTGGGTGTGTTTTCCCAGCTAACCACCCTTCACGCAAGGCATTATCTGTTGCACCATGTATTTTAGGGTCTCTATAAAGATGACTCCCTGGTACAACTTTCAAGCCACCATCATCTGCTTCAAATCCATTAACATAGAAGAATATACGGACAAAACCGTAGCGTGGGTCATCTTCAGAATATCCATGACTATGCCAACCAATACCCCCATTACCTCCTGGACGGTTGAGACTTACACAGTGGTCATATCGTATTTCATCACCAAGTACTTCACGTGCAAGTTTTAGCATCTGCGGGTGTCCGATTAGACTTTCAAGATAGGTATCATATTCAGCAGAAAACCTGTTTGGTTCATGTCCTTCTTTACATCCGGGTATGAGTGATTGTATCCGATCCAAAGATTCTGTCAGGTGTTTCTGTGCATTATCAGTCAATAGACTTGGTAATGCATAATGACCATCAAAATCTAATTCCTTTCTTTCCTGATCACCAAATGTATAATCATGAAAAATGGGAATCTGATGCATAGAATCTCTCCTTTATAAATAGAACTCTCATAAAATGTTGTTCTGTTAAGTCTATAATTTGAAAGACAAAACAGAACAACAAGAAATAGATACAATTATTACTAAGTATTTGTACAGGACTAATAGACCTTAATGTTCGACCAAGTTGTTGTAAGTTTATCAGATGGATCAACATTTGCAGCCATTTCTAATCCTTCATTCATGATAGTTTCAATATCATCATCTGACAATGCAACATTGAAGATAGCAACATCATCAATAATTCCATTAAGAAAAGAACCCCATTGAGCATGTTGTCCAGTAGCCAGATATATCCCAATTAAAAATGGTTTGTCAGTAAGAGGATTTCTTCCTAAGTTTGGAGCAGTGACACCTGATGCAGTTTGTTTAGAATCTATATAGACTCCAAATTCCTCACCATCCCAAGTAACGGCAAAATGATGCCAATCCGTATCTGGATTCCACGCTGCATCTATATAGTGGAGTGAAGCGGGTGGATCATGTGTGTGATGACGGATAGTAGTCGCATTCCACCAAAACCCTGGTGCCCAATCATCTTTGGTGACAACTGCCATACCAGCAGCTGGAACTGTATCCAATTTAACCCAAAGTGCTATAGTATGTTCACCACCAACTAATAAGGTTTCGTCGTGTGGGATCTCAACATAATCATCAGATCCATCAAGACTCACACCTTTTCCATACTTCCCATTAACCCATTTTGCTCCACCGTGAATCTTACCATTATTGTCTTTTCCAGAGGCATCCTTGGCTTCGTTACCAGCACCCTCATTAAAGTATAACATTGCGACACAATCTTCAAAATCAATTTTTGCTGAACAAATCCTAATAAATGCCAGATTAATAAGAATTAAACTAACACATAATGGTATTATCCGTAATACTGTGGTTTTCATGACTTATTCTCCTATATTTTTTAGACTTCCCATCTCTTGGTTTACCAATTGTATGTTATTCCTCAATAAGGTCAAGTTCATGTAAGTTGTTATATATAAGTATATAGAGATATAATAACTACTTCAAATTAAATCTGTTTACTACTTTATTGTATAGGATATTTCTATTTCAGGTTAGGACCTGGTGATCGATTCCACTTTATCGGTTCAGTTTCACCTTTGTATACTGGTGCGAGTTCAGAAATTCGCTCCCAATCCTCATCTGTCCATGCAGTACTTTGTCTAAGTCTACCAATATGTGCCCTCATTCCAGATGGTAATAGATCAAAATAGGGATGATACCAAAGTGTAATTACTGTCCTATCTTCCTCAGATTGATTACAGTGTGATGCATGAAGAAGTCGTGAATCACCTATTACAAGATCACCTGCTTTCACTGGCACATCAAGTTCATCAGGATAATGTTTGAAAGCTGGATGTTCTATATCCTGTACTCGTTGAAGTTCAGCACCATGGGCAGCAGGTAATATATCGTGTAGTTCATGTCTCTTAATATGTGATCCTTTTATTACCCGTAAACATCCATTATATGGTGTTGTATCAACCAGATAATACATGAGAAAGAGTTGTTGAGGTAGAGGAGTATAACTACATGGGTCGTTCCAACCCCACCAATCCTGATGCCAAAATAAAGGTGGACTCTTAGGTGGTTTACTAATTACATAACCTGAAGACCATTTAGGTCTTATGAAACCCAATGCTTCAAGAGTTTGTAAGACCCGAGGATAAACTACTAATTCTGAGAATATTGTATGACTATAGACACTGATCATACTACCAGAAGAACGGTGGGCAGCACGTTCATCTTCTGTTTGTTGACTTAGTAATTCGTCTGTTATCAATCGAAGTCGGGTTAACATGTCATTCTGTAATACATTCTTAATTACACAGAACCCATCCCCAATTAATTTATCATATACCTCTTTGGGTCGATTTATTTTTATCCCCATAACTACTTAATTGTTTATTGTTAGTTCTTATACGCAACTAAAGAAAACCCGTTATCATGATTTGTTTGAAAATTCTTTAACCTACGCTTTTTATAGAAATGGATTATTCCAAATCCAGTTTCAACAAGACAATCTTCGACTTGTTTTGGATTAAGAAACTTTACGAAAAATTCACATTTAAAATGCTTATTTGTATTGTAATCTAATTTTAACCAAGTATGCTTTTCTCCCTTATTTTCCTCATCATATTCAGCATTCTGATGGATATAGACATTTTTCTCAATTTCAGTCTGTTTCTTCCAAGGATAATTCTTTTTTATAATTGTCTGATTTGGGTGAACGAAATATAACCTGCCATGCGGTTTTAAAGCTTTATATATACGGGATAACAATGAAACTAACCCATCTTTCGATTTATAGAAAAATGAACCTTCAAAGAAAATTACAGAGAACTCCTCTTCAAAACTCATTTCATTATAATCACCTAATATATACTCTATATCTAATTCTTCAGATTTAGTAATTTCTCGTGCTTCAGATAAGAAATTCTCTGAATAATCCATACCAGTAATATGATAACCCTTACGAGCAAACTCACGAGTATAACTACCAATACCACAACCTGCATCTAATATTGTGTCGGACTTGGATAGAGATAATACTGATTCATAGAATGGAATATGTTTACAGACAAATTCGGGTGATTCGAAATTAAACCTGCCATGTGTTAGATACCATTCATCGTATATCTTATCTCCGAAATCAGTATTGATATATTTTGTTTGAAGATTCATTGACTCCTTACTACAAAGTGATTTATTTTAATGGAAATATTTCTATACTTTGTTTCAATACTCTTTATGAAACCATATAATTATATATATGTCAAGAAATTAACAGGATATAAGGAATAAAAGATGTGTGAGTATGGTAGGTAGAAAAGTCACTCCAAATTAATATGATTAAAATGTAATCATTTAATTCTAAATCTACTATATGTGGTAACATAATGATATAGAAATGTCATTATTTAACGTAGGAGAAAACTATGAATGAGAATGTGAGTCGGCAAATTCAACTAAAAAATAGTATTATTGGAATACCTAAACCAGAGGATTTTCAACTGATTGAGGAAACTTTATCTGAACCGGTGGAAGGAGAGGTATTAGTTAAGAATATCTTTATTTCTGTTGACCCATATATGAGAGGAGGGATGCGTTCTGTCAATTCTGGGCATTCGCTCCAAGGTGGATGTGTAGGTAAGGTGGTTCAATCAAAATCTGAACAATTGGATGTTGGTGATTATGTGGTCGGTTATTTAGGATGGAGAGATTATTATATTACAACTGCTGAAAGTTTACAATCTATCAATTCCACTATAGCTCCGTTACAGTCATTTTTAGGGGCAGTGGGAATGCCAGGAAGGACTGCCTATTTTGGATTATTAGATATAGGTGAACCAAAAGAAGGAGAAACAGTTTTTGTTTCTGCAGCTGCAGGGGCAGTTGGATCAATTGTATGTCAGATTGCTAAAATCAAAGGATGTAAAGTTGTTGCAAGTGCTGGAACAGATGATAAATTAGCATGGTTAACTGAAAAGGCACAGGTTGATGCTGTCATTAATTATAATAAAGTTGATGACTTAGAAGCTGAATTACGAAGACATTGTCCAGATGGAATTGATATCTATTTTGAGAACGTTGGAGGTATTCACCTACAAGCCGCCTTAGCAGTAATGAATATGCATGGACGTATCCCATTATGTGGGATGATCTCTCAATACAATGATGTAGAACCAACTCCTGGACCAACAAATTTGAGTTCGGCAATTGGTAAACGGATAAAAATTCAAGGTTTTATTGTTACTGATTACGAAAACCGTAATCAAGAATTCTACCAGAATATGAGAAAATGGATCTCCGAAGACAAGATCACATGGGAAGAGACAATTGTAGACGGTTTAGAAAATGCTCCAAAGGCTTTTATTTCATTGTTTACTGGGAATAAGATTGGGAAGGTCGTTGTTAGAGTAGAATCAGATTAGTGTATCTATTTATAACAGAAAACGCCGATTACTAAATTGAATCGGCGTTATCATTTCTGAATTAATGCATCAATGTCTTCAACTATGGATTAGTTCAGATAATCACACGGTGAAGAAACATTAGTATCTATCTACTTAGTTGATTGTATAAATTAGACAAATGCAGCTCTATCCACATCTGATAGATATACTCGTGCACCATTTTGTAAAGCGGATCGGTGAACTGCTGCTTCAAACAAGAGCTCGTTCCATGCAGCTTCTCCGTCTGCAGGAAATGCTTCGTCATTTTGCATAGCTTTTATGACACCATCAGCCATTCTCTTAAAGGATTGAGGCATTTCAGGCTGTCCGGGTTCGTTATCCCATTTCTCTTCTACTTCAGAATTATTTGCTTTTCGTCTGACATAAGAACCATCAAGACCTTTAGCTTCAGCATAAGACTTATCACCGAGGATTTTCACACGTAGTGGATGGTCATCATATCCCCACAAATTAGTACCAATCAGTGAACCCACTACTCCATTTTCCCAACCTATATGAATTAGTCGTTTCCAACCACCACCCTCATTTGGATTACCGGTGACACTAACCCATTCAGGAACTCCCATGGACCATAAGATCTGATCAATAACATGGGACCAACAGTTAAAATGGGCACGGGCATGTAACATGCGTATTTCACCAAGATTACCTTCAACCACATCCTCGTGAAGTTTACGAAAATGTTCCATAAAACGGTAATTGTAATCTATACCAAATTTTTGGTTCGATTCCCGCCATTCTGCTATAGCAGGAGCAGCAATTGCCAAATCTGCTTCTCGGACAGTGGCTTGTCCTTGTAAACCACATAACGGTTTTTCTGTGAATACATTTTGTCCAGCAGCGATTAATTCACGTAATGGTGGAATTCGTCTTGTTTCATTCACAATCAAGAGTACCAGTTCAGCATCACAGTTTGCTAATAGCTCTTCAATTGTTAGATAACCCTCTACACCAAATTTTTCCTTTGCATTGTTTAATAAATTCTCATCCATATCACAAACTGCGACGACTTCTGCATCTGGATGATCATGGAAATTACCACCATGCATCATTCCCATTCCTCTTCCACTAATTAAGGCACACTTTATCATATTAAATCCTCTCAATTCTGAAATTTTTAATAGTTTACCTGTATTCTTATATATTGTAAATACAAGAATATCTCATCATCTCAAATATCTGATTTCAGATACTACATTATTAAGAATTGGTGAAAGATAATGATTCTTTCAATTTGAATTACTGAATTACAATTTATTATAGTTTGGACAATTATCAGTTATTTTAGGTTGATCTGATACTAAAGTAGTCGCTTGAATCAAAACTACATCATCATACATTTCGCACCTCGAATCAACGGTATGAATGCCATTAGGGCATTCCCCGGGGCTTTGTTAGTGGATTTCACTGTTTTCTACAAATATTTCGCCCCTCTGGGGCTTTTAATAATTCACATTGCAGTATTTCTTAGTTTAAAATTAATGTAAATGACAGACAGAAATACAACTATCCTTGGAAAAATAACATGACTAAGTGTTAAACAGTCCAAACTATAGTATAATTTACTGATACTATATTATTGGGATGCTGATTTTGCACAACGAAAACCGATTAAATGACTTGTACGTGCGGGTTCATTACCCCGTCTATAAGTAATCGAAACTCGAGGTTGACCACTTTCTACCCAAGATCCGCCTCTAATCGAACGTGATGATGTGATTCTCTGATATTCAATCTGTATCTCTTTAATAGTATCATTTCCACCAATAGGATTGGTATTGGATATATTATCTAAATAGTCTCTTTCATATCGATCAATACACCACTCCAGAACATTACCCACCATATCATAAATCTCAAAATCATTCGGTAGATATTTACCTACAGGTGTAGTATTACCTGTGACACCAACATTTAATGAATAATTAGCCTTCTGATCATCAATTGTATTACCCCATGGATATTTTAGACCTTCAACTCCACCACGAGCTGCCTTTTCCCATTCTGCTTCTGTTGGGAGTCTTTTATCCACCCATTGTGCATAAGCAACTGAAGCATACCAACTGACATATACTACTGGATGATCACCTTTATCAATAGGATAGTCATCTCCATCCCAATTTGAAAGATAATTACCATCATGGTAGTTTGAGTCAATGTTTTCTTTATTCCAATTTGGATTTTCATCTATGAATTTTTTAAAATCTTGATTGGTAACTTCATATTGATCTATATAAAAACTATCTAAAGATATAGCATTACCTATTTGCTCTACAATTCCTGCTTCATCACTAAGATAACCTATCTTGAATTCTCCTTCAGGAATTAATACCATTCCATCTGGGATTCCTACTTCTGATTTTATAACAGTATAAGATAGACTATGATTACCTCCATCCCATTCTATTTCAATAGTTAAATCTCCCAGTTGAAATGGACCTGAAATAGAAATGGAATTTCCATTCTTGGTAATAGCTCCATTCGATACAGTCACATTTTCAGGAGTACCACTGAATTTCACCAGGATAATGGAATCAGTAGTAATCATATTTCCATCAGAAGGACTTACGGACAATAATAAGATTGAATCTTCTTCACCACATCCGATTACAAGTATAATGATAAATAATATATTAAGGATTGATATATTACACCGTTGCAATAGTTTCTCCTCTTTTAGTATTACACCTAATTGTTTAAAGTTGTCCATTAGTCTGAATCATAGAAATAACATTAGACTTGTTGTAAGTGAGACTATTCATACAGTGTCTATTTTTATGCATTCACTATAGTTTAAATATCTAATTCATACTAAATACATTGTCTATTTCTAAACTCAATAAATCTAATATCTCTTTCTTAAGGTTAATATAAGAACTATCAGTCGTAGATCTTGGTCGTTCTAAATTAACATATATTTCAGATTTTATTGTTGCTGGTCGGGCTGTCAACACTATAATTTTATCTGCAAGACTCAGTGCTTCCTCTACATCATGTGTGATTAGAAGAACAGATTGTTTTTTCTTATTCCAAATATCCATTAGAATTGACTGCATTACAGACCGTGTCATAGCATCCAATGCACCAAATGGTTCATCTAATAGTAAGAATTCCTTATTACATAGGAGTGTCCTTACCAATGCAACTCGTTGTCGCATACCACCAGATAATTGGTTTGGATAACTATTTTCAAACCCTTGTAATCCTAACTGAGATAGTAATGATAATGCTTTAGATCTATGTTGTTGCATACCACCAGATAATTGGTTTGGATAACTATTTTCAAACCCTTGTAATCCTAACTGAGACAGTAATGATAATACTTTAGATTTTAATGATAATACTTTAGATTTTACAAATTCTTTATAATTCCTTCGTATTTCTGGTCCAATAATTACATTCTTTAATACGGTACGCCATGGCATAAGAAGATCTTTCTGTTGCATATATCCAAAAGCATCGGTATGGCTATCTACATATTCTCCATTTAAATACATTGCACCATTTTCAGGTGGAATTAGTCCTGCTATTATATTAAAAAGAGTACTTTTCCCGCATCCAGAAGGACCTAATAATGCAATAAATTCACCATCATCAACTATAAAATCCAGGCTGTTGAGAACATTTAGCTTTTTGTTTTTGTGACTGAAGGAATGGGTTAACCCTCTAATGTGTAGTTTCGCCATAATAAAATAGTTAAGAAATTTAATGGTTGGAACTCATTATCTTTTATTAGTTCGTTGACGGAAGAAACGAATGAGTGGCAGTATATAAGATTGATCAGTTTGTATATCTATTGAATCAACTTGACTATTCTTGAAGGTATTTTGTCTTTCATTAATAATTTCTGAGTTTTGTTTAATGTATAAGTTCCTTATATGATCTGATCTTGAGTCAATTAGTTTACGTTTACCAGTTTCTGCATCCTCTAATTCAATCAATCCGACATTTGGCATCACAGATTCCCTGCGATCTTCAAGTGTAATAGCAATAAGAGTGTGTCTTTTATTCGTCACTCTAAGTTGTTTCTGATAATCGGTATCCTTAAAATCTGAAATAAGGAATATTACACTATGGGGTTTTAATACCTTATCAGCAAATCTCAATGCCTGTGATATATCTGTTCCTGAGTGATTGGGTTGAAATCGTAAAATATCTCGTACGACACGTAGTACATGTTTTTTCCCTTTTTGTGGTGGAACAAAGTGCTCAACGTCATTTGTGAAACAGATTAAGCCGACTTTATCATTATTTTTAATTGCCGAGAATGCTAACAATGCTGTTATTTCAGCTGCGATTTCCGCTTTTGTCTCATCAATACTTCCATATAAGGTGGATGCGCTTAGATCAACAATCAGCATCATAACCAATTCCCGTTCTTCAATATATTTTTTGACAAAAGGCTGACCCATCCGAGCAGTAACATTCCAATCAATAGTTCGTATCTCATCCCCCTCTTGGTATTCACGGACTTCATCAAAGGTTAACCCTTGACCTTTAAAAAAACTCTTGTACTCACCTGCGAATACAGTATTTACGATACGGTTAGTGAAAATATCAATCCGTTGAATCTTCTTAAGGAGATCTTTCTCTACCATTACAAACCATACTATAGATTTTCATTGATTAATTCACTACTTGCCTTTATATTATCAAATGTGAGATTAGAAATCAATGCAAAATAGTTATGGAGGAAGAATGGGATTCAAGCATATTAAAGGCACATCAGCTGAACAACACAATGAAATAGAAACTGGTTTTATCAAACATGTAGTATTCGATTTTGATGGAACAATCTCATTGATCCGAGATGGATGGCAAAATGTAATGGTACCAATGATGGTTGAGTTTCTACAGACAGAAACAGAAACCAAAGAATCACAAGAAGAACTTGAAGGAATTGTTGTAGAATTCGTTGATAGACTAACAGGTAAACAAACAATATATCAGATGATGCAGTTAGTTGATGAGATTGAAAAACGGGGAGGACAGCCAAAAGATCCTTTAACCTATAAAGATGAATATAATAGTCGATTACTTCCAATTGTAGACCAGAGGATTTCTGACTTATATAATGGGAAAATTAATCCTGACACTTTACGTGTACCGAAGTCATACGAATTTCTCAAGAAACTTAATGATATGGGTATAAAATGCTATCTTGCCAGTGGAACAGATGTAGAATTTGTAAAAAATGAAGCAGAACTTCTGGAAGTTGCTAAGTATCTTACTGGTGGTATCTATGGGGCATTACGTGAATATAAGAAATTCTCAAAGGCTATGGTAATTCAGAAAATACTCACGGATTTTAATCTTTCGGGGAATGAATTGTTAATAATAGGTGATGGATATGTGGAGATTGAAAATGCAAAGGCTGTAGATGCGATTGCAATAGGGGTTGCATCAGTTGAAGACAATGTTTACAATATGAACGCTGATAAGCGTGAGCGTCTGATTCGTGCAGGGGCAGATATAATCATCGATGATTTTCGTGAAGGGGATGAACTTATAAGTTTTCTGTTTGATTGGTGAAATCTATGTAATATCACATCTTCAATAATAGGGACATCAGTACAATCTGATGTCCCTTATATAATTTATCTGAAAGTAAAACGGTTATACTTCGATTTCTTTCTAATTATTCTTTAATTCACCCCAAAGGATCGTTGCTTTACCTTTAGCTTCTACATTCAAATTCTTAGCCTTTGGTTCAGAAATATTGGATATAATGAAATTGTCAACAACAAAATGTGATAATGGCACCTCACCTGTGTAAGCTATAATTCCAAGAACATCAATATAGGGTAGGTTGGGTTCATCAAATTCAAGAATATGTTCACCTTCAGATAGTAATTCAAAATGACCTTTGTTGAAGTCGATTTCAATATTCTTGAGTGGACCAAATTTTACTTTTGGGTTTTGTCCTTTGAATGCTATAGGTCCCCATATACTACTGTGAAGAAAATCATAAGTACGTCTATAAATGTTTCCATCATGGGTTCGCTGTCCAATGAAAATTCCAACACCCGAATTTACTGCTTCAAGTATATCCATTTTCACGTTTAATGTTTCAGCTTTTATTTGAAACCCAACAAATTCTAAGATATAAGTTTGAAATATAGCATGATGTTGCAGTGGTTCAATCCAAACATCCAAGGTCCCATCTTTTGTCTTCCAGGTAGATCGATTACGATTAATTTGATGCTTGGGTTGTTTCCAAGATTTTAGTTCTGCATCGCTGAAATTTTCAACCCATGCGTCTTTTATAACGATTTTTTCATCATCCAAATTCTCATTTTGATCAATTTTCACTGGACCTTTGTTTGGAATAGTTGGACCTGAAATTTCAAAATCGTCCAGAATCGCAGATGCATTTTCACTACAACGATCTACAAACATAGCAATGCCTACATAGTTAATTTTATCTATATCAATGTCTTTAAAATCAGCAATGCATTTTCCTTCAGAGAATAGATAGAAATCTCCATGTTCGAATATGACATCAATTTCGTCAATGTTATATCCAATTGAGGGTGCAGCATTATATGCTATATTATCTGGATTACCTATTGTATGATTTCCAAATAGATAGGTGTGTTTAAATTGTCGTACAAATAAACTATCTGGCTTCTTACCTATAAAAATACCAGCGAACGCATTATCCGTTGAATTAACCTTTAGTTTTACTCTAAGTTGTTCTGTATCAATTGGAAATGCAGTAAATTCAAGTGTTGTATTCGTTTCTTGAGCAAGTTCATCACCAATATTTAACCGATCCCGACAGAACGGTTGTGTATTAACTTCCAGTTGTCCATCTACTATTTCCCATGCAGCTCTGTCCCGTTGATGTTCAAGTCTTGTCCAAGAATTTAGGTTAGGTTCACCAAAGTCTTCTACCCATGTATTAAAATTTTCAATTAGAAGTGCTTCAGGAATTGCTGGCATTTTAAAATCATCAGGAGGTGTGATATTCCAAAGCCTGACAAGATCATCATTTCCAACACTTGCTAATGTATTACCATCAGGACTAAATGCGATGTCATATTTTTCTATATTGTCATCTTTGAGGTTTTGAATAAGTGTGCCTTTTTTCATATCCCATAAACTGATTTGTCCATCATCTTTTCCTGTTGCAAGGATTCGTCCATCCTGACTAATATCAACACATAAGAGAAATCTTCCAGTGTCTTTATTTATACTTCGTATATTACTTCCAGTATTTGCATCCCAAATATCTATAGCAGCCCAGCCAACAGCAGCTAATGTGAAGTCCTCAGAACTAAATGCAATATCAAAGACATCATGACCAGAAGGTGTGAGTTTATGAATAAGTACTCCAGTATTTGCATTCCATACTTTTACACTCAAATCTTTACATCCGCCACTTGCAAGAAGTGAACCATCAGCACTAAAGGATAACCCATCAAGATTCCCTGCCTCCCATGTACGAATTAGTTCACCTGTTTTTGGATTCCAAATATCTATATGTCCATCTCGACTTCCAGTTGCCAGAATATCTCCAACAGGTGAAAAAGCAATATCCCCTATAAATGTATGATTCCCATTTAATACTCTTAGAAGTGCACCTGATTCAGGATTCCAAAGATTTATAACTTTCTCATTTCCTCCACCACTTGCGAGGATAGATCCGTCTGGACTAAATTCCAAACCTGCCCCAGGAATTGTATCAATAACTCGTAAAAGTTGTCCAGAATTAGGATTCCATAAACGTATAGTTGCATCGGCACTATAAGTTGCAAGAATATCACCTTCAGGACTATATGCGACACTTATGATTTTATCTGTGTGTCCACTGAGAACTAAGTCTGGTGTATCTGCTACAAGTGTAAGAGGTAATAAAAATGCGAGTATAGAAATACATAATGTTTTCACGAAATGTTTGACTTTCATAGATATTTACTCCTATAACAATTGTAATAAGTAGATATTTAGAACACAAATTATAGAAATAATGTAGGAAGTATGGGTGGTACAGGACTTGAACCTGTGACCTCTTGCATGTCAAGCAAACGCTCTAGCCACCTGAGCTAACCACCCACAAATAAAGGAATTGGAGGTGGCGGTCGGAATTGAACCGACGAATAAGAGTTTTGCAGACTCCTGCCTTACCACTTGGCTACGCCACCAGGATGGAGCGGGAGACGAGATTTGAACTCGCGACTTCCACCTTGGCAAGGTGGAGCTCTACCACTGAGCTACTCCCGCAAACTGATAGATGGGTTTTTAGAAGCCCTATCTAAAAGCAAGAGTATAATACCATAAATTGTGTTTATTGTCAAATATTTTGTTTTTTAATACCAATCAATAGTAGTTAAATATTTTGTTATTTTAATGTAGTTATTAGGTACGGTAATCGGCATTTATCCGTATATAATCGTATGAATAATCACATGTCCACATTGTTATCTCTGAATCGCCTGTCCGAAGATCAATGACTATACGCACAGGGTCATTATCAAATAATTTTGTTGCTGTGTCTTCATCATAGCCGGCATCCATTCCATTTTTTACAAGAACATAGTCGTGAAGCATTACATCAACTTTGTATGGATCAAATTCTGCTCCCGATTTACCGATTGCCATCATAATCCGTCCCCAATTTGCATCGTTTGCAAACACAGCAGTTTTTACAAGGGGTGATTCAGCAACAGCACGTGCAGCTTTTTCAGCATCGTTTCTACTCTTGGCATTTTTAACAATAACTTCAATAAGTTTCGTAGCACCTTCCCCATCTCTTGCTAACATTTTGACTAATTCGGTGCAGACATGAAGTAATCCATCATAAAATGCTTCATAGTTATTTCCGTTTGGTTGCTGTATCAGACTGTTATCTGCTTTACAGGTAGATAGTAGTATTACAGTATCGTTAGTACTTCGGTCAGTGTCAACGGTTAGGAGATTATATGTTTCATCAGCAACCTGTGTTAAGGCAGTTTGAAGTGTATCAGTTGAAATACAAACATCAGTGGTAAGGTATGATAACATTGTTGCCATATTGGGGGCAATCATCCCTGAACCTTTTGCAATTCCACCAATTCTGACGGGTTTTCCTTTAATTTCTAATTCAACTGAAACAGATTTTGGATGTGTATCTGTTGTCATTATGGCTTCTGCAGCATCAGCACCACCATCAGTACTTAATTGCTTAACTGATTCTTGTATTCCACTTTCAATTACATCCATAGGTAATTGTTGTCCTATAACCCCAGTAGAAGATACAAGTATATGTTCAGGTGGTATTCCAAGTTGTTCGGCAGTTAGGGTTGCCATGTTCTGTGCATTTATCATACCTTCATCACCTGTACATGCATTAGCATTTCCACTGTTGATTATGATTGCTTGTATTGTTGGGTCTTGTAGATGTTGCCGACATAGAATTACAGGGGCAGCGGTGACACTATTCTTTGTAAATACACCTGCTGCAATTGCAGGAGTATCTGATACTATTATAGCTAAATCTTTTAGATTATCTTTCTTGATTCCTGCATGTATTCCTGCTGCTCGGATACCTTGTACAGTGGTGATACCTCCGTCTATCTGCTTCATTAATTCTCCTATTTCATAAATCAAGTTAGGGGAGTATAATTGAATGACAAGTAAATCTCACCTGTTGTATTGCTTATCTTGTTCTTGTATGTAATCTTCAAGTTGTTTTGCAATTTCAGGATCAATTTCTTTAAGCCGTTCAAGTCCTTTCATTGGTCCTAATTCGTTAAGGGTAGCAATTGCACGTTGAGTACGCATCTGTGAAAAGTTTTTACTTAGATTATTTTCAATCATTGTTATGTCTGTCACTGGAGGCTGCTTTGGTAGAATGGTAGCTCTGACTCCTGTATGCATCGGCATGCTGATGGCATCAAACATCTTTTGAAGTTCGTTATCAATCTCTACCTCATTCAGTTGTAAGAATTTATCCAACTTCACACCAAGAGCTTCCTCGAGAAAAATAGTTGCCTCACTTTGAATCTGAGGATCATCAATACCTTTTAAAGAGTGCTGTAATGCAATAACATTTACCGTAATGTCTGTCCAATGCTCTTTTACTCCTGGTTGCATAACTTTCATAGTATCCTTATCAGGTTTATTAGAGTTAACAGACTGATCCACTTTATCTGTAATGTCTTCTTTAGAATTAAGATGCACGTCTTCGTATTCAACAGAAAAACGTAAACCTTCAATATCTGGTGGAGAGGGTTGTTTCATCCAAGGAGGTGTATTTTCTAATTCTGTTAAATACGCTTGTATTGCTTTCTGATTCTCTGGGTTGCTTGAACTTAGGATGCCTGTAACTTCATCGTCAATTGTACCATCAACATTATGTGTCCGACGTCTATAGACTTTTATCATATTCGGATAGGTAGGAATATATTCACCAGTTATTTGATCCTGTGTGACACCATCTACATCTGGATCCTTCTTTAAAAACTTAATAAAAGCTTTATTTAATTCATCAATTGCTTTGTCTTTCTCCGTAAGAGATTCCCGTCTGCGATTGAGGATAGATCGAAGATCTTCTTTTATTATATTGGGGAAATCTAATATATCTAATTCGGAGATTGCTATTTCAATTTTCTCAAGTACTATCTGTTTTTCTTTTTGATAATCCTCCCCTTGTGTATAACCGTGGGTATCCCCGACAATGTCTCCAAAACGCTGATCATACTCCCGTGCACTCAACTGTAAATCCGGATTCTTTATAATTAATTTCCGAATATGATCTTGCATTTTCTCCATTTCTTTTTCAGGGAGATTTCCCTCCTGCATTAAGAGTTTTGTTAATGCAATACCATTCTCAAAATAACTTTCTTTTTCCTCTGGTGTTAGTTCACCTGAGAAAGAATAGAGTTTATCTATATGTGCTTGGACTTCTTCACTAATTTTTTGTGTGGGTTGGAATAAAACAAACATTAATCCAATTACAACAATTAACAAACCACTTATAATTAGTGCAGTTCTTTTGTTTAACACGAGAATTAACTCCTTTTTGTAATTCCGTTTAAGTCCTAATTGGTTTACTTCACTTATTCTAAATTCTGACACAATACATAAATAAAATCCTGATTTCTACAGCAACGCGGTATGAAGTGAACGACACATAGCACTCCGCTGGAGTGCAAGAATGTACTGATCATGTTTTCTATAGACATAGCACTCCGCTGGAGTGCAAAATGATTGTAGGATTCCTTTGATATAGAAAATTCACAAAGAAGACTTATCATATCGACTTGTGCCAGTTAACAATTTGTTTTTGTTGTTTTCACGTATTTTGAGTTTTTACTATAAACATTTCGTCCCTACGGGACTCGAGAAGGTTTGTTTCGTGTTTTACTATAAACATTTCGTCCCTACGGGACTAAAGAATGTCTCAACTAATGAAGGATATTCATACAAACCTTCGTTTATGTGAAGGAATTGATTACTAAATGTTATTTAGCACAACCCGTTATCATTAGAAACTCAACTTACTCAAGGATAAGAATTGTTCAAACTATAGTATCTGTTAAAATTCAATTGAGAAATCCACAACTCCATTCACGGAAACCTTCACGGAGCAATTCTACGAACCCTTATTCTATAAGGGTTTATAATTTGAAGTATATCAATTTTCCGTGAATCACATATGTTAATATTTGTATTACTTAGGTGTATACGGAGTAGATTGGCTTAGTATTGTGTACTTTCTTGAATCGTAGGATTGGATAGTTTGTATTCTCTGTGAACAGTCTGTATGCTTCTTTTGTCTGCAGTCAAATGTTATACCATTTCTAAATAATGATTGCCCCTTATCAGGGGACTACTAAGAGTATTCATAATGTGAACTACTTAATTACAGTTTGGGCAGTTTTAAGCGATACACATTTCGCCCCTCTGGGGCTTAGACTTTTGGGAGGTATGGCGTTTCTACACACATTTCGCCCCTCTGGGGCTATCAGAGTTTATTTTTCTCAGAACGGATTTCAGCAAGTACCCAATCTGCAAAGGCATCTTGTTCCTTCGGTGAGAGCTTTGACACTTCTGTTAAAGCTTGTTCAAGTCGCGTCGTCATTGAGATATCTCCATACAAGAAGTGGTTCGTTGAGTACTATTAAATTTACAGCATTTTTGGTAAACAGTCAACCTATTTTGGTGTGTAATTATATTATAGTCGACTCTGAATCATGGATTCCACGGATTGTTGTCTGAATCGCGGATTACGCCAAGAGTGGGAACAGGATCTTGTAGGATCGAGATCGGAATCTTCTCCTATTGAACATTGTGAGTGAGGGTACTTAATGTGGTAGTTACTTTCTCGTGTGTATATAAATCTGAAGTAGTAGTGATTGCCGCCCAGAATATAATACGGTTGGTGGTATAGGAACTGTGCAACTGCGATTCATGTTTATGAACAACATCTGAATTAATCTCTGAATTCAACTGTGTCGGAGATTGAAATGGTCCAGATTCACGGATCGGTTGTGAATCTAAAGTGTGATGAGTTATGCTGGCGCCACAACTTAATAATGATGAAATCAGAAGTATTACCAACATGTTACGTGTATAAATAAATATGTATCTCATTTTTACATCCTCCAAGATATATTTATGGAAAACGAACTTTCATCCTATTATATATTAACCTAAGTTGCTAATTTCAAATTTTATATTCTACTATGATGTTCGGTAATTCCTGTAGAATTTTTGGTAAATAGTTACTCTGATTGTTCTAAATCATTGGTGGGAATACTTTTTAATTTTGAGAGAATTTCCAGTATTTTATCTAATTGTTGTGGGTGCTTGGTATTTAGAAGATAGGAAAGGTTCGTCGGACTGAGATTTGTCCATACAGAAATTGTATCAATGCCGCCTTGTGCCTCTACGATATCTTTCATGCAAAGTAATAATAATTCAATGTTGCCATCTTTATCAAAATCTTTGAGAGCAGCTTCAAGATAACCTTTTGCAAATTCCGGTTCGGCAAGGTCTTTGCGGAGGTAATCTTTAAACGGAGTTGTGCAATGTTGTAGTTTAATTTCTGCTTTCATTGTCAATTTCCTCCATTTGTTCCAAAAAGTCGTTCCAATATTTTTGCGCTCTATTAATATCCCGCTGTTGTGTACCTTTCGTACCACCACAAAGTAAGATTACGATGTTATTTTGAAATAGTCCGAAATAGACACGATATCCGGGTCCATGATGGATCCTCAATTCATACAAATCTGAACTTAATCGCTTGAAATCGCCAAAGTTACCTGTTCGTACACGTGCAATTCTATTAGAAATGGCTATCCGAGCATTTTGATCTTTAATTTGCATGTACCATTGTTGATACGAATTACGTCCGCTTGGTGTGATGTAGGTAAGTATATCTCTGGGACGAATTTGCATGCCTTAAGTATAATACATTTTTAGTAAATATTCAATTTGACATTTCTCAAATAGTTTAGATGCCAAGAAAATGAATAATATATTAAGTGCTATTCCTTGTGCATCTAAAGTTGAGAGGTCGGATGCAAATTGGGTATCTGAAAGATAATATTAGACCTAATACCATATCTAAAATATACTATCGCATTGATGGTGGAGATTCTGCAGGGTCAATCTCCATGTCGCGACCGGTAGGTCGCTCCTACAGAAGATAGTTTCCAATAATATTCAATTCCATAAAATTTATGTAATGACATATTATTTATTAGAATTGGTATAAATTGACGCCTATAATTGTGCTGTGAACTATCACCATAGACGTCAGATGGACTCTTCTGTAGGAGGGAACTCCGATTCCCGACTGTATTGGGGATCGTGATTCGGAGATCGCTCTACAAAAGAGCCTAATGCTTAAATTGACGCCTATAGACAAGTATTGCATCTACCTACAGGATGATTCATAGAACTCATTAGACAAATTGACAGATATTACTTGTATACACCTACCTGTGATTAGGTCCACGTATAGGTATTTTGTGCCAACTCCCACCTGTTTCTTTTGCAATGCGTTTATGATCTGGAAAATCCTTACCAAGCACATTTACAGAGATCTTGTTTTTTTTGACAGAGTTTTATAACACCATCTAATGTATGCCTTTTTATGCTGGTAAATTTCTTTTCATCTGTGAAGAGGAAAAGATGTTTCACAGAATCTGTTCTCAACTCCAGTTTTGTGACCGTATAATGAATAGCATCTAATGTACCTAATTCACTTGCGTATACACCTTTTACGTTTTTAATTGAATTTAAAGACTCTTTGATTAAAGATAGGTTTCGCGTGAGCTTGAATTTAACATAAACTGTATGGATCCTATTTCTCGGAAATCTTTGGTTATAGAAGTGTGTTATACCGAACATATAGTCTATTTTTGAAGTTTTATATGTATTACCTATATCAGACAGAAGTTCTACAAAAGAACTGATATTATCAAGCATACTATTGGACATGACTAAGACGAAGACAACATCTACGGTGTTTCCTCTACTGCTTGCAATAATATCATTTGTTAGTTTCTCAATGCTGTTAAGGGAAGTGTTGCCTTCACCCTGACCTTTGCCACCACTACCATGACCTTTGCCACTCCCGTCTCTATTTCCCTCCGAATCACCTATACTACTACCGTTTTTCTTTCCTGTCCCTGTTTTGCTGTTACCTTTCCCGGTATTTTTTTGTGAATTTCCCTTACTTTTAGTACTGCGATTTTTTGAAACTGTCCACCCTATAAGACCAGATGGTAATTCTGGTGACATAATAGATCTGTCATTGGGTTTTAAACGTGTATCAGTTGAGAGATTTGGTGTATCAAATTGGGGATCAAAGTTTGCTGATGCCGATACCTGCCCTTGATCTGCCGACGGAGTTGCGGAGGTAGGCAACTTTGCAATCTCTTTGGATTGATTGGGTTTAGCAATAGTTACATCTCTTCTTTGAGGTACCGGTATAACTTCATTTCGCTTAGTTAATATTGGATTTAGTGACTCTTGCTCATTGACTATTTGTCTCGACAACTCAGGTAGTATTTCGGCATGTATTTTGTCGACTTCGGTTTCTTCTTGATTGAGAAAAAAGAGGACAAACACCGCCATCATCACTACATGGAAAACTAAAGAAATACAAAAAGCAATTTTTCGATATCTCTGTCGAAAAGACTTTCTTAAATCATGGTTACTAAGGTACATAATAACAACCTATTTGTATGTTTACAGTAAATATGAAAAAAGTTACACTTTTTGTCACATCGTGTGACATTTAAATTGGTGTGTAAATACCTTCTAAACCCTGTCATAGACTGGGTTTAGACCAAATTAGAAAAGAAATTATAAAATTTTTGAATTTTGTCTTTTCTTTACTTTATTTCTAAAATCCAAAACTGGAATTATGGAAATCAAAAGTTGTTATGAAAGTTATGAAAACGGTTTTTGTGTTCATATTACACTCTGTATTATATAGATATTTTAACGTATGTGAATAATGTATGCAAGTGAATTCCATTTGTCTTATGTCTGGTGTTCTGT
The DNA here is from genome assembly GCA_965205025.1 of Candidatus Poribacteria bacterium. Classification (GTDB taxonomy): domain Bacteria; phylum Poribacteria; class WGA-4E; order WGA-4E; family WGA-3G; genus MSPOR6. Next base: position 89,670 of record CBDBFU010000021.1, read on the forward strand.
GAATTTATTGATTTTTACGAATCTTCTGTTGCTGGTTATTCTATTTTTCTTCACTTATTTTGATATTGTAAAATGACCTAAGTAAGGTTTCATATCCCATAGTAGGATAGTGCCATCATAACTACCACTTGCTAAGATAGTGCTATCAGGTGAAAACGCAAGACATTGAATATCTGTCGGGTGTCCCAGAAAAGTTGCTATGTTTTCACCGGTACGAATGTCGAACAACTGAATAGGAACTTTCTCTAAACCTTTTTTCCAATTTTCACCATAAGCTAAATAATGACCACAATACGAAAACTCCACCGTTGCCACCGAAGGATTCTCTCCATAAAGATCTGCGATAGATATTAGTCGCATTGCCACGCGTGCATCACACTGCTCAATATCCCATGCAAGTATATTCTCACCAGAAAATACAGTAATTAGATTTCCACAAGGGGAAAACACTTCGGGAATAAAACCAGTGAGCTCTTTACAGATCTCTTCACCGGACATCATATCCCACACCCTATTTGTCCAGTCATCACATTTGCTGATAAGGCGTGTACCATCCGGACTGAATCTCACGTAATTGATAGAGTTCGTATGTTTACCTCTTAATATGTGTTGCATCTGTCCACTTGCGACATCCCATACATACACTGCCCCGTTTTCGGGGTCGTTTTCATCACAGCCATCATCCCTCTTTTCCGTTCCGTTCCCACAGGCAAGCAGATTCGTGGCGGGGGCGTATGCCATCGCACGTCGATTAGGTAATGCTTCAGGGATCGTGAGTTCGGCTATCGGTTCACTTTTTCCGATTTCCCACAGATTCAAGGTGTTGCCCCAATAGTCAGATTCTCCTGGAGGAAACCCGGTTGCATAAAATTTACCAGTTGAGGTGTCCGAATAAACAGCTACGATATGACAACGCGGCTCAGTAACGACATGTTGTGGACGATGGGTTGCAACATCCCATAGCATGACACCGCCAAATTGCCTGTACCCCGCACAGAGAGTCTTTCCATCAGGTGAAAATACGAGAGAATGCAGATCGCCAAGTTCCCACGGTAGTATAGAAAGCGGCTCTGTATTTCCCACTGTCTTAGCTTGGACTTCAAAATCACTTTGGTAGGCAAGATGTGTACCGTTAGAAAAGTGAATAGGATAAATTTCTGCGTCACAGTAATTTTTTTCATGAAAAGTATATAACGCCTTTTGCTGTACGACATCCCACACAGTGATTGTGCATTGATCGTGAGAGATACCTGCTGCCCGAAGGGTGCCATCGGGTGCGTAGGAGATGTCCATCCAATCGTCATCGGGCGATGGATACGTTTGTTGCAGCTGCCAAGTGGCAGTCTCCCATACTTGCACAGTCCCCTTCACCCCACCCGAAGCAAGGAACTGACCGCACTGTGAAAAACTGAGCGAGTGCACACCTTCGGGATGTCCTGTGAGGCGGATGATGCGTTCACGGGTCGTTATATCCCAGACGCTGATAAAATCAGACCAATGTGACGACGCAAAGAGGCGATTGTCCGGTGAAAACACCAAGGCGCCGCTAAAATCCCAAAAGAATCCATTGTCAGGCCAGTCATCTATGCGACATAACTCAATTTCATCGGATGGCAATTCCAGCGATGTATGTAATCTACCGGTTAACGACTCATAGATGTCAACGATAACGCTTCCATCTCGACCCACTGCCAACCATTGCCCGGATGGAGAAAAACATAGACTACAAATTCCACTTAAATAATTTTGAGATGGATCATCCCTGAGTCTTGCTGGATATGTCATGACAGCGATACATTTCTGTCTTTGCATATCCCATATCTTAATAACCTCATTCCTATCTTTGTCCGTGTTTTTTAATGCTAACCAGGGTTTTCCTGAACAAAGGTCAATGCAGCGGACCATACCTCGTTGCGTTTCAAACAACGTAACGGACTGGTGTGTAGTAAGATCATACCACCACACACCTATCCCAGTACCAGTTGCCAAGAACGTTCCATCTGCGGAAACTGCTAAATCGCATAAGGCACCCGACCCATAACGAGCAATTGCACCTTGTGGCAATTCCCAAGTAGTGAATTCACTTTTATTCATAATTAAACCCATCGAAAGCGAAAACAAATCCGACATCTAACAGATGTAAATTTCAGATCATCTAAGTTGGAATTCATGCTATTTAAACTAAACTACCACGAAGGAGTAAATTATCTTTCATCACTACACCTTCACGATTTTTTGTTCCGGTAGGCATATAATGAATTGCGAGGGCACGCCTGTCTCGAGATGAATGGTTACGATTTGTTTGGTGAAGTGTCATACAATGATGTACCATTACATGTCCTGCACGGACTGGAACTGCTACAGAACGATCTACATCTGCATCCACTTGTAATAGAGCGGGTAATTTGCCTTTTTCTGATTCAGCACGTCCGTGTGAAGATAAACCTTCTAAATAACTCCCTGGTATAACATTCATACACCCATTTTCTTCATCGGCATCATCAAGTGCTAACCAAATACTAACAAGATCTGGTGGTTGGCACTGCCAATATGCATTATCCTGATGCCAAAACACCTCTCCACCATGATAAGCGGGTTTGTAGAGTGCCTGGTCATGAAATAATTGGATATTTTCTCCAATCAGGCTTTCCACAATATCTAACATTGACTTGTGATATAGTAGTTTTTTATACTCATCATCAATTCGCCACATCTCCATGATTTGAAGCATCTCATCGGTAGATTCTCCGTCATCATGGTTTTCTGAATCTTCAACGATTGCCAGGTTACGCATCCCTTCACCCTCAGTATTACGTCTTTTTGTGAATTGTTCATCGTAATGATTACGTAATACATTTAGGTGATTGTCATCAATGACCTGTTCATCAATTTTTAGATAACCCGTTTGTTTAAATTGTTCTATCTGATGAGATGATAATTTCATTAATCACTCCTTAAAAATATAGTCACACGATCTTATTAGGGTTTTTAATTAATCCACAGTTGATTCATCAAGAATCTTTTGATATGTTTCTCTTGCTACATCATAGGCTTTTTGGGCTGCATCACGTTCCTCTTCTCGAATACCGTTAACCTTTTGATTCCAACATACATCCACTGCGTCCAAACACCATATTGCACTTTTTCGACTTGCACGTATAGGTTTCTCATCTACAATTACAAAAACTGGGTTTGTATGTGACGATGGAAAAACACGTAATGCTACCCAACTGGATTGACTAATTTCAACATTAAATTCAACTGGAACAATGTTACCGTCTGCTCTTACTTCTTGTCGACCTTCTACCTTTCCATTGACAATTAATTCAATTGGAACCGTCTGCGTATCATCAATTCTTGCACGTTCTATATCCCAATATGGTTGATGATCTAAAGGTCTATTCTTTATTTCATGATTAGGTGTTTCCGGTAATAATCCAGCAAAATTTGTCGTGATTTTTACAGTATCTGGTTTTTCTAAATCCAACTGGCTAATTTCACCATTCCCTACTTTTTCACCTACAGGAACTCCACCAACAGTAAAATCAAGTAAATGTGTTTTTCCATCTCCAACATAAGAACGTCCATCGCGTAAACCTTCTACCCAAGTGTCAAAATCAAGTGGACCATCATCCATTTTTACATATATCCGTCCAAGTCCTACGCGTTCTCCATAAATACATGGAAAATCTGTTTCACCACTAATCCGTGTCCGAAAACCACAGTTAAGCGTGTGATACCAAATATTAAGTTCCCATACAGCAGGTGTATCAACAGTGGAGATAAAATCAACTGCATCATAGACAACATCTACGATATATTCATTCGCGCCGATACCATCAAATGGAGGCATATCGTAATTTGGCAGTTGATCACCTTCAACAGATAATCCCCAGCCACTATGACTAAAACCTGTAACTGCTCCTTGCTCTTTTGCCCATTGTAGCACGGGTAGATCCCAACTTGGCCAGTCTTCAATTCGTTCTACCCCATTATAGTCATCTTCAGTAAGTCCTAATAATGACAGATGTCCAGCGTGTGAAGATGGAAAACCTGATACCTCTACATCATAACGCATCACATAGTCATCTGTAGAAAGTTCATGAACCTTACCATCAAAGAACTGTTTTTGAAAATACCAACACGGTCCCCATGAGAGGACACAACCCACATTTAGATCTTCACCGAGAATATGTCGCATCATATCTTCAGGTGTAACACCTTCGGTTGGACTTTCATAATGTGAACACCCGGCAGCATGAACATGGTGATCACCTGATCTCCAACCTTCTGCTGCAATATGTATCCATCTCTCCAATTTAAAGTTCACTTCGTGTTTTTCAGTATTTGGTACAGTTATTGCTTTTGATTTTATCAAATACTCAGGACCGCGCGTATACCAGATTGTATAGTCCCCTGGTGGAAGAAGTACAGACTCCCCATCATGTCTGTATATCTGATTATGAAAGAAGAAATCAGGGGCTAACCGTCGTCCCCGCATCGGATATACTCTATTGGATGTATCTCGAATTGTAAATGAACCTGTTGTAGGTTTTCCATCAAAGTCTAATACTTTAAATGTCACCTCAACTGCGGGTAAACAATCAAATAGTATAGGAACTTCACTTCTAAAACCGATATCTTGTGTTCCTTGACCGACATTAAAACCGAGGGTTACCTCTCTTTTTCCTGAATCTCGACTGAAGAGTTGAATAATTCTATACTCTAAGTCCAAACCAGATAAACCCTCTTTTAAAGGTGGTTTTGAGAACATCTGCATTTCCAGAAACCTATGGGGTATGTCACTCTGTTTAATGGTATCTTCCGGCTCAGCACTTCCTGTTGAACGTTTATAAAGGGGTTCAGCATTTTTGCTTTCTGGTACAAGTGGAGCAGTTACCCCCGCCTCATTATGTACTTTAACCAAGAAAATACGCCACCCACTCTGCATCAATTCTTTCTTAGCATTTCCTTCTGTTACCTTTACACGGCTCTCTGGATTTATATGGACTTTAGCTATACAGTATCCATCAAGAATTCTTTGTATATCTATTATTGCCTGATTGTGATTCTCTGAGACAAAAGCGGAATTAATTCTTGTTAGATCCGCTTCAGCAAGAGGTGTTCCGAGATAGTCTAATGCTTCAATAAGTCTTTCAGTAGCAGATACAAATGGTTGATACTCAACATTAGTCACTAAATCATGTTGGTCTGAATAACTTGGTATAATTGACAGAGATAATAAGACCAAAACAGATAGAAGTGATGTAAGAATATTATTGCTGAATGACTTATAGATTCTCCGATTGAATAATTCTCCTCTCATAATTCCTCCATATGTGTAGTTTTCTATAAATTACGACTTGTGCCAGTTACGAATTGTTTTTGTTGTTTTCACGGATTTAGGATATTATACTATAGACATTTCGTCCCTACGGGACTCAAGAGCGTTTGTTCGGCGTTTTCTATAGACATTTCGTCCCTACGGGACTCAAGAGCGTCTCAAATAATGAAGAATATCCATACAAGCTGCATTTACGTAATACAATTGATTACTAAATGTTACTTATCATAACTCGCTATGTTAATATCTGATTATTTGACTTTACTTGATTGATTACGCGTAAGGGATGTATATCGAATACATTCCAATTCTTCACTACTAAAAACACCAGCTTGATAAAGGTTCCGATATTCATCAGAGACACTCTGATCAAATATCATCAGATCATCTGTATTGATTGTGACAGGTACACCATTGTCATACAATACACGTATCGGGTGAACTTCCATTTTTGATACACCATCCAACATGACATTGCTAGTAGGGCAAACATTCAATTGTATATTGTTCTCAGATAACCATTTCATGACTTCAACAGATTCTTTGGCAGCTATACCGTGTTGTACATCGTCCAAATTCAAAAGCTCAACAGTTCTACGAATTTCTTCTGCATCCTTAAACTCACCTACATGTGCCTTTAGCTTTAATCCGGCATTTTTGTGCTTCGGTATATAAAGACTTGGCATCTTCAGGAGCACATGCATCTTGATGACTATACAAATCAATGGACTTAAATATATCTAATTCAATCGCTTCATGTGCAAATTTCATCCATTGTGAGTCCTTAACACATTCCCGTGCAATTACCGAGTTCAGGACGTAATTCAATCTGTCCTTGATATAAATTGACTAACGATTCAATAAATGTGTGTAGATCGTCTAAACCATCCTGATAGAACTTAACCAATCGGATGTCGAAACTCATCTCAAGAATTACCACACCGTCTTGAACTGCATCTTCAATCGCAGACACTGCTACGAATTCAAAACCTTCACGATGTTCTAAATGAGGGGCTAATACTCCGTTCATGTAGTCCATCATCCCCTCAAGACCATTCATTTTAAGGGGTGGTTGTTCCAATGTCTTACCTATCCTATGTTCTACATTATTTCTTCTCGTACTTAGGAATGCATGACAATGAACATCTGTCTTTGGTATAGACTTTAATTCCTCCAGATTATCTGATTCTAATGCTTGAATGATAGACATATTACGACATACAACTATGTGAAGATGAAATGGAATATTTTATTGAAGATGTATAGTATAATCAAACAAAACCATCATAAATTGAATTCAAAAGCTTCGAACTGGTATATGGTATGAAAATTATTTCATTAGAGTATACAACATTCAGCAATATTGACAGAATTATATCAAGGATATAGGTTTTATACAATGAAATAGGATACATTCATATATACACATTCTAAATGGTTGAAATCATCAGTTCATCAGATGAATCATATTGACTGAGGTATATGTAATGGGTATAATGGTTTTGATTTTCTATGGTGGGAATTATTTTGATTTATCTACTGAATCTTGAATCAAAACTATATCAATACACATTTCGCCCCTCTGGGGCTTGACCTTTGGGATGTATGACGTTTCTACACACATTTCGCCCCTCTGGGGCTACCGTTTGATGCATCTAAGTTTGTTTTTCTCAGAATTGGATTGACGTAAGAAACGAGGCTAAAACCAGAAACCCTTTGAAAAAAGGTGAAACACCTCTCAGAAATTGTCCAAACTATAGTACTGGTACATAAGTATTTTAATTCATGACTGACTTATAAAAAGAAAAGTAGACATTAAAACGAGTGGAATATGTCTATAAAAGTCCTAATAAATTCTCCTAAATTTTAAAATTACCTTACTCTGGTGTGTGTCTATTATAATTCTATTTTTTGGATTTTTCTCAAATTCATGGAAGGTTGCAGATCAGCAATGGTTTAAGACACATCAGAAAGATACCGAAAGTCATGTCATGGGTCGGATGGTAAAATCTCGCCAGGATGGCATTTTCTCTGCTGGTGGATTGAATGGCTGGGGAACTGCGAAAAAAGTCGATCAAGAATGGATACCATCAACTGCCAGAGGTCCTCAGTATAATGCCTATCTATACAATTACTCTTTTGAAAACTATTCAACATATAATTCTCAACCTGGTGGTCAAGGGATGATTTTCAGTTTGCTTGACAAACTGATTCCAATGTCCTCAATTGCTAAGTTCTGGTTGTTTTACATCTTGACATCACTACTAACTGCAATTGCATTGACATTAATTATCGTATGGTCTTATAAGGAGTTTGGCGGTTTAGCAGCGATATTCGTATTAGGTTCAGCAGTTTTTATCTCACTGGTTGACTGTCTTCGGTAGAAATCTTTGGTGGAGTACGTGGGCATTCTACCTACCCATGATAGCGGTTTTGTATTTTCTTAAACGTCACAAAGATTCTACGAATAGACATTTTATCTGGTTTAGTGTATTAATTTTCATCTCTGTATCCATTAAGTGTTTCATTAATGGATATGAATATATGACAACAACCTTGGTTATGATGGTTGTACCTTTCGTATATTATGGAATGGTTGACAGATGGAACAAGAATCAATGGTTGAAATACTCCATTGGTACCAGTGTCGGTTCTGGATTAGCAATTTTTCTAAGTCTCATGATGCTATGTATTCAGATTGGTGCAGTGAAAGGTGGCTTCATGGATGGAATTGATCATGTGTTTTATTCTATTGGTAAAAGAACACATGGTGAAGCAGAGAATTTTCCAGAAGTCTATGCGGCAAGTTTAAATGCAGGCACGTTAGGTGTTGTAATAACTTATATCAATGGAATATTCTTTGACTTTAATAACTATATCAAGATGAATGACTCATTTATTTCAAAGTATATCTTCAAAATCCGCTATAGTTATCTAATAGTTTTGTTTATTATTATGTCAATCGTAGCTTATCTACGAACTAACCAGATGACAGAAACAACCCAAAAACGTAGTATAGCATTAATTGCAGCGACTTGGTTTTCATTCTTAGCCCCTTTATCTTGGTTTGTCATCTTTTAAATGGACATTCATATATACATACCCACATGAGTTATTTATTGTGGCAAATTGCCATTTACACTTTTCGGTTTTTGCAGTAATCGGATTTGGTGTCACTCTTTTGATGAAACAACAAGACGCAAATACGAATTACTTGGAGGATGTATGAACAATAATCGTTTGGAACGTTGGATTGGAAACAGTACATTTAGTTCTGATGAAAACGAGAACAACCGTTTCTTGAAGGCTGCCAGTCTCTTCGCAGAAACCGCCATAAATTATGGGAGAGATAGATATAGTGGTAAAGACATGCCCTTGTTCGTGGATTGTCTTGATACAGATCATTTAACATCCCCTCGATCAATGACTTCCTACAAATCTGGAACGGAACCGAAACCGACTGTTTGGTGTTTCTTTCAAAATCAGCAGAATTTAATCCGACTCCTTACTTCATTAAGTCAATTCACTGGGGATGCAAAATATTGTGAGTGCGGCAGGTGAAGCTGCAGATTATATGTTCAACCATTATTGGTATCCTGAAAGTGGTGTCCTGCATTGGGGTGGACATGGTTATATTGATCTGGTAACAGGTAATAGGTATGGAATGAAAGGGGTTGTACATGAAATAGAGGATGTGTACCCCTATTGGGAATTCCTAAGTGCTGTGGATTCAGATCGATGTGAAATGTTAATCAAAGGAATATGGGAAGCAAATATAAAGGATTGGGATGCTTTACACTATAACCGACATGGTGATTTTCATAAGAATGTTGATCATGATAATACATGGAACAGACCTTGGAGTGGTTATAAACAACCTGTAATCACTGGAGATCTTTCATTTATAAGTGTAGCATTGGATATGGCTTATGCTGCATACAGTCTTGGATACCAAAAACATGAGGAAGCACCACGTATATGGGCAGAACGTTTATTAAACTTAATTATTCAGCAACGTGATCCAGACACTGGTATTCTACCATTCTTGGTACATCCACAAAGTTCTAAACGCGGTTTAAATATCTTTGGTAAAAAATATCCTCAAGCAACTGAACCGAGACTTTATGTAGGAAATCTTCTAAACCATGCCATTACACAGATGATGGGAAATGTTAACAATCGTGGAGAATGCAGAGAAAAATGGTCGTGTTGGTGAAATGGCACATATTAAAGAGGCGTTTGAACAACATATTATCGGCTTTTTGGATGCATCTTATGATATAGAAAACAACACATTAAAGAGTATCATAATTGATGGAACAGATTTGACAAATCATCGGATAGAAGGTCCCATTCAGAGACGCAAAGTTATACTTTGGGGGCAAAGGAAGGTGGGGCATTTCTACCTCAAAACATTACCCCTCTCTTTACCTCTGTCTGTGCTCGTGGATATCGTGTATCTGGTGGTAGAAATGAATTCAGAGATTACCTTCGAACTATGTTCATACACTTTGATATTGGAGATATTGGAATTGACATAAGCTTAGACCCAAATTTAAACCTCGAAACTACTGCATTGGAACCTGCCTATATTTTCGCTTTAGTTGATCTATATCGTGTTGATCCAAAACCAGAATTCTTGGCAATGGCAGAGAAAATTGGTGATAACTTGCTACAAGGAAGGCAACATTCTGATAGTGGTCTATTTACACTTGAAGACGATTACGTTTTCCATAGTCGGGTAATGGATAAACCTGAACTTCAGGAGGGTCATGAAGGAAAAACTGTGTCTGAAACTCCTGCAGGATAACCATAAGACTGCTAACCTTGATGTTATGGAACCGTTAGCATTACTTAGTATATATGCCGCACAGACTGGACAGTATAATATGATTCCTGATTGGACGGCAGGAGGATTATACCTAAAAGTGAGTAGTGTTGGACATATTGTGAGTAAAGCAATGCAACTATGGTTTGATAAACCGGCATTAAAACAGTTTTATATAGACTCCAATATAAATTGTACATGGTCTATTGATGATTGAATTATTAGACCAATCTAAAGGTATCTGAGAAAGGAGAATTATAATGGCAAAAGCTCTCTCACTTGTTGCATATACAGACTTAGAGGATCAAGTTGAAGCATTGGAACGGGATGGTTATGTATATTTCCCAAATGTTCTTGATGCCGATGAAATTGCGGAATTACGTGCCACCATGGATAGATTAGATACTATTCCTGAATGTTATGATCGCTACCAAACACCCGATAATGGTGGATCATTTCTCAATAAAATCATCAATAACTCGTTTAATCGCGATCCTATATATCTCGAATTTCTTGACAAATCACCTATTATTGAAGTAGCTGAAGCGACTCATGGTGGGGATTGTCATTGCATTGGTATGCAGTCCTGGTTAACAGGTCCAGGAAGACCGGATCAAGGATTACATACAGATTATCTACCGATCTCTCTCCCGGCAGAAATTCGTCAAGATCCACGGGTAAAAGTTCCCATTTTCATTACGACTGCACATTACTATCTTAATGATATGTATGAAGAATTAGGACCAACAAAGTTCGTTCCAGGAAGCCATTATTCTGGATGTTCACCAAACGGAGCAACAGAGTGGAATAATCGAACTGAAGAGAGTATTATATGTAATGCTGGGGATGTTGTCCTTTTCCGAAGTGAGGTATGGCATCGTGGGTCTGCTAATTCTTCAGATGAAACACGTTACCTATTACAAGTACATTATGCAAAAAGGATGATTACGCAGAAATACCCACCCTATTTGAATAAATTTCAATTTGATGAATCAATCCTTGACCAAGCCAACCCACGTCAAAAACGACTCCTTGGTGACCACGGACCAAGTAATTATGATTGATGTAATAACTCACTAATGATATATTTGCTTTATCCTCAAATAGAATTCATAACCATATATTTCTTATAGGAGACACAAATGGATAATGATATTATGAAAAATGAAGAAAATTATGCATTTGATGTGGCAGGTTACCTACACATCCCCAGTGTATTAAGTGAGGAAGAAGTTTCATCCTTAAACAGTGCATTAGATGCAATTTCTGGAAATGGAAATCTTTTAGGTGGTTCAGATCCCAATAGAGAATTATTTCGTGACCTACTTGTACACCCAACCCTGGTGTGGTATCTGAATCAGATAATAGGTCACGGTTTTAGACTGGATCAAGCACCCAGTTTATTGGGATATAGTGAGAGTGAGACAAGCATAGCACTTGAGGGAGGTGATGAACCGAGAAACCCTTCTCTGGCGTATCGTATACAAAAAGATAGAAGGAGTTGTCAGAGCGTTAAAGCAATTTGGGTTTTGGACGACATTGAAAATGGAGATGGAGGATTGGTTGTTGTTCAAGCAAGCCATAAGAGTAATGTACCAACACCTGATGATTTGAGTAAGGGTGTAGATGATATGGGAATTGTGATACAACCTACATTAAAAGCTGGCGATCTATTCTTATTAGCTACACCTACACTACAGGGTGTTCGACCCTGGAAAAATAAACCGAAACGTTTGTTGTCATACAGGTATGCTGCCCGCGCAGCTATCCAATCTAATCCAGAAGGTCCATTTTCAGAAACAGAATCATTACCCAGATGGTCAGATGAAGCATCTGACGCACAGAGAGCTGTGATGTATATTCCTGGATATAAGGGTTCAAGTCCTCCACCAGTCATAAATACAGATGGTGAAAATACCTGGGTAGAGGAAGATACAACTGTTCTTCACCCATCATATTATACTCGTGATCCAAACTCTGGTATTGATGAGAAGGAGTTTTATTTTTGGGATCTGAACGGTTATCTGGTAATACGGGGATTGATGGATGAACAATGGCTTGCAGAAGCAAATGAAGCAGTAGATAAGTTTCAAGATCGCATAGTTGTTGGTAATGAACTTGCAGGAGGATCAGTAAGTCAAGCCGGTACAGGTCGTCCACTACTTTCAGGATTATTGGATCTGCCGGATCACTATAACCAACCATTTCGTAAGATGATTGCACATCCTGAAGTCGTTAAGAGACTGAATTGGATGGGTGGAAGCGGTTATCGTTGTGGTGGTGCAACTGTATTTTGTGCAGTTGAGGGAACTTCAGGACATGCTCTCCATGATGGGAACGAACCGATGAGTCCATCAAGAGGTTACGATTTTAAGAATGGACGAAGTTATGCTGAAACTGTAACTATTACTTGGCAATTACGTGATGTTGAACCCGGTTTAGGCGGATTTGCATGTGTTCCTGGATCGCATAAGACCCAGTATTCGATGCCACGCGGTATCCGTACTTGTGATGATACTATGGGATTGGTAGTTCAACCTGTAATGAAAGCTGGTGATGTACTCTTCTTCATGGATGGTGGTTGTACACATGGTGCCTTAGCATGGAAAAATCCTATTCCCAGACGTGGTGTATTAATTAAGTATCAATCTAAAAACGTGAATTGGGGCGGTGGTGTCGTTGATCCACAAGACCGATGGGGTGATATGGTGGAAGACATGACTGAAGAACAATTCGCTGTGATGCGTGGACCTGAAAGGGATGGACGACACAGAACTGTACCGCGTTTGATTGTGAAGGATGGGGAAGTGTTTGTATCATACGATCCAGAAGGGGACAGTTATTCGTCAAAATATCGAAAACCAGGTGAGAAACGTAAATAGATTTATAGTTGATGTAAATCTCGTAATGAAGACCCAGTGAATCCGAGTTAGGACTTCTATGGTTAGGAAACCGCACATCCTTAAATTATCGCTACATATCAAACACTAAAAGGTAGGTTTAGGAATGTTATCAACGACAGACAAGACACTCGTAAGTTGGTTCTGTTTTGATGAGGAAAATCCAAAGGACTGCAGTGTGATAACTGTGCAAGCAGCTGACAAGTATGATGCACTTGCTTTTGGTCAGGATGCTTCAGGTAAGTGGTCCATTGCCAGTGAGGATAACAACCGAACACAAACTGCAGAGCAACTTGCCAATAATCCTATCCAGGAAATTGTACTCGGGCAGTTCATGATGATGGCAGCAGTTTTCAAGGACAACTCAATCACTATTTACCGTGATGGTGCAGTCTACACCTATTATACCATCAAAGAACCGTTTGACTTTCTCAACAGTCCCTATTTACAATTGGTAATCGGCTCAGTTAATCTAAATCCCAACTATGCTACATCATTCAAAGGAAAAATCAAGGACGTCAGGATTTATGCACAGGCTTTAACACAAGAGCAGATTAATAACCTAATTCCAAATACGCCATCAGAAATTAAACCCTTTAGCTGGTTTGACTTCTCACAAGATGGTTGGTGGGTAGATCGTGCCGGTAAATTCCCAGAATTTAAAAACATGGCAGCGAAAAAGGAAAATGAAGAAGACCCATATATTGTTTTTGATAGAGACGATAGACACATGTTTACCATGGACAATGAAGCTGTACGAATCGCTCGTGATTTTCGGCAACGGTTAATGCATGATCCATCTCGTCCAACCTATCACTTGGTTAATTCCGATGGTGATAACGAAAGAAACTATTCAACTGATCCAAATTTCATGATCTATTGGAAAGGACAGTACCATTTTGGTTATATGTACAAGGGAGACGAACATGCCTTCGGACATTTTACCAGTACTGATTTGGTTCACTGGAGACGGCGTGGTGACTTTGCCTTAGGCAGTGGAGGATGTGGTACAGGTGGTACAATTATCACAAAAGATGGCAAGAAGGTCATATTCGTTGGGATATTCGGAGGGCGTGCGACCTATGTTGAAGCCTCAGATGAGCATTTAGAAGTTTGGTCGAAACCTATTGAGATTGATGTTCCGCAAGAAGCTCGTGATGCAGATTATTGGGTCTTCTGGGATCCTACAGTGTGGGTAGAAGGTGATTACTATTATATATTTTCTGGTGATCACCCTATGCAAGATACTCGTCCTGGATTGGGAATTTGGTATAAAAGGTCGACTCTGATGCGTTCAAAAGATTTTAAGCATTGGGAATTTCTTGGTAAATTTATGACGCATGAGTTACCTGGACTTGAAGAACATGATCATTCCTGCACTGATTTCTTCAAACTTGGAAATAAGTATATGATGCTGCTTATTAGTCATAGTTGGGGGGCACGGTATTATCTGGGTGAGTGGAAGGATAACAAGTTCACGCCTGATTTTCATACTAAAATGAGTTGGACCAATAATTATCGTGGAATACCAATCTATTGGGCACCAAAAACACTCCTAACACCAGATGGACGCAGAATCGTAATTACTAATATACAAGTCAATCTTGGAAATACCCTATGGAGTTGTGTATTTTCTTTACCATGGGAGTTAAGTCTTCCTGACGATGGGATAGTACGTATTAAACCAGTTCATGAACTTGAGTGTCTCAGATACAACGAAACTATTGAGAACGACATTTTAGTTAAATCTGGTAAGGACTACAGACTTAAGGAAATTTCAGGGGACACAGTTGAATTAAATGTTACACTCAGAACTACGGCTGCAAAAGAATATGGAGTAAAAGTCTTTTGTGATAAAGATAACAAGAATGGCATGGAGATATTCTATTCAACCGAGAAGAAGATTATATTAATTGGTGATGGCAAAGAAGTAACAGAACCCTATCGTGGATCAAAACCCTATGGGGAGGCTCCATTCGAATTACAAAAGGGTGAAGATCTTAACTTACGTATTTTCATTGATAGAGCACTTGTTGAAGTGTTTATCAATGAACGTCAAGCTGTTGTGCAAAGTCAAATACATAAGTCAGAGGATGTAGGAATATGTCTTTTCAGTCTTGATGGTGACATAAAGGCTGATGTAACTGGTTGGAAGATGGCACCCGCTAACCAATGGTAATGAATCCGATTCGTAAGGAATTATGTAATGCTGGTGATGTTGTGCTCTTCCGAAGCGAGGTCTGGCATCGGGGTACAGCAAATACGAGTGACGAAACACGATATCTCATGCAGGTACACTATGCAAAACGGATGATTACCCAGAAATACTCTCCTTATCTGAATAAATTTCAGTTTGATGAAGACATTCTTGCACAAGCAAATCCTCGACAAAGAAGACTCCTCGGTGATCATAGACCCAGTAATTATGATTGATATGACATTCAACATACCTAAGAAAATACCACTTGGAACACGTTTCGAATTTGGTCATCACCATTTTCATTTTGGTGAGGAAATTGTAGAATTAACGGATTCCAGTCACCTACTCGATAATGTAGATGCATTACATCAAAGAATAGATGAGGATGGTTATCTATTTATTCGTGGTTTTCATCAACGCAATGCTGCAGAAAAGGCAGCACTATGGACATTAAAAGCTATTGCACAGAACGGAGGAATTAAACCAAATACACCAGTAGAACAAGGTATCATTAGTGATGATAATCGTACATTTAGTTTCTTTCGACAAACAGAAGTAGCACATGCCAAACCAATTCTTGATGTTGTTGATAGTAAACAAACAATGACATTCTATGAAGAATTCCTTGGTGGTCCTGTAATTACTTTCGACAAACGATGGCTTCGGTGTATGGCAACAGGTGGACACAACCATTTTCACTACGATAGTGTATATGTAGGACGCGGCACACAAAATCGATATACTATGTGGAGTGCATTGACTGACATAAACTTGGAGAACGGTCCATTGGTTATTTGTCTCAATTCACATAGACATAATCGTTTAAAGTCAACCTATGGTGCCACCGATATGGATAGAGATTTGACAGATGCTGTCTTTAGTATAGATCCAAGAGAAATGGTGGATAAGTTCGGATTCACATTAGCAACGGCACACTTTCAACCGGGGGATGTCATAATATTTGGTCTTTACATGATGCATAGTAGTGCCCCAAACCGGTCTGATCGCTATCGCATTAGCATTGATACGCGCTATCAACTCGCATGTGAAGAAAAAGATGAACGCTTCTTCTTCCGAGAAGATGATACATGGCTCGGTAACTTCTATAATAAGAATGTAAAATATAAACCTATGGTAGAACTTCGAAAAGAGTGGGGTTTAGATTAACACTGACACTTAATAGGAATGACTTTAAATTCATCATGTTTGATGAATTATCGGTTATTTTATAATGGGAGATTCTTGATGACATATAAGAATAGTTGTTTTTTCATATTTATCATGACATTAACTTGCTTAGGCTTTTGTCTTCATGCAGAGGTAAATACTACTGCAACTGGGACTGTATTCTTGGATTCCAACCAAAACCAAGTGAAAGATGATAACGAGAAAGGATTAGCAGAAGTCCGTGTATCCAATGGGATGGATATTGTAGAAACAGATGAAAACGGACAATACACTCTAAATGTAAGTGATGACACCATTCTCTTTGTCATTAAACCGCGTGGGTATATGACGCCTGTCAATGAAGATCGTCTACCAAAATTCTATTATATACATAAGCCACACGGATCTCCTGATGGACTTAAATATGCAGGGGTTGCACCAACAGGTCCATTACCTGAATCAATTGATTTTCCTCTCTATGAACAAGACGAACCTGATACCTATAAAGTCCTTGTATTTGGGGATACACAACCCAGGAGTATGCAGGAAATCGAATGGTTAGCACATGATGTCATTGAAGAAGTGATTGGTAGTGATGCAGTATTTGGTATTAGTTTGGGTGATTTGGTGGGTGATAATCTAAACTTATTTCAACCCCTAAATGAAGTCATGGCAACTGTTGGAATACCTTGGTATAATGTGTATGGTAATCATGATATGAACCGTACTGTCACTGATGACCAATATGCCGATGAAACATTTGAACGAGTATACGGACCAACCTGTTATTCTTTTGATTGGGGACCAGTTCATTTCATCAATATAGACAATGTTAACTTTTTCCGCAATGCTGAGGATCAACCAGCATATTCCAGTCAAGTTGGTGAAAAACAACTGACTTTTATAAAAAATGATCTTGTTCATGTGCCTAAGGATAAGTTAATTGTCATTTCATTTCATGTACCATTAACCGAAATGAATGATGTCGATAAATTGATGAATTTACTCGGTGATCGTCCACATACGTTATCCCTATCTGCACATACACATATTCAACGGGATGATTTTGTTGGTCCTGAACACGGTTGGCATGGTGAACAACCGCATCACCACCATAATCATGCAACCACATCTGGCAGTTGGTGGCAAGGTACACTCGATGAAGTCGGTATTCCACATACAACGATGCGGGACGGTGCACCAAATGGGTATGGGATATTCACCTTCACCGGAAATAAGTACTCAATTCGGTTTAAAGCTGCACGTCGTCCAGCAGACTATCAAATGAATATATGGACACCCTGGGAAGTTGAATCAGATGATACAGGAAATACTGATATATTAGTTAACGTATTTGGTGGGACGGAACGTTCTACAGTGGAATACCGTCTTGGTGAAAACAGCGAATGGGTAGAAATGGACTATATGCCGCAGAAAGATCCATTCTTTGTAAATGTCAAAGCAAGAGACGATATGATTAACCTTGAACGAAAAATGCACAATGTTCTACGTGATACGATGGATACTTTATTGAAGGAAGACACCAAACTGCCAAAAAGAGGAAAAGGTCTTAGTTATGGTGTACCAAGATCAAAGCACATGTGGCAAGCAAAACTACCTGAGAATGTACCTGTTGGAACTTATGTGATTTATGTACGGACTACTGATATGTTTGGACAGAAAGATACAGGTCGTCGCATCATCAGGGTGGAATAACATACTTTTTAAAGGAAATAACTTTATCGTCTTAATTACACCATAACGCTCTCAATCCAATCCTCATCAATTTCAAGACCGAAACCCGGTGCATCAGAGGGGATAAGATAACCATCTTTGATCACTGCTGTGCCCGGTATTTTCACCATTTCCTCTAATGGAACACCGGGAGAAGATACACCTTCTGAACGTTCACCCCAAGTAATGGCTGGCATTGCGTAGGATAGGTGTTGACCATAAGGATAATTCATTCCTCCATGTGCTATAACCGAAATCCCATGTGCTTCTGCGATATGACATATCTTCTGGGCAGAAGTGATACCACCACACCACAATACATCTGGTTGAAATATATCAACCAATCTTTGTCCAGCAGCATTAGCAAATACGGTCGGTAGATACCAGTGTTCTCCAGTAGCAAGTGTTTGCCAAGGGATGCGTTCCCTTATTGTCTTATATCCAACCAGATCATCGGCGGATATATAGTCCTCCATCCATTTTAATCCATAAGGTTTTAGTATTTCACAAATACGTACTGTATGTTCTACATCAAAATTCGTCCAAGCATCTAACATTAATTCGACATTGTCACCAATTACCTCACGTGTGGTAGCAACCAATTCTTCCAATTTATGAATGCCTTCTAACCCATGTTCTGGACCATAAGGTGTAAATAGTTTTGTTGCTTTAAACCCTAACTCCATATACCATTCCTGATCAAACCCAGAAGCATAACAGAAAATCTTATCCTTTTGAGGACCACCAAGAAGTTCATACACCGGTTTATCCAACAGTTTTCCTTTAAGGTCCCACAGTGCGCAATCCACTGCACTGATCGCATAACTTGATAAGCCGGTTCCACCGAATGCTGTAGATAAACGCACCATGATATCCCATAGCTTTTCGGTTGCTATACAGTTCTCACCCAATAGATTAGGTACAAAATGGTCTTCAATTATTCGGCAAACTGGTCCACCATAAAGTGAAAGACCAAATCCCCAAGTTCCATCTTCAGCAGTAACAATGACAGCAGGACGTTTCCAGTTAGATGAGGAGATATGACGACCTTCTTCCCATAATGTGGAATACCGATCAATTGGTCGATTTAATCTATATTCTTTAGATCTACTCTGTGTACGAGGTTTTGTTATTGGTTTTGGATTTAGTTCTATTTCAACAACGCGTATCTCTTTGATATTCATAAATCACCTTATTATATGTTTCCTTCAATCCGTCCAAATTCTTTCAAAGTCTTCAAAGTATCAAGAGTTAATTTTGATTGCCATTCCCTCTTAGCAACTTCCCAAACCTCTGGATATAAATCACCCCATGAAAAATTCGGTGACCATGAACCATCTTCCCCTTGGTGCTTAATCTCAAAATCTAAGTTCATATCAATCTCCTGTCTAAGTACATCAGTTAATGGTGATGATGGTTTTGTAACCAACCAAATAGGTTTAAGTACATAATCATTTAGCACATCAGGTGATTTTGCAACAATTTTCAAAGCGGATTGTTCGATTTTCTTCCATAGTTTTTCTACATCTGGTAGATTATCAGTTTCTGCAAGTCTTGCACAACACAGGAGATCGTGCATTTCAAGGTCATCAGGAAGTGTGAATAGATGTTCCATTACTTCTGAGGTAAGGGATTCCAACCAATCTTTTGATACAAGATCCCCACCATAATCATGTAAATATCCAACTATTTCTACTCGTGGATTGATAAGATATTTTCCAAAACATTCTCTGTTTCCCTCGTATGTCCACCATGGTGCATGGGGTGCATCCTCTACCTCAGGAGGAATTATATCCCATACTTTCTCCTTTTCATCGTAGGTATTTAGTAAATACTCCATCCCTTTCTTAACTATAGAATCTTCTGTATTCACACCGATTTCTTTTAATATTTGAAATGCACCTGTTGTAGCAATAGCTGAAGAAACCGTTGTTCTGAGATCTGGTTCTAAACTGTGTCCAAATCCCCCATCCTTGTTTTGATAAGTTGCCAATACTTCAAGGACACTATCTGCAGATCCATTCTCAAAATGGAATTCATAACGTCTCTTATCAAGTTCCCGTCCCTGATTGTTGATAAAACCCTTGGCATTTTGAAATGCCTTATTTGTTAGTTGGTTCATAAATGGTATAATTCCTATAGAATTTTAGAATTTTATTTCATTATACATTCCTAATTCTGTATTTATCTATTGAATGATAATTGAATTGGGATTTATTGTTTGTAATTAACTTCAAAATGGTGTCTAATTATATTGCATCAAAAGAACGATTACTGTATATTGTTGAAAATAGATGTATATCTATCTATGTGTCTTAACAGGATAATTATATAAACGTTCATCTTACAACTCTATTACAAATAGTTTACACTTCAGACATGTTAGATTCAAAAAGTCAATTAATAAAGGAGAATAAAAGTGAATTATAAGATAACAGTTATAATAGTCTTATTTCTCAGTTTGATTGTATGGTCTAATTCTGGCTTCGCTGCAGGTCTTACAGACGGACTTGTTGGATATTGGCCACTTGATGGAAATGGTAAAGACAAATCTGGTAATGGTCATGATGCTGTCTTAAAAGGTGGTGCAGATTGGGTAAAAGATGGTTGGATGAATGAAGCACTGATGACGGATGGAGCAGGTGGACATGCTGTTGTTGATGCAGCTTTTAAATTGGTAACACTGGAAATTACCGTTGTAGCACGTATAAATGGATGGCGGACAATACCTTGGTCCGGAATAGTAGTAGGACGAGGTCCAACCACATTTTGGATGGGGGTTGCAGATAACGATACATTAACCTATGTGTGGAATAATAACAAGGCGGAGACATGGGCATGGAAAGGTGCACCTGCTGTCCCAGAAAATAAGTGGGCAATGGTTGCAATAGCAATTGAAAAGGATAAAGCCACAAGTTATATTTATCACAGAGATAGTGGGAAACTTGATTCTGCCGCGAATGAAATTCCTCATATTGAACAAACTGTCATAAACCTAAAATTTGGTTGGGATGAATGTTGTGGTGCCAGATATTGGAAAGGTATTATCGACGAAGTCATGATATTTGATCGAACTTTAAGTGCTGATGAAATTAAACAATTAGCATCACAAGGTTTAGCAGTTGAAAGTCATGGTAAACTTGCAACAACATGGGGAACACTTAAACTAAAGTAAGGGAACATAAGCTTATTATTTAAACCTAAGTTGCTACTAACGGATTTTGATCGTTTCAACACAATTTTTCTGACACTTACCTCACCCCAGAGGGGTGATATGTCTATAGAAAAAGGTATATCAACATCCTGCACTCCAGCGGAGTGCTATGTAGTAAATAGGTGGCAACCTGGGTTATTTAAGGAAAAATTAACTATTTCTGCATGAATAATTATTGATTTGGAAGGATAATACCAAATTTGGAAAAAAGTGCCATTTAGGCAATATGCTGCTCTACTTTCACAATATCTAATCCCTCTAAAGTATAGAGTTGCATTACTTGCAGTATTTATGTTTAGCGGGATTGGTCTCCAACTGGTTAATCCCCAAATAATACGTTATTTCTTTGACACTGCCGAAGAAGGTGGTGAAACGCGTAACCTGATAATTGCAGGTTGCGCGTTTCTTGTTATTGGACTCATTAGACAAATTGTCATGTTAGTTACATCCTATTTGGGGCAAGATGTTGGTTGGCGTGCGACTAACGAAATGAGAGGGGATCTTGCCGAACACTGTCTTCAACTGGATATGTCATTCCACCATGAACACACACCTGGTGAGATGGTTGAACGAGTCGACGGAGATACAACGACACTCTCCAACTTTTTCTCAGAATTCATACTATACATCATTGGCAGTATTTTTCTACTAATCGGTGTAATAATCTTCATATATCGGGAAGATTGGCTGATAGGGATCGCTTTAATAGGGTTTGTTGTTATTGCATTGATTATATACAATCTTACACGGAGCATTGCTGTGCCAATCTACACATCAGAACGTGAAGGATATTCAAAACTATTCGGTTTTCTTGAGGAACGGTTCACCGGTATTCCAGATCTACGTTCCAATGGTGGTATTGGTTATACTATGCATCGATTTTACGATGAGAATAGAGATGTATATGGACGCGCTGTAAAAGCACAAGTGATGGGTGAGATATTACAAACAATTAGCGGAGTAATGTTTACACTCGGATTTGCGTTGAGTATGGGATTGTGCGCATATCTATATCAGAAAGGGGACTTCACGCTTGGTACAGTTTATTTAGTGATTCATTATACCAGCATGTTACGGGGTCCTTTAATAATGATAAGTAGACAAATCAATGATTTACAACGTGCCACTGCCGGTATCACACGGATAGAAGAACTCTACAGAGTAAATTCTGTAATTGATGATGGTACTGAACCACTTGAAAACTCTGATACAGTTGGTATTCAATTCGATAATGTCTCTTTTAGATATACTGATGATGAGTATGTTCTTAGAGATATTTCATTCAATTTACAACCTGGAAAGTCTTTAGGACTATTGGGTAGGACTGGAAGTGGTAAAACGACAATTACCAGACTCCTATTTCGGCTATATGATGTTAACCTTGGGACAATTAGTATGGGTGGCAAGGATATAGGTAAGATCACATTAGATGATTTAAGAAACAGAATTGGCTTAGTTACCCAAGATGTTCAACTCTTTAATGCCTCGGTCAGAGATAATATAACTCTATTTAATACCGAAATTTCTGACAAAGAGATTCATGCTGTGATAGAAGAACTCGGTTTATCTGATTGGTATCAATCCTTACCTAATGGTCTTGATACAGTCCTTGAAGGAACAGGTATGTCTGCTGGTGAAGCACAACTCTTAGCGTTTGCAAGAGTATTTTTGAGAAATCCAAGTATAGTGATTTTAGATGAACCCTCTTCAAGATTAGATCCTGCAACAGAGCAACGAATTGATCACGCTGTTCAACGGTTGTTAAATGGTAGAACAAGTATAATCATCGCACATAGGCTTGGCACTGTTCAAAAAGTAGATGAGATCATGATTCTACAAGATGGTAAGATTCAAGAATATGGTGAACGAAATCAGCTTGTCAACAATCCAAGGTCTATCTTCTCTGGACTTCTTAAAACAGGTATGGAGGAGATGATTCAGTGAAAGCTGGTAAAGCAACCATTCAACTGTTACGGTTCCGTCCATTTCTATTTCTCGGTACTATTTTATTTCGCGGTTTAGATGACTTGATGCCATTTGTTGTTGGAATCATCATGAAGGAATTTTTCGACATCTTATCAGGAGATTCGACAGCTGGATTTAACCCTTGGACAATTGTTGCTCTATTTGTAGTTGCTGAATTAGGGGATAGAACTATCCTGATAAGTTCAGCCTTTGTTTGGGCAAGATGGCGTTATGCTATAACAAGTATATTAAGAAAAAACCTATTGTCATCAATTCTGAATATGTCTAATCCACAACGCGTTGGATCAGCATCAGGGGAAGTTACAAATAGATTTAGAGATGATGCACAAGCAATATTATCTTATCTTGAACAGTATATACACCTATGGGGAAATCTTACATTTGCTGTATTAGCCATTATTTGGATGGTTCGGATTGATGTTTTAGTAACAATAATTACTGTCATTCCAGCAATACTAATTATCACTATTGTAAATGTGTTAAGAAGGTTTATTCATAGATATAGAACTGCCCAACGTGTAGCTACTGAACAATCTACAAACTTCATCAATGAACTCTTTCAATCGATTTTAGCTGTAAAGGTCGCTCGTTCTGAGTCTAATGTAATTTCTCATTATAGAAAACTAAATGATTCCAGACGAAAAACGACGCTTATAGACAACCTTTTTGACCAAGTCCTTCGATCTATCAGTTTTAATATCAATAATCTTGCTATTGGTGTGATTCTAATTCTCATTGCTGAACAGATGAAATCAGGCACATTCACTGTAGGGGACTTTGCTCTCTTTTCTACCTATATAGGGGATGTAGCAAGAAGTGGATCGCTTATTGGGAGTACAATGGCACAACATAAGAGGGCAGAAGTTTCTTTTTCTCGTATGGAACAAACAGTTGATGAAATGGAGGTTAAAGAATTAGTCGAACATACACCTATATATCTTATTGATAAACAACCCCCATTAAGTCCAGTAGAAAGAACATCAAATGATAGATTAGAGAATCTGACAATTTCTGGTCTTACCTATCAATATGATAATGGTACAGATGGAATTACCAATATAGATATGAATATATCTGCTGGATCATTTACAGTTGTTACCGGGCAGATTGGCGCGGGTAAGACCACATTATTACAGACACTTATTGGTATATTACCCAAACAAAAAGGAGATATTTTTTGGAATGGAACTTTAGTGGATGATCCTAAATCACATTTTATTCCTCCTCGTTCCGCATATACACCACAAACGCCAAAACTCTTCAGTGAGAAATTGAGTGATAACATCTTAATGGGTATACCATGGTATTGGGATTCAATTAATCGAGCAATTCGTCTTGGTGTCATGGAACAGGATTTACCTACATTGGAAGAAGGTCTTGATACAATCGTTGGACCTCGAGGTGTAAAACTTTCTGGTGGACAAATGCAGCGGACAGCAGCAGCCAGAATGTTCATTCGTGAAACAGAACTACTTGTCTTTGATGATCTTTCATCCGGTCTTGATGTTGAAACTGAACAGACACTATGGGAACGCCTTTTCCAGACAAGACAAGCTACATGCCTTGTGGTATCTCACCGAAGACCTGCGTTACAGCGTGCAGATCAAATTGTTGTTTTAAAAGAAGGACGAATTGATGCAGTTGGAACATTGGATGAATTACTCATATCTTCAAGAGAGATGCAACGTCTATGGTCAGGAGAATAAGAAAACAAATACTCTATTTACTATTACCATTTCTATTTAAATAGTTCACATGACGCGCACTCTTAGTAGTCCCCCTGATAAGGGGGATTTAGGGGGTTTCTTCAATCAGTAATGAGTAATCATCATTTAGAAATGGTATAATAACAAATAAAAATCCAATAACAATAAACAACGTGACATTAATGATAATATATGGTAACTTAACCTAGAATTTCCATCCTATATTAGACATATCTTGTATCATTAACAAAGGAGAAAACCGTGCGAAATCTATTATGTTCTATATTTTTGGTAAGTATAGTAATGTTCATGTTTTCAATCTTTTTAACAACAAGTGATGCACAAAATGCAAAAGAAGAGGATTTAATTGGACACTGGACATTTGAAAAAGGTGAAGAGATAAAAGATCTCACAGGTCACTTTGGAGATATTAAATTCAATGGTGCAGAAGTTAAGGACGGGAAGTTATACATTGGAGATGCTAAATGGGCATTAACAACAGGATACAAAGGCCCAAAAATTGGTCCTGATAAGACATTAGTCACATGGTTATATTTAGATGATCTAAACATTCGTAGAGGGGCAACCATTGCGGTCAATCAAAGTAGTTCTGATAAATTCGATGCAATTGTTTATGCCGAAAGACAAGAAAGACGATGGATGGCGGGTAGTAGCCATTTCAGACGAACTCAAGATGCTGTCCCAGGTTTTGAAGAAAAAGAAAAAGGTAAGTTGATTCAATTAGCTATATCTTATGAAGATTCAAATGCTAATGCAAAAATAATGATATATCGGAATGGTGAAAAAATAGGGGATTATACACGGGGACCTATCGTCTCTTGGGATGAGGGTAATGTAGAAGCACTTTTCGGTCCAAGAGCACTGATTGGTGGAACCGCTCATGGTTGGGTAGTTGCACGCGTTGATGATGCCAGAATCTATAATGCCGTTTTGAGTGAAGATGAGATTAATAGCTTAGAAGTAAACACACTCGATGTCAATGTTGTAGGTAAATTGACGACTACTTGGGGAAAGATCAAAGGAAATAAAGATCATTGACTTAGTCTATAAGGTTTAAATATCACAGAGGATTCTTAAATTGAATGACTATCCATTAACTTTATCTGGTACACATCTATTCTTAGATGATGAGCTAATTTCATTCAAGCAGAATGTCGACCGGACACTTCACACTTGTAAAAAACATCCTATCCCAGTCCTTGAACCAGACCCAGAGAATCCATGGGAACATGGTGGTCCAGATCAATCAAGGAGAGTTCATCTATATGGGGACAACGATGTATGATGAAGTCTATGGTAAATATCGTATGTGGTATATGTGCCGTATGGGGCCACATTGGCGATTTAATGCTAACGAGATTCCAGGATTATATGTACCACGTCCTGATAGAAATCCCTCAACTTATAGAGGAAAGACACACGATTCCTATGGACGAGAATTTGTCGAGAATGATCGGGGTGATCTAACATGTTATGCTGAAAGTGATGATGGACTTACATGGAAAAAACCAAATCTTGGACTCTTCGAATTCAATGGTAATCCAAACAATAATATCGTATGGGACTTGCACGGTGCATGTGTATTCCGTGATGACAAAGAATCCGATATACAGAAACGATATAAGATGATAGGTTTCTGTAGAAGATATCGAAATGTATTTCTACTCACATCACCAGATGGTATCCGTTGGGATGATTCTAACTACTTAGATCCAGTGGCAGAACGTAGCAACGAAGGAGCATTCAATGTTGTTTATGATAAGAAGACATCACTTTTTCGTGCATACTGTCTTACTCGTGATAAAGATAAAGACGCACGAAGGATGATTGATTATACAGAGAGTGTAAGTTTAGACGGTCCGTGGGAACCCCTTGAACCAATGTTTCGTGCAACAGAAACTGATGACCAAATTGGCTTAGATAGATATAATGCTGACAGGGCAGAAATACACAATATGTCCGGTTTCTTATATCACAATCAATATATTGGAATTGCAGGTGTATTGTACGTTACTGGTCCTGGAGCAGCAGAACATGAAATCCCAGTTGATGGTCCTATAGACGCACAATTGGTTTGTAGTAGAGACGGATTCAACTGGGATTATCCTGATGGTAATAGAACACCTATTATTCCACGCGGTGGTAATGAAGAATATGATAGAGGGATGATTATGGGAACAGCAACACAACCTATCATCACTGAAGATGAAATTCATTGGTATTATACGGGTACCGAACACACACATGGTGCTATGATGAAAGACCGACACAAGGTAATTGGATTGGCAAAATGGAGATTAGATGGATTTGCTTCAATGGATGCCAGAGATAAAACAGGTATTATTGAAACCATTCCAATCCAACTTCCCTTAAACTCTCTTGAAATCAACGGAGATGCAAGCAATGGTCAAATAGACGTTGAGGTATTATCTGCTGATGGAAGTGTTCAACAAGGATTTTCATTGAAAGATTGTCTATCTCTGACTGCAGATGAGATACATCATCAATTTAAATGGAAGAGCGTATCTATAACACAGGCAACACAACCCCTAAGATTAAGGTTTATTCTAAATAATGCCAGTCTCTATTCTTTCCGTTTAAGTGACTTATCCAATACATCTTAAAGTCCCTTGATTAGCAGAGGATTCCAATCCTCCCACCCCTTGGTAGGCTCGGTTTCTAACCGAGCCGGAGTATCAGCATTGAAAGAAAATCTTACGGACAATAGCCTTTCTTCTTCGCGCAATCCGCGATTCAGACAACCCAAAACAACCAATAAATAAACTAATCTCACTAAATTGACGCCTATGGTGCGGTTTCTAACCACGGGGAAAGCCATAAGGCATTCATACCGTTAATTCCTTAATTACTTGATTCGAACATAAATATCTGATTTACCAAACTCACGTTTATATAGAAATGTGAAAAAATATAGCCGAAAATACGAAAACTAAATAACCCTATCGAATTAGTATGCAGTCTTGACAACCACCCTGTTTCATGGCAAAATACAATAAAATAACCAGAACGGAGAACTATATGTCACAACCCGACATCCTCCAAACCATCCTAAAAGATAGCAACTACCACCTTGACCTATTCAACGATTCCGAAATACAGGATTTACGCCAAAAGGTGGAAGGAAACCACGAAAAACCGATGATTTACTGTGATGTTCGGAGGAAAGCGATTCAATTAAAGCCGGAGGAGGTTGTCCGTCAACTCTATGCAGCACGACTCCTAAAACAATTACGTTACGATCCAGATCGCGTCAGATTTGAACATTCTGTGAACTTCGGTAGAGAAAAGAAACGTGCTGACATCGTTATCCTTGACAAAGACCGTCCTGATACGCCCTATATTATCGTTGAGGTAAAAAAGCCAAAACTCCAAGATGGTAAAGATCAACTCCGCTCCTATTGCAACGCCACAGGTGCACCCATCGCAGTATGGACAAACGGACAGCAGATTTCACACTACCACCGAAAAGACCCAAATTACTTTGAAGAAATTACGGATATTCCTAACGCCGACCAAACCCTCGCCGATATTCTAAACGAACGATTCACACTAAAAGACCTTATCATCAAGGACAAACTCGCGGCGGAGCGAAAATCCCTCAAGGACATTATTCTGGAATTAGAAGATGAAGTCCTTGCAAACGCAGGAGTTGATGTTTTTGAAGAAGTTTTTAAACTCATCTTTACCAAACTCTATGACGAATTCCAAAGTCGTTCCGACAAAGAATATATCAACCGCATTCTAAGGCGAGAAATCAACACGGTTGTTCAGGAATCTACTGAACCTTACGGCTCCAGAGGTGCAGATTATGCGGCTATCAAGAAAGTTGTTGAAGCGATTCCAGATGAGGATATGGAGCGACCTATGGAATTTAGAAACACTGGGCAAACGGACAGTGAACTCAAAACCAAAATTCAGAGACTTTTTGACGACGCTAAAAACCAGTGGAAAGGCGTTTTTCCAGACTATTCAACGTTTGAACTTTCCGATAGTCATCTGGCAATCTGTGTGTCCAGTTTGCAGGATATAAAATTATTCAACTCCAATCTACAAGTTGTTGATGAGGCATTTGAGTATCTTGTGGGTAAATCTGCCAAAGGCGAAAAAGGACAATACTTTACACCACGACATGTGATTGACATGTGCGTAAAGATGCTCAACCCGAAACGCGGAGAATATATGATTGATACTGCCTCTCCGGTAGTTGTGGCTTTCCAGTACATACCTTTTTTCAAGTCACCGGTTCACCTTTCACCAACGCAGAAATGTCTGCACCTGACAAGCAGTATGTCCGTGATAATATATTCGGTATTGACTTTGACGAAAAGACGGTACGGGTAGCACGAACACTAAATCTGATTGCAGGCGACGGTGAGTCCAACGTCTTACACCTCAACACACTTGACTATGAACGTTGGGAGGATAGGGCTGAGAAAGATAGAAATTGGATAATGACTTATGGCAGAGGATTTGACCGACTCAAAGCATTGAGAGCGGAAAATGACCAAAACAGACAATTCAATTTTGATATTTTGATGGCAAATCCACCATTTGCTGGAGACATCAAGGAAAGTCGTATTCTCCACCAATACACTCTCGGCTTTAAAGGGAACGGTAAAGCACAAAGCAAAGTCGGTAGGGATATTCTGTTTATTGAGCGTAATTTGGATTTCCTTAAACCCGGTGGACGCATGGCAATTGTGCTACCACAAGGCAGATTCAACAACACATCTGATAAATATATCCGTGAGTTTATTGCAGATCGGGCGCGTATTTTGGCAGTAGTCGAACTTGATAATAATACCTTTAAACCCCATACCGGCACCAAAACCAGTGTGCTGTTCCTCCAAAAATGGAACGATGCTCCAGACCAAGGAACGCTCTGCCCCAAAGTTGAGGACTACCCCATCTTTTTTGCCGTTTCCGAAAAAGGTGGTAAGGATAACTCTGGCGATTATATGTATCTCCAAAACAGTAACGGACAACATCAGTTAGACGAAAACGGACATCTGATTGTTGAACACGACTTACACAACCACAACGACGAACTACCCGACGGGATTGCTGAAACTTTTATTGAATGGGCAAAAAGTGAAAATTTGACTTTTTGGCGGTAATACCAATATTCAGTAAACCTCCGTAGCATAAACTTTTAGTTTGTGCATGTGTAGGGTGGGCAAACTATAGTAAAACCTAAAAATAAAGAACAAAAACACTTAGCATGAGTTGTTTTTTAATATTGCTTATAAGAGCAGCGTGTTTATAAAATTCCGTATTTTACTAAGGAGATAAAGGTGTGTTAAATACATATCAGGCAATCAGCTTAACATGTAATGATTTTAGAACATATTTAGAGAATTATGATCTTAAAAATTTAAGGCTCCAAATTGATATTCCTGAAAACAAACAAAGAGGTGAAGTATTTGAGCCTATATCTGATAACTTCATAATTATTCGATGCAAATTAGTTTCAAGTATTCACGGTTATTATACGCATTTAATATATGATTTTGACAACAGAACTTGTTTCGGAATAGGGGCTTACACAAATACTAATGACGATCAGATTAAGATCACACCCAAACAAACAGAAAATTTTACTGCTGAATTCAGTTCTACGAAAGCGCTTATAGATACGTTTCTACCAGATAAAACAGAAGGAGACATTTGTTTTTGGGGTTCTAAATTAGGTGTTGTTTCTACGCTAACTACTATAGATTTTTCAGTGAAATGGGAAGATTATAGAAAATATCGACAGGAATGGCTCAAGGAGTATTTTCCGGTAGGAGGTCTGTCTGATAATTTTGATAATTCAATCATTTTATTTTCTAATATCTGTTCATATGAAAAAAAGTTTCTTCTTCAATTGTCGAATTATAAAATAAATCTTATTTTTAAAGGTTTAGCACGTTTTAATCAGAATCAATGAGTCTTTTAATTCAATAAGACCAGAAGAATTACCTAAGAATAATATCGAAACAGCCATGAAGCAGAAAGACTTCATTGACAGCCATGAGACTCTCATTTCTCAGACTGAGGATTCTCTTCATGACATCTATTTTTTCTTAAATACACTGAATGCAACCTCAAAAAAGAATAAATTCACGATTTTAAAGGAGTTCATTCGTTCTTATGCATTCGGTAAAGTAACTGATGAAGCAGGAGAAAAATTGCAACAAGCCGTTGTGTGGATCCAAGATGTGCTTTCCTCAAATTGACCGACTGAGATATAACAGTCTAAGAATCTACACAATTTCCTTTAACGTACCATTGGTATTGGAACCGAAACATCTAAGGTATTCAAGTACTGGACGATAATCTACCTGAAGTGAAAAAGAAAGCAATAGAAGAGAAGAATGGTTAGACTAAATAATGCAGTATTCAATCGTTTATTTTAGTGAAGTAAATTTGCACAAAGATATAAGATTAGATGCAGCACATTACCATCCATCACACCTCAAAAATCTAAGTAAGTTTAAGGCACAAGCACGACCTCTCTCTGAATATATTACACATATATCAGGTGGTGCAACTCCACTTGGAGCTATGTATCCAGAGGGAAGGCATACCTTTTCTGAGAGTCCAAAACATAATGCCAAATTATATCTCAGACTCCGATATAAAATTCTTGTCTCCTTCGCAAAACCAAGAAATACTAAGAAGTCAATTGAAAAAAGACGATGTTTTACTGACTATCACTGGTGTTTCTTATGGAAAATCAGCAGTTGTAACAGATGAGTTTATAGATGCAAATATTAATCAGCATTCCGTAAAAATGACTGTCAGGAATATCATTCCTTACTTTTTGTCTACCTTCTTAAATTGTAAATATGGTTATTCACAATCAACGAGGCATGTTGTAGGAATTACCAGACCAGCATTAGATTATTCAGCCATAAAATCCTTTTTGATCCCTGATTTAGATAGAAATTTCCAGGAAGTAATAGCGTCATGCTGTTGGCAAGCAGAAAAATCACGAGAAGATTCTAAAAAACGCTATAACGAAACTCAAACCCTCCTCCTTTCTGAACTCGGTCTTGCAGGCTGGCAACCGAAGCAGCAACAAACCTTCGTCAAAAACTTTTCCGATACAGAATACACTGAACGTATTGACGCAGGTTATTTTTTGCCGAAATATGACGAAATCGTCAACGCCATCAAGAGTTGTGCATGTGGTTGGGATACGTTGGAAAATTTGACCACACTGGAAAAATGCGTTGAAGTGGGAAGTAAAGAATACCTTGAATCTGGCATTCCTTTTGTTCGTGTGAGTAATCTCAGTCCGTTCGAAATCACACAAGAGAAATATATCTCAGAAGAATTGTATGCAGAAATCATGGAACATCAACCGAAACAAGGAGAAATCCTTCTCAGTAAGGATGCAACCCCCGGCATAGCCCATTATTTACGCGAAGAACCCGACAAAATGATTCCTTCTGGCGGTATACTCCGATTGAAAAGCAAGACAGATAAAATTGGGAATGAATACTTGACATTGGTGCTTAATTCCATTCTAACCCAAGAACAGGTCAATCGTGATGTAGGTGGTTCAGTAATTCTCCATTGGCGACCAGACCAAGTTGCAAGAACGGCCATCCCCATTCTGTCCAAAGATAAACAGACTGAAATTGAACAGAAAGTCATTGATTCCTTCAACCTACGCAAACGCGCCAAAAACCTTCTGGAATCTGCCAAACGGGCCGTCGAAATCGCAATCGAACAAGACGAACAAACCGCTATTGATTGGTTGGAATCCGTTTCAAATGCACCTGATATTTAGAGTTTATAATTCAATTGATAGAGTCAACATTTCAGCGTATAATAATTACAGCGAAGGAATAGGAGGTGAATAACTATGTCTGAAAGGAAAGCGTTTTTAGAAAAAATACATATCAAGAACTTTCTAAGTTTGCGGGACGTAACACTTCCTTTCAAACCGTTAACCGTGCTTGTTGGTCCGAATGCAAGCGGCAAGTCAAACACCTTCTTGGCATTACATCTTCTCAAAAGAATTATAGTCAGTGAGAGTTTGCCTTTAGATAAACTACTCATGGATTCTCTTTGGACAAGTGAGACGAAAACAATCTCTTTTCATCTACAGACAAGAGTAAAAGAATACAAAACCTTATATCACTTAGAACTAAAAGCGAACCCTAATTTCTCCTTCCTTGATGAACAATTATTGGTTAACGACGTAAACGTGATTTCAATCCAAAGTGGACAAGGAATAGTCCAAGATGAACAGGGCAAGAATGAGACAACCTATAACTCCAATAAACTCGCTTTGGGATCAGCGGGAAATTACGGAAACAAACCAATTACACGTGCATTAACTGAGTTTATTAAAGAATGGGAATTTTTCGATTTTTCACCAGATTTTATACGCGGTAACCTATCATCATTTTCACCTGCTGAAAAAGAAACTCGAGAATTTCCAAAACTTGACACTTATGGCATAGATTTGCCAAAGATTCTTTGGAACTGGCACAAAAATTCTCCACAGAGTTTCCAAAATATCAGTGATGCCATTGCCACAAGCACAAATAGCGAAATAGACTACTGTAAGATTGATGGAGATAACCAATTTTGTCTCTTAGAAGGGGACAAAAATCTTGTACCATTACATGGTGCCTCTGATGGTACATTGCGTCTGATTGCATATAATATATTACTCAATGAGCCTGAATTACCCCCACTCATCGCCATTGAAGAACCAGAACGGAATCTCCACCCCGGTGCCCTATCTAACATCGCAAGTATTCTTGAGCAAATTGCACAATATTCTCAGGTCATTATTACAACCCACAGTTCTGAACTGCTTGGTGCATTCAATCCAGAAAGTTTGGGAGATTCACTCGGTGTTTTATTGTTACACAACCGACCGGGTTTCGGCACCGAGGTGCTCAACCTTGAAGATTACAAAGGGAAAAGGAAGGCACTTGATGGTTGGATTGCAGATTTCGGGATCGGAAGTGCCGTCTTTGATAGTGGTCTCCTCCCAGATGACATGGAGGATACAGCCGAATGCCAAGCATAAGAATCTGGACTTTAGAGTCAGACAACGATGCAAAGGCAGTAAAGTGTTTGGCAAATAAGTTGAAGGAATATTTGAAACTTGAAGCAATATCTATTGACACCACTGGTAGACTAAAACCCAATACGCGACTCAGAGATGCTATCAGAATTTTGCTTGAAGATGAGGACTGTATTATTTTAATCATTGACCGAGACCGTCCAATAGCACACCATCAACGATTACAAGATCCTAATTCTATAATAAATCAAATTCAACAGATAATCAGTGACCGTCGTTTTGCTGGTAAAGTTTTTCTCGTAGAGGCTATTCAAGAACTTGAAGCATGGTTACTTATAGATTGTATCGGTATTTTCTGTTATTATGCTACGAAACGCGCCCAATTCAAGGAAAACTGTCGCAGTAAAGTCTCAACAAACCGACCTTTCAAACGATTAACCGACCGTTATCAGAAAGGAAATACAGAGAACATCGTTGAAGCGGAACAAGGTGGTCGCGGCGCGAAAGAGTACCTAACCGAGTATTCTGAAAATGTCCTCCGAGCACTGAACCCTAACCTCACACAAAGGAACATTGACCATGAAAAATACAAGGAAACACAATCTCCTGAAGTTGCCAAACATATTGAAATCAACAAAGAAACCTTACGCCGCAATAAATCTCTAAAAAGACTCGGTGATGTGATTGCTCAATTCCAGTGAAGTACAACATGTCAGAATATACCAAACGGGCAGTAAAAATCGCAATCGAACAAGACGAGTATACCGCTATGGATTGGTTGGAGTCCGTGAATATGTCTTATTTACATCTGCACTAAGTTTAGTTGGCAACTCACACCCAAATGATTTCAATATAGTGCTGAGCATTTCTAACCGCGGGGTATCCTCTTTAGAGAATGTAGCCGAGAGAGTTTCAGCATCAATACCCGTTCGTTTGGAAAGTTCAGAAATCGCACCTTGTGCTTCAACAACATCACGCAGTGCCATCCTTCCATCCCATCTCTTCCAAACAAACCTCTTCTCTGCGTAATCCACGGTTCAGACAAAAGACATCCCTTCCATCTTTCCATCCATCCACTCCTCCTTCCTCGAATTAACACATAGAAAAAATCAACTAAAGCACAACAAACAAAAAATAATTGAAGAATTATTGAAGAAAACCCAACCAATAAACAACAAAAGACAAAAAAATAATGAAATAGTATCCTATTACCTAAATAACAAAAGAAAAGAATATTTAGAAAAACATCACATAAACAAATTATTAACTTGATACATGTGTTTTTATTATGTTACTATATGTATTACAGAAAAAGCATAGTATAAAATGTAGTCATGAAACTTTTACAACTGTTGTAAAAGTTTTACAACAGTTGTAAAAACGAAATCGAAATATCATACCCCTACAAACCTATACCAGAACAGGGTTTAGAACACTTCGAACATGAACAGAGTATGAATTTTCTAAAAAAAATAAAAAAATGACATTTTTTCAGGTATTTCTAAAAAACCCCTTCTGGGACTGACTTGAGAGCACTTTAAAACATAGATGTTTAAAAATTGTGTTGTAAAATAAAACTATGGTGTATCTCATAAATTTGAATCGTTCCTACAGCACATTCTAACACTCCAGCGGAGTGTTATGTCTATAGAAAACACTATCGGTACATTCTCGCACTCCAGCGGAGTGCTATATGTCGATTCACTACATATCGTTCCACTGGAGCAATGAGAATTTCATTTTATATATTGAGTCAGAATTTAATTCAGATGAAGTTAACCGATTTCTTATATTGAGTTCACACATGAAAATGTCCAAACTTTAGTAATTAATAGGAAAATAAGAAATGACAATCCAACGTTTTCATAAGAATACAATCAAACATAGAAAAAATAGTGCATGGCGTCAGAGATTAGGAAAGTCAGAAAAACCCGAAAATGACACAAATCTCAAAATTCTTATATTTCAAGAAAATTACCATAAACCCAGTCTACCACAGGGATTAGAGCGGTTTTACAAAGTTACACTATGTAACGAAAAGTGTAACTTTTTCATTTTACAACAGTGTATCACATTAATACTGTTCTTCTTCATAGGGACGGGGTCTCCCCGTCCGCATTTTCGATATATTATACATAGCAAGAGCAATGAATCCTCCAAATATATGATTTATGGGATATATTCTAATATCTTGTCAAAATGGACGGTTAAGATATTTCACATTCATACAAACCTAATCCAATGGATGAGAAGAATAGGAAAAGACACAAAATTCAGTCCCACTCTTTATAAATGGTGCAAATTCTTGTAACTATAAAAAAGTGGCTCTAAACACAGTGTAGTACTGACGGGATAGAGGTTTTATCAATGTCACATCATGTGACAAAAAGTGTAACTTATTTCAACATATAAATAATATAATTATTACTATTGTGAATAACTAAAACCCAGATATTTGGCGAAGGTCTTGTATAATGGTATTATTTTAAACTGCACTGAAAATATGACGTTAACTCTACTAAACATCAATAAGGAATCTCACAACGTACTTGACCAATCACTATCTTATTGTCGAATTAGTAGAAGGAAATATGATGTCTTACCGATCAGTTCTGATATTATTACTCACCACAATTGTAACCCACATATATGCAGATATAGAGAAAAAAGAGATTGTAGCATTCAGAACAGAAGAGGTGATTGTAATTGATGGACTTCTCAATGAAAAGGATTGGGCTGAAGCTCAAATAATAGATGATTTTACACAACAATATCCGAATGAAGGTGAACCCCTATCAGAAAAAACAGAAGTACGAATACTATATAATAAAGAGAAAATATACATATCCTTTAATTGTCTCGATACAAGACCAGAAAGAATTGTTGCGAATGAGATGCGTCGAGACGGAAATCTATGGCAGAATGATAATGTATACATCATGCTTGATACCTATGGTGATAAAAGGCAATGCTTTTTCTTTAGAATTAATCCGTTAGGGGCACAGTCTGACACTGCGGTAACTGATGGTGGTGAAAATCTAAACGGTAGTTGGGATTGTATATGGGAATCCGCTGGACAACAACACGATAAAGGATGGACAGTTGAAATAGCCATTCCTTTCAACCAACTAAGGTTCAAACCAGAGGAAACAATGGTTTGGGGTGTTAATTTTGGTAGAAATATACCACGAACAAATGAAACATCACAATGGATTCAAGTACCCAAGAGTCAAAGTTGGCCAGGAACATTTCATCCTATTTATCAGGGAAAATTAACAGGACTACAGGATATTGCTTCCCCATCACATTTAGATGTTAAACCCTATCTACTTGGTGGTATGGAAGATCTACTTGAGGATGATGTGTGGCAACAAGGCACTGCTGGGGATCTCGGTTTGGATATGAAATACGGTATTACATCTAATCTCACTTTAGATTTGACACTAAATACCGATTTTGCACAAGTAGAAGCGGACCAAGAACAAGTAAACCTTAACAGATTCAGTCTATATTATCCAGAAAGGAGAGATTTCTTCCTTGAAGGGAGTGGATTATTTGCATTTGGAGCGGGTATTGGTGATTGGGGACCACCACCTCTTTCTGTCTTCTACAGTAGACGAATTGGTATTGAGGATGAAGAAGAGGTGAGAATTCTTGGTGGAGGAAAACTAACTGGTAAAGTAGAGGATTATAGTATCGGTGCTCTCAACATGACAACAGCTGCTTCCGGTGAAACACCTATGACTAATTTCTCCGTATTTCGAATGCAGAGAAATATTCTAAGTGATTCAAGTGTCGGATTCATCATGACAAACAGACAGAATGACTTCAGTGATGGTTTCCACCGAAATGGTGGATTAGATATTTTTATTCGTCCGCATGATCAATGGCGTATGCGTGCATTAACTGTTGGAAGTTGGTCTCCAAATCCTGATGAGAATGATCTTGCTTTCTACCTATCAAATAATTGGCGCAACGAACACTTTAGACTCAACGCATCATACCTTGACATAGGACCAGATTTTACAACAGAGATGGGATACATGTATCGTAGAGATATACGGACACTGCAAGTTAGTACTGGGGCAAATGAACAGATCAATAAAAAATACGTACGGGATCTTGGATCAGGTATTTCAGGTAAATATTCACTGGATCATGACAATAATCTAATCGGGTGGGAGATGTATGTTGGAGGGGATATTTCTTTCCCACAAGGTGATGGTATAAATCTTGATTTTCAAAGATATTATGACCGTGTTGATGAGTCATTTTCCATTGAAGAAGCAGAAATACCTGCTGGTGAATACCAAATGAATCAGACCTCAATAGGATTATACACTGAGGCAAGTCGTCCATTTTCTGTGTATATGGGTGGAAATTATGGAGACTTTTTTCAAGGAAGTAAATTAGGATTTTATGCTGAAAGTCAATGGAGAATTACCCATCAACTCGCAATTGATACAAGGTTTGGTCAAAATTATCTCTTCCTACCTGAGATTGACTTATTAACAACAACCATCATCGGTGGCAGAATTAATTACGCATTCAACACACGGTTCTTTACAAAACTATATACACAATGGAACGATAGTGCTGAACGAGCCAGTGCAAACTTTTTACTAAACTATATTTATAAACCAGGCAGTGATTTCTATATTGTCTATAACCATAGCTGGGATACATCTAATGGGTTTAAAACCAATGCTTGGACAATATTGAGTAAACTGACAGTTCTATTCAGCTTATAGTCATGGAATCTATAAAGAATTTAGAAAAACAAAAGGGAAGTGTCAATATAATAACACCTCCCCGCTTAATTAGATTCCAATTGATCTCAAGTAAATTGCCTAATATATTATTCCCATGGATCTAAAATGACTTTTCCACATTCACCTGTAGCTTGCAATTCCCATGCATCTTGAACTTGACTCATTGGAAATCTATGTGTGATATAGGTGTCTATCTTGTCTGTAGATTCTTGAATGACCTTCATTAATTTTGGAAAGAAACCAAGGTTATAATGCCAATTGCCACGTAAGACAAGACCTTTACGTATCATATCGCGACTTGCAGCCAATGGAAATTCTCCACCTTCACCGACGAATGTAACCTGTCCTTTTCTCCGTGCTGCATCAACCATTAAACGATGGGCAGACAGAAGCACCGGAACAATCAACTGCTTTATCAATACCCAATCCATTCGTCAAATCTCTAATTTGATCCAGTATATCCTCATCATTTGGGTCAAGAACAACTTCCGCACCTAACTTTCTCGCAAGTTCAGCACGATAGGGATGACTTTCTACTCCAATGACACGAGCACCACGATAACTGCCATTAATGATACCACCTAATCCAACAGGACCTAAACCAGTGACCATGACTGTATCTAAAGCGTCAACTTCCATCTGTTCCATGGCACCGAAGGTCGGACCGAGTCCACAACAAGCCATACCACCATGTTCGAAACTCACATCATCTGGGATAGGAAACAGCATATCCTCCATCTTATGCATATACTGTGCATAGGTAGCACCAGCAACATATTCACCTACCATTTCTCGAATGTTACGTCCGCCTGTACAGTGTATATGTTCACCTGTAATACACATATTACACTTACCACATGCATTCTGCGGTTGAACAACTACCCGATCTCCTACTTTTACACGTCCCTGGTTGTGCAACTTCAACGACTTCACCCGCTGCTTCGTGTCCAAAGTTTTCTCCAGTCCCCCCACCTTTGAAACCCTTGTATTCAGTACACATGGGGACAGCACGTATTTTTACGACCGCTACATCACCACCAGCCTTTTGGATCTGGTTTATCAACCACCCCACCTTTTTCATCACCAAACATTGCTGCTACTTTCATATTCCTATTACTCTACAACTCCATTAATGAGTATGAGTTTTCCTCCTTCTATGATGTAACTACAAAATATCACACCAAATGTATTCAGTCAATAAAATTTTACATTGTTATTTAGCTTTAAGAATCTCCATTTGATATGTGTTCCTTAGAGTTTATCTTGTAGGTTGGATTGAGTTCGCGAAATCCAACAGGGACCAAGTGTGTCAAGTTCCCCACACTACCCGACCTACAAAACCAGTCACATGTGTGAATATTATAGCAAAAAAATACCGAAAACAAAATAACCTTGCAGGTAAAAGGGTGTGTAAACTTTTTGTCACTTTACTATAGCATTATATTCTTCTGTAGGAGTGGATTTCGCTCTCCGACTTTGCGACCTGTGCTAAACTTTTTCGGAGATGAACAATTTCAACAGTGCTTGGAAAATGAAGGTATTGACGCTCTTGTATTCATACAGGAAATCTGTCCGAAAACAAATGAAGGAATGCTTGGCGGAAAATACAAATAGATAGGATCAGAAAAGAAAAAGGCAGATACCCAAAAAGGATACCTGCCTATAAAATCTAATCTGATATCAAGCAGACAATGTTAAAAATCTCTCTGCCCAACATCCTTTACCCTGCCGCTTCCGCTTTGGATCGTTGCAAACAGAAGGCCTTCCAGACCCACATACCTCCCACGTTTGACGGCAAATACGACACGTGCGCGTCCTATGCTCGTTTACCTGATTTGCTTTACTCGGATCATACTTATGACCATTGGCACACGTCAAAGGGCAACTTGAACAACCATCCGTACAAGTAGAACAATCCGGCGTGTTGTCTACTGGAGGTGTGGGAGTCGGGGTCGGTGTTGACGGTGTTGGCGGAGTAGATGGTGTTGACGGTGTCGGGGTATTCTCAGATGTACTGCCACTACCACTACCACTACCACTGCCATTCTCATTATAATATGAGTTACTATTACCATCATCATGACTCGCTGAATTCGGACAACTACTCCGCTGACAAGTATACCAAATAGATGAATCGCCATGCTTACCAAAACACTTCATCCAATACTTCCAAAAACCATCGTACACCTTTTCTTTACATTTCACCTCATGCGGGAAGTCCACATTATCAGAATAATAAAATTGACCACGCCCCTTACTCACTTTCTTAGGTGGATACTTTTCACCACAATTACCCGGACATGGCAACCAATGCTCCGATGCACGTTGGCATCTCCCTTTTGACGTAGACTGGCAAGTCCACCAGTCTACATTCGTTTCACCTGAAACACCATGTTTTAGCTCACATTTTAACTGATGTCTGTTGGGATTCACGTAATAGCCATAGCACGTGCCTGTTGGCGTAGCACATGGACTGACAAATATACCACTCGTCTGTTTAGGTTCCCTTTTAGGTTTGACCCTATATTGAGTGTCATATATCTGGAATGCTCTTTTATTTGCCAATGCCCTATACTGATCGTTCAGAGCTTTGTATGCTTCGATATATCCATCATAGGTAGCGTTATAGCCGTCTGTTCGCTGAAAGATGTTTTCTCCGTTCTCATCTTCGTATGTAAACTCACCTATCTGCGTGTTGATAGAATCAAGTTTATTGATCAATTCAACACCGGTCATCGTTGCCCCAATCTGACTAATCCACGCATCCACGACATCTGGAATATTACCCGTGATCCTACCTTTAATAGAATTTTTAACATTCGTTCGAGAATCTGACCCGTTTTTTTCAAGTTCCTTTAAAATGCCTCCTCTAATTTGCTCGTATTGCAATAGAACGATCTCCGCTTTGTCGAGCTCATCATTTACATCATTTAATGAAACGCGGGCATCTACATAGGAACTATACGCAGCTGATGGGGTTAATGGGGGAGGTTCTTGACTATATGCATTGCCGCAAAAGGTTATCAGAATGACAACAACCAAAAGTGGCATGAGGTTGCAATAAACTCTATTTAACACCATACATCACCTCCAGTATTCTTTGATGTCCGGCAAGACTTACCTTCATACTATCAATTTCTCTTTGTCGGTCTTCCAAATATTCTTTTTCGAACTCACTAAGAGTGTATTTTTTAGCTTTCTCCAACAAGTCCTTTTCCACTTGCTCTGCCTGTGCAATAGACTTTTTAAGCTGCTCAATAATCTTAGGGAATTTTTCAAGCTCAATCCTTCGGATCTCCGCCAATTCCTCTTTTGTAAAGTTTTCTGTATACAACTTTCTAAATTCTTCATCTGATAACGTGTCCATAGATACATTAG
Organism: Candidatus Poribacteria bacterium; assembly: GCA_965205025.1. Classification (GTDB taxonomy): domain Bacteria; phylum Poribacteria; class WGA-4E; order WGA-4E; family WGA-3G; genus MSPOR6. Next base: position 131,975 of record CBDBFU010000021.1, read on the forward strand.
AGTCTTGTGATGGCACATCAACCGCCACCGGTTCTTCTGCCACAACTATAGGTGTCTGGTGCGATTCATCGTGCCATTCATCGTCATGCCAATGTCCATTTGGAGAGGCACCGGGTGGCGGTTGCTTTGTTTCTCTTGCTTGTTCAAGGTCTGCCTCTGATGGCAGTTTATACCTCGTTTCGGGTTCCGGTTCTGGTTGCAACATAAAGTATACACCCACAACACCGATGATAATAATGAGGGAAGCGACCCCCCAATACATTTTCTTTCTCATAAGTTTCACTCCTTATATAAAGAGCCACCCTTTTGTCTTACAGTGTCCAGCGAACAGGATGGTTTCGGATTTCGTTTTGGACAAATTGGAAATGGATGAACTTTAGGAAACTGTCCCGATTCACACCCACCAAAAAGTGTCAGTGGGGTCGGACACCGCTTAAAATTCGAAGAGTATTCACGAGGCAAACAATCCCAACCAATCCATCGTTTACTATTCTGAATACAATGTTGCGTGCTGTTTGCATCAACACCACACAGAAATATACCGCCTACATAAATGCAGGTAAAAATAATTATCGTAATAGAGAGGACTTTGTAGTCTTGTCTCATATTATGCTCCTTTGAAGAATGAAGCAAGTTAAGTGTTTAGACAGACTACAGAGATTTGGAAGGAAAAGTATCTATAATGTAATCTCTGTAGAGGTCGCTGGTCTCTGCAACAGATGACTTAACAGTCAATATGTGCTATAATAGAAACCAGCGCTGTCGGATATGGCCCGTCAGTGCTAGCATCGGCAGCTCACACACTGCCGGTGCACTTTTTAAGCACCTCCGATGTCGTTCACGCATATCGTGAATTCTAACATCTATCTATATTGTAGAAAAAGTGTTAAAAATTGTCAATATTTATTTTTCTACAATACATTTTTTCTACAATACATTTATATATTATAAAATTTTTTCATTATTTAATGCAAGCCTTTTTTTACTACTGGGTGTGGGTGTGTAAACTTTTTGTCACTTCACTATGATGAATATGAAAAATTATGCAATTTCCTACCACGACATGTTGGGTTTCTAACTATCACATCATAAGTGTCAATTTATGCATTAGGAAGGGATTCCGATCTCCGATTCTTCAATGCCCTATTCCGACACATTGGTAGGATCGTTTTCTAACAGTATAGAAGCTCCAGCATAGAAACAGATTCCTACAGACAATCACCCTCTTATCCACATAATCCGCGTAACCCATGATTCAAAAAAGAAAACAATCCGAATCCAAAACCCTCTCCTCCGTGTAATCCGCGTAATCCGCGTAATCCGTGATTCAAAAAAGAAAACAATCCGAACCCAAAACCCTCTCCTCCGTGTAATCCGCGTAATCCGTGATTCAGAAAAACAACTCTTTGTACCACAAATTTATAGTTTATGTTCTTACCCTTACCCTCTCCAAACACACCTATCAGCGTAATCCGTAGTTCAGACAATTCAGAACAACCCTATAAATAGATTTATCTTACTAAATTGACCCATGGTGACAAATTATTTACGTACCAATCAGGATGGGGTGTGTAAAGTTTATGGCATTAATTTACTTAATAGAAACGGATCAAATACATGTTCTTAATATAAACTGTATCAAATTCTAATTTCACACTTTTTCCATAAGACTTAAAATAATTTGAAGAAAACATAAACATCTAACAACTAACATACATATATCACAATAAAATAAATTAAATTATAAATATTTGTCAAAATGCAAATAAAATGATACAATACTATATCGTTCACTAATTATAAACTAAAACTAACACATTACTTGGAAGATACGAAATATTATTTATGTCGTGAAAGTTTAACTATCTTCTAATTATTTTGGCTAATTATTTAGGCTTCTAAACTTTATCCCATATTCAACCAAATTCACTATCTGGGGAAATAGGATTATCCATGTTAGAACTACAACAAAAATATTCAGAATTATCACCCCATAAGCAGATACAGAGGAAAATCAATGCGAATTCAACCGAATATTTTTTTAGTTTTTCAAATTTTCAAATTTTACACCTATTAATCAAATCCCTTGTTATCCCAATCCCCAACAGGGTTTTCGGCTCATTAAAAAATCATTTCTTAAAAACCAACTAAAAAAACTTGAAAAACTAAAAAAACTAAAAATTAGACCGACTTCAAACAAAACAGACTATCATGCACAACAGTAAACTACAGTGTATCTCATTACTACGAATCGTCCATACAGATATAATTCTCTTCATAGAATTCGGATTTCCCCGTCCGTTGGTTCAAAATAAAGCAAATGGCACGTACAAAGAATCCTCCAAATCTATGATTTATGGGATATATTCTAATATCTTGTCAAATGGAAACACAAAATATTTCACATTCAAACAATCCTAAATCAATGGATCAACAGAAAAGTAAAAGACACAAAATTCAAACCAACTTTATAATTGGAACAAATTCTTGTAACCTTAAAAAAATGGCTCTAAACACAGTGTAGTACTGACGGGAGAGGGCATTTTCAAACGTTACACCATGTAACGAAAAGTGTAACTTTATTCAACACATAAATAACTAAAATATTACTATTGTGAACATTAAAAACAGCAAAATTACAGTAAAATTACCCTCGGTTCTATATGATACATGACAAAAAAGAGGTATTAAAATATAGAATTGATGAGATAGGCTGAAACCACTAACAACAAAAACTACTGGCTACATAGTCATAGGGAATAATTGATGATTATTCATAGATCTAATACGCAAAACGAATATCAAAATAGTTCTAATAATATACACTTTTTTGCATATTGGAAAGTTAACAAGAAAAGTCAAAAAAGACACAAAATATC
>CBDBFU010000022.1:0-31258 GCA_965205025.1 Candidatus Poribacteria bacterium
CTGAACCCTGTTCTGGTATAGGTTTGTAGGGTTATCATATTTTCATTATACTTTTACAACTGTTGTAAAACTTTCATGACTACATTTTATACTATGCTATTTTTGTAATATATATAGTAACATAATAAAATATAGAAATCAAGAAAATATTTTTTTATGTGATATTTTTCTATAGTAAATTTACTTTTTGAGTATACTTTCATTATTTATAACGTGAGTTTGATAAGTCACATTGTAACCCGAACCTTTAGTTAACATCAGAGTGCACAAACTGGAAAGTTTGTGCTACAAAGACTATCTTCAGGACAAAATTCTGTCTATCGAACTGACATTTTTTTTATCAAACTGATGTTATTTATAACTTTAGTTGTATTATGGTTTGGTTTTCTTCAATAATTTCAGTTAACAGTTAATATGCCTGAATCGCGGATTACGCGGATTTCGCGGATTGCGCGGATATGAGTGATTTTAGAATGTAAGGAGTAATACCACAAACTATATGAAGATTAAAATAATAATTCGGTAATGTGTTAGAAATACGGTTCGGTGAATCAACGGTATGAATGCCATAAGGCATTCCCCGGGAAACCGAACCTACCAAGTTTGGGAAAATGAGAATTACCGAATTTAAAACTTAATCCTCATTAAGTTTGTTGTACAAAGAGGTGTTTTATCTGAATCGTGTATTATGCGGATAAGAGTTTTGTCTGTGAGAATTTTCTTGAATGATGAATCAAGGAATCAAGGAATCAACGGTATGAATGCTATTTAGCATTCCCCGTGGTTAGGAAACCGCACTATAGGAGTCAATTTAGGATACACCTTTCGCCCCGCGAATCAACGGTATGAATGACATTTAGTCATACACCGGGAATGAATGCCATATGAAGATTAATTTATTAAATCGGTAATATACGGGCGGGTTAACCCCGCCCCTACGATAAGTTTATGGACTGGATTACCGAAATATTTACTTAATCCTCATTAGGCATTCACCGGGTATGAATGCTATATAGCATTCCCCGCCTACCGGGTTTGGGAAAATTAGGATTACCGAACTATAGATTTAATCCTCATCATACCGCACCTGCCGTAGTTATGTATGCAGAATTTAAGGAATATATAACTAAATTCCTATTACATTTACCGCCGGTTAGATTAACGATTCTCAATATAATCGTATCTGGGTTTCTGTTGCTCTTCAGGTTTTACACCTTCAGGATGCAAAGGGTTAGACATCCTACTAAAATCAACCAAACTGGATTTCTGTTGTTGTTCAGGTTTTACACCTTCAGTTGGTGTATTCCTTTGATTGACACGATATCCAAAATTATATTTTTTAATACTCATTATCGGATATACTCCATCAAACCCAACAATCTTACCTTCAATTTCTACCTCTTTGTTGTTGTTACCAGCATCAAGTCGTAATTGATCGAATTCAGGTGTTGGTTTAAATACCATGTCCTGTCCATCACCGATATGTAATGCATGATGTATCTCAGAAGTATGAGGTCTCCAACGCGCCCAAGCGGGGATATTTCGAATGCCGCTTCGGGTAAACCCATGATGAGTGAACATGTTCCCTCGAACAGTCGCATTAGTTCTTAATAATCGAACTTGTCCTACACCGTGACGCCCCCTATACCGTGAGTCTTGCAACTGACGCATAATATCATAGATATCAAACGTATGGGTTTCACTATACTTTGATATACCTTGACGCGGTTTTAGTTCAACAACTGTCGTAAACAATCTCTTTCTACCATTCTTATCTATAGGAGTGCTAAAACTAATGTCTTTAGAATCTACCCATGGTGATAGTAGATGTCGTATTTTTATTTCATCAGCGAGACTAATAACATCTGTAATTTCTATTCTTAAAGTTTGAACTTGTGCAACACCCACCGTACTCATGCCACATATCAGGAAAACAAGCATTACTAGGAAAATGATTATTTTATTACTTATATTTCTCATTTTTTACCTCACTTGGATGTATATCTATAATTGTCTCTATTATATCCTAAATAATAGAATAGATGCAAAATGAATTGGTTGGATTGAATAGACACTTCGGTTTAGTTGAATTATTTTTATAACATCTTATCATTTATTAACGCAAAAAATCAAGATTGGGTTGACAAACTACTTATGCTTCAGTGTTTCGTTTTTCTACAAGATAATATAATACTGGTAAAACTAATAGTGTCAAAAATGTAGCAGTAATCATTCCACCACTGATAACTATAGCAAGTGGTTTTTGAAGTTCCGCACCAGAACCGTGGGCAAGAGCAAGAGGCAGCATTCCAAGTCCTGTGGTTAAGGCTGTCATTAATACTGGACTGATTCTTTCTGATGCACCTTTCATCACCGCATCATAGAGAGACATTCCTTCTGAACGTAGTGTATTGATGTGTGTAACCAAAATAATCCCGTTCCGTACTGCAATACCGAATAACAGTATAAAACCTACCATTGATGGAATACTTAATACACCGCCAGTAAGGAACACACTCACTACGCCCCCTATCAACGCTAATGGTAGGTTTAACATCACTAACAAGGAGAGTCGAATTGAGCCCATTGCAAGATATAACAATATAGAGATACCAATAAAGACAAATCCTGTCTGAATTAGGATTCGGCTTTGTGCCCTCTGTTGACTTTCAAATTGACCACCATAGGTAAGGAAATACTCTTTTGGAATGTCAACATGAGAGTTAATCTCCGTTTTGATTTCAGCTATGAAATTACCCAGGTCCCTATTTTGGACATTACACTGAATTACTATACGTCGAGAGACATTCTCTCGATTAATTGTATTTGGTCCATAACCGAAGTTAATATCTGCGACCTGTTTCAATGGGATAAATGCACCAGATGGAGTATGTATTTTTAGATTGCCGAATGATTCTATTGTATTTACGAATGTAGGATCTATCCGGACAACAAGATTATACTGTCTTTGTCCTTGAATAACTTGACTTACAGTTTCACCTTTAAATGCTCCCTCAGCGAAATGTGTAATATCTTGGACACTTAACCCATACCGAGCTGCTTCATATCGTTTGACCTTTATTTGAAGTTGTTCAACTTGGACCTGTTGTTCCACCTGTAAATCTGCGACACCATCTACATGTGACATAGCAGCTTTTATTTCTTCAGCTTTTTGTCTTAGTATATCCAGGTCAGGCCCAAATAACTTTAATGCCACTTGTGCACTAACGCCTGATAGTAGATGGTCAAGACGATGCTGAATAGGTTGCCCAACTGATACCTGAACACCTGGAAAGTTTTCTGAGGAAAGCAGATCTCGCACTTCGGTAAGTAGCTCCTCACGTGTTTTTTCGCGTTCATCTGGCGGAATAAAATTCACGACGATTTCATGTGTGTTTACATCGTGTGCATGTTCATCTGCTTCAGCTCTACCTGTTCTGCTACTAACACTTGTAACCTCATCAATATCCAACAATCCTCTTTCCATCTCGCGTCCAATTCGGGTAGATTCTCCTAAAGATGTACCGGGAGGAGAAAAAACACTAATCGTGAAGGTTGCCTCATCCATCACGGGTAAAAACTCACGACCTAACCTGGGAATAGCAGCGAAAGTCGCTACAACCAATAATAGTGCAATCGCTACAACCACCCAACGAATCCGCATTGCTAAAGAGAGGATTGGTTGATAACCACGTTTGATCCACATGACAACAGGTTGCAATGTTAAAGCAGACTCAACATCTGAATCTGGTGCTAATCTGACAATAAATAATCTCCACCAAACAATAAGGTTCCGGAATATATCTGTAAATCGTCTAAAACCGCGGCGTTCTGTTGCCACAGGTTCATGTAATGGAATATCTCTAACCCGGCCAAGTAGAAGTTCACTTAAGACTGGAACAACAGTTAAAGCAACAAGTAAGGATGCTGCCATTGAGATTACAACTGCCCAACCAAGTGGCCGGAACATCCTACCTTCTAAACCACTAAGACTAAATAGTGGTAAAAACACAAGTATGATTATCAGTGTTGCAAAAACAATAGACACCCGCATTTCATCACTTGCACGTGTTACAACCTGTGTAGGTGTTTCGCCTGTCCCGTCCCCCATCTCTCGCAAGTGGAAATATTCTTGTAATCGTCGAAAAATATTCTCTACATATACAATTGCATCATCAACAACCATTCCTACAGCGATTGCTAATCCAGCAAGAGTCATAATATTGAGTGTACCACCTTGTGAGAGTAAAATAACAAGAGCAATTATCAGAGATAAGGGAATAGCAGTTAATGTGATAAGGGCAGTACGAATGTTAAATAGAAATATGACGAGAACAATGATAACTAGGATTGCCCCTTCCTGTAATGCATCTTTAACAGTATCCACAGCCCGTCTAATCAGGTTTGCTTGAGCATATTCAATTTCTATATTTACTCCTTCGGGTAGGGTTTTTTCCAGATTGTTTAATTCCGTTTTAACTTTATCACTCAAAGTAAGTGTATTTTCACCAGGTTGTTTTATAACCTTCCCTAAAACAGTTTCTTCTCCATTACGACTCCCCGCACCACGACGTATTTCTGGTAAAGAGCCAATCTTGACTTTTGCAATATCCTTTACCAATACGGGGGTATTATGTTCTCTAACATCAATTACGACATTTTCAATATCTGCAACGGAGGAAATCCTACCTAACCCTCGAATCATTAACTCTTGTGTAGTCCTAATTAGAAACCCACCAGCTGCATTCTCGTTACTCTTAGTTAGTGCATGTACAACATCTTCAAGAGATATACCGTAACTGACCAATCTTTCCGGATTAACAAAGACTTGAAATTTCTTTACATATCCACCAATATTGATAACGTTGGCGATACCTCCTTGAGATTGCAAACGGAAGCGGATCACCCAATCTGCAATCTCACGCATCTCCATTGGGTCCATTTTTTCATCTGATTCATCGACCAACGCATACTCCATGATTTCACCTAACAGTGATGATGTAGGTAAAATGATTGGGGTATCCACCCCTTCAGGTAAATTTGGTCCAACAAGTTGGAGTCGTTCAGAAACCATCTGACGCGCCAGAAAAATGTCCATCCCCCATTCAAATTCTACAAAAACAAGGGACAAACCGATAGCTGATGATGAACGAACACGGGTAACATCAGGAGCACCATTAACCGAACTTTCAATTGGTAAGGTAACAAGTGTCTCCATTTCTTCAGGAGACCAACCATGTACTTCTGTCAGAACAGTAATTCGAGGTGGGTTGATGTCAGGATAAACATCTATTGGAGCATCCTGAAACATCCTAAAGCCGATTATGCCAGCAGCAATAATCCCAATGATGACAGGAAGTCGATTCCTTAGTGAAACTTCAGTGATTTTTGACCACATTTAATTTCTCCTACAAGGCTTTAACCAATGAGTTAAATTGAATAGTGGTTAATATATCCAATTCTAAATATGCATAGGATAATATTAATGTGAATGTCCTGCATGAGGATCAACTACATCAGAAGCCCCGGTTGATGCTCTCTGCAGTTGGTGAGTTCCTTGTATGACAACAAATTCACCTGCATACAGACCATCTCTTATCTCAACAAACCTATCATCCTTAATACCAAGTTCAACTTCATGTCTAAGATAAGAATCCCCAGATTCTACAAATACAAAGCTTGTTGTTCCTTCTGTAAGCACTGCGGCTAATGGTACACTTAATACATCTTCAATTTCATCTATTACAAGTGTCTTATGAGCAAACATACCAGGTTTCAATAGGTGCTTTGGGTTATCGACCTTAGTCCAGAAATGAACGGTTCTTTTCTGTGGATCGACTATCGCAGAGATTTGTGAGATCTTCCCAGTAAATACCGTGTCAAGATACGCAGGAACACGAATTCGAACATTTCCAGCGCTCTGCCATTTCTCGTTGAGCAGTGCAAGACTTGTTTCATAAGCTTCACCTTCAACTAAAACAGTAGAAGTGTCTAAAATCGTGTATAGTGAATCACTCTTTTCAACAGTTTTACCAAGAGAAACATCCTGTTGTATGATTTTTCCAGACATTGGGGCAGTTACGGAAAACAATGAATGTGTTTGTCCTGCTTTTGCAATCTGATCTATTTCATTTTCTGATAAACCAAATACCCCCAGTTGCTGCCGTACTTTAGTTAAGATTATCTCAGTATTTCGATATCTCTCTTCTGTTACATGCAATGCTTCTAATGTTTCGGAACTTGTCATGTAAGGCTCATACTTATTTATAAGTTCATCATTCGTTAAATCCATGAATAATATAGTTGAACCTGTATTCATTAGAGAATCCAATTGATCAATTGTTAGTCCGGTAGCAATTGCTCTTTGTTTGCTGGCTTCAGCCTTAATTGATGCGAGTTTATAGGCAGATTCAGCATCTACAAACTCAGATGCTTCCTCTGTTAACGTAATATACTGCAGGACATGTTCTATAGGATCTATTGCATCTGATGTTTTATTAGTATTTATAGAACTATTATCAAAATTCAGTAGGGTAAGAATAGGGGTTGAGCCATCATCTTGTAGTATTCTATCCAGAGTCTGATTAGATACATCAAGAAGTTGAAATTGTCTCTTTATTCCTGATACGACTTTCTTGGCTTTTGAGAATTCAGCCTTTTTTGCAATCAGTTCTTTATGAGCAGGGATCCTTTTCGCTGCGAGAGATTCGATTCTCTCAAGAGTGTTTGCAAGTAAATTCATTTCAACATCAGCCTTTACATAATCAATTCGCATCTGCTCTAAGGCAGATATAGTTTTTGCAATTGTGATTGCTTTATGTCTTGTAAAGGCTTTCATCAGTTGATTCTCTTTTGTAATTGATTCCAAATAATCAATCTGTCGAGTTTGTAATTCCATCTTAATCTGTTTAGCTAATACGTCTTTCTGATGAGCTAATTGTGCATTCAAGGATTTGTGTTGGTGTACAGCTTCAATTAGGTTAATCTCTGCTAACTGTAATTCAAGACTTTCCAATTGAATCAAGACATCACCCTTCTTTACAGAGTCACCGAGATTGAAATTTACCTTTTTTACTATGCCACCAATCCTTGGTGTAACAATCGCATGTTGAGCTGGATGTGGTATGATATTCCCTGAAATTTGAATCACCTTTTCTATTGTACGTATATCTGCTTCTGCTGTCTTCAACCCAATGTTAGCTTTTGCTTTGTCAGTGAGAGTCACCGTATTTTTTTTAGCAATCGGAGTATTTCCATCATCAACTTGGTTTTTATCACTTTCATCTTGTGCCCAAGTTAATTTATAAAACGGATTTGTAAAACACATTCCTAAAATCATTATTATAAAAATTGGCAGAATGATCATTCTTGTTGACAAATTATTTTTCATCGTATCCCTCCTTATGAGGTAGTCACTCCAATTAGGTTATTAATCACTTTATTGACTCTAAAGGTGTTCCAATCGCCATCTCAAGGTCTATATATGCCTTCTGATATATATAAAGCGTATCCAGATAGTCCATTTGTGATTTTATATATTCATTCTGTATAAGGATCAATTCCAAAAGTCCAGTCTCTCCTAATTCGTATGCCGATCGTGTTAGATTCAGGCTTTCATTCAGGAATTTCAATAGATCACTCTCATAAAACTTCAAGTTTCTTTTAGCAGCATCTACAGAAAGTAATGCTGCTATCACCTCACGGGTAATCTTATTTTCTAAATCTGATATTTGGGCATCATCCGCCTTGATTTGAGCATTTGAAACGTTAATCTCAGCACGATTCCTGTCAAAAATTGGTAAGGGTATGGTTACTTTTAACCCTAATCCTGTCTCATCCGGGTTACGTTCAACTATTCCGCCGATACTTAAGTCGGGGATATTTGCAGCTTTAGCAAGTTTACGTGTGTTTTCAGTTAGTTGTTTTTGTAATTTCAGAGATTTCAAATCAGTCCGATGTGTAAGTGCTTGAGATGTTAGTGAGTCCAGTTTAAAATCAGCTGGAGTTTTTAATGGCAGTTCACCTGTTACTACCGGTTTTCTGATCAACGAAGTTCCCATTAGACCATTCAGTTCAAGCTGTGCTAATTGTTGTTCATTTTTCAATGTAGCCAATTCTCTCCGGGCAGACTGTAACTGTAAGTTTGCTAAACCGACTTGAGTAACTGATATATCTCCAGCTACATGTCGAAACTGAGCTATATCATAAATCTGCTGATTGTGTTTAATCATTTCTTGTACTAACTTTAGCTTCTCTTGTATCAGAAGTAGTTGGTAGAATGACAATTTCACAGATTTTGTAAGAGTTTGGCTTTCCCGTGCAAGTTCATGCTCTGCTTTTTCAAGGTTTATCTTTGCAATTTGTTTTCTATGACGACGTTGACCACCCAGTTCAAAAGATTTAATTATTTCAACATTCTGTTCACCCTGAATACCACCTATGAACTCAGATTCCACTTCGGGATTGCTAAGTAAAGGAATACCCTTGAGTCCCTCTTGTGCAATATTAACCTTCTCATGAATAGTTCTAAGTCTGTAATTTTGTTGTATTGCCGTCTTGATCGCCATCTCTAAACTGATTTCATCATTCATTTCTGCTGCACCAGAAGTAAGAATATTAATCAGTGAAAAAATGTATATTCCTATAGCAGTAATGGTAATGTATAATCTGTTTGTCATAAGTACAATGCTCCTCACAAGTAAGATGTCAACAGAAAAGACACTGTTTTTAACATCTAAATTAATAGTAGGTTGTTGATGTGAACTCATAGATTTGATTCCACATAAATCGTAATAACAGTAGGAATTACAGAAATTACGAAACCTATATGAAAGTATGGAAAAAGAAAATTATTAAAATGAAAGGAGAAATCTGTGCATTACTTGCACATAGGAAATCAAATGAGGAGTGTAACAGTTTTTAATGAAATAAGCGTGGCATCAATTAAGGGAGGAATAGAGGAGAGAGGTTTTGCGGGAATTAATGGAAGGATTCTTTCAGTAATAGTTGAATCAATTGTATTAACTGTGTATTGTGAAGATAGGTTTGAATAGGAAGAGGTCATGACTGGTTGAGTAATTAGGGATGTGAAAATAGGAAGATCAACACATTCACCACAATGTTCTTCCTCAATCTCATTACCTATGGATCCTGATAGAGTTCTATGAACAGAATCATGGGGTGCTATATCTGTGCAGGATCCATTAACTGAATATTCAAAACTAACGTGTCCATCATCACCTACACAAAGGACATAACTCGCCAATTGCATAGGAACCACTGCAAAGTAGATAAACAACCAAATTATTGGTATTAAGACACTCTTTTTTCTATTGAAGAGATTACCCATACCTATTACACCTAAGAAGAAATAAATGGTAAATACATATCAATCTAAGTAACTGACTTTCAATAGTATACTATACTTAGTTTCTTTATTTCAAGTTGAATTACATATCATCATGTTTTAGTTTTTCTTATGTATTATAGATTCTATGAACTGCTTACTCCTGTCAAGAGGCCCTATAATAACTCAAGTTGCCAATTATTAACGTGAGTCTTGTATGGTAATATTTGATATTGGTGTGGAGTATAAACAACAAATCCGCGTATTGAATTTGTCTGGAACCACACCTTCCGCGGAAAGAGACCGTGCTGAAATGAATCCTCCTTGATGGAATCCACTCCTACCAAGAGGCTAATCCCAAATTGACGTTTATGTTGCAGTTAGAAACCGCATCTACCTTGGAAATGTCCATGACCAGAATCTAATATAGATGTCCAAATTAAGTACAAGAATGTCCATTTTACATACAATTTCAATGAATAAAAATATAAACTCTTGATAAAGTAGTATATGCTAAAGTAGTATATGCAAAACAGAATTGTTTGGCACTGGAATTGCATCATGAAACTTTGAAAATAGAAAGATTATAACTCAAAGTATGCGGAACCAAAAACTTAAATCACTTGAAAACCACCTTCAAAAATGGTAAAATCTAATCTAAGAAATTTATTTTTTAGCTCTTGATTAAACCTATAGAAATAGTGAAACGAGGAAACAGAAGTGATGAAAAAAGCGGTTTTGATGACAGTGCTGTTCCTGATGTGTGTAGTGACAAGTTACGGTCAATATAATGGTGAATGTTGGGTTGTTAGTAGTGGTGATATAGTCTATAAATTACATGCCAATGGTAATGCAGATCCAAATGTAATACAAGATTTAACAAATGCAAGTACTGTTGCGGTAAACCCAGTTAATGGTATTGTTTGGATTGCTATTTCTGCGGGGGGTGTATTCAGATATGATCCTGCTGCTGGCACATTTGATCCAACACCAACCATTAAATCTCCGACAGGAATCTCGATTAATCCAGTGGATGGGACGGTATGGGTTGCTGGACTTGATGGCGTGAGAAAAATTTCTGCAGATGGGAAGCAAGTTCTGGCACAAGTAATTCCTCCTGATGGACCGGCGAATCTGGACTCAGGTCGTTTTAATGTTGTGGTAAATCCGAAAGATGGAAGTGTCTGGATAACTGATGGGAAAGGACCGATTGCTCGGTATGACGAAAATGGATCTTTGCTTGCAACAGCACCCGAACTGAAAGAACCCAAAGGGGGTTTATCTGTAGACTATCAAGGAAATGTCTGGATAGCTGACACGCAGGACGATACTCTTGTTCGTTATTCACCTAATGGGGAACAATTAGTTAAGATAGATGACATTAAAAGTCCTGTTTCTCCAAGTGTAAATCCCAAAGATGGAACCGTATGGGTTGCTTCAAATAATTCTACTTTGATGAACCTATCTGCAACTGGTAACAAAATAACTGAGTTTGAAGTTGGCATGGCTATTGTTGCTGTTACCTATTCACCTGCGGATGGTGGTATCTGGATTGCAGATATGCTTGGTGAAACTTTTACTGGACAGGTTAGTAAATGGACATCTAAAGGTCAAGTGCTATTCAAGAATGCGATTCCACAACCCTCAACTGTGTCAATAGGGTTTTGGGAAGGAAATTAACTTAGTATTTATAATCTTAGTTTAGATTGTATTCAACGTGAGTTTGATAAGACACATTGTAACCCGAACTTTTAGTTAACACCCAGAGTGCACAAACTGGAAAGTTTGTGCTACTTTTATTATCAAACTGACGTTATTCAGGTAAGTAGATATACCAATTGAATTCGGGTGTAAATTGCTGTTTAACTAATGTAGTTGGGAGATGTGTTATGAAAAAACTTGCTGGAATGACAAGTGTACTTCTGTTTTTTTCAGTTTACATTGTATCTGTTTCCGCGCAACTCCCAGATTTTGAGATAACACCAAAAAGTATTACTTTTTCTAACCCTAATCCCGTAGAAGGTGAAGAAATAATAATTTGGGTGGAAGTAAAGAATGTTGGAACAGCAATCCCAACTATGAACGAGGACTTAGTCGTTGATCTATATGAAGGACACCCAGATACAAATCCTCTCCAGATTGTATGTAAAGATGTCATTTTAGAATTGAAAGTTGGTAAAGCAAAAAGTATTGCTGCTAAATGGCAGCCACCTGTTGGTGAAACCAAGATCTACGCAGTCGTTAATCCATCGGGTGAAAAACATATTGAAGAAAAAAGCATACTTAATAACACAGCATATACTACTATTAGTGCATCTACGAAGACATTTCCGAATGTAACACCCGAACAAATTCAGACTTCTATTGATAAAGGTGTGGCTTGGATTGAATCACGTCAAGGTAAGAACAGTCGTACCTGTCTGCAGTGCGGTGCTGAGAATCAGATAATATTAGCTTGTTATAATTGCGGGGCAAGTCTGAAAGGGTTACCGGAGAATTTTACACCAGGTCCTGAATGGAATTTCGGTGAAGACCGTATCCAGGAAACTTCATTAGCACTACAGACATTATTCGCAGCAGGTAAGACAACGTCAGATAAATCTATACAGCAAGGGCTTGATTTTCTTCTTGCAGAAAATTGGAATGAGTTGGCAGTATATCAGTATGCAGTCCTGATTCCAGTATTGGTTGCAACGCAGAATCCTGAATATAGAGAACGTGCACAATTTGCGGTAAATCAGTTAGTGGAAAAACAACTTCCTGTTGAAGGAAGTGAGTTTGCTGATCCAAGGGATGATGGTGGCTGGGGATACGGCTATACAGCTGATGGTGCGCACATGAATATGGTGATTTATGCCCTATACGCTGCCAAACAGTGGAACCTTAACATACCGCCCCAGACATGGGTACGTGCAGAAAGATGGATTAGAGGAAATCAGACCGACACCGGAGGTTGGCTTTACAATTTGGTGGACGATGGTTCACCTTGGGCAATTGGGGTTTACGGCAGTATGACTGCTACCGGATTATGGGCTCTCCGGGCATGTGGTGTATCTGTAGAAGACACAAAAATCCAGAAAGGTATAGAATGGATTAGAAAACATTGGACTCTGACCCGTAATCCTGGATCTAATTCTTGGCTTTATTATTATTTACTCTCCCTACAACGTTTTAGCGAAATCCCGCCTAAGTTAAAGACAATAGCTGGTTATGATTGGTACAATGAAATCTCTGCAATGATGGTATCTGAACAACAGTCAGACGGTAGATGGCATGGATCTGAAAGTGATTTTTTAGCTACTTGTTTCGCTGTAATGACATTAAGTCGTGCATTGGTAGGACCTACAGAAGCAAATATCGGTGTTGTACCCAATAGTCTCCGGTTTTCACCTCCGTCCCCAAGGGTAGGAGAAGCTGTAAAACTCAGTGCTACACTCAGAAATAGTGGCACATCACTTGAAGAAACTTTTAATGTTAAGTTTTTTGTTGATGGAATTGAAGTCAAATCCACAGAAGTACTATGGACATCGACTCTTGATGAAACGGTCGTAACAGTTGATTGGGCACCCAAGAAAGAAGGTGAGAATCTAATTAGTATAGCTGTAGACTTGGAAGATTTAGATATCTCCGACAATACTGCCTCCGCACCAGTTGAAGTTTTTCCAAAATCTACTTCTGCTACGGACTTGCAACTTGTTGAACCCAAAAAAATCGGTGATGGTGTATTTCAAATGGGAACGATTGTTTTTGATACAAAGAACAAGGAAATTACATTACCAGGTGAAATTAACATTACAAGTGGTGACACAATTATTGAATTCTTTGGTTGCGGTCTACTTGGTAATACTCATGAAAGCATCCTCATCCTTGATGCTGAACCAATTTATTTATTTATCGCTTTAGGCCTGTTAGACCTTGAACCCGGACATAATCTAAATGTTCAAGGAGATCCCCACGATCCTAAAGGATCTCAAGTACAAATATGGGTTGAATGGGAACATGAAAATAAGGTGCTTACTCATACTGCCCGAGAATTGGTATGGAACACATTTGCAGGACACCCGATGGAGAAAACACATTGGGTTTTCACAGGTAGTCGTATTAAAAATAATCAACTCACATCACAACTCTACCATAACCTAATAGCTGTATATCGTGATCCGGATTCTCTTATCAATAATCCTTTACCAGGAGGGACTGATGATCGTACCTATCGTGTCAATACGGATCTAATACCACCGAAAGGAACGAAAGTTAAATTGATAATTCGTCCCATTTAATATCATTTCATAGTTCACTAGGTATTACAATAATGACTTGTGCCAGTTAATCTTTTGTTCTTTTTGTTTTCACGAACAATTTTATATTATAGACATTCCGTCCCTACGGGACTCAGTTAGGTTTTTCATAGATTTTCTATAGACATTCCGTCCCTACGGGACTCAAGAATGTCACAAACAACAACAGAATATATTGACAATATCCTGTTATTGTGAAATAGTGTATTACAAATAGTCATTTAGCACAAGTTGTTACAATAACCTAATAGAGAAGATTAACAGACACTTATCTAATACCATTTCTATAATTGTTTATTCAATGAGTAGTTGTAATGCATGTCTTGAAATACCGCACAAACTGGAAGTTTATGCTACATTAAAGAGACTTTAATTATCAGAATGGTATGAGTTTTAGAATAAACAAGCAATATTATAGAGGATTAATTTTTAAGGAGGAGAAAGTGCCAATTTTTGAATATCGTTGTACCTCTTGTGAAAATAATTTTGAAGTTTTACAACGAACCAATAGTGAGAAGAAAGTTGTAGCATGTCCTAAATGCGGAACACTTGAAACGAAGAAACGGTTATCAAGTTTTTCTACATCTGGTAGTCAGAGTGATTTACCTCAAGATACCGGAACCTGAGCCATACCTAACGACGACAGTTTGTCCTTATGAAACAAAAACCTGAAACTAAACCAGTTAATATACTGCGTGAGATTGAAGAGAATAAAATTGCACCTGTTTATCTACTGTGTGGTAATGAGACATTCCTTATTGAAGGAACACTCAAACAGATGTTGGATAAACTACTCCCCTCCGAATCACGCGATTTCAATTTATCTATCTTAGATGGAAATATTGTCTCTGTTAGAGAAATATTGAGTCATGTAGATTTGTATCCACTAATGTCAGATTGGCGTGTAGTAGTTGTTGAGAATTTTCCTGCTTTTAAATCACAGAACAGGTCCTCTTCCCCTCTAACACTGATTCGCAATGCTATGCAGCATGAAACAGATAATATTCAACGATGCGTGCTGGATATAGCAAAATTACTTGGTATCACATCCCAACAGATAGCGGATAATCACCCAGCATATAGTAGTGCTATAGAAGAAATTACTCAGAAACTGGGGGGTGTTTTGTCAGAGGATGTGCGTACATTTTTTGAGCGATTGCCTAACCTATCCTCACAAATTGAAACACATACGGACAATGACAGTGAAGACAATAATACTGACCTAATGATGGAATGGCTTGAAGGGGAACTACCCAAATCAAGTATCCTAATATTTGTGGTAAAGGGTGAAGTAAGTAATAAGAATCGTTTTGCTAACGCAATTGAGGCGGTAGGGAGATATGTCTCTTTTGATGTAATTGAGAAAGGCAACTCATTTAACAAAGATCCGCTCTACAAAAAGGTTGTAGAGAAATTGGCTTCATTTGATAAGAAAATTACCCCAAGAGCATTTGACCAACTTCGTAAACGTACGGGTGGTGATATGCAATTGGTCTCCGAAGCAATTAACAAGATCATTGATTTCGTTGGAGATAAGGATCAAATAGATGAACTTGATATACGAAATGTAGTTTCACAGACCCACTATGATGGAATATTTGATATCACAGATGCTATAAGCAGAAGATCTACAAAACAAGCAATAAAAAGTCTCCGAGAAGTGATTTCAAGTGGTATGGACCCTATACCTATTACTGCAGCAATAGCGAATCACATACGGTTTTGCGTCCAAGCAAAGTTAATAATCTTAAAAAAGGGAATGAAACCGATTGGACGGCAAATGCGATATCCAGATTTTACTTCAAAAATTTTTCAACCACTTGTAGAAGAGTTCGGAGATCTTCTACCTACCTCACAATCATCCAATATATTAAAACGAAGTCCCTATATCATTTATAAGATATTTCAATCTATCAATTCCTTCACTACTCATGAATTGATAGATGCTCTGGATAAAGTGTTAGAGGTAGAAATTCAACTAAAAACAACACCGTTTAATGGAGAAATATTGCTTGAACAATTAGTAGTTGAAATATGTAGAAGTTCAAAAAAGAAAAGATGAATACTTTAGTAAATTATAGTTTCAATGTGTAAGTGAATAGATGACAGCATTGATACCTATTTTTAATGCAATATTAGAATATTTCATTGGATAATAGTCCTCAGCTGCATGTTCCCATGCATCCCCAAGGTCAGAATTAAAACAGATTAACATCATTAATCTATCCTTATCATCGTACACTCCTAAGTATCGGGCTGGATGACCATCTGTCCGTTCATAAGTTCTACCACTAAACAGAGCACGTAGTCCCGGAATCTGTATCAGTTCCTCAATATTAAAGAAGCATCGAAAAATCGGATGTGTTACAGGTATATCCACGGGTTCGCGTTCAGGAAAAATCTTTTTGAATTCAGTATAGAACCATTTCCATTCCATTCCACCATGGAAGTCATCAATAAAGATAAATCCCCCACGTAAGAGATATTCGCGTAGGTTTGATGCATCAGACCTACTAAGTCGCATACTCCCAACTTCTAACATATATGCGAACGGATATTCAAACAGTTTATCAGACCAAACAGGAATCTTAATACCATCCGGGGCAACATTCAAGTTAGTTTGTTTGCTCAATTGATAGATAAAATTACGATCTGACGCTGGAAAATCCACTTCCCAATTACTCAGTTGAGTGAGTTTACCTCTATATTGTAAACGGACGAATGTAAAATCATACTTCCGATTCGCAAAAGAATTATTTATAATCAGTAAGAAGAGAGAGATTATGAGAGTTATCTGTGATAATTTACGCATCTTAAACTTATACTATTTCTATAAATTATTGTCTCATTAGTCAGTTATTATGGTAGTCATTTTAGGTCACAAACTGAAAGTTTGTGGTACAAAAAAGAGACATTTTCAATTAGAAATGGTATTATAACATAGGTTATATTAAATCCAACTTGTCAGTTTTAATTCAATCGGTTTCGGAGTAGTCTAATTGTATGAGGAGTTTCGGTTTTTTCAGGATGAAATATTGCTTCAGGAGGAACAATTTGTCTTGGACGATCAGGTGGTGTATAGTACCATTGAAGTGCAATCTGATATCGTGGTCCTTGGAAATAGTGTATTTCAATGGGATGAAAACCCGCTGCGAGCTTAATACTAAAACGACGGTTCCGTGGATCATGTATACCATCATTATCAACAACTAATCTTCCATCAATAAATAACTTAGCTCCATCATCAGAGTATAATTCAAATGTATAAACTCCTGGTGTATGTAAAGCTAATTTAGCTTTAAAAAGGATTGCGAAATTCTCAACGATCTTCTGTTTTTTCGGTGTAGGAAATCCAGTAGTAAAATCTCTTGGAGAAACATCAATTTTTGCTGTTGCAAAGGTATAAATAGGTGTAAGTTCTTCGAAATTTGGCATCTGATATAACGGATAATTGGGAACATATAGTTGACCTATTAATCCGTGCCCAGGCATTACATCTGTATCAAACAATCCAGTGTCGAACATGGCATTATCTATTTGAATTGATTCAAGATCGTCAATATTAGAAAGGTTTGATAATTCCTTTTTGATGTTGCTTTCTTTTTTATAAGCAGTTCCACTACGACCAGGTCCTCGGTGAGATCGACCATATCTCCGAATTTTGGGACCTTCCAGCGTTCCAGCTGAATTACTGTCTGTTCCTAAACTTACATTAGATAGTGGTGATGTGTCTGTTTGAGATAAATTCGTATTTGTTATGAATTCTGGTAGGAATTCGTCAGAAATAGGGGCTTTAGGGGTAAGCAAGTCAGGAGCATACTTAGGTGCAGCACTTGCAACTACTGTAGAACTGTTATCTGTATTTTGTATGGCGTTTATAGGTTTATGCTCTCGAATCATCCGCCGTTTAATTCGTTTAATATTACCAGTCCTGTAAATAATTAGTGATAGATCATCATTGGTAGTATTAAACTGTTGCACAAGAAATGGAGAAAGAATTAACATCAATATAAAGTGGATTCCTAAAGAGAGAATAAGTGATATATTTTCTTTTCTTATTTTCATGGAACAATCCATCTTATTTCAAGAGGATGAGTGATACTACACGTATCTTTGATATTTAATGGAGATTTCATTGTTACTGTGGTATTACTTATATTAGCAGATATATTTGGAAAATGTCAAACAGGACTTCTATTGTAAGGATTAGACTTAAGTTCTAAAGATCAAACAAAGGATGAATATCTGGTGTATACTCAATCAGGTCTTGATTATTACTATAGATTTTGCAGATGATTTACATAAAGAAAGGCACGTATGTTTACGTACCTTTCTTTATTTTCAGATATATGATTACAGATTATCAGCACCTTTATCTGGTTTAATTGAAAATACCACCTATCAATAATTTAGGAAAGTGGCTTTGTTGATCACAGTTCAATCATGAGACATTCTTGGTAGTAATTGATATACTTGAACTATTATTATCGGATTCATCAGGTTGTATTGTTTGGGTTGGTTGTAGTTTTGGTAATTCTTCCTGTTCGATTTCGGATGTCTGTGTACTGGGTGTTTCAATGTAGGTCTCGTCATAATCAAGAAGTGCCAGTTCATGTTGAAACCAGAAATAACAACCCACTGTAAATACTAAAAGGAATATACTCCCTCCAATAATCCAATTATCTATAGTAATTTCTTTCATTTCTTCTCTCCTTATTTGTCCTACCATACTTGTAATTTTCTGATTATATATTATCTAAAGTTAATTCTTAGACATGTAAATATATTTTGTGTTCAGTAAAAACCTGAAGTTCATTCATGAGATTTATAGATTAAATGAGATTTATAGATTAATGAGTAAATTGAGAACTATTTATATATATAGACACAATTTAGAGCTAAAAAGGTTGCATTAAAATGCATATTTCTATTTTAGTTGATAGATTATTGAATTTCTTCAAAAATAATAGCTGGCTCTGTTGTGTACCTTGTTGATAGTTTCAAAATAGGTTATACCGTAATTTACATGAGAACTTTCTTGGAAAAAGGATAGATAATTTTAGATCTCGTCAAAGAGAGTTTATAATAACAGTATGTAACTTCCCGATTGTTATTAGCAAGTATTGTGCCAAATAAGAATATAGGTAATCATATCCACATCTAAGGTGAAATAAATTTACTTAATGCCAGTCTTTAACCTAAGAATAGTCTAAGTTTTGCTCTTTAGTCTCGTTTTTGATGGATATATCATTGTTTCTAAGAACATATTTATATAGAATGCTAATTCTTTTAAGACTACAAAACATGTCAATTTTGACACTAAATTTGCTTAAAATAACGACACATGTGTAAAAAAGGCACATGTGTTTTGGTGGGTATCCATTGATTGGTTTAAAGAGAGATATATGGTAGGAAATGATAGATCAGGATTTCAACATTTATCTTTCAATGTGTTAGTGTATAAACAATAGCATTTATACCCATTTTGAATGCCATATTCGACAACTCATGTGGATAATAGGGTTCAGCTGCATTCTGCCATGCATCACCTAAATCAGTATTGAAATTGATCATCATCATAAGGCGTCCCTTATCATCATAAACACCTTTGCATTTTACATGACGACCATCCTTTTCATACATTCTACCACTTAAATAGGCAGCAGGGGCAGGGATTTGCATTAACTTGTCAATTTTGAAAAAGCAGTTAAACAACGGATGGGTAAGAGGAATATCTTTGGGTTCGCGGTTTGGGAAGATCTTCTTATACTGCCTGTAGAATCTCCTCCACTGCTCTGTACCATGAAAATCATCCATCATTATAAAACCACCCCGTAAGAGATACTCGCGTATATTTGCCGCTTCTTTTTTTGACAGGTTCAGACGACTCAATTCTGCGATATAAGCAAAAGGATAATCAAAGAGTTCCTGATCTCCTACTTCAATTACCTTTTCTATTGGTGATACCTTAATATCCGTGTGTTTACGGAGTTGTATGAGTAGGTTTCGTTCAGCCGCTGGATAGTCTATGTGCCATAGACTACGGTATCTATAACTTCCATGATATTTTAAACGAACGAAGGTGAATTCATAGTCTTCATTACTATGGGTTGGGTAAGTTATTGACAGTAGCAATAGAGTAATCGGAATGAGATATTTTTTTAAATACATAATAATAGTGTCTTTTATATAGAATTGTTTTTACTGAAAAACAATTCTGATGTGTTAATTATTGATGATACTGTATTGTCTCTTCTGATTATACATTTCCTATTACATAGTTTAAGTTATACAACTATTATATCACAATAATTATAGGAGATGCTATTCATTTTCATCAAAAAATAAATGACAGGATGGGATGTAGGATTTATGTGTATTACATTAGTTAATAAATGCTCAATTACTTGATCATTATTGGTTATCAATTGTATACCGAATCACTCCCTGTCCATCTGTTCCAACATAGATCGTATCCCCTTCAACATCAAAACACATCACTGGATATGGAATTTCTGATGTAATCTGCTTCCATTTACCAGTGTTGTGATTTAGTTCATATATTATTTGGTTTGATTCCCCGTAGATAATACTATTATCCACTACTAATCTCCCAATTATGAGTGATGTTTCTTCTTCATCGGTCAATGTAAGCCATTCAGTTCCATTACCTGATACAACAACACCCTTATTGGTTGCAACATAGACAAAGTTCCCATTAAAAATAACTGACATAATATAATCCACTGCAAATGGTAAGTTCTTAGTAACATCAACCCAACTTGTTCCTTCATCAGTTGATTTCATGAGATGTCCATCCAGTTTTCCAACGTATACTGTATCATCTGAAACTGCTAATTTAAAGCCAATTCTATCAAAAAAGTTATTAGTGGACCAAGCAACTTCGGTAGAATCTTTTGTGTCCAATAGGTTTGTGTCATACCATTCTGAATCACCGTCTTTCCATCTCCACAACCTGTGATTGTATTCAGCATAATATGTGGCATCTGTCAAAAATAAACTACCGAGCATAGAGACATAATATTTACCTTTCCCGTGTGGAATTGAGAATAATTGTCTTCTCATTTCAGGGGGTTGATCCATTCTACCTTTGTGTGGATCAAATGTTGGAATAGTAGGTAAATTAGACAGATGTTGAAGAGTTTTATCTGTATGAGTAAGTTTATATAAGCGTGGAGTTCCTATTTTATCGTCTCTTCCAAACAACTTCCCATTAGATTCAACAATACCGGTAATGTATCCAGTATCGCCATGAACCGATGTCCAAGTATCGCCTTTGTCATTGGAATTGACAAGACCTGTATTTGTATTAGCATAGAGTGTACCATTTACTACGACTAATTCTCTAATGTTTCTGTTTACAACTCCAGTATTGAACAAATGCCATGTATTCCCTTCGTCAATAGACCGGTGTATCCCATTCGGTCCACATCTGTAGAAGTTATTATCTGTTATTACTACTTTACGCGTCCAGTTTCTTATATCCATTTCATACTCTAATAATTTCCAAGTCTTACCTGAATTGTTTGAATAATACTGTTTTAATCCGTCGATAAGAAGTAGTTTTTCACCTGAAATAGTACAGTTGAGAGTTGTATCTATAGATTCTGTAAAAGGTAATTCATTTGTTTTCTTGCGATCTTTCTTACCCATTGGAAATATATTGGATAGTATACTACGTGTTTGATCTTTCTCAATATTTTTTGGGTTTGGTGTTATAGCTTCCCATGTGCTACCTTTGTCCACTGATTTAAATAGAGACCAAGACCAGGCAGGTGTGTTACCTCTACTTCTTATAAATCCTGATCTTGGTTTATTAACTATTGAAATTCCAAATCCACTACCTGGGTATGGATCACTTGGATCATTGCTTCTTGCAGCATATAGTCTGTTTTCTGTAACTACCAAATTGAATATTGGCAGTGTGTTCTCTTCCAGATGATTTTCTTTGATAGACAAATGCTCCCAAATGCGTTTCTTTAAACGATATAATCCATTATCAGTTCCTATGAACACTGTGTTTTTTAGTGCAGCAATAGATAGAATACGTCTTTCCATTACACCTTCAAAAAGTGGTGTCCAAGAATCACCTGCCTTTTCATATCGATAAACGCCTTTCTTGTAAGCAAGATATATGGTTTTATCACTTTGGTCTTCAGGGAATCCATCTGTAATTACCATACCGATAAGTTGCCCTTTTATACGTTCACACACCACATTCCATGTCACACCTCTATCTATCGAAGACAATACTCCTGTACTATTTGCAGTATATAGAGCATTCTTATGCTCTATGATCAAATTTGAATTCCATGGATTGCTACTTGTTAAATCAGGATGTGAAGGATCAATCCTTGAATTAATCAGCTTCCACGTCGACCTATCATCTGAGAGTCTATATAGATCGTTCTTAGTAATCGCATACAAATCACCACGGGTTGTCTTATAGAGCGTATTTACTCTGCCGCCTTCTGGACCTATAATTCCACTCCATTGTCCTTTAATTTCCCCTGCCTGATCTTCATCAGTTTTTCCTGCACCAAAAATTGATGTTGGTGGATTTTGTATTATATTAGTATTCTTTTCACTTACTACTGTTTTTCCCGTCTGACGTTTGATTACAGGTTTTGTATTGACATCCATTAAGACTTTGGCGTCAACAATTTCAATCATTGATTCTGAATTAGCGTTTAGACTATAAGGTTGTTGGAACTGTAATAGGTGCTGCGAACCTACTCCTAACAATAATAATAGAAAACAAATTGCAGTCACTGCCGATAACCCTAATGGGACTAAAGGTTTACTCCCCGATGAAGAAACTGGGTTAAGCTGAGAGATTTGCTTCATAATATTCTCTGACATCTGTCTTGGCAATTGAAAACTACTAAGATATTCTTTAATCATGGCTTCTTCCTTTTCTAATCGTTTTCGTGCACGATGCAACCGACTCAGAACTGTGTTAATAGATACACCTAAGAACTTGCTTATATCTTCACAAGTCATCTCTCCTATATAGTGTAGGTTCATTACCGTACGTTCACTTTCCTGGAGTTTACTGAGAAGTTTCTGAATGATATCGCGCCGTTTTTGGTCTACATCCTCTTCGCGTTGACGATTCATATAATCGGAATAATATGCCTGATCTAATTCAACAGGATCTGTATCTTCTAAAGATTCTAAGACTACACGTTTCTTTCGGTGCCAGTTCTTACACTTATTGCTTGTAAGGACATAGAGCCATCCTTCAAATCGGTTATGGTGTGTAAGTGAGTTAAGTTTTTTATAGGCAGTAAGGAAAGTGTCCTGAGCAATTTCTTGTGCAATATGATAATCACCAATTTTCTGCCACGCTAAAGCGTGAACCTGTTTTTGGTATTTTTCCACAAGCATAGTAAACGCTTGTTGGTCACCTTCTAAAGTACGTTGAATTAATTCAGTATCATTATTCTGCATTACACACCATCACATAAGTAGCTCTTTTAAATTAAAGACACAATTTTGAGACGAATTATTGCATAATTTGAAAGAATTTTGATTTTGTAGTTTTCTTTTAGAGAATAGAAATTGATATGTAATCCATAATTTACCATATTCAATTATAGATTATATATCAATTTGATTGTTGATTAAAAGAAAAGCGAGGTTTCTCGCCTCGCTTTGGATAATTACAACTCTAACTTTTTGTATCGTAGTAAATATACTATAGTTTGGATAGTTTTAAGTGATACACCTTTCACCCCTCATGAAGTTAAAGAATTTATTCGGGTAATTTCCAGTTTCTTGTAGAATCCGGTGCGGTTAGGAAACCGCACTATAGGCGTCAATTTAGTGGTTTTCCCAGGCCGGTAGGTGCGATTTCCTAATCGCACCATAGGCATCAATTTAGGATACACCTTTCGCCCCGCTGGGGCTTAGTGTTTTGTGTTTATTACGTTTTCTACAAACCTTTCGCCCCGCTAGGGCTTGGGATATTGGTGATAACCACTTCTATAGACATTCCGTCCCTACGGGACTCAAAACCAATAAATCATAGTCTAAATTGACGCTAATAGTGCGATTTCCTAATCGCACTGGATCCTTCGCGAAAAACTTTATGAACGCAATTGGAACAAACCCGGTTCGGTTAGGAAACCGAACCTACCGACCTGAAATTTATAGCGTACTTCTCCTTAAATTGACGCCTATGAATCAACGGTATGAATGCTATTTAGCATTCCCCGTGGTTAGGAAACCGCACCTACCAGCTCTGGGTCCAAATTGCCTATTTTATTTTTTTAACTTCATCTGGGGCTATGCTTTGGTCTAACAGATTTTACTTTTTTTAGAGTTGGATTAGTGCGAGAAAAGTGGCAAAACCGGAAACACATTGAAAATAGGATGAGTACTTTTCAGAAAATGTCCATACTATAGTAAATATAATATGGACAAATTGTCTTATTCGTCAAGTGTGAATCGAAATACTCCACCACCTTGTGTTCCAACATAAATTGTACTATCATCAACATCAAGACAGGTAACTTGATAAGGGATTTCAGGTGTAACTTGCTTCCATATTCTTGAATTTTCTTCTATCAGATACACTTTCTTTCCTACAAGTCCAAATAATCTTGTACCGTCCACATTTAGTTTATCTGCAACAATAGGTATACCATCAGTATCCATGAGTACATCCCAGTCAATGCCATTTTCTGATAGGACGACACCTTTATCAGTTGAAACATAGATAGTATTTCCCAGAATAGTAATTGTTTTGAATTGATTGACAGACCATGGAAGATTGTCAGTTATATCTTTCCATGTTTCACCCTCATCAACTGACTGCATCAGATGACCATTTCTTTTACCGACATACACAGTATTACCTATCACAGCAAATTTACTATTTGTTAAAAATACCAGTCCATGAGTATCTGTAAGTTCATAGTAATTTTTTCCATCCAATATTTTGGTATCATACCATTTTGATGTACCAGGTTTCCATCGGTAAAGACTGTCATTATATTCTATATAGATAGCAGCATCACTAACCGCAATACCCCATTTTGAAGGAGCAATTTCTATCCAATATTTTTCTGAATAATTAATGTC
Source organism: Candidatus Poribacteria bacterium (assembly GCA_965205025.1). Taxonomy (GTDB): domain Bacteria; phylum Poribacteria; class WGA-4E; order WGA-4E; family WGA-3G; genus MSPOR6. The sequence continues at coordinate 24,754 of CBDBFU010000022.1, forward strand.
AGGACCAGATGATTTTCCTTTTTTAGATTTCCGTAGAATATCCGATCTGTCATTTATCGGGATCCAACGATTGTCCTTTTCGTTAATAGCCAATTCTGGGATAGCTGGGACTAAGACAAATTTCTTTTCTTGACTTGAAAAATGCATGAGTCTTCTGTCTGCATTTATCCGATAGAACTTCCCATCAGAACCTTTAATTATATTCTTTACATTTGCTTCAGATAGAATAGATGTCCACGATTCACCTTTATCATTTGAAGCAAAAAGTCCTGTATCTACATAAGCATAAATTGTATTGTCTATTGTTACTAAATTGTTGATATGTGTTCCAATCAATCCAAAATTGAATTTTTGCCATGACTTACCACCGTTCATTGTACGATGAATTCCATGTATACCACATTTGAAAAAAGTATCAGTATTTAACATGACAGCATCAGTTGTATTGTAAAAGTGTGCATGATTACCAGTATCATAAGTCCAATCTTCACCTTCGTTTTCTGAATAATAATTCATTCCTTGTACTATAATTACCTTTTTACCTGCAGCAACAATCTTAATATTGGGATTAGAGTTATTATATCTATTCTTCATCAGGTTTTCTCTTGGTTGCATTAAATTCCAAGAATTACCACCGTCAATCGAACGGTAAAAGAAACAACTGGAATCACTTAATGTGGAAAAAGTAATGTATTGACCATACTTTTGTGTGATTATATTACCAACTGCGACGTATATTCGATTTCCAGAAACTGTTAAGTCGAGAATCGACCAAGTGTTATTTTTCATTTCTGTATTGTCAAATGTAATTAATTCCCAGTTTTTATCATTTAGACGATAGAGTCCTTGGTCTGTTCCTGCGAATATAGTTTTTTCAACAGTTGCCATAGAACGGATTTTCTTATCAATTAAACCTTCCCGTAAGGGTGTCCAAGTGTTTCCCATATCAACAGTACGGATGATCCTATCTGGTAGTGCAAGATAAATTACTACTTCAGCCGCTGTTTCTGAAATACTGTCAGTAATCTCAATGCCAACAGGGAATCCCTTAGGATGGGAACAAAGTGTTTTCCAAGTTTCTCCTCTGTCTAATGAAGTCAATATTTCATTGTTAGTGGCTATAAATAGAATGTCATTTCGTTCTGTTACAGGCCACCACTTCATAGGATTCTCATTTGAAGTAGTAAATGGATCATTGAATTTATATACATGTATCCATCTATTACCGTCATCCGAAAGTCTATAAAGATGGTTTCGAGCTCCCGCATATATGTCACCACGAGTTGATACGAAAAGGTCTGAGACTCTACCACCTTCCGGACCTTTTGTCTGAATCCACTGTGAATCGGAGTGTGTTGCCTTATCTTGATTGTCTTGTGTTATATCGTCAACAACATCAGTTTTCTGGTTTTTACCATTGTTCTGAGCAGTTATATCAGATCCTCCAATTAACTTCTTAACAACTGGTTTTGATGGTAAATCCAATACAATTTGTGCATCAACAATCTCTATAGTATTTTTTGATGAACCGGTTAAATTGTAAGGTTGCTGAAATTGTAGCTGCGGTTGTGAACCAATTCCCATAAGCAGTAGAACCAATACAACAGATATAGAAGAAATCGCCAATGGTATAAGGGGTTTGCTTCCAACCGGAGGAGTCGATGGAATTTGATTTTTTACCTTCTTCATAATGTTATCAGCCATGTGTGATGGTAATTTAAAACTATTAAGGTTTTCTATGATTAAATCTTCGTCCTTTTTCAATCTGTTCCGAGCACGATTCAGCCTACTTTTAATAGTATTCTGAGAGACACCAAGAAACTTGCTAATAGATTCACATGTCATTTCCCCAAGATAATGAAGTGTCATTACAGTTCGTTCACTTTCCGGTAATTTATTCAGCAATTTTCTCACCAAGAGTCGACGAGATTCATCTTCATCCAATTTACGCTGTTCTTCAACATATTCATTGTATGACACTTGATCCACCTCTTTAGTATCAACGGTCTCTAAGGATTGTATGGGTAAATGATTCTTACGTAACCAATCTGCACATAGACGTATGGCAATTACATATAACCACCCAGAAAACATCTTATGGTCTTTCAAAGTGTCCAGTCTTTGATATGCCTTTAGAAAAGCATCCTGCGTAATTTCCTGGGCAATATGAAAGTCCCCAATCTTTTGCCATATCAAGGCATGCAGTCCTTTTTGGTATTTCTCTACTAAAGTAGTAAATGCTGCTTGGTTTCCGTCTAATATCTGCTGAATCAATTCAACATCTTTCATTTTCATAAGAATCCTCCAAAGATTTAATCACCCTTATTAAATTAGACGTAAATTAGATGGTCTATAGTTGCATTTTTTCACTTTGGTATGGATATTAAGATAATTTGAGATATTCGATTTTAAACTAAATGTAAGTTCCATATTCATTGGAAATATGAATATCCACTTTTTCATTATATGTTAATGAGATTACAGATACTTGAACAACAATTTCAATTTTGTTGGTTTTTATAGTATACTTTAATGATATACTCTTATATACGAACACTGCAATGTATATTTCATGACGCTATACTTCATTTAGGTGGAGGTAATGAATGGAAAAACAGATAACAGATGAACAGTGGGATCATTTTAATGAACATGGATACGTCCGTATTGGTCAAGTCGCAACTGATGATGAATTTGCCCAGTTACAACAACGTATGGACGACATCATGCTTGGGAAAGCACCCCTTGACTATGATAAGATCATGATGCAACTTGATCGAGCACCTGGAACAGGTAAACCCGGACCTCAATCTGCAGGTCATAAGGGGGCAACTCTATTATATCGAAAAATTCAGAATCTTGAATTTGATCCACTTTTTTTAGCATATTTACAAAATCCTACCTTTGAAGAAGTCTGTACAAAGATCTATGGGGAAGGTGTTCCCGTATTGTGCTTTCGTGCCATGTTTATGAATAAACCAGCACATGAAGGTACATATCTTGTTTGGCACCAAGACAGGTGGACAGACCTTACACTTGACCCCCAGATTACCATATATACAGCATTGGATCCAGCAACAATAGAAAATGGGTGTGTCCATATAATACCGGGATCACATAGTAATCTAATTAATCCATCACATGGATCTGGATTTCTTTCACAGGAGCAAATTGACGATATAGTTGAGAACGCAGAACCCATTCCGTTGGAATTAAAGGCAGGTGAGGTGGTCTTACTTCATAATTGGATGCTTCATAGTTCAGGAACAAACCAGACAGATATACCCCGCCGTGCTTTTAGTGTATGCTACATGCATGGTGATACTAAATCACGTGGTGGTGGAGCATTTAGACGCGTATTTGGTGAAGGATCAATCACTGTAGAAGACTTGGCTAAAACTGCTTAGGCAGACAATAGTGGAGCATTCAATTATTTTACTTTAAGGAGCATTATATGTCAAAAATTCGACTCGCCATGATAGGATGTGGCGGTAACTCCTCCGGCCACGCGAGGCGGATGAATGGAAATCCAGAGGTGCAAGTCATCGCTACATGTGATGTCAATACCGATATAGCCAATGGTTATATTGATAGAAACCTTTCAGATCTAAAACCCCGTCCCCAGGCTTATGACAATATTCCTAAACTATTGGAGGAAGAAAAACCCGATGCAGTGGTTATTTCAACACCACATACCTTACACTTTGAACAGGGGATGCAGGCATTGGAAGCAGGTTGTCACGTTCTCATGGAAAAACCCATGGTAACCTCTTCTGAAGATGCCTATAAACTCGCAGAAAAGGTTGAGGAAACAGGTTTAATTCTTACAATTGGCTACAATACACCATGTTCCGCAAATTTTCACTATATTCGAGAAATTGTACGCAGCGGAGAATTTGGCAAATTGGAGTTAGTCATAGGTTACATTACACAAAATTGGAAACGGGCAACTACCGGAGCATGGCGACAAGATCCAAAACTCTCTGGTGGTGGACAGGCATATGATAGTGGTGCCCATCTACTGAATAGTCTGTGCTGGACAGTCGAAGCAAAAGTAGAAGAAGTTTACGCATACACTGATAATATGGACACCGAAGTAGACATCAATTCTTCTATTAATGTCAAGTTTGAAAGCGGTGTCCTCGCATCTATGGTAGTTAGTGGAAATTGTCCGAGTCCAGGTGGCACACATATGGCATTGATTTTTGATAACGGTAGAATTGAAGTTGATGGTTGGGGAGGTGGATGGATTCGAGTTTGGAAAGGCGGAGAGGCATTAGATCCCCCTCCAATTTCACCTGAAATGTCTGCAGGTAGTCCTGATGACAACTTCATAGATGCAATTTTAGGTAAAGCAGAACCGCGAACAAGTCCGATAAACGGTATAATTCAATCAGAACTCATGGATCTAATATATGAATCCGCTGAAACCCAGGCCCCTGCAAGACCTAAACGGTGAAATAGGAATAAATTACATTGAATTACAACCCGCCAGATGAAATACTTCAGGAATCAGAAACCGGATCTGAAGATAGACAATTCAGGTCCGGTTATGTTAGTATTATCGGTGCTCCCAATGTTGGAAAATCCACATTACTGAACACGATTTTAGGACAAAAGTTAGCTATTGTCACCCCAAAACCACAAACAACACGCAATCAAATTCGTGGGATTGTTACCACTGATACACATCAGATGATTTTTGTGGATACCCCCGGTTTAATGGATCCAAAATACCGTCTGCAATCAGAAATGGTACGAACCGCATACGGAGCATTACGTGATGCTGATGTTGTATTATTTGTCATTGATGTAGCACGTCCTAATTCTGAAATTGAAGAAAAGGTTATTAAACAACTTAGTGGAAGAAGACGAACTAAGACTATTCTTGTATTAAATAAGGTAGATCTTGTTGAAAAACCAACACTATTACCCTTTTTTGATGAGTATAGTACTAAGTTTGATTTTGATGCCATGATTCCAATTTCCGCACTGACTAAAGATGGTATACCAGAACTTCTGGAACAGATTACCCCAAATTTACCTCCTGGACCACTCTATTTTCCTGAAGACCAACTTAGTGATCTTCCAGAACGTTTTTTCATCTCTGAAACAGTCAGAGAAAAAATCATGCTAATCACACAAAGAGAAGTTCCGTATGCTACCGCTGTTGTTGTGGAAGAATTTGAAAAGAGAATACGACGTAACACAGACGAGATAATATACATAAGAGCAATTGTATATACAGAAAAACAAACACAAAAACAGATTATAATAGGGAAAGGTGGAAAGTTAATTAAACGAGTAGGAGAATTAGCACGTCTTGATATAGAGAGGTTTTTAGACTCACCCGTTTTCTTAGAGTTATATGTTACAGTTAAGGCAGATTGGCGAAGAGACGCGGTTCAACTAAGGGAGTTAGGTGGTTTCTTGGACTTATAAATATACTATATACCCCATTAACTCTTCTTAGTTCTATACACAAAATATCTCATATCAAAACCACCCTTTAGATTTTATTCTAAACTGTTGAAACCTCCCAATATAAGGATTATAGTATGGCAGAATCCTCAATTGACATACATGGTGCACGAGAGCATAATCTCAAGAATATTGATATACAATTACCTAAGAATAAGTTAATTGTATTCACGGGTGTAAGTGGTTCTGGTAAGTCTTCTCTTGCAATTGATACCGTATATGCTGAAGGACAACGTCGATATATAGAATCGCTTTCTGCATATGCCCGTCAATTTTTAGGTCAACTTGGCAAAGCCGAAGTTGATAAAATTGTTGGTTTATCTCCTTCCATTGCAATTGATCAAGGTTCAACCGGACATAATCCCCGTTCAACTGTTGCCACTGTTACTGAAATCTATGATTATCTTCGTGTGCTTTTTGCACGGGCAGGACAATTCAACTGTCTTGAATGCGGACAAGCAGTCGGTTCGCAAACTATCGCAGATATCGTAGAACATATTCTCACCTTCCCTCCGCGCACACGACTCATGATTTTAGCACCCATTGTTAAAGGCAGACGTGGAGAATATCGTAGAGAACTATCAAATGCACGGAAACTTGGCTTTGTCCGTGCTCGTATTGACGGTGAAGTACATGAAATCAATTCTGACATAGCCCTTAATCCAAATCAAACTCATAACATTGACCTTGTTGTTGATAGGATTATTATCAAAGATAACGTTCACAGTCGTGTGGCAGAAGCCGTTGAAACTGCACTTTCCATGGGTAATGACAGTATAATTGTTAATGTAGTTTCATCAGACAAGAACGATAAAAAGGCTGCGACTGAGGGGGAAGATCTACTTTTTAGTAGGCAATATGCATGCACTAATTGTCAAATCAGTTATGATATTCCTGAACCTCGCCATTTCTCTTACAACAGCCCTTATGGTATGTGTGAGCAATGCCGCGGCTTAGGGCTGCAAATGGCTATTTCCCCCAAACTCATCATCTTGGATGAGTCGCTTTCAATCTTAAAGGGGGC
>CBDBFU010000023.1:0-124454 GCA_965205025.1 Candidatus Poribacteria bacterium
ACACCAATAGGACATGCAGTAGATTATGGTTATAGCGATTCAGTGCTCTTTGCATTAAAATTAGAAAGTATACATCCCCAACGCAAAAGTCTTTTAGTAAACATCACACCCGTATTTATTTCAGATCTGCCTCCATTATCAGGTAGTATTGGGGGTGGTGCACGATTTGATAAAAGTAGAAGCACATGGGAATCAATTAAGGTTTTTCCAAAAAATGTAGAATTAAGAGTCGCAGCTGTATACTCGGCTGGAGGAAGTCGGGAGACTATTCCAGATTCACGAGGAATACAGGTGGGTATACACTATAGTCTCGCCGCACTTCCATCAAACAACTATCAACCACGTTTCGCAGATGATCGTGTAGGTCATTTTATGACTACTGTAAAAGACTATTCTTTACAAACAAGTGAAGAACCATACATACGTTATGTAAATAGGTGGCATTTAGAAAAAGCTGATAAGAAAGCAAAACTATCTCCTCCAAAAGAACCCATCATCTTTTATATTGAAAAAACTGTACCCCATAAGTTAAGACCTTATGTCAGACAAGGTATCTTAGAATGGAATAAAGCTTTTGAAACTGCTGGATTTGTTGATGCGATTGAAGCACGGATTCAACAAGATCATGAGACCTGGGATCTCAGAGGATGCAAGATATAATACTATAAGATGGATTGTTGGCGCATCCTTCGCTATTGGACCTTCTCGTGTTAATCCATTAACTGGACAAATACTTGATGCTGACATACTTGTCGGTGAAAGTTGGATTAGATATTGGCAAAGAGAATATTCTACATTCATTGAGGAATTAGAACATGAACGTGAACATCCTGTTGATCACACATCACGATTTAACTGTCAAATGGCTGATGGATTAGCCAGACAAATGGGATTCATGGCAAGTGTATTGCAAGCACGTGGACTAATGGATGATGATGGTGAAATACCTGATGAATATATCGGACAAGCACTAAAAGCTTTAATAATGCACGAAGTTGGACATACATTAGGACTACGGCATAACTTTAAGGCAAGTACTGTATATACACTTAAAGAGATTCAAGGACGAAAAGGTAAACCACTTGTCGGATCTGTAATGGAATATGATTCTGTCAATATCGCACCAGAAGGGAAAAAACAAGGGGATTACTATACTTCAACAATTGGACCATGGGATCATTGGGTAATTGAATATGCATATAAACCAGTGGGGGGTGGATCTCCAGAGGGAGAATTAAAAGATCTACGTAAAATCGCTTCACGTGCCCCTGAATCAGAATTAAGATATGGCACAGATGGGGATGCTTCTATGTATCAATATCGGGATTTGGACCCATTAGTAAATCGATGGGATATGGGAGCAGATCCCCTAAATTTCGCAAAGCATCAAAGAGAAATCGTGTCTGAACTTTGGGATAAGATTTCTGATAAAGTCACAAAAGAAGGTATGGGTTATCAAAGAGTCCGAAGGGCATTCAGATCTCTGCTCAGTGAATATAGTTCTTCAATGTTTCTTGCAACTCGATTCATTGGGGGACAATACCATCATAGAGACCATCGTGGTGATGAAAATGCCCGTTTACCTTACGTGCCTGTTTCAGCGAAAAAACAGCGTGAAGCACTAAAATTCATTAAAGAATATGCACTTTCAGATGAAGCGTTTAATTTCTCTCCTGAATTATTGAATAGTTTGGCTATAACTCGTTGGAGTGATTGGGGGTCAAGTAGCAATAATTCAACACGATTGGATTATCCAATCCATGATGTAATCCTCAGAAATCAATCTCAAATTATTGGACGCCTACTACATCCAAATATTCTCGCTCGTGTACAGGATACTGAGTTAAAGTTTAATGAGGATGATGTATTTACATTACCAGAATTATTTACTGGGATTACAGAAGCAGTATGGTTAGATCTTGATGCAAATCCTAATGCGAAACAGTGGACAAATGCAGAAGCTTATATCTCTGGATTCCGTCGCGGTTTACAACGTGAACATCTGAAGCAGCTCATTAAATTAGTGTTAGCGGCTGATAGTGGAACTCCTGAGGATGCAAGATCTCTTGCGAGACTCCATCTAACCCAGATCAATTCTCGTATACAGGATGTCCTTCAAAAGTCCAAGCCACAACTTGATGATTATACAGTCGCGCATTTGGAAGAATCACAAGTTAGAGTTGAGAAAGCATTAGATGCTAATTTTGAAGTACAGAAGAGATAAGTAGAGTTTAATACTTCAAAATAGATTGATATGTGAAATCGGCGGGGGGTGATACCTCCGCCGATTTTGTTGAAGTTCGAAAATATGTCTTGAGTAATACCATTACTTATAGTTAATACCTTCTTAATGTAGCATAAACTTCCAGTTTGTGCTGATATTCACGACATGCATAATAGTTGTTCATGGATAAACATATATAGATATGGCATAAATAATAAAATATAGAAATAATTCAATGGAAGTAATTCAATATACACCAGATCTGTTAGAATCAATAACTGACTTTTATAATAGTCTTATACATAATGTACCGTATTGTTACCCTGTATCAATAGGAAATTTTGAATCCGTATTAAAAGGTATCACTGGTAACCCTAAAGATAGTGATAATGACGAATTAAAGGAAGAAACAGTCTATATTGTTATTAATAAAGGTATTGTTGAAGCATATATCCATATTGGAATCGAAAGCGATGAGGATGAAAAGGAATATGGGGGAATAATCAAGTTTTTTGGATACAAACGCGGATCAAGAAAAGCAGGACAAACCATACTCAAGAAAGCTGAAGATTTTCTGATAACAAACAATGTCACTCGTATTTATGCTTTCTCAAAGCAATATCAATATCCAATTTACCACTACAGATATGCACACTTGTCAAATACACTTGACCATATTGAAGCACTATTTGGAATGAATGGATTTACACGCTGTAGTGGTCAGGTCTTTTTGGATTGGAAAAATTACACTGTTAATCCTACACTATCAACTATTCCAATAGAGCTTAAGCTCGATTGGAAAGATGGTAGAGGTAGACTAAAGAATTGTAATCTAACAGCATACATAGATGGTGAAGAAATTGGTCAATGTTGGACTAATTCATGTGGTGAATTTACTGATCATCAAGAGATACAAGATTGGGTATATATTGACTGGTTGGGTGTAGAAGATGAATTCCAAGGACAGGGATTGGGGAAATATCTACTTGAATATACTTTAAGAGAATTGAAAAAGGTTGGATATAAGCACACAACACTCAGTACAAGTTGGGATAATCATCTTGCATTTCTGTTATATACAAACTTAGGCTATCGTGTAATTGATTGGACTTACGGATATGAGAAAGTCTTCAAAGAAAAGTCATCCTAAAACAGGTTATATGATGTGGTATATCAGTAATTCTGTAAACTTCAAAATACCACATCATATCAATTTTAATTTTCAGACCTACCAAATGAAAGTTAACTTTGCAAAAGCTTGGTTTACAGTTTCTTTTTGTCTTGGTCTCCATAGACTAAATAGAAGACAAAATCCTCAAGGAATGAATATTTAAATACTGCATTGAGATTAGGTTTATGGTCACCCCCCGTTCGTACTCGGAAAGTAATCCACTTTTCTTCACCAATTTCAATATTTAAGCTTGTACGAAGAGAGAATTCCTGATTAGTACTTCCATCAGGGAAAGTCTGCCATAGATTCTCACCTTTCAACCCTATAGACAAGAATTGGAACGGAATTATATTTGTAGCTGTAGTAAGAAATGTAGCCTTCGCACCTTCAAATTCACCATATTGTCCAACTACAAAAACACGGGCAGGACTCTGTCGGTTATAAACCGCTTGTGCTGCCATAACCCAATTATTGTGCACATCATAAGACCAATTCCTATAAAACGTACCAGTTTGCCATTTTTCTCCCAAATCAAATTCAACAAGTTGAAAATGATCTCCCCGTATCCTTTCACCTGAATGATTCCAAGTGAGTGATTGTACGGATTCAAACTTAATAGTCTGTATAATACCTTTCTCAATTGGCCAACGGTAGACTCCCCAGAAACTTGGCTGTCTTATATCTGTAAGTCGTACAAACCCGTTAATAGGATTAAAACCTTCTGTAATGTCTCTATAGGCAAAACTGATGATCGGGTTACCTCTACGATTTATCTCAGTCAATATTGCACGACTGTCATCTTGGTCAGTTTCCCAATTGATTGCATAATTCCCGATGAAATTAAATGCCTGTGGTAATCTAATTCTGGTATCAACAGATAACGATCTGTTATTTGTGTCTTTTAGTTCTTTTGTAGCCCCAAACACACCAACAGATGATGAATTCCCTAAATCCCACATACCTCTTAGTAACGTATTATGACTCTTATCTTCTGTCTCTCTAACATTCATAAGTCCATAAGTGGCATTACCTGATTTCCCAATTATCTTTCCACCATAATCTATTTCACCAATCCTTCTGCTATAGAATAACGAAATAGGGGCACGGAAAATACGACCATCTTCTTGAAAGAATGGTCTTCTATCTGTTAATCTTTGTTCAAGATCAGATAATACTATACCTTGTACTTCAGATTCGATATGACTAAAATTAGGGAAGAGTGTACCAATGATTCGAGTACTTGAATTAGGTTTATAGGATACATCTGCTCCAATATGCGGTGACACACGGTCAAATAAAGCCTCTGATTCAATTGTAGCATCATATTTAGTTGATATATAACCGATCAATTCATACTTCTTTTCAGCAACCTTTTGAATAAAATTCAGATTAGCTAATGTTCCGAATCTATTTGCATCCGAGACATTGACTCCTGTATCTGCCCAAGTACTTGTTCGGTCAAGACTTTGATGACGACGGACTAAGTTTAACCCCCAACTTTGCTCAGTTTTTTCAGGTAAGTCAAGAATCTTATATGGGATCTTCATTTCAACAGACCAAACTGACTTATCTATAAGTGCTGCAGCTGACCAAACACCATCCCATCCTATGTCCCCCTGTTTGTCATCAAGTTGTGTACCCAAGGGATTTACAGCAAAACAATAAGTTCGTATTTTATCATGATAGGTATCAATGTAAATTGCAACATGATCCTCAAACTTAAAACTCCCATCTTTCCGTGTTTGATTAGCTATCACTTGCGTATCTTCCTGAAAACAACGAAATCCAACATAAAGTGCATTATCATCATATCCTATATATATTTGTGTCTGGTCTGGAACCGTTGTCTCTAATTCAGCAATTCGAAAATCTTCAATAGGTGTTATTTGCTTCCAAATATCATCATCCAAATTACCATCTATCACAGGTGGGGTATCCAGTTTCTTTACTTCTATCGTTTGAGATAACACTATTGAAATTGGATTAAAGAACAAGACGCAGAAAATCAATAGACCAATTCGAAGATAGGTTATTTTAGTCATTTTTCTCCTTTAGTAATTATATCAATTAAAATAAAATGGCACTAAATCAATTATGGTTGAGTAATATCTTGTATAATCGTGATTTCAACCAAATTGTTTAGTACCAGATTTCATTTTTATTTTATTGTATATGTTAAATTTATAGTGGTTTTTCGTATCAAATTGAATATTCATTTATAGATAAGAAATCCTGTTTTAAAATCTATTTTAGATCTTACAGGACTTACGCATTTCATCTTAAAGTCCCCCTGATAAGGGGGATTTAGGGGGTTAAAATACTGAAATGACAGCTTTTTAATTCAAATTTTACCTTTTTCTGCTTAAGTTGCGTAAGTCCTGTCTTATACATTTAATTCCTTTAAAACTGTAGTTGCTTTTATTGCCATTTCAGATGTAGGATCGCGTCTGACTATCCTATTTAATTGATATACTGCCCGTTCATCTCCGTCCTTTGCTAAAACCAACGCCTCCTCAAAACCCTTGTTAATATAGCTTAAATCTCTTGGAATTACAGTTAGGTCTACATCTCTCCAATAATACTTTAATTCATCAGAATCCCATTTTTCATAAACATCATCCCATTTTAGATTATTGAAAATATTCAGATGTGGCTCAAGCATATGCTCTGCTATCGGATCATCTACTGCTTGATACCGATTGTCAAGGGATACGCGAAGTCTATCCTCTGTTAAATTCGGTAGTGCTTTATGAATAGTTAATGCTGGGAAAATCAATGTATCACCAATTTCATAGTTGGTTGTATGCCATTCACCTGCTAACTCATCTGTATCAACACAGAGTCCACCAGCCCCAAGTGAAAAGTGGTGTTCCATCACATAATTTACTCTATGTGATCCTGGTAATACCGCTAAACCACCCAACTCAATTGGACAATCACCTACTGGTGCCCAACAGGTGTATGTCTGGAAATTACCTTGAAAATGTACAAAATCCTGATGTATCGGCGTTGTATGTTCAGTATATTTAGGATACCAAAGTCGTGCAATCTTCTGAGGATGTGGTAATACCTCTTTACCTATGATTTTTTCCACCATTTCAACGACTTCCGACCAATGACCTGACCGATGGAATGCTTCTAATTTGTAGACCTCATGGTAAACATCAGTGTATTCAGGATCTCCCTCAGTACACTGTGTTGAAATATCAGCAATTCCATCCATTGGATCTGTGTCTGGAATTAGCCAACCACCCTTTTGCATGGTTGAAAGCATTTCCATTCGTAATTCCAGCAACTTGTTCGGATCTTGCAACTTCTTGAAAAATAGATAACCTTCATTCGACATTCTTGAACGTAACTTATCGGGATTATCCATTATATCATTTGATATACAAAGTTCTCGTAGTTTATCTGACATCTAATTAACATCCTTTAAGGTTCTGACCAATTACAATCTATGATTCGGATATCTTTCCCATAAATTCAGGAAAGATAAACTTTTTCAAAAATAAAGTTCTGGCATAAAAAGCTCTTGATTTACTGCCATGACCAGCACCTTTAGTCCTTGGTTGAATATATACTCCCATTTCGCTTTTCAGTGCTGAGATACCTGAAATTGAAATGCTACTCCTTACAAGTTCATAATCTGATTTAACTTGGTTATATATTTCAGTGTCTTCTAAATCAAATGTAGTAATGCGATGAAGTATAGATCTTTCTTCATCCTTACTTTCCCATATTCTTGCTGCTACTATCATTTTCCTTAATTTACTTAATAAATGACTTTCTTCAAAACTAGTTCTTTCGACATTATAGGCATCAATCATAGTAATTGACATAGTTTCCTTTACAGTTAAATTACCATTCTTTAGTCTTTTTAATGGAATTGTTTTAAGTTCCCATGATCCAAAATTCGGAGCTTGGGGATGAATTGGTAGGTAAACCTAAATGTCTTTCAAGAACATGTCCTGCCCATCCTTTATTGATCTTATTTCCTTTTACTACTGTGACCTGATATAAATCCGCTAATACACGTAGATCATGACCTACTATTGTATTTAATTTACTAATTGCTTCTTCTCTTTCCATATTTCATCCTATAGATACTCTTGAATTGAGGTAGCTTCAAACAGACTTAAGGAAGACTCATCTATTCTTGATTGAGCAATTTGATTATATGATTCATCTTTTCAATCATTATCCACTTACGGTTATTCTGTTCAGCAACTACTGCTGTTGTACCAGTACCTGAAAAAGGATCTATTATGATGTCATCTTCGTTTGTACCTGCCAATATAATCCTATTTAAGACTGATGTCGGTTTCTGTGAAGGATGTTTCCCGAATTGTTTTTCTGATTTTGGTGTAAGTGGTATTTCCCACATATTCCGCATCTGTTTTCCTTTATTCATCCCTTTCATAGTCTCATAATTAAATGTCCAATTCTTTGCCTTGGAACTTTCATTATTTACAGCCCAAATGATAAATTCTGTAGATTCTGTAAACATCCGACAAGTAATGTTGGGTTGTGCATTTGGTTTATACCAAACCAGCTGAGAGATGATTCTTCTGTCAAATATATTCTGTAATATAAATCCAATTGTAAAGATACAATGAAATGAGCCAAAAATGAATAGATTCCCATTAGTCTTTAGAACCCTGAGCACTTCTCTGATCCAATTAACCGAAAACTGAAAATACTCATCTTTTGAAAATATATCCCATTGTTCTTGCATTGTAATATGTGAACTAAATGCCCAACCTAACCCCTTTTTTTTTGACATATTAAATGGAGGATCGGTAATACAACAATCAAAGAAACTATCAGAGAATGTAGGTAGAATCTGAAGACAGTCCCCGGTAACAATCTGGTTTACAGAAGTATCTGTATCCTCAGTTGAGAAAAGGGTTGGTGAGTTACCATTCCCTTCATCAGAAGGCTCATTTAATAACCCTTGAATATTTTTTTGAATTTTCTGTGATGGGTTCATTGGGTGGATACCAGTAGAAAGATACTGAATCAAATCCGCCTTTTTTAATTTTGAATATCTTTTGAATCCGCGTATTCTTAATTCTTCTTTTATATCTCTGACACGCATCTTATGATAGTCCATTGATTTAAAAAACTCCTGTCTTTATTGAATGGAATATAAGAAAATTACTAATGATTTTTATTTAGTTATATTCAATTTAATGATAAAGAATCAAATTGAATTTTATGATACAGTAATTAGAAACTAACTAATAAGTTTGTTTTACCCAAGACCAAGTTATGGTGAGTTTATCATTTGGATCAACTGACAGAGGCTGCAAGTCCAGATCTTTTGTTACATCAACATAATTCGCTTTTCCAAATCCATCTTTA
Organism: Candidatus Poribacteria bacterium; assembly: GCA_965205025.1. GTDB lineage: Bacteria > Poribacteria > WGA-4E > WGA-4E > WGA-3G > MSPOR6. The sequence continues at coordinate 8,760 of CBDBFU010000023.1, forward strand.
CCATCGTTACCGTTCTTCGAATTATCTTTCGCATTACCTTCATCAAAAGTGTAGTGGGTATTAAGTTTTGGTTCATCACCAGAAAGTACTTTCTTCATGAATTCATTGATCTCTTTTTCAGTTCTTGCAACTTCCCATATTCGAATCTCATCAATTAAACCTGTACAGAACCAGTTTTGACTATCCCCTACACCAATATAGAGTGGGGCATCGGTTGCTGCTAATTTCTTTGGTTTCAAATGGAAGTGACCCCATTTTTTTTCCCATCTATATATGTACGCATCTCTTTACCATCCCAAACACCAGCAACATGCTGCCATACATTCTGTTTCAATCCTTGAACATCAAGTATCTTCGTTCCTGGCCACAAGACAAACCTTAATCCGTTCCCATTCTGAATTATTTCAGGGAAAATGTAATCTCGTTTTCCACCCCAATCCTTAGCAAGACATTCCCCATCAGGTGTATTCATATTCAACCATGCTTCAATTGTTATTGCGGTCTTAGGATTTAAACTATCACTATTTGGAACTTCAATTGCTGTTTTACCATCTAATTCGAGTGCGAGGTTCTTCGCCCATATATTCATAGACATTAGACATAATACAATTATGCATAAATATACCAACTGTTTCATGATCTGTCTCCAGGATAGATATAATCAAGAATTCATCTTACATTATCCTTGACTTCTCAAAATTGGTAACCTTGATCTATTTTTACTAATAGAATTATGATGCCAAATCATCAAGCATTTGACGAATATTGTTTTCACCACTATCAATAAATAAAGGAGCTAAAGGTCCTCTACCATGTAAAGTTTGAAGCAATGTATCAATCTGAATCATCCGTTGTTGAGAACTACGACATGCTAACCACTTTTTCACGAAATCACGTGCAGGTTTAGGATTACCAGTTCGAAGTGTCTGTGTACTCTTTCTCCATTCTTGCCACTTGAATTGAAACCCACAATTAGTACATGACAGTTTCTCATCTCTCTTTTTGAGACTTTTTCTATAAGCTTTCCATCTACGAATATAATTACAATCTATGCATTCTATATTTCCATTCCTATGAAAGGCTGTGCCAACACATTTAGGACAGGACAATGCAGATGAACGATTCTGTGTTTTGACTTTTTTCTCTCTTGGCTGTACCATAGGTCTACGAACAAGATTTCGGCAATGTGGACAGGGAAGTCTAACTCTCGTTCTTACAGATTGACTATATGATTTCTTAGTCCAACTTTTACCACAATCACATTGATATTCGTCTGAGACTTGCAGTAGATTACCACAAGTAAAACAACGGGGTTTGTTTCTTAGTGCTTGTCGACAATCACGCCATAACAGTCTCTTAGAACAGTGTGGACAATTAAACCAATTCTCTTTTGTCCCACCTTCACCTGAACTGGATAATATATCAATCTGTCGTGGAACTTTAGATTTACATTGTGGACATGGTACACGACCATTTCTGTAAACATCAGCAACTGTTACAATATCACAACATCGATCATATAACTGCCAACCTATATCGTATAATAGTAGATCGTCATAGACACCAATTTTAGCATACCTGTATAAACGACGTATTCTAATCGGTTTAACTCTCGGTGTCCAATTCATATCTCAATTTCTTTATGTATCTACAAAATTGGTAATCTTCGTACTCTAACGTTCCTATCATCAATTGTAATAACACAACCCTTGAATAAATGGTTCTCAATCGTAGGTAAAAGTTGCAATAGGGTTTGTGCGATCTTCTCAGGATCAGGTATAGATATACGAAATGTAATCAAACTTGGTTTACTATATCCACCTAATGCTAATAACGAAGAAAAGTCTAAGTCCTGTGTGATAATCACTTGGTTATGTGTTTGTGCATACTCAAGGATTTGTTTATCTTCAGAATCCATAGGTAATATATCTGATACTCGATGAATATCCAATCCCTGTTTTCTTAATAATGTAACAGTCTTTGGTGACAAATTCATATCAACCAAGAAACTTAGCTTAGACATTCAGAAATCCTATAGATTCTGTTCAAATTCAATAGTATAATCTGACACAACCCAAGCCGCATATTTCATTGCATCATAAATATCAGGAATTTCCAATTCGGGATACATCTCTATAATGTCCTCACCGGTTTTCCCATTAGCTAATAGTTTAAGTATTACACTTACCGTAATTCGTGTACCTCGAACCACAGGTTGTCCAAGACAAATATTAGGATTGATATGAATCCGTTCTAATTTCTCCATATTTCCCCCATGAAACTAAAACATTATAGGTTAACCACTTTACCACTTTCTATACTTTGACTAATAGCCTCTAATACCCGCATGTTTTGGTATGCATCTTCAAGACTGGCATGTGGTTGATTTCCGGCTTTAAGGGATTGTGCCCAATGCTGCATCTCTTCAAGGTATCCCGGTCTGGATATACCATGATATGCTGTATTCAGATTCCAATCCTCTGTCGGAGTATCCACATAGCCACCACCAGCACCAGTCCATGTCGGTACTTTGTAACGTCTTAACTTACGTGTTTCAAATACTTGGATGGCTTGATTATTTGTGCCTTTAATAAAGACCATTGCTTCCAAAACTGGACCGGTTCCAAGTGTCATAGTTCCGACACCACCATTTTCATATTTTAAATTGACTGACATTGAAACACTACTCGTTGTAGAATCAACTGTTCCCATAGCATACACTTCACTGACTTGACCCATGAAGAACCGCATGCAATCAGTTGGATGGATAACTTGATCTAACATGAAAGGCCATGCAAATGGTGAACCTGCTTCAGATAGTCGTGGTCCTGGCGCAAGATACCTTGTATGGTATTGACATGCATTACCAAAATCATCTTCATCCATCAATCGTTTTGCAAGTGTATGAGCAGGTGCATGACGCCACATTGTTCCTACCATTCCTGTCTTTCCAGTTGCAACAGATGCATCAACTAACATCTTTGCACCTTCAGCAGTAGTAGCAGGTGGTTTTTCTGTATAGATATGGTATCCCTTTTTAAGACACTCTATACCGATATCCCTATGGAGTTTGTCTTCAGGTCTTCCAACAACAGCAACTGCATATAAATCTTCGTTTTCGAACATTTCATTGTAATCTGTATAATGTCTTAATGCCCCGAATTTTCTCGCATTCAATTTGGCTTTCTCTTCAACCAAATCACATGTTGCAACAAACTCAAAGTCAGAAATCTGGGGTATACACTGCTGCAATATTGATGACATTCCTCCACAACCAATAAAAGCAATTCTAATTTTTTCCATTATTCTCCAATCTATACATAGTATTCTACGTATACTTGTTATACCATTTCTAATTGAAAATGTCTCTTTTTTGTACCACAAACTTTATGAAGATTAAGAAAATATTTCGGCAATTCTAATTTTCCCAAACCCGGTAGGTGCGGTTTCCTAACCGCACTGGATCTTATCTTTAAAATTACCGAATTTAAAAATTAATCTTCATTCAGTTTGTGACCTGAAAAATGACTGCCATAATAACCGTCTTATGAGACAATAATTTATAGAAATAGTATGTGTACTGTAAATACACGATTAAAAACTAATTCTCTTATTCAGTTTTTTCAAATGTATCTGTTCTTGTTTTGACATTCCTATTATTAGATTTTGCACTTTCTCGTGCCATCCATTCAAGGGAATCTGCAACTTTTTCGTGAGCTTTCATTGTACGCCACCCAACAACCATCCAATATATAAATGTAAAAAAGAAGAATAAAAACATAAAAAAACTTATACCATCCATTGAATTCCTCCTATAATAATAATACATACCGAACTAACATTTAACTATGTTACTTTCGGTTCAAATGGTGTTAATAAGAGTGATGTGTTCCCCGAAGTAATTAATTCAGAAATAAGTTTCCCAGTGATTGGCGCAAGTAATATACCATTCTTATAGTGACCAGATGCCAAAATAACATTGTCAAATCCGGGAATATAACCTAAACACGGACCTTTTTTATAATAGGGTCTTAAACCTACCCATGTTTGGTCGAATTTACATTCAGCCAATTCTGGTGCAATCACAATTGCCGCATCGATCATCTGTTTAACACCATTTACAGTTGGAGTTTTGTCGTAACCTACCATCTCAACAGTTGCCCCCAGTAATATTTTTCCATCTGTACGCGGTACAATATAGATACCAAGACCGTCAATTGTTCTTCCAATTATGGGTGTGACAGATTCAATTAATACAATCTGTCCTTTTGCAGGTAGAATAGAAATATCGAAGTCAAGATAAGAAGCAATTTTTCCAGACCAACATCCGGCAGCAATTACAAAAGTATCTGCATATATTGATTCTCCATTTACTTTTACACCCGTTACATGACCATTTTCTTGGATAAAGCATGAAACAGGATTACCTAATAGAAATTCCGTACCATGATTTGATGCCCCAATTGCTAATGCCTTTACCATTTTAGGATTTCGGACATGTCCATCTTCTGGAAATAGTACTGCCCCAGTGATATTCTTAGATACAGATGGTTCTAATTCACATACCTCATTAGGTGATAATACCTCCGCTGTGAACCCCCTATTGACTCGTCTTTCTGCTAATCCAATTAACCCTGCAGCTTCTGTCTCATCAAAGAACACAGAAAGTGTACCAGAACGTATAAATTCAATATCAATATTAGTTTCAATTCTGAGTTCTTCAGCTAAATTCGGATATAATTCAAGACTTGCACGACATAATTTTGGATACGGTTCATTCGTGGTAGCATGGGATGTTAATATACCAGCACCTGCCCAAGATGCTTCAATTCCAACACTGGCAGCCTTATCAATTACCATTACTTTAACGTTATTCTTTGCAAGTTCGTAGGCTATAGAACAACCAATAATACCTGCACCGATGATTAATACATCAACCTTGTTCTTAATCAATGTCTACCCCATATCAAAAATATGATACTGTGTTGTCTTACAGAAAGTTGGTTGTAATATAACATATCTGTGTACCACTGTCAAATAAGGCTAAGTGTTTATCCACTTATTACATCTTGATTCTTGAGTATATATCGTGTATAATTTCCAATAGTGATCAATACAGATATCTAATCTAACATAATGGATTACAAATTGCATTTATAGTCTAATCCGAAAGGCTTAATTAATGACACTTGGAAAGGTTACTGGGACAGTTGTCGCAACACAAAAGGATGAAAAACTTGTTGGTAGTAAGTTGATGATTGTCCAAGATGTCGATTTAGAGGGTAAGGTAGAAAAACAATACACTGTTGCAGTAGATGCTGTAGGTGCAGGAATTGGTGAAATTGTACTTGTTGCAACAGGGAGTTCAGCACGACAAACAAGTGTAACAAGCAACAAACCTGTAGACGCCGTTGTCATGGCGATTGTTGACACCATAGAGGTAAGTGGTGAAGTTCGATATATGAAATAGTGAGAAGGACTGATGGAACAGGATAAATTGTTCCCTAATATAGCAGACAACGATGAACTGCCCTTAAAACTGGAGTTAATCAAACAGATTGGCTGGTTGGTGAAGCTTCGCTGGATAGCAATTGGAGGAGTGTTCTTCACGGTAACGGTTGCCAACTTAGCCCGTGATATGATCTCACATCCGTTACCTTTATATATCATTGCCAGTTTGATGGTGCTTTACAATTTTGAACCAAATATCCTTCGTAGAGCACCTGAAAAACAACAATTGATGTCAATAAAAAGACAAGCAAGTATACACATTATACTTGATTTATTGTCTTTGATTGCTCTAATACACTTCAGTGGTGGTGTAGAAAACCCATTTATCTTCTATTTCATATTTCATTTAATTATTGCAAGTATAATACTATCCAAACGTGTCAGTTACATTTTAGCCACTCTAAACACCCTCCTACTTAGTTCACTCATCTTTCTTGAGTATTTCGGTATACTCCATCACTATCATCTTAATAATTTTCTGCCAGAAAATCTTTGGCGTGATCCAATTTATATGTGGGGAGTACTTTTTGTATTTACGAGTACTCTCTTTTTTTCTGTTTACTTGGCAACAACCATTACACAGACAGCCAGGGAGAGAGAAGCGGAAACAAGAGAACTGAAAGAAAATTTAGAAGAAAAGGTCGATGAATTGGAAGAAATGAGAAAAGAGGTGGTCTTTGAAAGTAATAAACTACAATCTATAATTGAGTGTATGCAGGAAGGAGTTGTCTTTGTAGATTCGACTAATCAGACAACCCTATTTAACAAGGCAGCCCAACAAATCCAGAATGAAGAATCAAGTATAGATATAGATAATGAAAAACAGTTTGGAAGTTCAGAGACTCTTGACCAAATATCACAGGACTTTTCTGAAGGTGGGGATGCAATCGAAAGAAAAAACCTGAAAATAGGTGATAAATATTTTGAAAACACTTATGCTGCTGTACGTGATAATGAAGAATTCTACTTAGGTACAGTACTTGTGTCCCGAGATGTAACAGACAGAAAACGTATGGAACAACAGTTGATTTTTTCTGAAAAAATGGCTGCAATAGGTGAATTAGCTGCTGGAGTAGCACATGAAATCAATAACCCCTTAGATGGACTATTAAACTGTATTCTAAGAATACAACGTAATCCCGATAATATCTCACAAACTCAAGAATACTTAGTCTTAATGGAAGATGCAATTCATCGTATGGAGGGTACAGTTGGTAAACTTCTTGATTTCTCCCGCCCCCACGAACTCACATTAACTGCCATTAATATCAATGAAGTTGTTGATGAAACTGTGGCTCTATTATATTATAGTGCTACAGAAAAAGGAATAATGATAAAGAAAGATTTTCATGATGACATTTCTGATATACGTGGGGATAAACACCTATTAGAACAAGTCATCTTAAATTTGACATTAAATGCTATAACAGCAATGCCAGATGGTGGAGATTTACTATTCCAAACTGGTGAAGCTCCAGCGGACACTTTGATCGGAAAACCAACTGTCTTTGTAAGGGTAATTGACAGTGGAATTGGAATTTCAGATACTGTACAAGATAGGATATTTGATCCGTTCTATACTACACAGATAACTGAAAAAGGGACTGGACTGGGACTATCAGTCTCTGACAGGATTATTAGACAACATCAAGGTGTCATTGAGGTAGAAAGTAAAGAAGGTTTTGGTTCAACATTTACAGTGAAATTACCTATAGTGGAAGTTCATTCTTAGGAGGTTAGTGATGAAAATTCTTGTGGTTGACGATGAAAAACTGAAATGTATGACACTTCGAGATGATTTAAGAGAATCTAATTATGATGTCATTGCTGTTGAGTCACCCCTTATTGGACTTCAGCTATTGCAACAAGAACCATTTGATGTCTTGGTTACGGATTTACGAATGCCACAGATGCATGGTATTGAATTTCTTAAAAAAGTGAAAAAAGAACATCCACATATTACTGTAATTGTAATGACTGCCTATGCAAGTGTCGAAACTGCTGTAGAGGCACTTAGATTTGGGGCATATAATTACATTAAAAAACCATTCTCCAGTGGGGAATTAATCCTGATGTTGGAAAAGCTAAAATCGTTGAGAGGAAAAGCAGCTATTGAAGATACATCAGAAAAGACAAATACAGATGAATCAGCACAAGAACAGTCTCTTTACCAAACACTGATAGGGAATAGTCAACAGATTCGAGAAATTTTTAGTCTAATACCAAAAATATCAGCAGCCGACAGTAATATAATTATCTATGGTGAGGAAGGAACAGGAAAATCTCTTTTAGCCAAGACTATTCACTTACGAAGTACAAGAAAGCATGAACCCCTTGTAAGTGTAAACTGCTTTGGAATGACTGATGAGGTAATTGACAACGAACTATTTGGAATTGAGAATAGACAAGGAAAAATACAATTAGCAAATAACGGTACTCTTTTTATAGCAAATATAGACTCAATACCATCTCATTTACAAGCCAAACTTTTATCTGTATTAGAAGATCAGATTCTGGAATTGAATAATTCCAACAGAATTGATATTGATTTACGAATAATTTCTACTTCTCGTGAGAATATAAAAGAGAAAGTTAAACTGAATGAATTCATTGAAGATCTCTATTATCAGTTAAATGTCATACCTTTATTTTTACCCCCTTTACGCGAACGAAAAGGGGACATACCTATGTTAATTAATCATTTTTTAGATCTATTCTCACCGAACCAACCGATTGGTATCGAACAGGATGCCGTAAATCTTCTTACAGAATATCCGTGGCCTGGGAATATTAGTGAACTTGAAAATATCATTGAACGTCTCGTGACCATAAATTCTGGTTCAGATATTACCACCGAAGATATTCCAATAGAATTGAAATTACCTACTCCCCAGAAGTTTGATCAAACATCTAATATTACATCCTTTCATGACATCATAAAATCCACAGAACGAGAATTGATTTCCTGGGCAATGCGGAAGACTGAGGGAAACAAGACTCGGGCAGCACGTCTCCTTTCGATGAAACCTTCAACATTCCGTGATGCTCTTGCCAAACATTCAAGTCAAATTGATCTGGATAATTAGAGAACCATAGAATGGATATTCTGGAGAAAAGGGATTTAATACGATTTGAATCACTTGAGAGAAGAAAAAAACTGCCAACTGCAACTCGAGAATTATTTAGTAAGAAGATAACCACTCATATAATTGAATGGTTCGAGAGTCATGATAGTTTGGTTGAGAATGATTCTCCTAACGGAGTGATGGTTTATCTGAGCATGAAAAGTGAAGTGAATACTCAGGAGTTAGTAGATTATCTATTAAATGCTGGTAAAACAGTCACTGCCCCTGTTGTTCATAATGATAGTGGTATGTTAATTCCCAAACGTTTCAATAATCTTACCTCGGATCTTGTTCAACACAGACTTGGGATGCTCGAACCAAATGAGAATTGTCCTGTATATCCAGTAACACATTTATCACATATAATAGTTCCTGGAATTGCTTTTGATATGGATGGGTATCGGCTTGGATATGGTAAAGGCTTCTATGATAGATTTCTACCATCATGTCCGAATGCAAAAACAATCGGTTTGGCTTTTCATACACAACTCGTTGAGAATACATATCCTCAATCTTGGGATATACCCATGAAATATATATGTACTGAAAATGGTCTATTATAAGTATCCAATTCACAGGTAATGGGAGTATCATTGTAATGGATTGGATTGCATGACATTTTGGACATTTCATATATATATTTCTATGAAATATTTACTATATCATTATGGATTCTAAAGTTTATTAAAAATAGTCAAGAAGTAGTTGAATATTTTTTTGCATGTGTTATGATTCCATAAATTGATACGATGCGGTGTGAATAAATGTCTTGCTGATTCGAATGCAATTATTTAGGTAACACTCTTCTTTTGTATCAACATTTGGTTGACCTTCAAATTGTTTCTTAAGGATTTCATACATAATATAATTACAGGAGTTTATAACCATGAAAAAATTGAATGTTTTATCTTATATTTTACTCTTTTTACTTTCAAGTTCATTACATTTTTCTTCTAATGCTGAGATGAGATCTAAGGGTAGTGGAGGTAAGAATAATCCAAACGTATTCGGCCATGTCTATATAAGTGTTAACCCATATATTACATGGATGAATGGAGTTCCTACTATGTCTATGACAGATCATAGATATAGTGTTTATAACTTTGCAGCTAAAAGTTGCAATTACGAATACGAGTATAAACAATGGTTATCACATTATGATAATGTAAAGAAAGAAACAGGAGATAATATAAATGAGGATAAAGGATGGGGTAGTGGTAAGTTAGAGCCAATTGATGAAGAAGATAACAATTGGCCTGATTACTATTCCGGTGATACAGGTTTCCAAAATCACTATCTTCCTGACTACAATCTTACGGTTGGATGGTGGTATGTAGTCGGAGGTTATACCCGACTTGTAGTAGAGAGTCGTAAAGGTTCGGATTCATGGGAAGTATATTCGGATGATTTAATTTTTCAATGGTAATATATTGACTAACGGTAAATCTTCTACTATTATATTGAATTAGGAATTTATTTTTATTAATAGGATAATTTGATGACATTGAGATACTTATTCAGTTGTTTGTGTTTATTCTTACTTACCACGTTTGTATCTGCAAAGATACTTTTTGACTCTACCCTCGGAACAACTTTTACTCCTGGAAAAGATTGGGACTATAATATCTTTATGATGAACGATGATGGTAGTGGTATCCGAAAACTCACAGACACTCCATTTTTAGAAATAAGTCCAAGGTGGGCACCTGATGGAAAAGCTATTGCTTTTGTGAGAGACCTTGATATCGCACTGACTACGGTTAGGCAAACCGATCTATTTATAAAATCTATAGAGGGAAATTTCGAAATTAGACTCACTCATCACCCAAAACAAGATGGTGGAGATATAGCGTGGTCCCCTGATGGAAGATTTATCGCTTTTGTAAGTACTCGGAATGGAAGTTTAGAGATATATAAAATAGATGTAGCAAGTCTCGTAATAACACAACTAACTAACAATGCATTATTAGGTGGTTTATCTGCTGCCCCAGATTGGTCTCCGAATGGAGAGCAAATTACTTATGAACAAGGTGTGCCAGGAATTGGAAGAACAATCTATATTATGGATGCTGATGGTAGAAATCAGAAACAACTTATTCAGCCAAACCAGCTTGTAAGATTTAGTCCACGATGGTCGCCAGATGGTGATACGATCCTTTATGGTGAAACTGAATTTAAACTTATTCCTAGAAAACGGATTATAGTAGCAGTAAGTCTTGTGATTTATAACTTAGAGAGAAAAGAAATTCAGTTAATTATCACAATTCCTAATCGGTATAATATCAGTAAAATGTGTTGGATAGCCCCTGGTCATGAGATAGTTTTTAGTGCAAATAACACTGAAACAAACGGAAGAGGTATTTTTCGTTACCATATTGGAAGTAAACAATTGACTAAACTCACTGATGGTCCAGAAGGAGGCGTTTATGTAGATTGGATAGAGGATGTAGCATTAGATGCGACACCTAACGGCAAACTGTCAATTCAATGGGGTCAACTCAAACGTAGTAATTAATAATTCAAACAGGACTTACGCATTTTCACCTATAGTTCCTTGGATAAGGAAGGTTACAGTGTAATACCATTTTCAATTGATACACTTACATTATGAGTCCCGTAGGGACGAAATGTCTATAGAAAACGGGTTAATCCATTATCCTGAGTCCCGTAGGGACGGAATGTTTATATAATACCTTTTAAACTAAATTGGCTTTTCCAATCTTCTATTAAGGCAAACTAATTAAGTGAAATTGGTATAACATTGTACATTACCAGTTTATCAAGAATTAATATTAATCAACACCTATATACGGTTTTATCTTATCCAAAGTCTTCTCCCCGATACCTTTAACTTCTGTGAGATCCTCAATAGTCTTGAAATCTCCATTCTCCTTCCGATGTTGAACAATCCGTTTTGCCATTTGAGGACCAATACTTGGTAGTGTCTGAAGTTCTATTACTGTAGCAATGTTAATATTCAGTAGTGAAGGTTTCGGTTGTTTCTCTGTCGTATCTTTTAACTGATGAGGTCTTTGTGTTGTAGTTTCTTCATTTGGAACTGCAATTAAATCTGGTTTACCAAGAAATAATGCAGGATTATATCTTCGAATTCCCCAAAAAACTGTTCCAAGTAAAATCATTATTAAAAGGAATATTACTGCACGAAAATAATGTCTTGAGACAATTCCTTCAATTTTAGATTGATTATCTTTTTCTTGATTCATAGATTTATACCATTTCTGGAAATTTAGGTCTCATTAATAGAACCTCTTATATGTAGCACAAACTTCCAGTTTGTGTAGTATTTCAAGACATAAATATCACCTAATCATGGAAGAATCATATATAGGAATGGTATTAATCATGTCTTCCAGATTGGTTCAGATGAATTTGATCTTTTGTTCACTACTCTTGCAACTACAAACAGTAGATCAGATAGTCGATTTAGGCATATAATAATTTCAGGATTAATATCAAACTCTTTTGATAGTCTAACAACACACCGTTCAGACCTACGGCATACTGTTCGTGCTAAATGTAAGAGTCCACCTGCATTACTTCCTCCCGGTAAGATAAAGTTTGTTAGTGGTGGTAATTCCTCTGACAGAGTATCAATACACCTCTCCATTTCTAAGGTAAAATCACCTGTAATACGTATCTCAGAGGATTTTGTATGTGATTCAGGAGTTGCTAAGTCAGCACCAAGGGAAAATAGGTGATTTTGAACTCTTTCTAATATCTCAGATATATCCGATTCTTCTATTAATGTATTCGCATAACCGATATATGCATTCAATTCATCCACTGTACCTATTGCTTCGATTTGTAATGTGTCTTTTGAGATACGAGATCCACCAAATAACGCAGTTTCACCAGTATCACCGAATTTTGTATAGATTTTCATGATGTTTTATTTTATACTTTGTCTTGAAAGGAGTCAAAAGAAATTATGAGTGATACCAACAAACAAATTGAGAGAGTAAATAGTACAATAGAAAATGTAGATGTTATTGATTTGCGAGTGCCAACCTCTGATACACTATTGGGTTCAGATCCATTTCATAAGAAACCGAATTATTCTGCTGTTTTAACTACTATTGAGACAGATTCTGGTCATAAAGGCATCTCAGTAGCGTTTACAGCAGGGGCAGGAAATGATTGGATTGCTTATGGTGTAAAGGATCTGTCAAAACTTGTAACTGGGATGAATGTGTCTTCATTCGTTAATGATCCAGGTGCATTTTTTAGATTACTGATTGATCATCACCAATTACGTTGGTTAGCAGACGGTGTAAATCGGATGGCAATTGGTAGTATCGTTAATGCAATGTGGGATCTATGGGGTAAACTTGTTGATAAACCACTATGGAAATTGCTTGTTAACTTACCTTCTGAAAAGATTGTCCAATGTATTGATTGGCGTTATCTACGGGATGCATTGACTCCTGAAGAAGCAATAGATATTTTGAACAGCAATTGGGATAAGAAAAATACCCGTGAAAAAGGACTATTAGAAAAAGGACCAAAAGCTTATTCTACTGCAGGCTGGCTTGGATTAACCGATGAACAGATTATTAAAACTGTCGATGATGTTAAAGCCTCTGGATTGGACTGTTTCAAGATGAAAGTGGGACAAGATGTTGACTTTGATAAGAAGAGACTTGCATTTATTCGATCAGTAATCGGTGATGAATCAAAATTAATGTTGGATGCTAACCAAGTCTGGGGTGTTGATGAAGCAATATCTCACATGGAACAGTTAGTTGATTTTAATCCTACATGGATTGAAGAACCTACTGCAAGAGATGATGTGCTCGGTTTTGTGAAAATATCAAAATCATTAGAAAAATATGGTATAGGTGTTGCTACCGGAGAACAAGTCCCATCACCAGTAATCTTCAAACAACTAATTACTAGTGGAGGTATACAATTTTGTCAAATTGATGCGTCCCGACTGGGTGGTGTGAATGATGTGTTGGCAGTAATTCTTATGGCAGCAAAATACGATATTCCTGTCTGTCCACATGGAGGTGGAATTGGTTTATGTAATATGATACAACATTATGCTTTGTGGGATCAGATCTGTGTGGCAGGTCATTCCGATACACAAGTTGTGGAATATTTAAACTTCCTACAAGAAGAGGTTTTTCTACATCCAATTCAGATTACTAATGGTGCCTATGTAGCACCATTAATACCTGGATGGGGTCTGGAGATGTATCCTGAATTTGTGGTAAATCATACCTATCCTACTGGATCAATTTGGCAAGGAAGAGAGGAATCTGGTGGCATTACTTTTATTGCTTGATAAACCATCAGATAGTTTGTATTAATATATCTCTATTTTCTAAACACAAAGAAATTGGAATATAAAAATTATGTCTCATTTTCTGTCTGATTCTGCTTATCATCCTGAGGAGTTATATTTGACTTGATATTTAAAAGTGTTTGATTGATCTCATAGAGCATTAGCAAGGCTTCACATATAATCCGTAAAATTAGAGGTATAATGACAATCCAGATAATCCCTGATAATAAACCATCCATCCAAGTATACTGATCACCATAATACCAACTATTTTCGAGAATTTGAATTAGACCTACAATGATACATAAAATTAGCCCTATTCTATAAATTGATGGAACTATTTTTGGAATTAGATAATTATCTAATTTAGTATAGTCTTTCATTCCGACCCCCATAGAATTTTAATGAAAGCACATACATAAGCAAGATTAAGACCTTGCTTTTTCAGCCTTTAACTTATAATCAGCAGCAGCGGTTGAAATCCATCCACCAATACCTACAAGTAAAAACTGCACTCCGGCTTTAACATATTTCTCAACCGTATGATCCAATGCAAGTGTACCCGCGGTTCGACCAGCATCTTGAATACGTGCAAGTGCAGAATCAATTGTGTCTTGAACATCTTTATGACCAAGATTACCTATATGTCCCATTGATGTGGCTAAATCTGAAGGTGCAACAAAGAATACATCAATATGGTCAACAGTGAGAATCTCATCTAAATTATCAATGGCAACAATATCTTCAATTAATACAACTACCATAGTTTGACTATTGGCTACTTCAAAATAGTTATCCACTCCATACCCTTGTCGACTTGTAAACATTCCTCGGTGTCCGATTGGAGCGAACTTAGTTCCATCCACCACATTCTGTGCTTCCTCTTTCGTATTTACATGTGGTACAGCAATTCCCATTGCACCACAATCCAATGTACGGTAGATTAATCCTTGATCGTTTCGATTAACGCGGACGATAGAGGTTAGTCCCCAAAGATCACATGCGCGGGTAAGGTCTCCTATATTAGAAGCATTCACATTTCCATGTTCTCCTTCTAACCATACAGCATCAAATTCATTTGGTCCAAAGTTGTCTATATCATCTGGATTTGTTAAACCACTTATAACATAAGTAAGTTCACCATTGGACAGTTTTTGTTTTACACGATTCTCTCTTATTTCCATGTACTTTCTACCCTTTCTATAGTTATTTTATGCCAGAAAACCTGAAGGCAATAATTCGTGGACAGTATCAATTACAAGTTGTTCAACACCAGGAGCAAATTTAGTGGGTTGTCCAAAATAAATCATTGCACCGCCACCTTCATATCCACCTTCAGCCAATACTCTTTCAGACGGAATATAACCTGGAAAAGCATTTGAATACGCTCCTACCCATAATCTGGTATTATCAAACTCCTTCTTTAGTCGTATGGAATAATCTACCACTACCTCACTGGCAAGAAAGACGATTGCTAAATCGTCTCCAAAAGTCCATGCTTGAATTGGATAGGAAATATCTGTTTTGATAGATTGACCATTATCCAACATTTCAAGATGCTTTTCTGCGTGATACCCAATTGCCCCTCCTTGTGCTGCAAGTTCCTTCCATCCTTCAACTGTGGGAAGTTCATCAAACGGCAAATCAACTCTCTGAATAACACTCTTTGGCATATCTGATAAGCCAATTGCATCACGTTCAAGTTGATGAGACACCTCATGTGCAAATGCTTTTCCGTGTTCTTTCGCATAGGCAAGACGGGTATCAAATACCTCTTGTACTCCTTGAGGCATTGTTCGCATTCGAGATTCTGGGTTGGCATCTGCCCCACAACCAATTGTAATTAATGCTGTAGTTCCAGGATGTGCCAGTTGAATCTCTTCTTGTGCAAATCCTGCCCAGTCCCCACAGATATGATTATCTGAACCTGCTAATGTGGTACAATGACACGCATAACTTGCCCAAATTGCAGATAAATTTCCTTCACTATCTGTAATTCGCATAACCGGTAAAGAGTGGTCAACAGGACCTCCTTCAGTCCGTCTATTCTTTGCGAATCCCAATTCACCGATATTCCAGGCTAATTGACAAGGTTTCCTATTCTCAAGTGCAGTAATTGCAATTGATTCTATCCAATCCTTCAATTGATCTGTATATTTGTCAATTGTTGCTTGTTCACCAGGTTTTATATCAGAACTAAAAATAAACGCAGCAGAATTTGTTAGACAAGGTGCACTGTGGGTATGTGTATAACATGCAACAAAATTCTCGCGTGATATTCCTGTTTTTTGTTTGATCCGTTCTGACACTTCCTCAGTGAATTCATCGGGTAGACCACAGTTTTCAACGGTGACCATAATAACAGGATCTTGTTCATCACTTCCAATTGCAAGCGCTTTTGCCCATATCCTTTGTATTATACCCTCTGATTCTGTACGTCTACTACCATATCCATTCAGTCGTATGGGGTAATCAGGTGTAATATCTACTTGTGCAACACCAACTTCAATATAGTTATCTTTATCTGGCATATATATACCTCTATATAGGATATTAACTTACTTTGTCACATCTCCCTCTGGATAGGTAAGACTTTTTTTGAAAATCTCACCGTCTAAATCAGGAATAATATGTCGTGTCCCCATAACCTTACTTGATACTCCTGTGACGTTGGTTGGAAATTCTACTGATTGTTCTTCACGACTGCGATTATATATTACCCAACCACCTGTGAACTCTCTAATAAAGAGTCCTTCTCGATCATTATATACTTGTCTCTTATCTGTTATTGGTTTGCCTAAATCGGTATCCCAAAATGTATACCAGTAATGTTTATGTTGTGTTCCATCATTATAGAGTACATAACCATCTGAATGTGTGAGACTCATGGTTGTAAATACCCTCATCCACTGTAAATTTTTGTGACTGTCTAATTCTTCTGTTGGAATTCCCCATCCTTCAAGACAATTAACACGCGGTTCTCTTAAGTTACATTCTGCCCAATAGAGAGTATCTTCAATCTCTTTTAATCCTTCGTAGGTATAGCCATCTATATTGTCCCTAAGTGTTTCCATAAAAGTTCCATTAATTGCCCACTTCGTACGTGGAAACTTACGACGATTTCCATTTACTAATATAATAAAATCTTTTGGAACCTTCTCACGGATAAGTTTAAGAATGGTATCCCGCGCATTCTGTTCAGCTATAAATCCTCGATAACCTGAATTTTCAAATGCCCCCCATGAAGCATTTTTACCATCAGCAAGTACTACACCGTCTTCAGACCACCAGTCAAAAAATATCCCATCATACAAACCACAATTCGCAACTGCAATTGCTTCATTCACAATTTTATCAATTACTACTGGTTTTGTAAAATCTATGAAGAATGCTCCATCCTTCCATGCAACTATCCGTTTTCCATTCTTATCCCTTAACCAATATGTAGAATTTTTTGGATGACTCGATGCATAAGCTTCGCGCATTCGTATCTCAACTATAAACAACATGTTGGGATTCTGTGAAAGATATACATCCCGTTTTTCAATTGCTTCATTCATATCACCTATCAAACGTATTTCACCCTGAGTCTTTTCAAACTTACGATGAAATATAAGTGATGAAAAATATAAATCATGGAGAACCATCTGTTCGAAATCAGTCTTTTCTGGGAGATTAAGTACAGAACTCCAACCAATTCCACCCCAAGCAGAAAAGATTGAAGGAAAACTTCGATTTTGAATACGTGTATGAATAGGAAAGACCTTATCCTTATCTATATTTTCTACAGATTTAATTGGATCTGAAAAGATACATACATTAGCAATAAGTAAGAATATGAAAAGTAGACAAACAATTAACCGAACCATTCTTTATAACCTTCAGGACTTACGCAAAATTACAAAATGTGTTATTCTTATTGATTATGAACACATTTACACATTCTAAAAAGAAGCAAGACTTATTTTCCGATTATTGTCAATATTTGTTTTCAAGTTTTACTAATTTTACACAAACTTATTTTGCTAAACATACAGACCGTTGGAGCCACGATCAACTCAATCGCTTTCTGAGAGACGAAAACATTCCTACAAGTGAACTCTGGGCATCCGTCAAAGACGACATCGACTTTGATGAAGAAGGATACCTGATTTTTGATGATGTTGTGCTGTCAAAAATACATTCTAAACGGATTGAAATAGTACGCTCTCAATGGAGTGGTAGTGACAGAAAGGTGATTCAAGGTATCGGTATTGTCACCTGTCTCTATGTCAACCCTAAGACACAGGAATATTGGGTCATTGATTACCGTATTTTTGACAGAGATCATGACGGTAAAACCAAAATCGATCATTTATTGGATATGTTGCACGATGCTTATTCTAAGAAACAACTCCCATTCCGGACAGTCTTGATGGACTCTTGGTATGCGTCCATGAAAGTGATGAAAGCGATTGATAGACTTTCTAAGATCTATTATGTTCCGTTGAAACGAAACCGTCTTGTGAATGATACCAAAGGTGTAGAACCTCACAAGGCAGTCAAAGATCTATCTTGGTCTCAAGCAGAAAAGAAAAGCGGTAAACGCGTACATCTCAAAAACTTTCCGAAAGGTTCTGTCGTAAAGTTATTCCGGTTTGTGTCTGATACCGGACGCACGGAATATATAGTGACAAACGATTTGACACAATCAAATGTGGATATGACTCACCAAAAGTGTCGTCTCCGTTGGAAGATTGAACTCCTTCATCGTGAGATGAAACAAGTAACCGGTATTGGTAAATGCCAATGTCGTAAGATGCGTGCCCAGAGAAATCATATTGCGTGTAGTTTCCAAGTATGGGTCTTTATGACGCGTGTTGTACGTGCTGTTGGACAAAAGATTTACGAGTTTAAAGATGGTTTATTGAGTGATTACTTAAAACATCAACTCTCAAATCCTTCAATAAAATTTAAAACTGCGTAAGTCCTGACCTTAAAGAAACGTGAGTATGATAAATCAGATTATTGTATTCAGTGCAGTGAATCAACGGTATAAATTCCATTTAGGCATTCCCGGGAAACAGCACCAATCGGGTTCATGAGAATAGTATTTTGGGTGAAATGATATTCATATACCAATTGTCCAACTCACGTTAAAGTATCTGACTGTATGTAAGATATGTTTGATTATTACTATGATATCCATTATTCAATTTCCATAACTTCTGCAAAAACATCTTCAAGTGTATGTTCTACTTCCCGTAATTGTCGAAGTTGAATCCCGGTTTCATGAGCCAATTTAAAAAAGAATGTACCTTCAGTCCTTTCTTCACTGATTGATGTAACTCGTAAACGACCATCAGTTTTAATTTCTGTTGTATACGAATGCTGTCCTAAAATATCAATAAATGTTTCCCGATCACCGACTATTTTCAAATCAAAGGCTTGTGTTTGGTCTCTTCTTAATTCCTCAATATTACCTTTAACTGCAAGATTACCGTTGGATAGTGCGAATATTTCATGACACACAGATTCTACATCCGGAAGTAGATGTGAAGATAGAACAACATTAATTCCTTTATCTTCAGCAATGTCTTTGATAAGTAATAGCATCTCCTCTCTACCAGCAGTATCCATTCCATTCGTTGGTTCATCAAGGAGGAGTAATTTGGGATCATGTATTAAGGCTTGTGCTAACTTCACACGTTGCCGCATCCCGGTGGAATAGCCACTAATCGGTCTATAACGTTCTTCGTCAACACCTACGTAAAATAATACTTCGTGTGCCCGTTGCATTGCATCTTTTGTAGGCATTCCGCATATCTCACCAGCAAACGAAACTAATTGTACTGCGTTCATTTGAGGTATTAGACAATCATCTTCTGGCATATATCCTATCTGTTCACGTATTCCTTCTTGTTGTGATTTTACATCCAGCCCGAACAGTTTTGCATCTCCTTGAGAAGGTCTTACAAAACCCAGTAGCATTTTAAGTAGAGTACTTTTACCAGCACCATTTGGACCGAGTAATCCAATTGCACCACCCTCTAAATTTACCGTCAATTCGTTTAAGGCATGATTCGCACCGAAAATAACAGAAACGTCTCTTATTTCTATTAGCATAGTATTATCTGTAATTTAGAAAACTTTAGATTTAATTAAACACTTTACTTGTAGGAGCGACCTCCCGGTCGCGACCAGGAGGTCGCTCCTACAGAAGAGGCGTAGGACGCGAACGTAAGTTCAGCCAATAGAATTTAGAATATTATTCATTAGGATATAATATGTCTAAATTATCGATAGGTTTTCCTGTCTGGTCTGTAATCTGTAATGAGAATCCTATACCTCTCCCTACTTCATCTATCTTAACCAAAATACTATTATTCCCAGGATTTAAGGTAATCGGTATGGTTGATTTTTCTGTATTTCTATTTCTCATATTATTTATTTCAAATTCCTGCAGACCATTCACCCACAGTTTACTTATATCAATGCAAGAAAATTTCATTACGACATCTTGTTCTATAGGAGAATTAACTGTTGAATATGCATAATAGATACCCCATTGCTCTTCCTCTTGCATTTCTATGATATTATCTAAAACTTCATCAGAGTATTTTCTCCATTTTTCTTGACCATATTTTCCTTTATGCTCTAATGAGAAGTCCATTTTAGGAAGATGTTCATTGATGTATAATTTATTAATTCCATTGCCATTTTCACTATCAAACGGTCCAAGTAGCATCCAAGCATTATTTATAATATAGCCAGTAGATTGAATGATAGAATTGGATTTTTCAATCATATCATTCTCACTATAAAACTGAGCTAATGCAAATATAAACTTATCCTGCAAGGTCTGAGGATAAGATATTTCATCTATCAGTTGACTTAGCATATCAATATATGCGTCCCTATCTACTACATTCCTACCTGCTTTTAAAAATACCAAGTATATTTGATTTTCATAATATTGAAAATCAAATATGTTAAAATGGAACTTTATATGTTGATAGACTTCCTTATATTTCTGATTTGCCATATATGCTTTTAATAATGTAATATGATAGTCGGTATTAAACTGATTTTCTACTGCTTTTTCAGACAATTCCAGGGCGATCTCAGGTAATAGATTGATGTTAAGTAGTTTTTCAGAAATATTATAATATACTTCAGATATATTCTCTTCATTCACCTTACCTTTTGATAATTCTACCCACATCCTATATGAAGTTTTTGCCTTTTCTGTCATGTTTGCATTTAGGTAAGCATCTCCTAAAAGTTCAAATAAGACTGAACTATTATCCATTTGAGTTTGAAGTTTTTCTAATAGAGTAATGAATTCTATTCCTGCATTTCTATTACTATAGAGTTTGTTCAGATTTCTTAATGCATCGTCATGTTCCTCCTGCATTAGGTTTGCTCTCAGTGAACGGAGATATACATTCTCAGCATCTGAATGCCGATCCAACTGAATATATGTATCTGCAAGATACCTATATATATCATAATATTTCGTATCAGATTTAAGGAATTCCTCATAATGTACTGAGGCATCATTGAGTTCTTCAAAACCGATTCTTATTGTTGGTTGTATATATTTTACCAATTTCGCATTTCCTACCATCTTACCATGATTTTGATTAGGAGACAAATCTCTGATAGCTCCATTTTCTACATTGTTGAAATTCCAATAACCAATTAATCCATTTTCAGTTCCTTTTGGTTCTGAAATCATATCAGAACGAATTTCTTGATCGGATCGTGCAATATTCCATACAGAAACATCATCAATTTGACCAACAAAAGGTGAATGGCAGGGTCTTTCTTCTTCGTGTGAGCGACCAATTCGTAAAGGTAATATTGTCTTTAGCATGTGCTCTTCACCACGAAAACTACGACGCTCTACTTCTTCCCCATTAATAAATACTCTCATGACATTCTGATTAACATCAATGACTCCAGTGATAAATGTCCAAGTATTAAGTTTTACAATTGTATCTGGTACAAGGTATTGGGCAAATTTACCTGCTGGTGATGAATCAAATGAGATTCTACCATCCTCCCACAACCAAAATGTAAATTGACGATGCGTTATTCTTGGCAATCTTTTATTTCCCTTAAAAAGAATGTTTGAGTATTCGTGAGGATAGGCTTCAGGTTTTATCCATAGAGAAACAGTAACCTGCTTTGTAATGTTATTTAAACTATCACTATCTTTAATTTCAAGATAACTTTCTTTACCATCAAGATCAAGAGCACTGTCCAAAGGATTGAAATCAATTTTCTTTTGATTTAAATTATCATCTTCTATTTTACTGTTTGAATTATTAAGGTCTTGTGCATATACTATTGAGATACAACAAAGAATAAGAACATAGAATAAGACTGAACTTATCATTTTTACTTTTCTTTTTTCCATTAAAATACCTTCCCTAAGATAGTATTTGACATTAGAGCTCATTATCTATTAACCGGGATGTCCCCAGAAAGTACTTTTTTCCAATTCCACAACAAAATCGTCCCATCTTCACCAGTAGTAGCAAGAGTGTTTCCATCATGTGAGAATAGGAGGGATTTTATTGGGGCAGTGTGTCCTCTTGAGAGAGTATGTATTTGCAGACCAGAATCAATCTCCAATATATTTACATCATGGCTCTTATAATCCACAGATAAAAGTTTTGATCCATCAGGAGAGAAAAGTAACATCTCGGAAGCAACTTGATCATGTAGGATATTATTAACCTCAACTTTGTCTGAATTTGTAATATCCCATATTTCAATAGTCTCCCATCTTTTTACTGCAATTAATCTACTATCATGTGAGAACTTTAGTATATCAGCATCAAACGGATAGGATACTATTTTATTCATTCTTGCAATATCCCAAATAGTTGTTTTTGCCTCACCCTCATATCTCCCACTTGCAGCAAGTTTTTGTCCATCTGGGGAAATAGCCATTGATCTAATATAACCAGTATTCTTTTTCATATCATCAAATAAACTGAGTTCAAATAATTGGACACCTTCTCTTACATTTATGAAAGTTACAATAGGATATTGGTATGCGTATACAAGAATATCTTGGTTAGGTATAAAGTCAAAATGGGATGTGTATATCATAGAAGTATCCTCAGACATTACAACAGTAGGTAACTCCATATTGTTAATTAGATCGTATATTCTGACTTTATTTAATTGTTGTGTGGCAATAAGATTGGCTTTTTTGGATATACTGCCTTTCCATACATAAATGTTCTGGATTAAGGATGGTGTTAATTCTTTGCCTGTGTTTACACTCCAGTTTTGTATTTTCTTGCTTGAACCAGCACTCATGATAGTAGTATCATCTGGTGAAAATGCTATAGACTCTACAAAAGCTGTATGTCCTTCTGTCACAACGCGTTTATTATTTTTGTTAGCCAGATCCCATGAACGTATTGTCCCATCTTTGCTGCCACTGACAAGTGTTTTACCGTCTGGTGACAGAACCAGAGAAGTAATTGTATATCTGTGTCCAATCAGTGTATTAAGTTCCTGACCCGAATTGACATCCCATACTTTTATATTTCCATTACCTCCACCGGTAATAATCTTTTTACCATCATTTGAAAATACCAATGAATAGATCCAATTGGTATCATCTTCAAGTGTAACTTTTTCTTTCCCACTTATTAAATCCCAGATTATAACTTCTTTGTCTGGAACTACTGAAGCAAATAAGCTTTCGTCTTGAGAAATTGTTATTGCTTCTATAGGTTGGTCAATTTTCTTTTTAGGTTTCCTAAAGAAATTAAAAACCTTATCCCAATTGATCCAATTAGAATGACCCCTAATTTTGTAGGATAGTGTGATCTTAGGAATTTCTCCATCAAAGTGAATATCTTTCTTACTAATTTCGCCACTGTTATGGCCTATTATCATGAAACTATGATCGGAATTTATGGCATAGACAGCATCCCTATCAATATAATTTAGGGTTAAAGGACTCCTGGATTTAATATCCCATAATGACAGATGTCCAGATATTCCATCTGATCTTATTCCATATAGAATATTTTCCCCTTTTGAATAAGAAACTATAGATCCTGGAGCATAAATTTGTGATGGGAGATAGGTCCTATTTAATATTTCAGCTTGTCTATGAAATATTGATTTCTGTTTACCTGTATGAATATCCCATATTTGAATACGACTATTATAACCACAGGTGGTGAGAGATTTTCCATCAGTTGAAAAAGTTAATGCTGTTATATTTCTTGGTTGATTAAATTGGATTGGGATACCTTCCCCAGTTTCTATATCATAAACCCACGCACCAACACTACTTCCAACTGCAAGTTTAGATCCATCGGGAGAGAATTGCATTACATTAATTCCACCCTTTCCAAGACGGTAATTAACTTGTGGTGGTAATCCTTTAGAATGATATTCTGGATCTGGCTCAAGATCTTTTTGAATATCAGTAACCAAGTCAGGTATCTTATATTGTAACTTCTGTATTACGTTGTAATCTTGAATTGGATTATTACTGATATGTAATACCTCTAAATTTTCAAGTTTACTTATCGGACTTACATCCATAATATTGTTATTGTTAATCCGTAAATCATATAGTTTAGAGAGAATACCGATTGGGTTAATATCACTAATCTGATTGTTAGCCAACTGTAGTCCTGTCAGTTGATGGATTTCATATAGTGGAGATATATCTTGAATTTGGTTCTTTTGAAGTGATAGATATTTCAAGCGTAACATACCTTTTAAGGGAGAAATATTCAGAATATTGTTCTCTTGAAGTGATAAATATCTCAGTTTTCTAAGATTAGATAATGGACCAATATCTTGAATATTATTTCCTTGTAACATCAGGTATTCAAGCTGTTTTAATTCTCGTATCGGTGAAATATCATGTATGTGGTTATCATGCAGTAATAAAGCCGTAAGTTGAGATAATTGTGCCAATGGACCAATTTCACTAATGTCATTATTATAGAGATTCAAAAATTTTAATTGAGTCAATCCTCTTAAAGGCGATAAATCAGTGATATTATTCTCATTAAGATGTAAGGTTGTTAAACTTGTGAATTTTTCTAATCCAGTTAAATCATTTATATCTCTATTATGAGCATTAATGATTTTTAGCTTATCTATTTTGTTAATTGAAATACGAGAATTAGTTTTTAATTTTAGGGCTTCCCGAATTACTTTAGCCAGATTCTCATCTGGAATATCAACAAATTCAGATGTAGTACAACTCATAAAAATTATACTAATCAATAATAATAGAATGATATTTTTCATATTCTTAATATCTTGTAATTCTTTGTATTCAAATAATTCAGTTATGAATGAGTAATTTGTAACGGAATTAGTCGTTTTGAACTTGAAAAGGCGCGATAATCCCTATTATAGAGTGGGTTTATATGGTATCTTATAGGTGAGAAATTTAGGAACTTTAACCCAAATTAAACACGAGTATACAAGTTATACCATTTCTGGTAATTAAAGTCTCATTAATAGAATCTCTATAATGTAGCACAAACTTCATGAGGATTAAGTTTTAAATTCGGTAATTCCCATTTTCCCAAACTTGGTAGGTTCGGTTTCCTAACCACGGGGAATGCTATATAGCATTCATACTGTTGATTCGAATTTCTAACACATTACCGAATTATTATTTTAATCTTCATCCAGTTTGTGTAGTATTTCAAGACATAAATATCACCCAATCGTGGGAGAATCATTTATAGAAATGGTATTATTATTCTGATGTTCTTGCTAATCTAAATTGTATCAGAATCCGTCGGAAAAAATCAACTCATTACGGAGTATCCCTTGATATACTACTTGAATTCAAATTATAAATGTGATTTAATGCAACCATTATTTACCATACCATAAGGAGCTTGGGTATGTTTAATAGAATTGCAGGTATGATATTCATCATCTGTTTACTCTTAGTTGCGTGCTATGTTTTGTATCAATATGATACTGCACCTGCCAAGAAAGAAGCAGCCAAAAATGCTGAAATTGTGCATCAATGGGAAAGAGAGCAATCTAATACTGGCAGCACACCAGAAACAGTGTCACCCCAAGAAACTGTGGAAAGTGCGACACCAATCGCTTCGGTGAACCCCGAACATGAGTTACTCTTCCGTGTTCGAATCAAACTATATCAACAAGGTATTCAAGCTACAGGAGCAACTTATTTACGTAACGGACTAATTTATCCTATCATAAAAGGTGTCTGTTATGTTGAATGGGATACGGTGGAATATCCAGATGGCACTGTTAAAAGGTATGTTTCTCGTTCTACAGGACATCCTGACGATCATTTCATGCGTGGAGCAAAGGGTCGTGTTTTAGAAAGTGATATTCCAAGTCACCTCAAAATTTACACATACCCAGATGGGGGTATTGATCCCTATGAATTTTTAAATTTATCAAAGGAGTAATTTGAATTGCTTACACTCATTTATAATAAGATGAAAATCAAAAATGTATTCCGTTCACTCTTAAGTTATATTATTATTAACATACGTGATTCACGGAGAATTGGTATACTTTAAATTATAAACCCTTATACAATAAGGGTTCGTAAAATTGCTCCGTGAAGGTTTCCGTGAAAGTACAATCATCTCAGAACGATAAATATTAACACTTTTCCATTTATATTAACGGATACACAGTACTATAACTTTGATGGTTCGATTACCAAGTCCGGTATAGGATTCCCCATTTTATCAGTTATACGAAAATAAAAACCCCAGCCACCAGTTTCTTCACATACCTTAACGAGAATACTGTTTTTACCTGCTTTAAGAAATACAGGAAATTTATAGTCATCAATCTGAGCTGTGAAAGTTTCTGTATGTTGAAATATTGCTTTTCCATTGAACCATACTTTTCCTTGATCATCTGAATCAAAACGGAATTGAACGACTTGATCTTTTGGTGAGATTACCGTTGTATATGCATAACCGACTGCCCAATCCACATCCTTTCCAAGATGAACATACCCATTGAAGATTTCATCCTTCCCATTCCTCCATTGGATTTTATCATATTTCCCTTCATATACTTCATCAGTGTTAAATTCGGTTAACTCTTCATTAATATATGATTTTTTACATCCATTACCCATCCTGTTATCAAAAGGACCAAGAACAATCCAGGAATCTTCCGTAATAAATGCTGTCTTGTTAATCTCTGTCCTTGCTTTTTCATTCATTCCATTTTCTTGATAAAAATCCGCTAAAGCTAATGTTGCATGATAATATGGTGATGAGTTATTAGGCATTAAGTCAATAATAGATTTCAACATTTCTGCATAAGTATCTTTATTTTTGATATTTTTACTGGTTTTTACAATCCGTTCAAACCATCTACGTTCCATAAATGGTAATCCAATAGATTCAATATTAGTTTCAATTAGGTGAAGGGCATCCCCAAATCGTTCATTAACAAGAAAAGCATGCCCGAGTGTAATAGTATTGTTTGAATCATATCGATTACTGAATGCTAATAATGCACAATCTAAGGCTTCTTCAGGGAGTATATTCTTAGCGAGTAGAAATTCTGCAATTCTGTTATATTCAGTTGATTGATTTTTTAGATCCGCTAATATCCTCTCATTTTTATACCAGTTTTTGTATGCATTTTCTGCTTCCTTATGTTTGCCTAACTTTGAGTATGTATCTCCTAACAATTTAAACAAGACAATACTATCATCCATTGTTGGTTCTAAACCTTCAAGAATCTCAATCAGACTATTTTCCTTCTCTTGTAGAGTATATAGATTACTTAGATCCAATAAAATGTTATCATGCTCAAACATAGTTAAATCGGCATCTAATGCTTGGAGGTACAGATTTTCTGCATCTGAAATACGTTTAGATTTAACTAACGCCTGTGTCAAAATACGATAATATTCAAATATATTGGGATCTTTCTCAATTTTCTGTTCATAGATTCTTATAATCTCTTGAAACTGTTCAGGATTTGCTTCAACAGGTTCAGGTTTAATATACTCGATAATTTTTGCGTTACCTTCAAAGAATCCAACATTATTATTTTGTGAGATGTCAGTAATAATTGAAACATTTTTCTTATCAAAGTTCCAATAAGCCACTAAACCATCTTCATTTCCATTCAATTTATTTTTTATAGAAATCTGTATTTCATCGCTTGTTAGTGCTTTGTTCCAAACGGATACATCGTCTATCTGACCAATAAAAGTTGAAAGTGCCACTATTTCTGTTTCATGGGCATGTCCTATCCGAAGTGGTAATTTACTTTCATAGATTTCAGGATTCCAATTAAATCCATTACTTCCAACCTCCAATCCATCTATATATAGTTGCATTATATTATTCTCTGTATCAATGACACCTGCAATGTGAGTCCATTCATTTAACGAGACTGCCCCTGAATGTGAAAAGATATATCTTTCACCTTGACCTTTCGGTGAAAATGCAAATTGAATTGCACCATTACTGCGTAAAAATAGGGCGAAACTTCTATTGCTAATTTCAGGAGTACGTTTATCACCTTTATAGACAATAGATACATATTTGTTGGGAAATGCTATAGGTCTTATCCAAGCGGTAACCGTAATCTTCTGATTAATTGTATTCAATATATTACTATCAATGATTTCTACATAGCTATTGTTGCCGTCAAGATGGAGTGCAGAATCCATAATTATGTTATCATTCTTGTCAATATTATTTTTGATATCATTCTGTGCATAAGAAATTGAATATAACGAAAACACAACTAAATTAATCGTAAGTAGAATTATGGGTTGAAATCGGAGAATTTTTAAAGGCATAATCTACCTCTTTAATAGACAGCGTTAGACTATCTATGGTAATCATTTCTTTTGTTTAATTTGTGGAACTATATCTTTCTATTGTAACGATAAATTGGATGCAACTTGTATAGATTGGTTAAAGTCCAAGTGAGGTTAATGTGAATGTATCGTGATACCATCCCGTACAATTACTATGTATATAAACGATATCGTCAATAATCATCTGAAGATTATTCGGGAATTTCTCTACAAGATCATGTCCACGAAGGAAACGTCCATCATAACGTCTAAAAAACACAGTGCGACCATCCTCGTTCAAATATACTTCACACATTTCTCCACCATGTTCCGCCTCAATATCAGGATCTATGACTCGAAGACAATGAAAGGTGTTATCACCAATTGTAACATCGTACGTTCCTGCCCCTAACCCGTTCCCATCAGTGATTTTGTATGAACCATCTGGTTGAAGTCCATATCGTCCATCGTCAAATATATGACGATTACAAGGACCACCCCATTGGTCTTCAAACCATTCATCTCCAAGTGTATTATATATCCTCTTACCATCAATAGTATTTACAACTGCTATCCATCTTGTGTGATTATCATCAATGGCAACATACATTAAATCTGGAGATGGTGGCCAATCTTTTGTTAACAATTCATTAAATTGGATTTCTACACATTCAGTATCTCTTATGTAAGCGTTTGCAGTAGGAATCATTTCCGTAACCGCATCTAATTTCTGAGTTTCTCCATCGTATTCTGCCCACATATACCGTTCACCCATGCGTGGAATCATAAACCACCATTGCAACTCCTGACAATCTACTTGTTTGATGGTATGTGAACTCTCAACGATTTTAATCTCTGGACGAGTAGGGGGAAATGGATGTTCAAGTATTTCTCCAGTTGGTTTTATCGTAAATTTCTCACTCATGATATTATTTTTCTCTTCCACTTGAATATTGATATAGGATTGCACTTGTCTGTTCGTCTTATGTCCTTTTCACTAAAATTATGAGAACTAATAATAAAAGTCCTACAAACACTCCACCTATAATTATCATTTCATATAAACCGAAAAACATAATATCTCCTGTCCTCTATTAATGAATAAGTGAATTGAATTACATGTGTAGTTGAGTTTTTATAATATGGCAAACACTATATGAACTCAACTACCTTTTGGATTGATAAATAGGATTATCGTTAATATAATTCCTACTATAAAAATAACAGCAAAGAACAATATTCCAATTTCAAATAAACCGATAGACATAAAAATATCCTCAAATATTACTTAGTAATTCCAACTAAGAGTACGAAATTTTATTCATTTTTCCATCGTTTTACAGCATCCAATTTAGTTTGTTGCCAATCTGTCCAATCTTTTTTGCCTTCATATCTGACAACGTCATGTATTGTTGCACGTGGTTGATAAGTAATATAGTTCCCCGTATGCCATGCAAGATTCCTATAAATCATAAAGTCACCGGGACCAAGGTGTACCTGTACAGCCCCAGGAAACTGTTGACAATGTTCCAAATTATAACGTTCGGCTTCCACATTTGACTGTCCTTCCTGCGGTTTTCGCAACTTCGGATCTTTTGTAGATTGTTCTTCTCCCGGCATATCCCATTGACGCAGATGACTTCCTGGTACAAACCATGTACAAGAATCAGAATAAATTGCACAATTTACCTGATTAAAGTGTCTTAGGTCATACCAGACTTCTGCTAACTTTGCCACGACCTGTTCATCTCTTGCTTCAAGAGGAACTTCAACAACACCATCACGATGCCAACCAATATGCCATGGATGTTCCAAAGGTTCAACTAACAAACCCATTATATCTACATGACCATGCGTATAGTCATCTCCAAGCAAATTCTGTATAGCATCTTTAAGTTCAGGAAGTTCTGTATAATCGTAGAATGGTTTCAGGTTCAGTTCATCACCATAATTTGAGAGTGGTTGAATACGTTGGGTTTGAGGACCATTAAGTTTGTGTGCCAGGTGTCGTGCTTTTTCAGCTTCTATGCGTAAATCTGTGAGTAATGATGGAGGAACAATGCCTCGAAGTATTAAATACCCTTGAGATAGATATTCATTCACCATATAGTTGTGAAATTTGAATGACACTGTTTACCTCTATGGTAGACAATTAGATATTGATTCTTATGCGAAATCAAATATATATGTAAAGTATTAGATATTGGATGATATTTGTTATACCAGATTCCATTCATTCTACAATAATGATTTTTAGATGTCAATAAAAAGCAATATTCAATTCTACTTGACGAGTGGTAATTCTTATGTATAATGTGGAAACTATAATAGTTATAGAGTAAGCTTGTATATGTCTCAACCAAATTTGTTATACATTCACTCCGATCAACACAACCCCTATGTTACAGGTTGTTATGGGGATGATTTAGTAAAAACCCCTAATTTGGATAAATTAGCATCAGAAGGTGTTATATTAGATAATGTATATTGTCCATCTCCTATCTGTGTGCCATCCCGCATGTCTATGTTGACAGGTCGTTATCCTTATGAAAACCGAGTTTGGACGAATAGTCATATACTTGATTCGGGTATTCCAACATTTGCTCATGGGATGGGTGCAGCAGGATATGAACCAGTTCTAATTGGTCGTATGCACGCATTGGGTCCAGATCAACTTCACGGATATACAGAAAGATTAGTTGGAGATCACGGACCAAATCATCCTGGTGGAATAGGAGTTGATCACGGTGAGCTGTCTGGAACAGCAGGACCTGCAAGAGTTAGTCTTGTAAAATCAGGACCGGGACAAAGTGCCTATCAGGTACACGATGAAGATGTAACAGCTGCTACAATTGATTATATGAATAGACTTGGGATTCAGAAAAAAGCAGGACTCCTGAAAAAACCCTTTTCAATTTCAATCGGTTTTATGTTACCACATCAACCATTTGTTGCAAGAAAAGAGGATTATGAACTTTATGAAGATATTATGACAATGCCACAACATCCTGAAACATATTCAGATAGTTTACATCCATATTTTAAGTGGTGGCGTGACAAGTGTGGAATTACAGATGTGGAAAATGATGAGATAATACGCGCTCGGACTGCATATTGGGCACTGGTTACACGCATGGATATAATGATAGGACAAATATTGACTGCACTTCAGGATAACAATCTTGACGAAAATACACTCATAATCTATAGTTCTGATCATGGAGAACAGGTAGGTGAACATGGTCTTTGGTGGAAACAGACATTCTATGAACACTCAGTAAAAGTGCCGGCGATTCTATCGTGGCAAGGAGTTTTACCTGAAGGTGAACGCTGTGAAAGAGTCATTAGTTCTTTGG
Organism: Candidatus Poribacteria bacterium; assembly: GCA_965205025.1. Taxonomy (GTDB): domain Bacteria; phylum Poribacteria; class WGA-4E; order WGA-4E; family WGA-3G; genus MSPOR6. The sequence continues at coordinate 40,878 of CBDBFU010000023.1, forward strand.
ATATAAATGCTACTATAATTGATGCACTTGATTGTCCATCCCTACCTAATTCACGAGGTAGAAGCCTATTACCACTATTAAAAAATGAAGATACCGACTGGGAAAATATTGCATTTTCAGAATACTGCACTGATGATAATTGTTATCATAGAATGATACGACAAGGAGATTGGAAACTGAATTATTATCATGGTCAACCATCACAACTGTTTAACCTTAAGGAAGATCCTAATGAATTGCAGGACAAAACTGATGATCCAAAATGTCAGGATATTAAGAATGAACTAACCAAGAAAGTATTGGATGGTTGGAATCCTGAAAAAATAAAACTTCAGATGGAAGAGAAGAAATTAGATACTCAAATACTTGGTAGATGGACTCGGAATACCAAACCTGTTGATCATTATAGATGGACTCTCTTACCAGAGATGGATTATTTGGATTAAAAAAATGACTATCCTTTATTACCTCATTAACTAATTTGGAGACAACAATGACTAATAGTCCAATTTTAAAAGGTGAACCTTTCAGTGAAGAGAAGACTTTAGAAATTGCAGAACAATTCTTCAAAGAGGGATATGTCCATATCCCTGGTGTTCTCACCGATAATGAAGTTTCTGCATTAAGAGATAAGTCAGATGAATTATTTGATGATCCAGAATTGATGGAGAGAACTAATCCTGAACTGGCAGATGTACGTTATATCCAGATGGGGAGTCATGCAGAATCAGGTAATACACTCCCATTCATACTTCGAAACACAATTGAGCTTGATCCGATATTTCGTGATATGCTTCTCCGTGAACCTATACTCAGTCTTGCAGAAGCCATTGTAGGGAAGAATTGCAAATTTTGTGGACAGAATGTACTTAGAAATCTCCCTGGTCTTTCAATCAGTACTTGGCATGTGGATGGATCTGTTCATTTTCCAGTAACAGATGAGATGCCACAACATGATCCACGTTTAAGGATGCCTGTAATGTGGTTCACCGTTCAAATGGCGTTAAATGACATTGACACTATAGAAGAGGGACCGACACAATATGTCCCAGGTAGTCATTTCTCAGGAAGAAATCCTAACGATCAAGAAAATCCAGAATTTAATGGAAATAAACCTGTATCCATCTTCTGTAAAGCAGGGGATATTTATCTACAAGATCCACAGTGTTGGCATCGTGGTGCCCCCAATAATTCTGATAAAACACGTTATATCCTCCAATCACAGTATGCAGCATATTGGGCATATTGGCGATTTAGTTTATGTAATGATGTACCTGTTTCGGAAGAAGAGCTAAAATCAGCAGATGATGAATTGTTACGTTTGTTGGGTCGAAGTAGACCAAATGGTTCAGATTGAGGTTATGTTAAGGACAAATCAATGCCAGAAACACCCCTTCATTATAAGACGATTACTGAGCTTTCTGAATTAATCTCATCAAGAAAACTGTCTCCTGTTGAGTTGACTAATTCTATTCTACAACGAATAGATAAACATGATGACAGATTGAAAAGTTATGCTACGCTCATGACTGACCATGCATTGGATTCTGCCAAAAAAGCTGAACAGGAAATAATGGATGGTAAGTATAGAGGTTATCTACACGGTATTCCAATAGGTATAAAGGATCTTTGCTTTACCAAAGGTGTTAGAACTATGGGTGGTGCGAAAGTATTGGAGAACCATGTACCCACCTATAATAGTACAGTTGTCAATAAGTTGGAATCTGCTGGGGCTGTAATCCTGGGTAAGTTAAATCTAACTGAAGGTGCAATGGGTGGTTATCATCCTGAATTCGACATCCCAATCAGTCCATGGAATCCTAATAGATGGACAGGATCATCATCAAGCGGTTCTGGTGTTGCAACTTCTGCAGGTTTATGTACAGTTTCAATAGGAAGCGATACAGGTGGATCGATTCGATTTCCATCGGCTGCTTGTGGAATCGTTGGCATAAAACCTACATGGGGTAGAGTCAGTCGATTTGGCGTATTTGCACTCGCTGAATCTATGGATCATGTCGGTCCAATGACACGAAGTGTATCTGATGCTGCTATTTTATTAGAGACAATTTCTGGCTATGATGAGAATGACCCAACCTCATTACCCAATCCTGTACCCAATATGCTTGAAGGTATCGGAAATGAAATAAATGGGATTCGAATTGGATTTGATAAACTCTATACAACTAAAGATGTAGATAATGAACTTGCAGATGCGGTATGTTTAGGTGTTGATATCTTAGAGGATTTAGGGGCAGAAATAGTAGAAGTTAAAATACCAGATATGGATGAATATGCCCTTGCATGGCCAACGATATGTACTGCTGAAGCAGTTTTAGCACATAAAGATACATATCCTTCAAGGCGTGATGAGTATGGACCTTGGTTTCAAGGTTGGCTTGATATGGGTGCTGGGATTACTGGGACACAATATGCTGAAGCAAATAACCTAAGAAATGAATGTTCAGGACACCTTAGAAGTGTTTTCAAAGATATAGATGTGTTAGTATGTCCATCAATGTCTGCCCCACCACACCCCGTCACTCCAGAATTGCTATATGGTCCAAAAGAAACCAGACCGGCAAGATTCCAGCGATTTACCGCTCCTTTTGATTTCAATGGAGCACCAACCCTCTCTGTACCATGTGGTATGACAGAAGATGGATTACCATTAAGTATTCAGTTTGTAGGTAAACATTTATGTGAACCGTTATTATGTCTGGTTGGATTTGCCTACGAAAATGCAACTGAATGGCACAAACTTCATCCAGAAATCTAAACTAAAACTAAATAAGATCATTTCTGTGGTAGATGATACCCATCAATCCCTACCTCTATCCTTAGTAGACTTCCACCTGCAGTAATGTAGAGATTTTTGCTTGCATCCCCACGTCCAAATGCGACATTCGTTGGTAATTCAGGTGTATTGATGAAACCTAATTCCTCTCCATCTGGAGCATATATGCCAATTCCAAATCGTGTTGCATCCCGAACAGCAACATACAAATTACCTTCGACATCAACTTCAAATCCATCTGGACCGTGTTCTGGTGCATAGTCCACGAGGGTTTCACGATACGTTGCAGTTCCATCAGATGACAAATCATAGGCAAGGAGTGCCATTCTACCCATACATGTAGGTAATTCATCTGGCATTTCTCTCAACGAACCACTATCATTACTACCGACATATAGAGTTTTCTGGTCAGGAGAAACTGCGATTCCGTTCGGTTTTCCAGAATCCGCAATGACTAATTCAATAGATCCATCAGTATCAATTCTATATACTCCCATCACAGGTTGTTCAACCGGTTCATGTCCAACATACCTTGGATCTGTAAAATAGATTCTACCTTTCTCATCAATAGTCAAGTCGTTTGGTGAATTGAAAGGTCTACCTTCAAATATTCCTGCGATAATATCACTTTTTCCAGTATTCATATCGGTACGTGTAATTCGTCTTCCACCAAAATCTGCACCTTCAGCAACAACTAATCGGCCGTATGCATCAAACTTCATGCCGTTGGACATTCCACTTGGGGAACGGAATACAGACGTCTCACCTGTTGATGGGTCGTATTTCATGATATGTCCAGCTTGCATATCCGCTTGGTGTGTGAATGTAATATCACTGAAATAGACTGTTCCATTATGTGCGACAGTCGGTCCCTCAGTGAAATGTGCTTGATTATATACCTCTTCTAACACAGAATCTTGTGGGAATACACTATCAGATTTCGCCATATCTACTCCTATGAAATTTAGTTGTAATCAAATTGAGTTAACCCATCGGATGAGGACCGTTGGTATTTACATTATGTCGGGCATGCGCGTAAACAGCATCTTGTATTTCAAGTATTCGCACTGCATCTTCTACCGATGGTACAAATGAATGTCCATTTTGTATTGCATCGAATGCCATATTCATAATCCCCACGGATTCTCTCTCCATGTGGTATATCTTCATAAAATTCAACACCATCAGTTGTATGAACTTCTATAAGTGGTTCACCCTTTTTTCCATATTGCTCAAAAACAGATGCCTTGGTTCCAATAAACCTAAAGAAATGATCTCCACCCCGTCTTCCTGCTGGATAGGTGTATCCAGATTCAATAATTCCTGTAGTACCACTTTCAGTTCTTAAGACACCTATACCACTATCTTCTACAATCCTACTATACATGGAATTAGACATGACACCTCCTACAACACTAATTTCCTGATCACCAACAAATTGAAGGAATGTGTCTATACCGTGTGCAGCCTCAACTGCCCAACAACCACCACCTGAAATTACCGGATCATTATGCCAGTATGATGGTGTAGGGTCGTATCTGGAAGGTGGACCATTATTTAATCTACTGTTATAAAGAACAAGGTCACCAAAATCTCCCTGTGCTATCAACTCAGAGACGATATTGACAACACGACTTGCTCTATTTGGTAGTACAAGTGCACTGAATACACTATGTTTCTCAGATTCTTCTGCGACAGGTCTGAGACTCTCAGCGGAATCAGCAAAAGGTTTATCTAATAGATACGGAATTCGTCTAACAACACATGCTTGAATGTGAGAAGGCATCTCTGTATGCTTTCCCAGCAACAAGAGCAACTTCAGGTTTTGTAGCATCAAGACATCCAGCTGCAGAATCGTATGCTGGACACTGAAAGTCGTTAGCTAATTGTTCACGCGGAGTGTGTTCAGCATCCATCACTCCAATAATTTCATGTCCGAGTGATTCTGCTGTCTTAGCCATGCTACGTCCATGATGACTATAAGAGAGAACTGCTATTTTCATTATAATAGCTCGTTTTTAGTATTCACCAATGTTTTCAATTCTTTATTCCCTGGGTGATTAACTTCGATGTAATTTAGTTTTCGATTGAATCTTCATGTATTATATGTGTAGATGATTTAAGCTTATGTGTGATAAGTGCGTACAAACTGATTCCTGTCCTTGAAGCTTCATTTGTTAAGGCATAAAATAAATCCGGTTCAATGGGTATATTATATGGTCTAACGTGCCCATTTTTTAATGTAGGTTTTGGAATATGTTCTCCATCGTTTGCATAACATTCTTTCATTAATTCCCATGCACTCTTTAACTCTTCTAACGCTTCGTTAGGCGTAGATCCGAAAGCTGAGACCATTAGGAAGTTCTACCAGATGTGCCAAGTAATCACCATCCTCATCATAAAAGACATTTACTATGAAACCATCAAAATCATCGGAATTATTCTTCATTTTCATTCTCCAAAGCATAATGTTTGAGAAATTGTCGGACTTGATACCCTTTTGCCATAGATTTATTCGGTTGAATAACCAAACGGAACCCATTCGGTGAGTACCATATACGATGGCTACCCTTCTGCCGGCGTTGAGTCCAGTTATATTGTTGAAGTAGTTGTTCAAATTCTCGAAATTTTAGTCCATTAGGATTTCGATGTGCCTTGTTAATCAATTCCTCTCTTTTGATTCATAAGAATGTTTGTTATTAACTGGAAACTACAAATGTTTATTCATTCTATCAAAGGAAAATTTATACTTCAATATCTGTTTTTTTCAATTGTTCCAATGCACACAAAGGTCTTTGAATTAACCGGTAGCATAATCATCAGGATTGTTCTTACGCCAATTAGGCAGATATCCTTCTGTGTGTCCGAATCCATAAGAAGGTCCAATTTGGTTCACACTTGACCAGGGCCATGCCTGCCCTCCAATTAAACGAAATTCATCACCTTTTCCACATAACCAATAGAACATATGTGCAACATATCTTGCTATACCATGTCCACCATATTCTGCTGTTTGAAAATCGAAATCAGGTTCATGTATCCAATCACGATTTGGCTTCTCAGTTCGCCAATAACTGTATTTCAACATATGTCTTAATCCAGATGCTGTTGATTCACCACGACGATGTAAAATACTTTGGGAGTGAATGACAAATGATCCAGCAGGTCCATCACTTGAGACACCTTTCTCAGTTATATCACGATGTGTTGGTGAAATATGTGATCCGGGTAATATCTCTGTCGGTCCCAATTCCATAGAAGTATCTTGTGGAAAATAAAACACTTCGACGAAGTTTGTTTCAGGACCAAATACGTGATCGGCATCGTGATGCCATTCTTGTGCAGGCATTGGACATTCTACACGGTGATTACTAACTAAAACTGGTAGACCAACATTATTACCAAGTAATGAACGTAATGCTCCAGCGAGTTCCTTATTCAGAAGCACATGCTCAATATACCAATCTTCAAGTAGAAGAGTACTGGGTTCGTGTGTATCTCTCATCCTTTCTAAATCAGCATGTGTCAATCCTTTTGGGATATAACAAGGATTTATAGGTAAATCACCGTTTAGATAATCAAAAGTACGTTGGTTAATCTCTTCTGGGACAACACCCTTTAATTGGAGAAAACCATCACGGCAATATTGGAGTACCTGTGAGTCGGTGAGTGTCGGTTGACAATCAAAAGTACGATTTGTTTTATCATATTTCATAACTGTATACCTATTATATTCTCTTATCTAAACATTATCTATAGTATGTGGTTCCATTCCAAGTTTCAAATAGGATTCAGGAGTAGGAAATATCTTTCCAGGATTACAGAGTCCTGTCGGATTAAAAATCCCCTTAACATTTGCCATTACTTGTAAATCTGCTGGACTGAAGATAAGAGGCATATAATCCATTTTCTCCACACCAATCCCATGTTCTCCGGTTATTGTACCGCCGACTTCAGCACATACTGTCAAGATTTCTTTGTTAACATGCTCCACTCGTTCACATTGGTCAGCATCACGTTCATCGAACAATACTATTGGATGGATATTTCCATCACCAGCATGGAAAACATTGGCAATTGCAATTTGATATTTTTCAGAGATCTCTGAGATACGTCTTAATACCTTTGGAAGTGTCGTACGTGGTACAACCCCGTCCTGTGTAATATAGTTTGGAGCTAATCTTCCAAATGATCCAAATGCGCTCTTTCTTGCTTTCCAGAGTTCTTGACGTTCTGCATCATCTTTGGCATAGTTCACTTCACGTGCATTAAATTCATTAAAAATCTTGATAATTTTGTCAGTTTGATTCTGCATTCCAGCTTTAATTCCATCAAGTTCGACAATTAGAATTGCCTCAGCATCTAATGGAAAACCGAATTTGAAAGCATCTTCTAACGCTTGTATCACCAAACTATCCATCATCTCAAGTGCAGCCGGGATAATTCCTGCACCAATTATGGTTGATACCGCATTAGATGCATCATCCATACTATCAAAAACTGCCATCGCTGTTTGATAGGATTGAGGATTTCTGGTTAGTCTAACTGTAGCTTTCGTTACAATTCCAAACGTGCCTTCTGAACCAATTAATACACCACGTAGATCGTAACCTATTACTTCCTCTACTTCTCCGCCAAATTCAAGTATCTCACCATCAGGCATGACGACCTCCATCCCAAGAATATGGTCTGAAGTAACACCATACTTCAGGGTATGAGGACCACCTGAATTTTCAGCTATGTTCCCACCGATTGTGCATGCTTTTTGACTTGAGGGATCAGGAGCATAATGGTACCCTTGGTCCTGAACGGCTTGAGATAAAAGTAAATTCACAACCCCCGGTTCTATCACTGCTCGTTCATTTTCAATATCAATCTCAAGAATACGGTCCATTCTATTCAAAGCAATGATAATTCCACCCTTGACTGATAGCATTCCCCCACTTAATCCTGTACCACCACCTCTTGCGATAAATGGTGTATTGTACTTATTCGCTATTTTGACAATATCAGAGACCTGTTGTGATGTATCAGCGAATACAACAACATCAGGCATTGCTTTAAAAGAAGGTGCAGCATCACATTCATAAACAGAAAGGGCAGTCGTGTCTGTTAATACATTCTTTGAACCTAAAAGTTCGGTGAGATCAGATATAAGTTGTTCCTTATGTTCCACTTAAATAACCTAAAAAATCTGAGATTCTTATATATTCAGATTACCACATTTCTCTTTATATGTCCAATATGTTAACCAAGAGGGCTCCATAAATAATTTGTCACTATAGGCGTCAATTTAAAAGCTTAGACTCTTCTGTAGGAGGGGATTCCGATTCCCGATCTTTCCTCACCCCAGATGAAGTTAAAAAAATAAAATAGGTAATTTGGACCCAGAGGCTGGTAGGTGCGGTTTCCTAACCGTACTATAGGCGTCAATTTTAGACTATGATTTATTGGTTTTGAGTCCCGTAGGGACGGAATGTCTATAGAAAACGCGTTTATGCACTTTCTTGAGTCCCGTAGGGACGGAATGTTTATAGAAGTCGTTATCACCAATATCCCAAGCCCCAGCGGGGCGAAAGGTGTGTAGAAAACGTGAAAACACAAAACAATAAGCCCAGCGGGGCGAAAGGTGTATCCTAAATTGACGCCTATGGTGCGGTTTCCTAACCGTACCGGATTCTACAAGAAACTGGAAATTACCCGAATAAATTCTTTTAAGATTCTCCTCGGTGTCGTCGGTGAGCCGATGTAGATTGCTACCATCGTTATTAATAATATATACGGCGGACTTTTGCAGCTGCCTCGGTTCCACCGGCAGAAGTTTCCTAAAAGCAATCTGCTGACCATCCGGAGACCAAACAGGCCACCAGGCACTATATGCTCCGATCCTTTGGAGATTATTACCGTCATCATCCATCACATAGAGACCGCCACCGGTGCGTACAGAACGATACGATAAAAAAACGATTTTTGCGGGTGCCAAACTCGGTAAGAATAACAGGAACAAGCAGTAGCAGAGGAGACGTTGCATAAAACTTGTTTACCTCCATTTTACAGTAGATTTTCCAATGCCCTTGATATTGACGTGCTGTCGGAGAGAATCGAAACGCTCTCCGACAGAGGATACTGATCAATCATGAGACTACTTATCTTCAACCCAGACTTTATAGGAATCCCAGTAAACACTTCCATCCCACCGGTAAACATAGGCGGTGATTTCGTAGGATATGCCTCCCGCAGGCACATCATCCGGGAAACACGAGTAGGTCATCTTCGCATTAGCCAGATTATCTGGGCATGATCATCTTTGGCTAACCACGCAAAAACGGGAAAACATGACCATAACGTAACAAAAAATATAAAAATATAGGTCGTGAGTTTGGATATAAATGATCTAAACATTTGGTTTCTCTTTCATTATTATAATAGGATATGCCAAAAAAGCATATCGTAAAGTTTATCGGGGTCCTAATACCATTTCTGGTAATTAAAGTCTCATTAATAGATCTCTTTAATGTAGCACAAACTTCCAGTTTGTGCAGTATTTCAAGCCATACATAACAAAAGTTGATGGGATAAACATTTTTAGAATTGGTATTATATTTAAACTCTCAAAATAAATGTCGAGAAGGGGTCCATCTTGAAAGTTTATATTTAAACGTTCAAGATTCGGAATACAATGTTCTGTGCTGTTTGCCTCAACACCACCAAACAACAAAAACCCGCAACGAGGCAAAGCCGGCGTCCAGGCGCGAAAATATCGCAGATTAAATTCAGCGATAAGAAATTATGACGTAAAAATATTAACGAATGTATCGTCGAGAGGGGGTAGTTAAAACCAGCCTTAAAAACATCGCATACACAAAAATCTTGATCAGATGAAAGATATCTGATGCATTTATTTCTGATTAGCAATTTCATTTTTATTTTGGACTTTAGCATAAAATTTGTATTTTTTTGCAGGCAATTTAAAGCAATGAATTCAACATATGTTTACAAACAGAATAGACACACTGGTATGAATGTGAAACCTTATCTAAATTTATTTGATGATGTAAATGTCAGATGTTATAATTAACATATCTTGTGAGTTGAAATATATACTCCAACTCAATATTAGAGTAAACTAACAATCAATCGTGTCTATAGTCATGCATTAAAAAGGAGTAAAAATGCGTTTAATTTGTCTGATATTAGGAATTACTTTCTCAATTACTTTACTGTTACCCCAAATTAGTACAGCAAAAATTGATCCAGAAACTGCTGCCGGAGTTTGGCTGTTCGATGAGGGTGCTGGTGATGATGCAGTCGATTCATCTGGGAAAGAAAACCACGGAAAGATCAATGGAGCTAAATGGAAGGATGGTAAATTTGGAGAAGCCCTTGAATTCGATGGTGCACATTCGGTTTCAATTGAATCTACACCAGATTTACAATTAGGTGAACAACATACCATGATGGCTTGGTTTTATGCTAAAGATATTACCACATGGCGACAACTTATTGCTAAGAACAATGAATATCTTTTACGGATTGATCCACCACAAGAAGGTAATAAAATGTCCTCGTTTGTTCATCTAGGTGGATGGGAACCCAGAGCTTCTGCAAGTGTTCCAGACACAGATACCTGGATTCATTTTGCAGCTACTTACGATAAGTCAGCAAACAATAACCAGCTTAACGTATATGTTAATGGTAAACAAGCCGGGGCAAGCACACGTCCTGGGAATCCTGCTGGAAATGCTGATCCAGTTACCATAGGAACATGGAATGGTGGATCATTCTTTGTCGGAATTATTGATGAAGTCGCAATCTTTAAAGCTATATTAACAGAAGCGGATCTTCAGACCATTATGGATAATGGGTTAGATAAAGCATTAGGCGGTGTTGCTGCTGTTGATGCCAATGAGAAATTGGCGACCACATGGGCAAACCTGAAATCTGATAATTAATTTTAATATAATTCCACTAAACAAGGACAGAAGGTAAAATTCTGTCCTTGTTCTTTTAAATGTAAAAATATTGAAGAAAATCAAACCATAACACAACTAAAGATATAAAATAATTGAAATTAGACTGAAAAACAAGTAACAGAAGTAAATATACTATAGAATAATATCATACCATTTCTAATTGAAGATGTCTCTTTTTTGTAGCACAAACTTTCCAGTTTGTGGCGTATTAGATTACATTTCACAAAAACCTGTAATGCGAACCCATTTTTTAGAAATGGTATCACATAAAAAACTTTTGCTTGACAAATATATTTTTATTATGTTACTATATATATCACAATAAAAGTATAACAAAAAATTTGTTATGAAACTTTCATAACAGTTATGAAAAGGAAATTACAATCTGATACACCTACAAACCTATACCAGAACAGGATTCAGAACACTTCAAACAAGAACAAAGTATGAATTTTTAAAAAAAATAAAAAAACTAACATTTTTTTAGTATATCTACAAACCCTTTCTAGGACTGACTTTAGAGCAGTTTAAAACATGCTGCTTAATAATTGTGTTATGAAAATAAAATTATGGTATATCTCATAAATATGAATCGTTATTACTTATAGCGTCAATTTAAGGATTAGACTCTTCTGTGGGAGGGATTCCGATCTCCTATCCTTCAAGATCCTGTTCCTATTTTGATCGTTTCAACCCAGTTTTTCAGACACTCTCCTCACCCCCAGAGGGGTGATATGTCTATAGGAAAGGTATGACAACTTCCTGCAATCCAACGGAGTGCTATGTAAGTGAATAGGTGGCAACTTAGGTTAATATACTTTTTGTGAGATTCACTAAACAGAATTCACATCTACAGAGAGAAGATCAACTAATAAATAGGAAGATGGGAAATGACAATCCAACATTTTTATAAAAATACAATCAGACAAAGAAAAAATAGCAAATGGCTTCAGTGGTCAGGAAATTCAGATAAACCAGAGAATGACACAAAAATCAAAATTCTCAAATTTCAAGAAAATTACCATAAACCCAGTCTACCACAGGGATTAGTGCGATTTTACAAAGTTACACCATGTAACGAAAAGTGTAACTTTTTCATTTTACTTCAGAATATCCCATTATTAAGAATACTTCTATTTGGTATAATTCCACTTTGTAGGGACGAAACCTCCCTCTTCTCTTCTGTAGGCGGGGAATGCGCGTATGGCATTCATACCCGCCGAATGCCATACGCGCATTCGGCGTTGATTTGGGGAATGCTAAATAGCATTCATACCGTTGATTCCCTGATTCCCTGATTCCTGGATTCCGATCCCAGATCTTACATTCTAATGAAAACTAACATGTCAAACCAATGGATAAGAACAAAAGAAAATGACACAAAATTCGTCACTGTGACAAATTCTTGTGACATAAAAAAAGTGGCTCTAAACCCAGTGTAGTACTGACGGGAAAGAGATTTTATCAATGTCACACCATGTGACAAAAAGTGTAACAATTTAAACATATTAATAATTTATATATTACTATTGTGAACAGTAAAAAAACAGCAAATTTACAGAATAATACGGGGTTCAATATATAGTACATCGCAAGGAACAAAACACTCTCAATATAATGATTTATGAGATATAACCTAAACTATACACAAGTTGGAAATGACATAATAATTACGAATTTTCAGAGTATTCAGAGTAAATCAAAGAAACCATAATTTTAGAAAACACAGAGGAATCCAGACTATAACTGACTTTATACAAAATATAAAACATCACCTAACAGCATTTACTCTGAAAATTACACTGTTACTCTGAAACAGCTAAAAACTATATGATCCGTGATATTCATGACAAAAACTTTACATACCCCTTACAATCGTTGAAGTTTGCAACACTATACAGAAACATGCTATAATGAAACTACTATTTAGGAGGTATGGATATGCTTAGATTGTTCTTTATCGTCATTGGTCTCACAATTATCGGTCTTATAGCTAATATATCTGCAGATGTGTGGACTGATAATTTTGATGGTAATAAATTGGAAGAAGGATGGGAATTCCGTGATCATAATGCCAAAGCAACTAAGTACGAAGTAAAAGATGGATTCTTACACATCACCAATCCTGGAAATTGGGGACACACGACACCTGATAAACCAATGATTGAACGTGATATACCAAATAGTGCTGCAAAGAATATCACAGTAAGTGGAATATTTACGAGTGAACCTGATAAACCAGCTGATGCCTGGATTGGAATTTTTCTATATAGTGATAGTGATCTCAATTACGCCTGCTTCTTATTTGGCGGAGAATCAAATCAACCACAGAAGACTCTAATCGGTAGTATGGTCAAGGGAAATTGGCAAGACAAAGGACATCCACAGACCGGTTTTGATGTTCCTCTTCATTTGAAAATTGTCAAAGAAGATGATACATTGTCAGGTTATTTTCGAAGAAATGAAAAAGAAGATTGGACACTTGCTGGTGGTAAAATGTGGAATCATAGTTTTAATATCAAACAAGTTGGTATTGGATTTATGAATAATTGGGGTGGAAAGACTGTTACATTTATGATTGATCAATTATCTATTGAGGGGGACGGTATAAAACCCTTTTCTGTTGATCCTAACTCTAAATTAACTACCACATGGGGTAACATTAAAACTAATTCATAGTAATACGAGACTAACCGTTTTAATATCGTTGTTAAGGTAAGAAAGTTTATTAATCTACTATATCTTACACCTAATTTTATATGGATATTTGGGTATTATTTCAGTTTATCCAAATATCCATATTGCTGTATTATGGAATCATCTTGGTCTTATGTATGCCTTTCAGTCCACTATAACGGAATTAGAGAGCAATAGAACAAAATCACGATTTTTTACTTTCAATACTAATAATTCATAATTTTACGGAAGTTCTATTGATAAATGTATGTCAAATAAATTAGAAGAATTAAAAATACTTTCAATTGATTGATTAGAAGGAGTAGTATTTAATAAATGTCCATTCCAAAAATATCTGTGAACAACCCTGTCTTAGCAAATATGTTGATGATTCTAATTATGATATTTGGGTTGTATGCATGGATTACCCTGCCAAGAGAACTCTCTCCTGAAATTGCCCTCCAAAGTGCAACTATTAGTACTTTGTATCCTGGTGCCTCACCGGAAGAAGTTGAAAAACTTATCAGTGCACCTATAGAAGATTCAATCGAAGAAAATGTAAATAAGATCAATCTCATGATTTCTACATCGTCTGAAGGTAGATCAATCATCTCAGTAGATTTTGAAGAAATGACTGATAGGGAATTCGATAAGGAATTGGAGAATCTGCGGACAGCTGTAGAACAAGTTAACAATCTACCAGAAGAGATATTAGATGATCCTTTGGTGCAGGAATTGGATGTGTCATCTGGGTTTCCGATGTTAACAATTGTAGTTGGAGGAACCATATCTGAGACTCAAATGCGGGATATTGCTGAGAATCTAAAGGATGAGATATTAGAAATCAAAAATATCGCAGATGTACAAATTGCCGGTCTTCGTGAAAGAGAAATATGGATAGAAGTTAACCCAGATAAGTTGAAAGCCTATAACCTACCAATTACTGCGGTGAGTACTGCATTACAACTAAGAAATTTAAACCTTCCTGCTGGTACGATGGAAATTGCGAACACTGAATTTATGGTGAGAACGATGGGAGAATTCTCAAATCCAGAATTCATTGGTGATACAATTCTATCTGTTCTACCATCAGGAACTCCTCTTCGTCTTAGTGATGTGGCAACAGTCTCAGATACTTACGAAAAACCAAGAACACTATCCCGAATTGATGGCGGATCTTCAATCAGTTTGAGTGTTCAAAAGAAAAAAGAAGGAAACACCATATCATTAGTTGCACAATTACGAGAATTAGTTACAGAACACAATAAGAACCTACCTGAAGGAGCTGTATTGACTCCGGTTAATGATTATTCTGTAATTCTAAAAGAACGTCTTGGTATCCTTGAAACTAATGCTATCTTCGGATTAATACTTGTCATCTTCATGCTTTTCATTTTCATAGGATGGCGTAATGCTCTATTTGCTGCGCTTGGAATCCCTGTTGCATTTATGGCAACGTTCTGGTTTATGTCTATTACAGGATATTCGTTAAGTGGCGTATCTCTTTTTGGTCTCATTTTGGTAGTTGGAATTGTAGTTGATGATGCAATTGTTGTAATAGAGAATATCTATAGACATATTCAATCAGGAGCTACACCAAGGGAAGCGGCAATCAGAGGTGCAGAAGAAGTCGGGTGGCCTGTAGTGGCAGCAAGCTTAACCACCATAGGTGCATTTGGACCCCTTATGTTCATGTCAGGTGTCTCAGGACAGTTTATGCGGATTGTACCTATAATGGCAATCCTTGTATTGCTCGCTTCACTCTTTGAGGTATTTTTTATATTACCCGCACATGTTTCTGAATGGGGCAGACCAGAGCATAAACAAACAAGATCAAATAGATGGTTTAATGTTATAAGAGGGTTCTATGTAAAAATCCTGAAACGTACGATTAGATATCGCTATGTTTTTGTTGGAACTGTTTTGATGATAGGTTTAGTAACCTGTGTCGGTGCATTTCTGATTCTTGATAAAGAATTGTTCCCTGGTGAAGATTTTCCACAGTTCTATGTAAAAGCAGAAATGCCAACTACTTATGGCCTTCAAGAAACTACAGACGTCATTGCTCAACTTGAAAATGCAGCTAAGACACTACCAAAAGAAGAAGTTGCTGCTGTAGTCAGCAATATTGGAATTCATACACCAACAGGTGGATTAATGGAAGGAATAACTTACGGTTCTAATTATGGGGAACTCATAATTGAATTAGTTCCCAAAAATCAAAGATCACGCACTACCGATGAAGTAATTGCTTCTATAAGGAAAGAAACTGTTAACATTAGTGGTATAGAGAAACTAAATTTTGATAAAATACAAGGTGGACCTCCTCAAGGACAGGACGTTGAGGTTAAAGTTAAAGGATCACGCTTCAATCAGTTAATTGAAATCGCAGATAAGCTTAAGTCTACTCTAAGTGATATTGAGGGTGTAGAGGATATCCGAGATGATTTTAGGATTGGAAAATCGGAATTACGTATATATTTGAAACCTGAAAAAGCAGCTCAACACGGAATGTCTACTTTACAAGTAGCTCAGACAGTACGTATTGCAATTGAAGGGGCAATTTCTACAACTTATCGAGAAGCTGATGAAGAAATTGATGTAATAGTCAGGTATCCTGAAAATCGTTTACAGTCAATAAATGAACTTAGCGATCTATTGTTAACAACCCCACTTGGCACTATAATTCCATTAAAGGAAGTTGCATATATAGTTGAAGAACAGGGGTATGCGGATATAAAACGATTTGAAGGTGAAAGAGCAATTACTGTTTTTGCCTCAGTAGATAGAACTATAACCACACCATTTAAAGTAAATCAAGCCTTAATCTCTGCCTTTGAAGATATTGAAACATTGTATCCTGGGTACAGACTTGATTTTAGAGGATTGTTTGATGAAATTCAAGAGTCTTTCGGTGAGTTATGGAAACTCTTTGTCGTCGGTGTTTTTGTCATTTATATGATATTGGGGGCACAATTCAAGTCCTTTTTACAACCTATCATAATTCTTTTAGCAGTTCCTTTTGGTATGATAGGTGCGATGTTTGGACTTCTATTTTCAAATGCAACTTTAAGTATGGTAGCAATGTTCGGAATTGTTGCACTTGCGGGGATTGTGGTTAATGACTCTATTGTTTTAATTGATTTTATCAATAAGTATCGTGAACGTGGTTACAATCGATGGTATGCTATTTTAAAAGGAAGTAGTCTTAGATTACGTCCAATTATGCTTACATCTATGACAACAATTATAGGTCTAATTCCAATGGCAAGCGGATTAGGAGGTAAGTCACCTATATGGATGCCAATGGCAAATACCATTATCTTTGGTCTGGCTTTTGCAACCATTATGACACTATTCGTTATGCCTTCTCTGTATGCGATTATATCAGATATAAAGAATGTATTTAGTAGAAGCAAGCAAGAAGACTATAAAATTGTTGAACACGAAGATATGATTGGAGTTCCCGCCCCAGCAGATGATTGAATTCTTTGTTCCAAAGCAACTTTGTAGATAGAGAATAATACCAAATGTAAACATTCCATCAGAGTTAATAAAGGAGAAAATATGAAGATTGGATTTATTGGTGTTGGTGGTATAGCAGGAAATTATAGAGGAAGTCTAAAAAGACTGAATAAACCTATTAGAGCTGTATGTGATATAAATGCAGATAGAGCAAATTCAATTGCCTCTGACGAAAATGCCACATCCTATACAGATCACCAAGAAATGTTGGATAAAGAGAAACTGGATGTGGTGTTTATCTGTATTCCTCCTGGAGCACATACTACACAAGTTGCAGATTCAGCAAAATCGGGTGCTGCAGTTTTTGTTGCCAAACCGATTGCCCCAAATCATGAGGTAGGCAGAAATACCAGTGATGCAATTGCTGAGTCTGGTGTCATCAATCAGGTTGGTTATATGGCAAGATATAGTGATATTACCGATAAAGCAAAAGAATTAGTTGGTGATAATCCACTTACCATGGGCATAGGTAGATTTCTTTGTAGAATGGGAGCAAGTCATCCTTGGTGGGGTAAATTTGATATTTCTCTTGGTCAGATGGTAGAACAGACTACCCATGTTTTTGACCTAATACGTTATTTTCTTGGAGATGTTCAAAGTGTACAGGCATTCGGCATCAAAGATGTATCAGGGGATATTGCAGACTTTGAAGAATGTACTGTGTGTAACCTCAAATTCAGTAGTGGTGCAGTAGGGAGTATTACAAGTACATGTGCTGCACGGGCACATGATCATTTTGCTACCGAGTTGTTAGGAGACGACATATATCTCAAATTAACACATGATTTAGGGTTACGCGGACAAATTAGAGGAGAAGGGATCACCTACAATGGAGAGGAAGCAGGATATTTTCGTCAAGTAGAACAATTCATCAAGGCAGTTGAAGCAAACGATCAGAATATAGTTCGTTCTTCTTATGCTGATGCATATAAAACTCTTGCTGTAACACTTGCTGCGAATAAGTCCTTGGAATCTGGAAATGTAGAAAGTGTAATAGAATGAAACAATTTACTGAAACTATATTACAGTTACATGCCTCTCATATAAGATGTAGGAGGAACTTAATTTATCGTCTTATTAATTTAACCAATACTTGTGCAATATTACCTTTATAACCACAGCGAGTTGTATTAATTGGATAATCTTCTCCTCGAAATGTAATTCTTGATTTTTTTAGCTTGTCTCGTTGTACTCTGTGTAAGCTACCTCCATGTACTAAATAGGTACAAGGTCTATTTCAACTGTATTTGGAGTGTAGTGGTCTGCAATTCTTGCTCCAGTCTGTAATTGAAGTACTGCTTCAGATGCATCAACATCACCTCGTTTTAATTCCAAAGGGACACCAATTAGACAATTCTTCACATCATCAATATGAAATAAGATGAAATCACATTGGTTGCTTCTCGCTTTGTCTGTGGGATAAGCTTTATCTACATCTAATACTACACGGTTTACAGGTTTAGACCTTAGATTAGCCATTGAAACGGTACATCCTTTTCTGGTATAGGATTTTGCATTACTGTTACCTACCCATTTCTTTATCTGATTAAGTGTATCAATTGGATTCACTACGACTCTTGCCTTTCTTTCTCTCATATCGTTGTTGAAGATTTACAGTACGGTTGTATAGTCCTTCAGCAACATCCTCATAATCCTGTGGGGAGATACCTTCTATAGATTTAAATGGTATCTCTTTCACTGTTTCGTTCTTTTGAAAATGCCATACGCCTACTTCTTCAGGCACTAACCAACAATCAGATTTATCCGAATTTTCATCAATTAATCCTTCAAGAACAAGGTTTCCTATTTCCTGGAGCAACCAATCACTATGTGTTGTTGTTATAACTCTAACACCAGCTCTAACAAGATATGCGAGTATCACAGCCATGTCTGCTTGTGCACCTGGATGAAGATGAGCTTCTGGTTCTTCTATGATTAGTGTATCTCCAGGATTAAGAATTCCTCTAATAAATAAAACAACTGGAGCTAATTCAATCACCATCGATGATGATTGGCTTAACGGTATGTCTTTTTCACTCTCATTAAAGGTATACCGTACATCAGGATTGCCACTAACAGATGATTTTAACTGGATTTTACCTTGTAGTATCTTGTTTTCTAATATTCCAGCAATATAATGCATATCACTGTCAATATTTTTGTTTTCTTCATATAGAATTATCTTAGCCAAGAAATCCGTTAGAACACTTGACATCGTAGGTATATTAGATAATTCTTCGACACCTATACGTGTAGTATGTCTAACCATAGAACTTGCAATCACTCTGTGACTTTGCATTAGACCACTACGTGCGCCAGGAAGATAATATCGACAATGTTTTCTTCCTTCAATAGTAATTTCTGACTTGCCTTCATGTTCTGGTAAGATGATGGTTATAGCATGATTCTTAGGGATTAAAACCTGTTCATCACTTGATGAATAGGTCAAATCCAAATCAGATTCATCTGAACCTAAAGAATGCATACTTATATTCCAATATATTTTATTGTCTGACTCAATTTTTAACGAGATTGACATAGGATTATGTTGTTTTTTTAACACTCGATTAAGATTTGAAATTGAATCTAAATCAAAGCAATTTATGAGTTCTTCTTGTAAAGTCTTTTTAAAGGAATCTATAGTAAAATAATTGTGTATACTTTCATGCATACTTTTTGGAAGATCCGATAATAAAAATGATCTGTCAATCATTGCCATTTTCCGTTGGATAATGTGCTTTTCTTCTTTTAACAAATCTTGACCATTTAATAATTCTCTCAGTAAAGGTTCAAGACTACTTGGTTCAGAATTATAGATTAGATTTGGACCTGTAAAGTCGTTAAATACTCCATGCAGAACATACATCAAGGTGGCAAGATATGTTTTTCCAGTATTACTCGGACCAACAAACACAGTCAAGGGACGCAGATCAATGTTGGCTTCGTGAATTGGTCCAAAATTTTTGACTTCAATACCTATCTTCAATTCTTGACTGGAGTCTTCTTTCTTACTCATGTTTGTCCTTTACAATAATCTTCCCAAATCATTAATTTACAAATACGATATATAATTTAACACTTAAAAAAATGTAAGATACGGTTTGCCTTCTATCTCGCGGAGCAACAATAGTGCAAGTTCTCTTCCATGATAGTCTCCCCACATAGATGCCTCTCCACATGGTATTTTTCTATCTTCTGGAACATAGTCCCACCCGTTGGGTCTGTGATATACTGAATGAAGAAGTAAACCTTGATGTGTTTCTGAGGCTGATAAATAGGGTTCATCAAAGAGAGTGTTTGCTACTGTTAAACCAGCTTGGTAGTATTTGGAACTTGATTCTTCTTCACCATGTTTTGAAAGGAAGTTCCCATATCTAATTAACCCTTGTGCCGCGATTGCTGCAGCAGAACTATCAACGGGTTCATAATCATTGTATGGTTCGGACGGAATTGATAGGTAATCTCCTAATTCAACCAGACCCGGAGCCCCTGTATCCCAGTAAGGTATTCCATCCTGTGCTGTGTTCTCAATGAAGAAATCTGCAGTTGCTTCAACTGCTTTCCTCATATGGGATGTCACTTCGAACTTCCCACCAAAAGAATCAAGGTCATCATCAGACAATGTATCAAAAAACTCAAGCTGCTCTGCATAACCTGTTATAATCCATGCTAAACCACGAGTCCAGGTAGAAAATGGGGAATAACCTTGTTGTGTACTGGGACATCGGTAATTTCCATCATTAGTATTGAAGATAGATTCATGAACTACCCGTCCCCGAATATCAAAAGCATCACGACCTTCACCGTAGTAAACATTATACTTAGCAGTTGTTTGAGAATGTTGGATTAACCGTTCCAATAAGTTTATTGCTACATCACCTTCACCCATAAGGACAGCCCCAAGTGTATGTCCTATAGCTAATACACGTAATGAACGTATGGTATCTGAGAATAAAGAATGTGGTCCGTTGAAAGAAGCAATATAACCTGCTCCATCCTTAATCTCTGTCCATCGACTCGCTTGTACGGCTGCTGAAGATTTCAAAGCAATTTCATAAAAGTGCATTTCATTTTCATCAGTTGGGATAACACCTTCCCGCATAAGTCGACAAAGATTACCATAAGTGGAGACGTTATTAAACCCGTGATCATGTACGCCAATATGTGTAACATGTGGATGCATTTTTTCAATAGTGTTCCGTCTTCCAATTTCTAAGAATTGTTCATCCCCAGTTGCATCATATTGAAGAATAGCAGATCCAAATTGAAATCCTTGCGTCCATTCTGTCCATCCTCTGGTTGTGTATGTACCAGCAACTGTAAAAACAGGTGTGCCATTTTCTGGTAGCCAAGTGTCTTCAATTGACAATATTTTTTCACCTGAAAACTCAAAAAACCTGTCTATTTTGGTTTTCAGATCATGTATCTTTAATGAATTGTTTATCTTCATGTATCCTCTATTTCTTATATGAACCTACTTTAGGTTTCAAGATGTTCCATACTGTTCACATATTACTTCAATCAAGTTAGTTGTTGATTTACCTGGAACATTAATACCTACAACTACCTTACCACCATTTTCTTCAACAATTTCTCTTTCTACAAGCTGCTCTAATTTGTAATCTCCACCTTTTACATGAATGTTTGGTTTGAGATCTGAAAGTAATTCGATTGGTGTCAATTCAGGAAATATCACAACATAATCAACACATGCTAATCCTGCTAACATCTCTGCTCGTTCATCCTCAGGAACAAGTGGACGATTCTCTCCTTTGAGTTGTCTAACAGAATCATCACTGTTAACAGCGACAACAAGAAGATCCCCCATCTTCCTTGCAGCCTGAAGATAACGTAAATGACCTAAGTGTAATACATCAAAACAACCATTTGTTGTTACGACAATTCTGCCTTGTTTTCTAAGGTCATTTAACTGCAATGATAGTTCAGATCGTGTATATATTTTCTTCTGTGTCATTATCAACTTTACTTTATAAGTACTTTTTAAAAATTGCTGTCAAAATTGTTGATGTTATATTCATACATTATTGCATATTCACTATACTTTTGCTATAATAAACAAACACTAAAACAAAATCCATCCACATCATACAATTCCTTACGGTGTAAAAATGAATAAGAAAAAGACATCCATTCATCAATCGTTACCTATATGCATGCTTGGTGCTAATGGACATGGTAAGACTACGTTAACAACTGGTATGGAAAGAGTCGTTGAAAAAATTGGAACAATTCGTTCAGATACCAATACTGATTTTGCTGATCAGTTGCCAAATCACCACCAGATATGTGAAGGAGTTGGTTTTACTTTTCGATCTATTGACTATGAAACAAGCGGAAAACACTATACACAGATAGATTGTAATACACATCAGGATATAATAAAATTATTAGTTAGTGGTACTCTGGATATTCAAGGTGCAATATGGGTAGTCGATGCAGATGAAGGTGTAACGCCAGAATCTGAAGAACTGGTTTATATTGCCAATCGTGTTAAAGTATCCAATATTGTATCATTCTTAAATATTCATAATACCGATGACAGTGAGTTAGTAAATATCTGTCAACATGAAATGAGAGAATTACTCACTGAATGTGGATGGAATGAGAATAATTCACCAATATTAGTTGGTGATGCACATAATACATTAAACTATAAAACTGTAAATTTGGGTTCAGACCAATGGAAACCTATCGTTGATACCATTTCTGCATTAAACAGCATAATGCCGGATCCAATTGATAAATCACATCTTCATCTGGTTTTACCTATACATGAAATTGTGAAGGAAAGTAAAGAGACTGTGACATTTTCAGGTGAATTAATACAAGGTCATCTTTCTGTAGGTCAATCCATTGATATTGTTGGCAAAGGAGACAGGGTTAAAACAAAATGTTTAAATATTAAAGAAGATGAAATAACAGTAGAATCTGAACCAGACTGGTTATCTGTTGGACAGGTTGTATGTTCCCCAAAGACTATAAAAGCACATACAGAATTTATAGCTATTGTTTATTTACTAAGCCAGGAAGAAAGCGGAACACATATCCCTATAATTCAAAATGATAAGCTTGATATCCACCTATGGGGTATAGATGTTCATGCACGTGTTCAACTTCCACCAGAACTATCAATCATATCTCCAGGATCAAATTGTGAGCTTTCTATTTACCTTGATCTTCCTCTTGTGATGGAAGTTGGTACAACATTCGAAATAAAAAAGATGGATCTGAGAATCGGTTTGGGAATCGTAACAGAAGTTACATAAAGTTCTTCTTGGTTCAATTTAATTCACAATCTTAAGTACATCATTGAGTAAGAGATCACCTGTATATAAAGCACGTCCTATAATAGCACCAGATACTCCAATGTTTTTCAAGGATTCTATATCTGAAAGAGATGTAACCCCTCCCGATGCAATGACATTTGCAGAAACAGCATCCACTATTTCTGCGGTTGCTTTTAGATTAGGACCTTTCAACATTCCATCACTTTTTATATCTGTATATATCAAAGTCTGAACTACCGAAAGTTCTTTTGCAAAATGTATAGCAGATTTTTCAGACACTTCTAACCAACCATCTGTGGCGACCATTCCATCTCTCGCGTCAATTCCAACTGCAATTCTTTCACCGTATAAATCACATGCTTCTGATACAAGATTAGGTTGTTTTAAGGCTGCTGTACCCAAAATTGCTCTATCAACCCCTAATTCCAGAACAACCTTGATCTGCTCGATATTTCTAATGCCGCCACCAAGTTGTGTAGGAATTGTAACTTCAGAGACGATCTCACCAACTATCTTTAGGTTTGCTGATACACCTTGAAATGCTCCATCAAGATCGACAAGGTGTAGGTATTCTGCTCCTTCCGATTCCCATCTTAGTGCCATATCAACAGGATTATTAGAAAAAACTGTTTCTTGTTCAGCAATACCTTGGATCAGATTAACACATTTTCCACCACGTAGATCAATTGCGGGTAATATTTTCACTTAATTTCCTTTCTATTCCTCACGAAAAATACCGAGTAATTTTAATTGTGCGATTGAGATGATTGCAATAATTATAAAAAGCACCCATCCTATTGTTGCAGCATAACCAAGTCGCATAAATTGAAAACCATTCTTATATAAATACATTACAATTGTAGAACCCGCATCTGCAGGTTCACCACCATTCGTTAATATAAATGGTAGATCAAACAGTTGGAATGATCCTATCATTGAAACAACAACCACAAATGCAATTACAGGTCGTAATGAGGGAAGAGTAACATGAATAAATGCCTGCCACCAATTTGCACCATCTACAGCTGCAGCTTCATATAAATCCTGACGTATTCCTTGAAGTCCTGCAATAAAGTAGATCATGTTAAATCCTGCCCATTGCCATACTCCTGTAAGAATCACAGCCGGCATTACATATTTTGCATCATTTAGCCATCCTATCTCTTTTCCAAGAAGTATATATTCGTTGTTGATAATTCCTGCGCGCTGATCATAGATAAGATTAAAGATGATGGCAACAAATACACCTGCGACAAGTACAGGTGTAAAAAATGCTAAACGTAATATGTTCTTTCCTTTGACATATTTTGAATTTAAGATTATGGCAAGTAATAAAGCTATAGGTAATTGTAGCGTTAATGTACCCAGTGCAAAATATGTCGTATTCCATGCAGATTTCCAAAAGATAGGATCAATAAAAAGATCTATGAAGTTGCTAAATCCTACATATATTTTACTTTGAAACCCACGCATCTCATAGAAACTCATAATGAGAGATGAGAGTAGTGGATACCCCATAAAAACAATGAATAGTATATAGAATGGAGCAATAAACAGGTAGGGAGCAATTTTCTGTTGTTGATTCCAGATATTCTTACTAAAGGTTTTATTAATCGCCATAACTGATTAGGACTAACTTTATTTAGAAATTGAATTTTCTATTTAATCTCTTCTGTTCTCCATCTTGTTTGGTCTTTTGAGATAATATCCCTAACTGTAGTAGCAAGTTCAGTCAAAGCCTTTCTTGGTGACTTATCTTCAGTAACGACTTCAAAGATGGTATCATTCAATAAATCTGAAGCTTCCGACCAATACGGATTCTGATATCGTGGTGGTATATCTGGTGCCAAATCAATAAACAATTTTCCAATTCTCTGTCCACCTAAGTATTCGTCAGGTTCATGAAAAATCGGTATATCCAATGCAGATTTGATCGGAGGTATAATCATAGTGGTTTCAAACCTATTTGCTAATCCTTCTCTATTGAAATATGTAAATTCAATCAGTTCCCATGCAAGTTCAGGATTCTTGCACTGTTTTGTAATACCAATCATTGTACCACCACGTGTTGTTGTGCGTCTTCCCCCTTCTTCCCACGCAGGCATTGGTATTGCTTTCCACTTTCCCGCCATCTGAGGAACTTGACTTTTTAATATCCCAACATACCAATCTGGTGCTAAAATGGAAAGTATCTTATCATCCTGCATTGCAGCGAAATTACTTGGATGTCCATGCCATGTTCCGTAAACAGGAGTTGCAATTTTATGTTCATTGAAGAGTGAACTATAAAAGGTTAAAGTATCTATCGCAATCTCGCTATCTATAATCACATTTCCATTTTCATCAAAAAACCCACCTCCCCTTTGTAGCAGAAAGTTGAAGTAATCGCTCTCTGTCTTGTTATCCAGAACAATTGCATAACGGTCAGTGCTACCATCCCCATCCGTATCACGAGTTGCTTTTTTAGCAGCAATTATAAATTCATCCCAAGTACTGATTTCTGTCAGATCAACTCCTACTGCTTTAAAAAGATCATCTCTATATAGGAGAACTACAGGATGTAAATCATGTGGGATTCCATATATTCTTCCATTATAAGACCAGGGTGTAAAACGATTTGGAACTAAATCATCCATCCAACCTTGACTTTCCAATAGAGGACGAAGGTCCAAGAACCCAATTTCATCTATTGCTCCCTTCAAGAAACGGCCAATTGAGGTAATTTCTACTTCAACAATATCGGGTGCACCGAAATTTGAAAGTAGTGCTGTTAGAAGCTTGTCATGCATCGTGTCACCAAAGTTAATCAACTCAACATTTACATCAGGATAAAGTTGATTAAATAGTGGGAGTCGTGCTTGATATTCGTCATAATGAGTGGGTGCAAAAATCCAGAACTCTAAACTCTCATCTTTCTTTTCTAAAGATGCAACAAGAAATATTGAAGAGACTACAAACAGAACCAACATTGCTATGGGTGCTTTGCCAATTGGGAAGTTATCACTATCAAATGGAATTGTCATGGTTTTGCTAAGAATTTATGGTGCTATATTATCTTGAGATGAATCATGTGTTCTACTACAAGTCTTAGTATTTTATCAAAAAGGTCAATTTTGTCTTGACATTTAGGAACTGACTAATTAAAATTTATCAAAACAATTCCTTTTTTTCAATGAATAAATGGAGTATCGTTTACATGCCTACATATGATTATAGATGTCTTGAATGTGAAACAGAATTTGAGAAATTTCAAGGCATCACAGAAGATCCGATTAAAGAATGTCCAGAATGTACAGGTAAAGTGAAAAGACTGATTGGTGCAGGGGCTGGATTGATCTTCAAAGGGTCTGGTTTTTATATCACTGATTATCGAAGTGATGGATATAAAGAATCTGCTAAGAAAGATAATAATACCTCAACCGATAAAGGTGATAAGAAAGAAAAGAAAACCGATAACAGTAGTGAATCAAAGAGTAAGAAAGAAACTTCTGACTAACTGGAATTTCTACATCTAATCTACAATAGGATTCCAATTTGCATACTCACCATGACCATCATCACCATAATCAGGGTGAAGAACATTCCCATCAATATCATCTTCAAAAAAAGTTCAAGATAGCTATTCTTATTACATTCTGTGTGTTTTTAGGTGAACTTATTGGGGGTATTTGGTCGGGTAGTCTTGCTCTATTGAGTGATGCTGCACATGTAATGTCTGATGTAATTTCTTTATTATTAAGTTGGTTTGCCATATATCTTTCAACCCGTCCAGCAACTTCATTCCGTACTTACGGTTACCACAGAACAGAAGTATTTGCAGCATTTTTAAATGGTATCACCCTCATAGGTATTTCTATTTGGATTTTTTATGAAGCATATCATAGATATATTTCCCCCACTGAGATAAAAGTAACAGGAATGTTCATTGTTGCATGTATAGGCTTTATAGCCAACCTGATTATTTTATGGCAATTACACGGTGAGAGTCATGGGAACCTAAATGTGCGAAGTGCTGTAATACATGTGGTTGGAGACGCACTGTCCTCCGTTGCCATCGTAATCGGTGGTGCAGTAATTCTTTTTTTTGGATGGACACCTATTGACACCATATTAAGCATACTTATTGGAGGGATCATACTGATTAGTGCGATAAATGTAACGAAGGAGGCAGTATATATTCTTCTTGAGAATTCTCCGCGTAACGCTGATGCCGATACAGTTGCAGAACACCTATGCAGTTTGGAATCTGTTAAGGGAATCCATGATATGCATGTATGGTCATTATGTTCTAACTATAGTGCATTAAGTGCCCATATAGTAATCCATGAACACACAACACTCCCCTACGATCACATACTAAAACAGATCAATACCGAATTAATACAACGTTTTGGTATACACCATACCACTCTTCAACTTGAGAATGTCGCATGTACACAAGACACCAATCTATTGTGTAATGCCCAACACACCTAAAATCCAATCTTCCTAAATATGTTCTTCCTTCAATCTATGTGCTTTCCTAATTAAGGTAGTGTCTTTTGAAAACTGTCGTGTTGCTTTGATCAGACCATCAACGTGTGAAACCATTTCTCTCTCAATTTGGACGATCCTTGATAGCAAATAGGGTTGATTGCTCTCCCGTATTGCTTGTCTGATGATGGATAATAGATACATATATATCGTATCTGACTCACTTCCTTCAATAGCAATTGCAATTTCAAAACCTTCATCTAAAGATATCCTACCACTTTTGACCTTCTTTTCATGGGATTGTAATGCATCTGTAATTTCTTGGATGGAAACATCTGGAAATGGTTGTAGGTCAGAGTCTTCATTGAGTCCATTAGAAGATATGTCCTTATTAATTCCAAATGTCTCAATACATAATGCACGACCAAAATCGACGAGTATATAGTGTTGCCATTCCTCTGTACTCATTTTTTCCCAAAATCGCGCAATGCGTTCATCAACATCACCCAATAATAGTGAAAGTGATGCATATAATTTCGCTTGCCGTAATTCCAGGTCTTTACAAAGTTCAAAGAGAGTTTCTAATGTCAATTTATCTCCTCATACAATCCTTAGAAGTTCTATCGTTATGCTATCTATTTTAAGTTATATTTGTAGTGGTAATGAAATCGTCGTACCTGACATCATACTTCGTGTAACGGCTTCAGTAAATTCCATATACTTTACCCCAGTATCAAAATCAGTGTGTGTTATTTTTTCTTCTCCGCGTATTGCGTTTATAAATTCTGCTTCAACTCTCCAACCACCTTCTTCTTCCTTAGGTATATCAATTTCGATTAATTCTTCTTCAGTTCTTTTTCCACCATATAATGTGTTTTCTGAGAAACGCAATGTTCCTTCACTACCAAATAAAATTGCCTCAGGATTACCCGCTAATCCTGTGACAGAGGATATTTGCATGTGTAATTGAGCACCACAAGTAAGTTCTCCAACAACATCAATATGTTCAGGAATTCTGACCGATTTCATATTACCATCAGAATCAGTACGCATTTTAACAAAGGTATTCCCCATAGCCATTATCTTTGTAGCCTCACCAACCCATCTCATCAATGCTTCATACCAAATCCCCATACTCATTATATTCATACCGCTAAGATCAAAATCCTGTCGCCATTGAATGTCTGATTCTCTGTCCAGAAAACTACCACCGGCGCGTACTTCAATAGCAAGTATGCTACCAACATATCCTTCAGCTATAAGTCGTTTTATAGTCTTGTCTACGCGTAAGGTCATCGGTGAAGGAACAATCTGTGCTATTAGTCCGGGTTTTCTCCGAGATATCATTCGCATTGCATGTGCCTCGCGGGCGTTCATTGCCATACGAGCTTCACACATCACATGTTTATTTGCCATTAAAGCTGCAACTGTAGTTCGGCAATGCATATAAGGCCATGTCCCAATCACAATTGCATTTGTCTCGTCATCTTTAATGACATCCTGCCAATTATTATATATCTTTGAGATACCAAATTCATCAGCAACAGCTTGGGATGAATCCTTACTCCGATTGCATACTCCGATTACTTCTACACCATCAATTGCTTGTAAACCAGGTATGTGTCGTGACTTTGTGTTTCTACCCGCCCCTATGATTCCAACTCGAATTGGTTCTGATGTCACTCCTATACTCCTTTCGTGTATAACTAATTAGTGATTATCATAGCAAATGAGGAGTATCATGTCAAGGTATAGTTTGGATTTAAAATGTATGTTTCTTTACAGATTATGTCAGTTTGCAAATATAATTATTATTTAAAATATAGGAATAGACACATTAACAACATAAGAATCATAATGGAATTGATATATTCATTCGTATGAAGTATACTCAATTGTATGAAATCCATAGACAATAAAGGAAATGGTATCATAATAGGAATCACTGGAGGTATTGCATGTGGCAAGACTACTGTCTCACAGTTACTTGCTAATAAAGGTGCAATTCCACTCAATGCTGATGAGATTGGACATCAACTTCTATTAGCTGATAGTCCTGTAATAGATAAGCTTATTGACGCCTTTGGGTCTGAAATACTTGAGGAAACAGGGGATATTAGTAGAGACAAATTGGGTTCTATTGTTTTTAAGGATGAAGATGCACGCAAGAGATTAAATAATATACTACACCCAATAATAATAGAAAGATCCCGTACAGAAGCAAGACGACTTGTTTGTAATAATCCTGGGTGTGTGGTATTGTTGGATGCACCACTTCTTATTGAGGCAGGTGCATACGATACCGTAGATCTGATTGTCGTTGTATCTGCTTCACAGGAAACACAATTAAATAGAATCATTGAAAGAAGTTATTCATTAGATAGACCAATTAATCGAAAAGATGCACAAGCCAGAATTGATTCACAGATGCCAGTGTCAGAAAAAGTTAAATATGCTGATGTCGTAATAGAGAATGAAGGGAATCTAAATGAACTTAATGACCAGGTTGATGATCTGTGGGAACAGATTCAGACAAGTCTAAGGAATCCTGCCATAGTAGATTAACAGCGTTTGCTTTGATAACACAATAAACATCTGAGTTTTGTGATAAATTCAGTTGTTCTTTTGCACTATGTGTAATTTTCACTGATAGATGTAATCCTTCAACAATAATATTCAATATTGTCTTATCACCAACTTTCTCTATTTTATCAATACTCCCTTTTAGTGAATTACGTGCACTTATAGGGAGATTGGGTTCGAGCGATACAATTATATCTTCAGCACGAATTCCAACCGGAACAGATTCACCAATATCTTTATCAATATAGGGTATTTTAAGAGTTTGTTTACCTATTTCTAATTCCGTAATACCTTTATATTTATCAGATTTCCTAACTGGTAATGAGAAGACATTTTCTATTCCTGTAATATTGGCAATAGGCATAGCGGATGGGGAGGTAAGTATTTGATGTGGTTGACCATTTGCAGTTATTTCCCCATCTGTCAATACATATGCTTCATCAGCAATTGCTATTGCTTCCGAAATCATATGAGTGACATATAGAATTGGTATCTCAAACCTTTCTTTTATATGATGTAGATATGGTATGATCCTGTTTTTTAAACCTGAGTCAAGCGAAGCAAGTGGTTCATCCATAAGCAGAAGTGATGGTTCCATAGCAAGAGACCTTGCTATGGCTACTCTTTGACGTTGTCCTCCTGATAATTGCTGGGGGTATCGTTCCAGTAGATCTCCTATCTCAAGTATATCGATAATATCTCTAATATCCTCATGCGGTTTTCGTTTTTTTCGCGATTGTCCATATCGAATGTTATTCTCAATATTTAAATGTGGGAAAAGGTGTCCTTCCTGAAAAACATACCCAATTCTTCTTTTTTCAGGTGGGAGATTTATCCGTAAATTTGATGAGTAAAGTTTACGTTCCTGAAATACAATTTCACCTTGATCTGGACTTACAATTCCACTAATGCAATTTAGAAGTGTAGTTTTACCACTTCCTGATGCACCTAAGAAGGCTGTAACCTTTTCTTTCAGAATACTATCAATATTCAATGAAAAATTGGTAAACTTTTTTCTGAATTGGAGGATTAAGTTTGTATTGTTTGACATTATATGAAAATAGATACTTGAGACTATTTGAGAGAATCTCTTGATGACAATTAGTTTAAATATAGAATTTTAATTATCTGCTTAGAATAGGTCTCCATCAAAACTATCATCATATATATCCTCACTCGTTTCCTCAACTATTTCCTCCTCAGAAGAATTATCATCAAATACATCACCAAGTATTAACCTAGTCAGGAGGACATCTTCAATATCGTCATTTGGATTCGTCTCTTCAACTGTAGTTGTCCTCTCTCTTTTATGTTGTTTTTTCTTCGGTTTTCGACGGGATGAATATACCTTCCAAATTATGAATGCAAATAATAGAATTGTTATAATTACAATAAGTTGAGTCATAATTCTCCTTCATAAAATAATTATATTCTACACAAGAAAATCTCTATGGATCAATCACCTTTATTAAGTCGATAAATATACCGTTCAGTTACCCATATTGCTATAAAGGCAATTATTGTAGAAATTAAAACCAATCGAAAAACAGCAGTATCATTCCCTAATTGGACAGCATCAAAGATTGATAGTGCAATCGTCTGGGTCTTACCTGGAATGTTACCAGCCACCATATATGTAGCCCCAAACTCTCCAAGAGATTTTGTAAATCCAAGTATAACTCCTCCAAGTATGCCTTTATATGCCAAAGGAAGAGTTATTGTAATAAATACCTTTAATGGATTCGAACCGAGTGTTCGAGCAGCATTTTCCAGTTCTACAGGAACAGAAGAAATCCCCGTCATAATCCCTCTTACCAACAGTGGAAACGAGATAATTGAAACAGCAATAACCACGGCTATAGGAGAAAATACGATATTATGTTTCAGTATACTATATAATACACTTCCAATTGGACCTTGTTTACTTAAGAGAATTAACAGTAGGTATCCACTCACCACTGGAGGAAGGACTAATGGAGACATGACAATTGTATTTAGCAATGTCTTTCCAATAAAATCTCGTTTAACCAGTAGCCATCCAAAAAATAGTCCGGGTGGTAACATTATTATCAGACTAAGCAATGCGACCTTTACTGATAGTGTTAGTGCCGCAATTTCTATAGATGTAATCCTCATTCTTTATATGAATTTGATATTATTGTGACAACTCAGAAGTTAGACTGGTAAAACCGTAGCGTCTAAATATATCTGACGCGAATTCTGATCTTAAATATGAAATAAATTCCGTTGCCAATTCTTTCTGTTTTGTATTGCTGATTATAGCTGTTGGATATTTAATTTTCGAATGGGTACCGTTAGGTATGTCAAGTATGATCTTTATGTTATTACTTATTATAGCATCTGTTTGATATACTATTCCTAAATCTACATTTCTGGTTGAAACAAAGGCAAGTGTTGAGCGCACATTATTCCCAAAGATCAGCTTAGAGTATATCTTATCCCATAAATCTTGTTGAACTAATGACTCTTTTGTATATGTACCTGCAGGAACGATTCCCGGTTGTCCAATTGCAATTTTTTCAATTTTTGGATCTGTAAGGTCATTTAACTTATCAAGAGAGAGTCCATTGTCCTTATGTGTAACAACTACCAATTCATTTGTAAGTAAATCGTGTCGAGTAGTGGGATTTATGAGATTTTGCTGCTGGAGAGCATCTAACTGATGGGAACTTGCTGAAATGTATATATCTACAGATGCACCTTTCTCAATTTGTCTTTGTAATGTTGTTGAAGCACCAAAATTGTAATATATTTTTACATTATGTTTATCAGTGAAACTACCACCAATTTCAGTTAATGCATCCTTCAAACTAATTGCTGCAAAAACAGATAGTTCGTTATGTTTATCTGATCCACATCCTAAGAATAGAATGAAGGGTATAAAAAATCCAATTGAAAAGAAAGGGATAATACCTTTGTACATCAGATCTCATTTATCAGTTATAATAATGTGGATTTTAACAGTTTTTTTCTGTCATGTCAAGGATGACTATAATAACAATAAGTTCTATTATGCTGCATTTCTATCTAATCTTGATACCAATATTTGTCTATGATATACTTAGATACTGACAATATTGTTATTAATTTCAATACATAGCATAAGATTAAAACCATCAAATAATAAGGAAACCTGTTAAATCTATCTCTAACCTGTTTTATAATTTCTATGAATAATCATTCATTACCAACCGAAATTACTCTATCTGAAAACAATATTCAGATTCTTGAAAATATACTTGATTGTAAAATCGATGATCTTTTAGCAGATTCTGTTTTTGATTCAAGTATAATTGAGACCTTCCTAAATAGTCACCCAACAGATTCACTGGAAAGATATCTAACCCCACAATGGGTTATTCTTGCTGCTGGTAAAGGTACAAGAATTGATCCATCAGGTAGGATGAGTAAAACCCTTGACATAATGTTGGGAGAGCATAATATACTCCAACGTTCACGGCAATATCTACCGGGAAATCTACCCCATATAGTTATAATTAACAAACAGATGGCAGCTCGTATTTCTAAAGATAAATCTCAAGAAGATCTATTAGGTATTGATGTAATACCGTGTGTTCAGGAGAAGATGAATGGAACAGGTGGAGCATTGCAAGCAGCAATTTCAGAAATAAAAAAATCAAAAGCTGAGTGGATTGGTGTTGCATTCGGTGATGAACCTTTTTTAGACAGAAAGATCGTAGCAGGTACATTGCTTTCACATCTATTATCAGATTCGGATATAACATTATGTGGCAAAATCCCTGAAACTGTTAAGGATAAAGGTGGTCTCTTTTTTGATGGCAAAGGGGATTTAGTATGTACTAAAGAATGGTACGATATGACAGAAGAAGAACAAGATGAGATGTGGCATCGATTAGACAATGGGAATGCATATACCAATACTGGGATAACAATTATACGTAAAAATGAGTTATTAAAACATATAGATAAGTTGCAACCCCATGCTAACCGAAATGACGAATTACATCATGTTGATTTAATTCGTCATTTTCTATGATAACGGACTTAAGACCAACGCATTCATTTATAAGGGTGAGGTATTATCTGGAGTAAATCGGTGGTCAAATGTGCTGGTTGGAGAAGAAGCTTTATATGTACAGACAAGAAAATTACTCACTGCAAAAGGTATACGGGTTGACCCCTCTGCTCAAATTACGCTTGCTTATGATGACATCAATATTGGGACAGGTTGCTACCTAATAGGGAAAGTTCATATTGGAAAGCAAGTCAAAATTGGAGATTACTGTAGA
The DNA here is from genome assembly GCA_965205025.1 of Candidatus Poribacteria bacterium. Classification (GTDB taxonomy): domain Bacteria; phylum Poribacteria; class WGA-4E; order WGA-4E; family WGA-3G; genus MSPOR6. Next base: position 75,505 of record CBDBFU010000023.1, read on the forward strand.
CTTGAGAATGTAAATCTGAAGAGTAATACATCTGTCGGTGATTCAGTTGGATTACAGAATGTAGAAGCAATCGACACAGTATTTGTTAATAATACATTACCATCCACAATTTCAAAGCAGGTAGATGGACTTAATACTATCAGTAACATTCATCATAGTAAGTTTGATCAAGTTTCAGTTGGTCATAATGTACAATTATCTCGAATCAATGCACATGTAACAGTAATTCCATCAAGCATACATATAGATGGCCAAAACCTTGGTGTACCATATTCTCAACCACCAACTGAAGTTCCAAATCAATTATTCAAACAGATTGTTCCATTAGATTATAGACCTGGCGTTTATACATTTGGAGAGAAAAAGGGTTTACCAGATTGGGAAAACCTAAGAAATCATATTGATTCGCATAGCATAGCAGAATTGATCCCACGATCTACCAGAAATCAGCAAATTCAAGAAACTATTCATAATGCAGTGTTGACTCTCTTAGATATGCGTTGTGGAAATGGTGATTATGTCATTGAATCTCTTACAGCAGAAGAAGTATGGGGTACAATTTTTGAGATGACAAAAATTCATACAGGTAATCTTAATCCATACCATCGAGATAAGATAAAAGCACGACAGACGGCACTTGAATTGATGCCCAAATTTTGGAATGATAATTGGTTAACCCGTTTGAAACTTGTCGTGGCAGGGAATGTAATAGATTACAGTAGTTCGAGGGTTGTGGAAAAGGTGAATTCAAACCCCCGATATTTCACTGAAGCACTTAGTGCTGCAGTAGAAACTCCTTTCGCTATAGATTACTTTGACAAATTTGTAAAAAAGGTAATTGATGCACCACCACAACAGATATTATGGCTCGCGGATAATGATGGAGAGATCATATTCGATCTTGCATTCATTCAGGATCTACTTAAATGCGGACATCAAATATGTATCGTAGGAAAAGTTGAAAATGCAAGTAACGATGTAACACTCGATGATTTGAATGACCTATCCAATTATCCTCAATTTGAGTATCTGAAGACAGCCATTCAGGATGGAAATGTTACCCTCATCTCTTCTGGTTCTAAGACTATTGGAACGAATCTATACCGTTCTTCACCTGAATTTATTAATGCATTATTAGAATCAGACATAGTGATTTCAAAAGGACAGGGTAATTTCTTTACAACACCGGGATGGAAGAAGGATACATTCTATCTGTTAATGTCAAAAGGGGTTACGGCTGAACGTACAACGGGTGTTGTGGCAAATAAAGATCTTCCAGTAGACGGTCTTATTTTAGCATATCTTGAAGCAGGCACAGAACGAAATAAGACACTAATGGAGCTATGTGACTCTTGATATTGTGAATTCCCGTTTACCTGACTTGGGTAAAGGAATTTCATCAACAAATTCTATAGATAAAGATACATCTGATCCTAAACAATCCTTGATAACACTTTCAATAAAAGATCTTTCGTCTTCGTTCCAATCATTATCTATTACCAGCTTTAAACTACAACGATCTAATGTCTCTTGAATCAGTTGGAATTGAGAAACCCCTTTGAGATTGTAGAACTTTTGTGTGAAATAGCCACCGTGTATTAATTTCCCTTCTTTTGTTTTGAATGTTGCTGTGCTTCTACCCAACAATTCCGCAAGAATAGGTAGTTCATTTCCACATGGACACATTTCATCTGATAGACGTCCAATATCACCAATCCTATATCGAATAAAAGGCATAATATAGTTATTGAATTGCGTAATGAGAATATCTCCAGGTTGACTATATGGATCAGGACTATCTATCTCCAAATATAGGTCTCTACAGTTAATATGCATCCGTCCTTCAACACACTCCATTGCAATTAACCCTACCTCACGTCCCCCATACCGATTATATACCTTTGTGTTAAATACAGATTCTGCTAATGTTCTATAATGTGGGTGCAACATCTCAGCAGAAGATATGATTCCTTGTATATCCCAATCTGGTAATAGATTATTCTCGGACAAGAACTTTGAAAATTGATATAGAGATGATGGATAGCTGAGAATAGTAGTTGGTTTAATTTGCTGCATCTTATCGAATGTTTTCCTCATTTCCGATTCAGTAAGATGATACCCATTCAACCAATACTGATTCCGGCAAAACCGATTTATTTTCTGCTTCCAGTTTCCATTTTTAAGATCTGCTAATGACCCCCAAATTATCAATTGTGGTTCACCAAAATCCCATCCTGCCCACCGATCAAAATAGTAAACACTCAGATTACGACAATTCCAATAATATCTATTTTGATAGAAATTGAGTGGAGTTCCAGTTGATCCACCTGTTGCATTTTTTATTCTTTCTCTCGGTTTGTATCTTGTGGAACATAACTCATCAAGATGATTTCTAATATGTTGTTTCTCAAGCGGAGGCATGAATGATAGATTAATATTTTCATCAGTTATATATTCATATAACTGATTAAGCGTTATTCCTTCTATTAATTTCGAGTAATAAGGGGTTGATTGTTCTGCATTGTGTATAAGATAACGTAGACTGTCCACCTGATGATGTCTAATCTCTGGATGTGATGAATTAAAAGCGTCCGATTCAAAAAGAAGAAGACTCTGATAATCTCTTCCAAAACGAAAATAATTATACGCATTCCATGCTGTTTTTGAGAACTTTTTTTTCAATTTACGTGTTTTAGACATCATGAACAACCGATTGTATTAATTCCGTCTTCTCAGTGGATCAATTTGTGGAACATATCCTGGTGGGAGTCGGTCACTTGACGACCGTCCATCTTGGTAAAGTTGTTCAGCATCCGGATTTTCATTTTCATAAGGAGGCGTAAATTCGCGCCATTTATTACCATCAAGTGGTATATCATAACCATCCTCTTTGAACCAGTTAATCAATCTGTTTCTATATTCATTTAATACACCACCATAGCCATGATTACCAGCAAGACTTCTATCATCAAGTTGTCCCGGTAATCGTCTAAACAACCATTCCTTTCTATCAGCAGCAGAATATATGTATTTAAATTCATCAGTCATATACATATATACACCTCTATTCTGGTCTGCCAATTGTCCAATAATCCCCTCTCGCTCTACATGACCGCTTGCTATATCTGCTAAGTCAAGACCACTATGGTCAGATGAAGGAGTTAAACCAGCGGCACAAAGACTGGTGGGTAAAACATCTACCAGACTTGTAGGTGTATCACACCGAATATTTGCTGAAAACCGTTGAGGATAACGAACCAACAGAGGTATTCTGGCAGCAGCATCAAGGAATGAACGTTTACCATAGCAATCATAATCACCGAGTAATTCCCCATGATCAGAAGTATATATAATGAGTGTGTTATCAAGTTCATCCTCATCTTCAAGATATTCAATTATTCGTCCAACTTGATAATCTATGAAAGAGATAGCAGCATAATATGCTGCACGCATTGTTCGTAACAAGTTCATATCTCGTCCTTGATCACGGTATTTATATCGATTTTGATGACGATTCCAGTATGTATATAGATGTTCATAGTCCTCAGGTAGATATGGGAGTGGCATCTCAACAGGACGATATAGTCTATTCCAAGGGACAGGTGATTCAAACGGTGGATGCGGTTTGATAAAACTGCTCCAACATAGAAATGGTCTATCTGTATCTCTATCTGAAAGAAATTGTAGTGTTCTATCACCAACCCATTGTGTATGATGGAGTCTTTCTGGAACTTGTGATTGTTGTGGTATATAGTAGTATTCGCTTCTTTCACCATGGGGTGCAACAATATGGTCATAGCCATTTTCAACCAAAAACTCTGTATAATCGTCTGGTCCTGGTCCCTCTTCAGAAAAATCGCGTGTTTCATACCCCCACATTTTTTTTCGTTGTGGAGTAAAGTGCATTTTTCCGATTCCATGTGTTTGATATCCAACTTCATTGAGTAATTCCATTACGGATGGACGATCTTGTGGCATTGCGGAATTGGTTGTACAACCAGTTTCGTGTGGCCATTGACCAAGTAGAAAACTACATCGAGAAGCCACACATACTGGTGAAGGACAATATGCGGATGTATAACTCGTTCCTTCACGTACTATTCGATCAAGTGCAGGGGTTTGAATTATTGGATTACCAAGTGCTCTAATCGTATCAAAACGTTGTTGATCAGTCATCAGAAAAAGAATATTCGGTTGTTTTGCCATAATCGTCCGTTTCCTTCATTGAAAATAGGGTATTAACAGATTTTTTTATTACTATTATGAATTGAATAAAGACTATGTTTATGGTATTATCATAAGCATTCTATGGGATATTATATCATTAATTTAGGTAGGAGTAATTAACATTCTTCTAATCCAAACTTATGTATAAGTGGTATGAGAACACGACATTATTAAACACTTTTATTCTCTTTATGGTGGTATGTATTTTTTCATATTTTTTCTTTCAATGGAAAATAGGTCTTTATCTCTTTCTCTTTTCTGGTACCGCTATAATGGTAAGGGGTGTTACTAAGATTACTATACGTATGCGAAGACGGAAGAATAAACAAAATTAGTCCAACAGGAGACGCAGTGAAACGAAGATCTTTCATCAAATTAGCAGCAATCAGTTCTGCTGGATGGTATTGCCGATAAAGTTAGAAACATTGGCTAATGAAAATCCATTGCTAAAACCACTCACACTAATTACACCTAATGACCAGTTCTACATACTTCAGATTGGTAAACCAGCGCAAATCGAAGAAAATAATTGGCGTTTGGCAGTGACTGGAATGATAGAAAAAATGGTTGCACCATTCACCTTGGATTCAATCAAGGCTATGGAATCAGTAGAAACAATGCGTACTTTAAAATGTATTGGAGATCCCATTGGAACTGAACAAATGAGTAATGCGATGTGGAAGGGAATACGTTTAAAAGATGTATTAGAGAAAACAGGTATAAAAGACGGTGTTAAGGTAGTCGTTTTTATATGTGCAGATGGGTATCATACCGCTATACCTTTAGAGGATGCAATTCGAGAAGACACGATTCTTGCCTATGAAATGAATGGCGAACCGCTGCCAATCGAACACGGGTATCCATTACGGTTATTAAACCCAGGACATTATGGAACCAAGAATCCAAAATGGATTGTTAACATACAATTAGCCGCTGAACACGAAAGTTATTGGGAGAAAAGAGGATGGGATCCTGTAGCCAACATAAAATTGGCCACAGTGATTGGAACCCCTTCACCGGATCAGAAGATTGTTGCCGGTTCTGAATTCATCGTAAGTGGTGCTGCTTTTGATGGTGGACATCATGACGGTATTAAAATGATTGAAGTCAGTATTGATTATGGTGAAACTTGGTATGAAGCTGAGATTTGGGCAAAAGATTCTCCTCTTGCATGGGTGTTGTGGAAATGGGTTTGGGATGTGCCAAAAGATACTGGACCTGTAGAGATTTATGCCAGAGCCACGACAAATAGTGGTATAACTCAAGATGAAATTGGAATAACCGCTGATCCTGTCGATGCAATAGGATATCATACAGTTGATGCTATGGTAGTTGATCCATAGTTAGGACTAACAACTTTCTTACAAACAGATCGAATCATCTTTATCCTGTCATAGATTTGTACTAAATGCAGTTAAAATCCAGTCACCTAATAATCATCTATTTTCCTGCCCTTTTTATTGATTATGCATTTGGTAGTGTTCTCAGTAATTCATCCTTTTATTCAAGCTATCTGACATTTTCCTCATCATTTTTTGGCATTTTAGTAGCGGTTGCAACAGCGTGTTATACATTGCTTGCGATTCCGATGGGTAAATTATCCGATCGTATAGATCGCCGTAAGATGCTATACGCTGGGTGTCTCCTTCTTGCTATTGTAGGTCTGCTACTCCCCTACTGTAACACAAGACTACATCTTTTAGTTATATTTCCTTGTATTGGTATCAGTATGTCTCTGTTTTGGCCAGCTTATGAAGCCTGGCTTGCTGAACGTGAAAGTGAAGGTAAACTTTTACACCGAATCATGCTCTTTAATTTATTCTGGAGTACGGGTCTAACGCTGGGACCAGCATTTTCAGGTTATTTATACCAAGATTCAAATCCTTTCAGACCTTTTTACTTATCATCTCTATTTGGTATTATAACAATTGGTGTAATAACAATCTGTAAATCGAATCAACCTTATGAAAACTCATCCGAAGACAGTAATACCCAACAAACATTGTTTCCTTCTGCCAATATACGAAATAGTTATCTGAACATTGCAAGGTGTGCAAATTTCGCTTCTTATTTTACTTTAGGAGTGTTGCGATGGTTATCACCTAAATTGACAAAGGAAATGGGTATACCCCCATCAATGTTTGGAAACATGATGCTTGCTCTTGGTGGAATTCAACCGATTGTATTTCTCTTTCTTGGTACAGGTTATTCAACTCGGTGGCACTACCGTCTAAATCCATTAATTGTAGTCCAATTACTATCTATAGTTAGTTTGTTAAGTATTGGAATGATTCAAAACAACTATATATGGATATTCGCCTTCATAGTAATAGGTATATCTGTTGCCTTTACTTATTTTAATAGTCTGTATTACGGATTAGATAGACATGATGATATGGGAAATAAAAGTGGATGGCATGAAGCTATTTTAGGTTTGGGTAGTCTATTAGGACCACTGTTGGGAGGCTATATATCTGATTCTAAATATGGAACTCAGAGTCCATATATATTATGTGCTGGTGTTATCTGCATTTCAATCTTGGTTGAGATATTAATCAGACCTAAGAATCAAGATGTATAAGATGAGCTTTGATATATTCTTCATCAGGTAAAATGCCTAAACCAGGTCCATCTGGTACTGATACAACATGATCCTCTATTTCAATTCCATCCGCGACCATAGAATCCAAGAATACGGGAGCATTCAGTTCAGCAGGTAATACCAGGTCAAAGGTAGAGAATAAATGCACACTTGCAATAAATCCGATACCTGCTTCTGTTAAACCACTTCCAAGGATTTCTATAGAATTTGATTCTGCGATATTAGCAGTCTTTAGACATTCTGACAACCCACCTGATTTACATAGTTTAAGAACTACTGCATCAGCACATTCGAGTTTCGCTATTTTAGCAAGATCAAAATGTGAAAAACATCCTTCATCAATTGCAATTGGTAGATGTGATCCATCTTTTACTCGCTTCATACCGAACCAATCCTGACTGGCAACTGGCTGTTCCATACAGTAAATCTGGTTTACATCTTCAATCCTTCTTAGTAGTTCCAAAGCATTAGCAGGTGTGTAGGATTGATTTGCATCGATCCAAAGATTTGCTCTTGGTGTTATGTCGTTAATTGTTCTAATCCGTTCTTCATCTTTTTCTGGTATTCCTTCAACTTTAACCTTAAAACATGAACAAGGTTGAAGTGCTTTTGCTTTCAATGCCATGATTTCTGGTGAATCGATACTCAAGGCATAACATAACGGTAAGGTATCGTGTTGTTTTCCTCCGAAGAGTGTATGTAAGGGGGTGTCTAATATTCTTCCGCAGAGATCGTGTAGTGCAATGTCAACGGCAGCCTTTGCAAATGGATGGCCATTACTCACGGCAGGTTTCAAAGCATTATATATACTTTTTGCTATCTCATTTCTTGAGAGTGGATTTTGTCCTAAAAGTAAAGGAGCAATATGATACCGTATAGTAGATGTAATTGATTCAGTGGTTTCATAACTCCAGGATGGTAATGCACGTTGTTCACCCCATCCTATGTACCCATCATCGGTTGTAATCTTGACAAATATATGGTTGCCTGCAGCATCTGGATCCCCCACAAATCCAGTTCCAATGGTGAATTTATCAATCATTCCAACGGAAGTAGGAAAAACTTCTATGTTTGATATTTTACTCATAAGTATTAATCATACCATTTCCTATTATTAATTGAAAGATCTGCTTTATACTATACCATTTCAGATAATTAAAGTCTCTATTATGTTGGGGTATGTAAAGTTTTTGTCACTAAACATTACACTCTTATGGTATCTGTATACCGATATCTATCTCAAGTATCATCTTAAGTATTCATCTCAACCCCAGTTATGTTAGATGTATGGATACTGTGTATTGTAAAAAACTGTTAATTTTTGTCGTCTTGAAATGTTTACACTTTCACGGAAACCTTCACGGAGCAATTTTACGAACCCTTATTCTATATAGGTTTATAATTTAAAGTAGATCAATCCTCCGTGAATCACATACGTTAATATTTATATAACTAAAGCGTGAGTGAGATTTATCTTTGGTTTTTATCTGATAGCATTTCTATAAGTGTTTATTTCATGAATAGTTGTTATACGGTGCTTGAAATACTGCACAAACTGGAAGTTTGTGCTACATTTAAGAGATCTTAATTATAAGAAATAGTATGACTCTGAAGTCTGAATGTTTTCAAGTTTTTCAAACTCTTTTAGTTTTTCAAGTTTTTTTAGTCGCTTTTTCAGGATTGCCATTCTAAACAGTCCCTAAACCCTGTGGTAGACAGGGAGTATAAAGAATTCGATTGATCGGTGAAAAATTTCAAAATTTGAAAAACTTGAAAAATTTGCTGTGTAATTCACTTTATATTCCTCTATATTCCTTTCTTGGACTTTGTTTGTATATGTTTTGATAACATTCTTCAATAACTGATAATTCTGAAGGTTGAAAGAACAATATAAACATAGGGTTCATCTTAATTTCCAGAGGGTGAATCAAGTTAGTATTGGATAAAACCTTAGAATAGAAAATATGAAAAAAGTTACACTTTTTGTCACACGGATTGAAATTGGGGTAAAAAACGGCTATAAACCCTGTATTAGACTGACACCACGGCAAGTTAAAAAGATAATTAAGAATTTCTAAAAATGTCATTTTTTCTCTTGTTTGCTTTTTGTCATTTGGAGATTCAATGTTCGCAAATTGGGGTGTATTCTTAGACGTATTTGTTGTTTGGTTATGGGAATAAAATTTTTGGAATTTCATCATGTTTTTTCTAATTTATCTTACGAGATGGTGCATTTACCACCTGGAAATTGTTCTTTAGTGATCTTCTGTTGGTCAAAAAGACATAAAAACAGATATTTAATCCTAATATACAGACAGAAAATAGGGTCTAAAAATAGGCATTTAATCCTAAATACTCAGACAGTAGATCGTGTTGTTGTTGTATGAGTCTATGCGCCGAAAAGATGGAAAAAGTTACACTTTTCGTTACATGGTGTAACTTTGAAATTGGTGTAAATTACTCCTGTCAGCCCTGTCATAGACTGGGTTTACTCCACTTTGAATTGATTTTATAAGAATTTCTAAAATGTGTGATTTTGTGTTCTTTTTGTACTTTCTGATTTTGACCTTCCTAACGGTTAAAAAGGTATGCTTTTTTGACGTATATGAAACTTTGTATTTAGGATTGTTTTTATAAATATTCATTGGTTTTAGTTGTTGGTTTTTAGTTTGTGTTCTAATCTTTAATTTTATTTTCATTTTGACAGATATTCTTAATATGTACTTCTGTTTTTGTGATATATGTATGTTAGTTGTTATTGATGGGTGTTTTCTTCAATTAATTTTAAAAATTTTATAAAAATGTTTGATCCGTTTCATTTAATGCTTGTAAATGGCAAAAACTTTAAACACCCTATGAACAGTCGTAATTTGAATTATTTAAATAAAAATGGTATAAGTAACGATTATCCGAAAATGAATAGGCAAATATTCAAAATATTAAGGAGAAGCGCTATATGGCAAAGGTAAAGGTTTTTTTGAGTTTTGAGTTTGATAAAGATAAAGAGCTTCAACCCAATTTTTACGCGCAAGCCAAGGATCACTCTTGTCATGAGATTGAAAATTATTCGCTTAAAGAGACAAGTCGACCGAATGATAATAGTTGGTTGAGGAAAGCAGAGGAGCTGATTGCGCTTTCGGACATAGTGATTGTCGTTTTAGGGCAAGATACGCATAATGCACCCGGTGTTAAAAAAGAGGTAACAATTGCTAATCAGTTGGAGAAACAGATGTTTCAGACTCGTCCGCAGAAAAGAACAAGCGGTGCTGTACCTGGTGCAGGTGATGAGATTACGTGGAACTGGAAGAAAATTGATGAGAATATTTCTGAGTGCTTGAAGAAATGATGAAGGTGTGGGATAGCGAGCGCGTTCTGTTATCCCACATCTTGTCCAATGAACTGCCAAAGCAAAACTATGCCGATAACAATTAGGATTGTAAGGTAAAAAGGTAAAAGTGTTTTAGAAAATATGGATTTTATCCAATCCCATTTCTTCTTAAATGGAGTGGTGTTCATAGAGAAGTCTATTTTACCTTCATCTGTTTGTCTAACTGCATCGTATAACCTTCGGTACAACTGTTCTTGATTGAGATAGAAACCGTCTAATGCCCAAAAAGAAAGGGTTGGAATTGCTGCTAACCAAACATACATGGGTTTGGAATCTTTTGTAGCAAAACCTAACACAGCAGCAACGAATATAACCGTCCATCCTTTCAAGAAAAAAGAACTGTTTGCCAACCTGTTGATGACGTTCTGAATCATTTCTAAATGTTTTAGTGTTTTTTCCATTGATGGATCATCACTTGCTCGGAAAGCGTTTCCTTATGTGTGCGCTAATTTTGAGTGAATTCACATTTGTCACATTTACCGATAGTATTATGCATCAAAACCTATATGTCAAGAAAAACGGAAACAATCATAAATGCAATGTGGAATAATTAATATGGTTGCTTTGAAATGGAGTGAACGTTGATAGAATGGAAGCCATAGTTTTCTGTTGAACAGTGAGCTGATATTAGCGAATTGACAACTCATTACAACAAAAATCGTTAGCGTTTAAGTTTCGCCCGTCCATCATCGAGTATTTCAACTTCAACTAATTCAAGTTGTTTTTCTGAGAAAAACTCTTTTATATCTTCAGTAAGTTGTTCTATTGGTTCTGGTTCAACTATATTCATCAATTCTTTCCCAACTGAAGATAGCAGGATCCCAGGCATTTTGAAATCCCAGTCCGGTTTATCTTTATCATTATGAGATTTTAGCAAAAAGTATTTATTTGCATATAAAAATGGGGCCGATGGTTTTTCAATATTTCCTATGAAACTATCTTTTAGGTTGAGTGAAAATCCACTATAGAAATGGCCCGGGTCAACCGCGGCTGATAGCAGCGAGAATTCTTGTAGATTATTTAACATCAATTGGCTTAATCCGTAATTTTCAAGAAAATTGTTACTGTCCATAGGTTGAAATTTTGGAAAAATTGAAGTATAGATTATACCAGAACCACGTGGGTTATCGAATGAAACGCACCCAGAACAGAAAATCCTAAATATTGATGCAGTCTCTGAATCTATTTCACCTAATAGTTTTATAGCACGTGTTGAAAAAGTTCCGGGGTTCATAATTTCGCCTGCGATAACTCGTGCAAAGCGTTCTTGCATTTCTTTGGAGCTTTTCTGACAGGCTTCTTTCTCAAAAATGTTAAACCAATCATCACTTATTGTCTTTTCCGATTCATTATCACCTTCTTGATTTGCTGAATTATTGTACTTCTTTCGTTTAAGTATATCCGTAGCAAAACCCATGATTTTCTCAAGATTGAACTGCTCTCTCAGTATCCTTTTTGCAAATGTGTTACTCGCTCTCTGTGAAAATTCTGGGTCAACCTTTATTTGTTGGAGGATTTGGGCGTTAACCTCCTCTCCAATTTTAATCCGTGCTTCCGATTCTGCCCGTTTTTCGGCAGACCTCCGCTCAAGAGCTCCAACCGGTACATCAATTAAAGCAGAGCACAACCTGTCTAAAGCCTTAAACATATTACGCCTAATTGGAGCAGGAATAGTTGAATCTGATATAAGGTCGGTAACAACGTCCAAAGTAGTATTTGTTTCATCTTCGGAAGTTGAATCTGGTGGAGTCAGTAAATCTTGCTCTTTATTCATAATTATTTTCCTCAAATGATAAAGTGATACTTCAAGTATGGAGTTGTCTGGTGAACTTTCTATCATTCCGTAACAACCGTTTCCTCTCCAAGCATGTCAATAATTTTCACAGCGACTTGTGCATCAGCGCAGGGCAGCGATATAGTGTAATTTCCCTCAACAAAATCGGTCTTTTTCTTTGGAACATCACTCTCAACGATTGTGAAATGTACTCCCGTATAGTCGGTATCAATTAACACACAATCAATCTGTGCGCGGAAGTCGTCAATTTGTTCGTCAAAGATAGTTCGGTCTATGTCCATGCGTGCTAAGATGGTTGGACTGATATAGTCTTCTATGGTGATTGTGATGTTTTCTCCGTCCCTTTCGAATTTAACATCTGCTTCGGCGGGGACGTAGGTGGTGACACCGTCGCGTTGAATATCACGGACAATGAATTTGTTGATGGGACGTTGTCGGTTTTCCTTTACAAGTTCTTCTTGGATTCCAATTTCACTGCCGTTGCAAAGGACTGTGATGTCGCGCGTCTCATCTGGTCGGTTTTTGAGTTCGTTCTTGATAGTTTGAATATCTAAAGGGGTGAGGGGTTTATTTAGGTCAATGATTTTGACAAGTGTTCCGTCTAATGTGCCGTCAAAAAAAGCAGCATTGCGATCAATTTCTACACCGTATTTTGCAGTGACAATGGTTTTGAGTTCATGTTCGACTTGAAAGTCGTAGTTATTGACGCGATAGTGTGCAATTCCTCGTGATTTGTCATTGCCATTCTGCATACGTTTTATTGTTGTTTGAATTGCTCCTCTGTTGAGATCTGCAGCGATCCAGCGTCTACCAAGTTTTTCTGCTACGGCTGCTGTTGTTCCGCTTCCGATAAAACAATCCAGAACGATGGAATCTTCATTACTCGATGCGTTGATGACACGTTCAAGGAGTGCTTCCGGTTTTTGAGTAGGGTAATCAACTCGTTCTTTTGATTGTGAATTGATAATTGATATTTCAAAAACATCATCAGGTAATTTGCCAAGTGGGTTTACTTTGACGACTTTACCAAAAGATTTGACACCTGCTTTAGCTTGTTTAAGAGTTCCCTCTGAATATGGCACTCGAACTTTATCTACGTTAAAGATATAATCTGCAGTTTTTGCGTAAAAGAGGAGAATGTCGTGTTTTCGTCGGAAACTACGTGTTGTTCCACCCGATGGGTCTTTATACCACCAAACAATCTCATTTACGAACTTATCTTCACCGAATATTTCGTCTAACAATAAACGGAGGTGGTGACTTTTATGCCAGTCGCAGTGAAGATATAAGCTCCCTTTTTCACTTAATAGTTCACGCATTAAACTATAGTGACTATCAGAATTAAAGAGACATTTTTTGTATTTTGTAGTAGAATGTGTCTATTATGGCATATTCAACAGATTTACGCAAACGCGTTTTAGATTTTATTGAAGCTGGCGGGAAAAAAGCCGAAGCTGCCCGTCGTTTTTCTCTGAATCGTTCAACGATTTATAGATGGTTAGCCGCTGAAGACCCGCTTTCGACCCAAAAACCGGGGCCCAAAAGCATGAGAGTGCTTGACGAGGCAGCACTGAAAAAACATGTCGCTGATTTCCCAGACTTGACGCAAAACGAACGCGCCTCACATTTCGGTGTTTCAGAGTCTTCTATAGCCTATGGGTTGCGGAAACTCGGCATCACACGAAAAAAAAACAATCGGATATAAGGAGCGGTGCGATGAGAAACGGAGGGGCTACCGTCAGACACTCACCGAGAAACACGCCGCTGGTAAAAAGATAGTTTATGTTGATGAATGCGGTTTTCGTGCTGAAAGTTATAGGCGTCATGGCTATGCCCCGAAAGGTGAATGTGTCTTAGGTTTGATCTCAGGCACAAGAACACGAACAACGACGCTGGTCGCAGCGCGTATCGGTTCGACTTTTACGGCACCTTGTTTGTTTGATGGAAGCTGCGATTCTGCGTGTTTCAATGCGTGGCTTGAAGCCTATTTATGTCCACGGCTGTCTGTCTCAGACGTGGTTGTTCTTGATAATGCGAAGATCCACAAGACGCTTCGGACGCGTGAGTTGATAGAAGCATCGGGAGCAGAGGTATTGTTTTTACCACCTTATTCACCGGACTACAACCCGATTGAACACGACTTTGCGAATATCAAACGTCTCAGAGAATACAATGCTGATATAACCATTGATGAAGTTATAAACATGTATCATTAATTCTAAAGTTTACTATAAGTCGCTCAAACATAAACTGAAGGTAGTTATCATTTGTCCAGATATCCATGTATTGTACTTTCTCAATATTTGAGTGTTCTTCCCCTTCCAATGACACCTTTGCACCTCGTAACTCTACCTTTCTAACATAATCTGCTCCGCTGGCGAACGGTGGATCTATATAAATAAGGTCTATTTTACCTCGAAAACCATGCGCGAGGAGTGTTGAAAGGATTTCTTTGTTGTCACCGTGAAATAGGAGGTTGGGACCATCTTTAAAGTTGTCGTAAGACGGTTCTTTTTCTGGGTTTTCAACGTTATAGGAGTCTACCAATTGGGCGGGATAGGCGTTGACTGTGTCTATTGGTCGTTTGCCGACCCAGTGGAGCATGGGTCTGCCTTTAACTGACTTGATTTTCATTGTGTTTTCCTTTCGTATCGAAGTTTAGCAACTGCACGTTCTACATCTTGTTGGAATAAAACTACGGAATAAAGCAGTAATGTTTGGTTCCGTGTTCCTGGCAGTAGTTAGTTTTGCTCTTGATTTTTCCTAATTTGTAGGTTTAACAATGCCTCATTGAGATTAGCATGTGCTGTAGTATAATTAGGATCAAGTTGTATAGCTTTTTTATAGTCTTGAATCGCTTGTTCAAAATCACCTTTGCTATTGTGAGCAAAACCCCGATTGTTATATGCAATAGCGTAATCTGAATTGAGTTCTATCGCTTTATTATAGTTTTCAATAGCACGATCAATTTCACCTTTTTTGTGGTAAGCATTGCCGCGATTGCTATAAGCTTCTACCAAATTGGGACCAAAGTGTGTTGCCATGTCAAAGTCTTGGATGGCACGGTCTATCTCGCCTTTGACATCGTAAGAAAGTCCCCGATTGTTATACGCACCAGCATCGTTTGGCTTCAATTGTATTGCTATATCAAAGTCTTGAATGGCGCGGTCAATTTCACCTTTTTTGTGGTAAGCATTGCCGCGATTATTATAGGCCTCGGCAAGGTTTGGCATTAACTGTATTGCGATGTTGCAGTCTTCAATAGCACGCTCATATTCACCTTTGTTTTTGTAAGAAGTACTTCGGTTGCTATATGCTTCAGCATAATCTGGGTTGAGTTCTATCGCTTTGGTAAAGTCTTTGATAGCTTTGTCAGACTCACCCTTTTCCTCGTAAGCATTGCCACGGTTGTTATAAGCTTCCCAGAAGGATAGCTTCGATTGTATTGCTTTGGTATAATGTTTAATGGCCTCTTCATATTCCATTCTATTGTCACAAACTAAACCTTTATAAAAGTATGTATAAGAATCCCCATGAAGATCCTGGTTTCTGATAAATCCATGCAGATCGTTATAGATGGTTTCCTTAGATATACCGTGATACTTCCGCAAATGCTGTAGCATCGCCTGTTTGAGGTATGCTGGAATAGTGACTACATCGTCCTCTTGTGGTTCAATAAAGCCTCTGGGATGTCTAACAAATACACTCTTCTGGGCAATTACACGGTGTCTTGGATTCTTAGGATGCTTGATCCAATTTTTAATTAGATCGGTCTTTTGTAGGATAACCCGACCATCTTCATTGGGGGAACCGTCGCAGGCAAAGAAAAGTGCGATGAAGTAGTCGGTGGCAAAGTCTATAAGGTTTGTTTTACCCTCGTAGTGTTGGATATCAGTGAGAATTTCAAAATCAATGGTTTCATCAGTATCCTGTCCGGGCATACCTGGGGATGCTGTGTAATCCATAGGGTAATCCTGAGGTAATTGTCCTATGTGTTTCTTAGCAGCATTAAGGAGTTCTTTTTGGATAACCTCTATATCAAAATGTTCGTTGTCAATACAGTATTCGCGCCAAAGGTTTGAAGAAACTTTTCCACAATATGGGTGTTCGTTATGAAGTTTACGTTCACCGCGATAAATATAACTGCCATCTGCAGATTTTGCCTCTATTGCGCTGATAATGTCTCGAATTGTAAGGGGCGGTTTTTCTTCTTTAGGTTGAGTTGACATGCTTATTTTTCACTCCATATACTTTTAGGTTTATCAGAGAAAGCAGGATTCTAGAATCATTCCTACGAGAGTGTTACATTCGTTTTATCGTTGCGGATCCACGCGAGGACATTATCAATTTCGTCAAGGTTCTCTCTCAGAAAATCAGTATTGGTATAGATGATGTGATATTTGAAACGGTCATTGGATTGCATCTTTTCTAAACGTTCAACCGCTTTCTTTTTTGCTTTGACTGTCTCATTATTACGGTCTCTTTCAGATTTTATCTCAACGATGTAGAATTCACCCGTCTTTTTTACAATCACAAAATCAGGAAAATAGCGGTGAAAGTTACCGTCTTCACCTTTATATTCAAAATGGAAATCACTCTTTTTAGTATCTGTCAAACCACCTGTAAATAGAAATATGTCCACATCTTCCATTGCAGTATTCAGGGAACTCAGGATTGCTTCAAAAAATTCACGTTCTGGTTTGGTATCAAAATTGTAGGGCATATAGTGGAAACTTATACTGTGATCGTCCGGTAAATCTTCCTCACTGAATAGAAGTCTGTCGTTTTTCATCCGTTCAGCTGTCCGTTTTTGGACACGTAATCTGTGGATGTAGTTGCCGTTTGCGTCTTGTTCAAAAAGAGGGTTTCCGTTAGTGTCGTGTGTATGAATAAGGGCAAGTACCTCTTTGATTTCTTCTTTGATCACTTTGTAGTTTTGTATTTTGGTTTCGACTTGTTGAAACAACGGATATATGTGTGCGTTTGGGACTTCACCATTCGGATAGAGTTTATTTATACTCTTGAGTGTATTCATCACTGGTAGATGATAGTTTGTTGCAATCCTTCGAGCAATCGTATAACAATCTGTTGTGTGATCAGAGACTTCAATATTATCACTTTCCCCAGTGTCTATAAATGGTGAGGTTGTTCCGCGGTTGGTAAAATTGGGTGTTAATATTCTGCGGACAATTGGTGGTGGTTCTTCTACATCGGTAGGAAGTTCCAACTGAATCTCCGTAGGTGTACGTTCCTTTCGGACGACACGGGATACCTTTCGAGTAATTTCAAGTTTTGGCAATTCTGCTTTGAGAATGCGGATTTCGACATCCTCCGTATCAGCCGTGTGTCCGCTAAGTCTGCCAAGAGTTGTACCAAAGTTCTCCTCTAATTCTTTGTCTAATATGTATCTGTTCTTTGTATCCAAGAAAATTTTAGCAGGATATGTATTGCCTTCCACTTGACGGAGGCATCGGGTAGAGGCTTGCAGAACAAAGTTGCTACTTGTTGTCTGTTCCTTAATCAGTGCACAAGCGAATAAACTGGGACAATTCCATCCCTCTACACCTTTTCCGATGAGCAATAAGATACGTTTTTGATTGTCTGGATCGTTAAGACTGTTGAATTCGTCAATTTCGGCTTGATTGGATTTTTGTGTATTGACGAGTATTAAGGTGGAATTCTGACCTATTTCTGCTAATGCCTTTTCAATATATGTTCTTGATATGTCGAGATGTTCTTGAGTCTTAAAATAGAAGGCGATTTTAGCTTTTGCACCGTTAGGTAGGGTTACGTCGCTGTAGTTTTGAAAAAATACTTCTATAACGTTCTGGATGACTTCTTCCTCAGAACCATCTCCAATATGGTAGTGAACAATGCCTTTGTGTAGACTCTTAAGGATGTTATCCTCTATTCCTTCACCGAGGCTATACCATGCAACGACTTCACGGAGCACCTGTCTTTTATAGTACGGTGTACCGGTAGTGTTGACAACTGCAATCAAGTCGGTTTTTTCATCTATATAGTTGACGGTTTCCCGTACCCGTTTGAGTTCGCTGTCCATTTTGTTTCCGTATGTATGGTGTGCTTCGTCTGAGAAGACTCCTAAACTGGGTAGACTTGTGATTTTTTGAAGTCGTAGATTCGCTTCTAATTCTGCCTGTTCTTTCTTTTTCTCAAAGTCTAACAGTGATTGACTTTTACGTTGTTTCAAGTTTGCTCTCAGACTTATTTTCTCGGTATTCGTAACAATGACATTGTAAGTACTCTCAGGTTGTACTTGAATGTCTTTTGCACCAGTTTGTGGATAGGTGATTTTGAGATTTGCCAGAAAATCACGGTGTAGACTGAAGGGTAGAATTTGCTCAAAAGGGATATCGCTTATTTCACGTAGACTTTCAATGATAGTCGTGCCAGGGGCGAATACCAGGGCATTTTTCATGAAATTGGCTTCAGGATAGCGGAGTGCCATAGCGAATTCAGTTGCAATAATAGTACCGATCAGAACCGTTTTACCTGTCCCCATTGCAAGCGCGAAGATATAACTTGGATACGGAAGGGTTACCGCTTCATGAACGGGATTGAGTTGGTTTTCCTTAACGTATTCCGGATCGTTTTTTATTTTCTGAAGTACCATGTCAACATTCTGGATCCACTGTAGCTGATTTGGGTCAATTGGAATACCGATTGCTTCAAAAAAATCTCTTTTATCAGGATAATAGTGTTTATAGAGTTCGACAATATGCGGGGTGTTTCGGACGAGTCTTAAGAACCAATAGAGTTCCAGAGATTGAAATTGCGGTTCACGGAGGTATTTGAGTATGATGTTTTCTTCAACTTCACCTTCAAATTGGTAACCTAATATTTCTCCGATGAGAGGGTAATCTTGGCAGGGGTATCCTTCTTTTCGCCAATTTAGTGTGTCTTCACGTAGATTTTCAAAAAGGTGCTGCATTTATGCGTGTTCCTAAAAGTTGTAAGCAAAGTAGTTGGTTTAGTGTCCGTTATTTCTAAGTTCCACCAGCAGAATCGGAATTGAGTTCACGAAGGGCATTCTCAATTATCTCTATATATTTTTCATTATTATTTTGTTTTGCTAATTGTAATCCTGTTTGGTAATCTTGCCTTGCTTCGATCTTGAGACAAAGACAGGATTTGGCATAACCTCGAATTTCGTAGACATTTGGATTAGGATTCCCTAACCTAATAACTTCATCAAAGTCTTCAATTGCTTCTTGATATTGTTGTATGTTGACTCTTGCGTGTCCACGCCAGAAATACGGATTTGCATCTTTTGGATGCCAGTTAATTGCCTTAGTATAGTGCAAAATGGCTTCCTCATATTCCTGACTTTGATAAGCATGGTGTCCAAGGTTTATGTAGTCAGGATTGGGGAAAGGCATGTTGTGCCCATGCTGACTTGCGAAACCTTCAAGATCTGGAAATAGTGTCTTTCCAGTAATATTTGAACAACTCTCCAGAGATTTCAAGATATTTTCTTTACTTCCTGCTTCTATAATGCATTCTTTATCTGGATAAATAACTTGATTTCCTCCCAGCAGGAAAACAGAATGTTGTGAAGAAATTCTATTGTTCAGATGTCTCGGTTGCCATCGATAGAGTTGAGGCTGCCATAGTTTACTACTTGGGGCGTTGAAATAGGATTCAAGACTTCTTTGTTCTAACATTAGGGGTGTTATTTCTTCAATTTTGTGTGGAGTATTTAGGATTGCACCAACTTTACCGTTTGATGGCATACCACTACTTGGCTGACAGGCGAACCAAAGGGCAACTTGGGCACTATAGGTAAAGTCAATCAAACAAGTTGCTGCGCGAAAATGCTGGAGTTCAGCAAGTATTTCTAAATCGGTAAGTTTCGTCCATTTTTGTAATCGTGTCCCTGAAGACGTGCTTCTTTGATTAGAATCTTGTTGATTTCAAGAAATTCATCGTAACTACTTCTGTTATATGTACTTGGGAAACGACGCCAAGCGGACGCTTCTATTTGGTACGCATCATTTGACAAACCCCGAAATAAATATAATTCGGATTCTAAATTGGGATTTATAGATTGTACCCATTTTATGAAATCCTTCAGAGTCTTGATCTGGGTTGCATTCATATAGTTTTCCTTATCTGGTTACAATTTCTAATTTATAATGTTTCATTATCATTTCTGAAGAAAACCCCTAAATCCTCTTATCAGTGGGATGTCTGATCTCTAACTTACAGTGGATTCAAATAGAAATGGTATTATTCAACGTCTTTGAAATTATATCATGCTTGGGTAAAAACGGCAAAGAAAGTCGGATGGAATTGGTTATGAGAAGTATGAAAATTTCGTTGATGTTGTTTGGTATAAGGGTGTGACCTATGAATGATAATATTAGGTAGGTTAATGCCGATAAGAGTATGTATCAAGGACAATTGTTTAGCATTTTTTGATACGTGTTAGTTAAATCCACATAGACGTCAATTTCGTGCAATTTGTGTATTTTTAGGTTTGTTTGAGTTGTCTGAACCACAGATTACACGGATTACACGGAGAAGAGAGGTTATTGTCTGTAAGATTTTCTTCAATGTTGGAACAAGAAATCAAGGAATCAAGAATTCAACAATATGAATGACATCTGAAGATTAATTTATTAATTCGGTAATTTTGAAAAAAAAACAGTGCGGTTAGGAAACCGCACCTACCATGGGGTGGGAATAGGATCTTGAAGGATTGGGATTGGAAACACAGCAGATAGAATAAATGTAAGAGTCGGGAATTGGAATCCCCTCCCACAGAAGAGGAAGAAAGAGGGAGGAAAAATGGAAGGGAGGAAGAATGGAAGAAAAGAGGGAGGATGGAAGAATGGAAGAATCGGGGATCGGAATCCCTCGTTCAGAAGAGATGTGAAGATCGGGTAAAGAAGTTTACACACCCATACAACTGATTTCAGTTGACATGATGGGATATTTCGTCTATATTAAATCTATGCTTCAGGCTCAGACTTTGTAAGGATAAACCTATGTTTTTTGTGTTCTGTATTTTTATTTTTCCTCTTACTGTACTGGTTATTTTACTCCTTTCTACCAGAGAGAAAAACGACACAGAAACAACACCCACAGAAATAATTAAAGAATGTGCCATCTGTTATAATGATTTTCCTATAACAGAGTTATTCGAGAAAGAAATAGGTGATTATGGAAGAAAGTATGTATTTTGTGGTGATTGCATAGAGAATTTATACCAAGATTATAAGAATAAATTCAGTATTGATTCAGGAGAATAATTATATATGTATGATTTAGTGACCTTTGGTGAAGCAATGATTCGGCTTACCTCACCAGATTTCATGCGTCTTGAACAGTCAAATTCACTTGATATGACTGCTGGGGGCGCGGAGATGAATGTTGCTGTTAATGGTGCTCAACTGGGATTAAGAACTGCTTGGGTATCACGCCTTGTTGACAACTGGTCTGGACGATATATACGCAATAAAGGACAAGAACTCGGTGTAGATATGTCCAACATTGTATGGGTAGATTTTGACGGTGTTGGATTTGAAAGGAACGGTTTTTATCATCTTGAAATGGGTGCAGGACCGCGTGCGAGTAGTGTCACTTATGATCGTGGACATTCTGCAATCTCAAATATACAACCGGGGGATATTGATTGGAAGTCTATTTTCAGTAATGCGCGTTGGTTTCATTTAAGTGGAATTACACCGGCATTATCGGAATCTGCGGCGGCTGTATCTGCTGAAGCCTTGAAAGCAGCTCGTGCTGCTGGGGTCAGAACAAGCTATGATCTGAATTTCCGTTCAAAATTATGGAGTGCAGAAGAAGCACAAGAAGCTAATAATCCTATTATGGAACACGTCGGTGTATTGATAGGGAATGAGGAAGACTTTGAAAAATCGTTAGGTTTTGCTGCTGAAGGTGCAACTGAATCTTATAGTAAACTTGAACCTGAGAGTTATAAAGAAGTGGCATCCAAGGTAAAAAAAGCGTTTCCAAATATTGAAATGATTGGGACAACACTCCGTGATGCTAAAACCGGTTGGTTAAATGACTGGAGAACACTACTTTTTGATGGTGAGGAATTCTATTTATCGCGTATATACAAGAACTTAGAACTGGTCGATAGGGTTGGTGGTGGAGACAGTTTTTCTTCTGGATTGATTTTCAGTCTACTTAACGGTAAGTCTCCTCAAGATGCAGTTGATTTTGCAGGAGGATATTCAGCATTAGCACATACCTTCCCAGGTGATTTCAATTGGGCAACTGAAGAGGAGGCTGAAAAGGCTATGCAAGCGGGTAGTGTAAGGATTAGCAGATAATTTATTCATCTTGACATAAAATAGCGTGAGTTTGATAAGACACATTGTACCTGAACTATTAAATAACGCAAGAGTGCACAAACTGGAAAGTTTGTGCTACAAAGACTATCTTCAGAACAAAATTCTGTTTATCAAACTGACATTTTTATTATCAAACTGACGTTAAAATAGAAGCATCTCCTTCTTGGGGGTGCTTTTGTTATTATAGTGAAACCAGAAACTATGTACTCCTCCCAGTGGATCTATTTCTGTTTTTTTGTTCGATGCTTACATCCTGGCCAACAACATGGACGACGTTTTCCATCAATTAACTCAATCCCTACACGTTCAATTCTTTTGCTTCGAGTCTCTGGTTTCTTAGCGGAAATAACCCAACAAATCCATTCATTTCGTGCAAGTGGTGTTAAATCATTCCATGCATCTGTGGTATCACTTGTTGAAATTAAAGTCATCCGTAAATCGGTTGGCACTTCGTGCACAACACCTGTGGCAATTGTATTATTTGACATTGTTTCTAATATTCAGAAGTAATGAAATATGGATACATAAGAATTATTAATGTTTTACCAACTCTATTCGATAATTGACAATATTAACGTTAAGAAATTGTAAATTACTACAGATTAAATCCATTCTCTGTGGTTAGGTGGTGTTAAGCTTTACTTTATTCCATATATACGTATTTTGTACAAACTTCCACCTGTTTCTTTTGCTATGCGTTTATGATCGGGGTAATTATTTCCGAATACATTCACATAGATTTTGTTTTTTTGGCAGAGCTTTATAACACTATCTAATGTATGCCTATTTATGCTGGTGAATTCCTTTTGATCTGTGAGGAGGATAAGATGTTTTATAGAATCTGTTCTAAACTGTATTTCTGTCACCGTTTTATGGATAGCATCTAATACGTATTCATCACCCGCGATCCTAATTGAATAAAATTCCCGTTTGTATTCAGATAGGTTCCGTGTGAGTGGTAATATCTCTGTTATATATTCTTTATTTCTCGAATATTTTTTGGTATAGAAGATTGTTAGACCGAACATCAAGTCTATCTTTGAAGTTTTGAAGGCATCACTCACATCAGACAGATGTTCTGCCAAAGATCTGATATTGTCATTCATAATACCGGATCTGTCCAAGACCAAGATGACATCTACAGGATTACCATCACTACTTTCTTTTATATGATCTGTAAGATTCTCAATGGTTTTTAGGAATGGGTTACCTCCACCATTACCTGTGCCACCACTACCACTCCCTGTGCCTTTCCCGTTTTTATTCCCCTCCGATTCACCTATACTACTACCGTTTTTCTTTCCTGTCTCTGTTTTACTGTCCCCTTCCACGGTATTATTTTCTGAATTTCCCTCATTTTTAATACTGCGATTTTTTGAAACTGTCCACCCTATGACACCAGATGGTAATTTTGGTGACAGCATTGACTTGGAATTGGGTTTTAAACGGACATCAGTTGAGAGATTAGGTTCATCAAAATGTGGATCATAGTTTGCTGATGCCAATAACTGCCCTTGACCTGCCGATGGGGTTGCAGGAGCAGGTAACTTGGTAATCTCTTTAGATTGATTGGGTTTAGCAATAGTTACTTCTCTCATTTGAGGTACAGGTATAGTTTCATTTCGCTTAGTTAATATTGGAGTTGGTGTCTCTTGCTTATCGACCATCTGTCTCGACAGTTCAGGTAGTATATCGGCATGTATTTTGTCGACTTCGGTTTCTTCTTGATTGAGAAAAAAGAGGACGAACACCGCTACCATCACTCCATGGAAAACTAAAGAAAGACAAAAAGCAATTTTTTGACATCTCTGACGAAAAGACCTTCTTAATTTGTTTTTACTGAAGTACATCAAAAACACCTCACGGTTATTTAGTTTTAAGAATCTCTCGTTGATGTGTGTTACTTAGAGTTATTCTTGTAGGTTGGGTTGAGTTTGCGAAACCCAACAGGAACCAAAGATTTCGGGTTTTGCTCCGCTCTATCCGACCTGCGAATATTATTCACGAATGTGAACATAGTAGCTAAAATATCGAAAACTAAATAACCCTAAAAACACCTCTATGTATGTTGGCAGTTTATAGTCTTTAGTTATTGGTTTAAAGTTTTTATTTTTCACAACTGTTATATTAAAATTTTCAATATGTTGAAAAGAGTTACACTTTTCGTTACATGGTGTAACACTGGTTAAACCTCTCTCCCGTCAGTACTACACTAAGCTTATAGCTACTTTTTTAAGGTTACAAGAATTTGCGCCAAGTATAAATTGGGTATGATTTTTGTGTCTTTTACTTTTCTTCTAATCCATTGATTTGGAATCGTTTGAATGTGAAACATCTTAACAATCCATTTTGACATGTTTTTAGAACATATCTCATATTTGGAGAATTCTTTGATATCTTGCTCTATCAGGACTTACGCAACTTAAGCAGAAAAAGGTAAAATTTGACTTAAAAAGCCGTCATTTCAGTGTTTTAACCCCCTAAATCCCCCTTATCAGGGGGACTTTAAGAGAAAATGTGGAAGACCTAACTATTTATCAAACTCACGTTAGTATGTAAGATATTCAATAAATATATTGTTATATAAATAGTAACATGTTTAAAAAGTAAATGTCAAGCGTATTTGTTATTTAATGAGTTTTTATGTTTAGTTCCTTCCAGTACACTGTTTCTTCATAAATTATTTAATTGTTATGTTTTTCTATATGATGCCGATGGTGTTAACTTTCTTCATATTTTTTATCAGAATCACGGATTACACGGATGGGATTGTTGTCTGAATCGCAGCATTGCGAAATACAGCATTATCCGTATTCCTGTTCACAGGAGCTACTCGTATCGCTGATATGATGAAATATTATGCTTTAAATCCTAAACTCGTAGCTAACATCATAAAATGAGAATTCTTAAAACTAAATAACCCTGTATCAATACTAATATACCTTGCATTTCTATTCAGAATTTGATAATATAAGCAATATTATTCAATGGAATTTAGGATATTGCATATTACATTTTAATACTACTGATAAGTAGGAAGGAATTCGCTATGTTTGTATGTATAGCATGTGGTTATTTGTGGAAAGAAGCAGATGAACCCCCAGATGAATGTCCAGCATGTACCGCACCAAAAGAGAAATATATACCTTATGATGATAGAGCAGAAAGGTGGGTTAAAAGAGCCGTTGCTGCACATGTTATGTACCCAGATGAAGAAGGTGCTGACCTTAGAGCAGAGAATTCAGCTTTATCATCACATATTAGATTCGCATTAGTTGGATTACTTGGGGATCTACAAAAGGAATAAGAAGAAGGCTCCGGTATTCTTATCGGGGCTTCTTTTTGTCTAACTCGTTATTTCGCAAAAAAATCTATTAGTATGCACATTTGAATGTTTTATTATAGAAACAAAGGAATGATTGCATTCTACTTAACTAAATGAGAAAAACCCGGAAGAAATTATGAAGTATATACACATTTTTTTGATTCTACTACTGATGATATTACCAGTAATAGCATCAGCACAGGACCTTGAAGACAGAGTCGTCGAACATGTCTATGCAAATGGTCTGAAATTATTGATGATTGAACGTCATACCTCCCCTACAATTGCACCCTATATTCTTTTTAAAGCAGGCTCAGTAGATGAGTCTGATGATGCACGTGGTATTGCACATATGTTAGAGCATATGTTATTTAAAGGAACGAATACTATTGGTACGAAAGATTATGAGCAAGAGAAAGTGATACTTGCTGAAATTGATCGAATCGGGGACACATTAGACAACGAACGCGCAAAAGGGTCGAGAGCAGATGAGAATAAGATTAAAGAATTAGAGGAAGCCTTAAAAAAACAACAAGAGATGGCTGCGAAGTGGACTGTTGCTGGTGAATATACAGAGATCTATACCCAACATGGCAGTACAGGATTCAATGCTGGAACATCAGTTGACTATACGATTTATACTGTTGAATTACCGTCAAATAAGCTTGAATTATGGGCAATGCTTGAGTCGGATAGGCTAAAAAATAATGTATTACGTCAATTCTATGTTGAAAGAGAAGCCGTAAAAGAGGAACGGAGAATGAGTGTGGATTCTCGTCCAGGAGGAAAACTGTATGAGCAGTTTATGGCTTCAGCCTTCACAGCACATCCCTACGGAATGCCAATAATTGGATGGCCTTCTGACATTGCCATGCTTAATAGAAAAAAGGCAGAAGAATTCTTCAAAATACATTATGCTCCAAATAACTCTGTTATGGTCATTGTAGGTGACATCAACATTGAAAAGACAATAGAATTGATTGATAAATACTTTGGGGATATTCCATCACAACCTCTTCCAAAAGAGGTTACAGTAGATGAACCAAAGCAAGAGGGAGAACGAAGGATTGAAGTTGAGTATGATGCTGAACCGCAAATGATGATAGGTTTCCATAAACCCACAATTCCGCACTTTGATGATTATGTTTTTGATATGATTAGTGCAATTTTGTCAGATGGACGTACATCCCGTTTCTACAAGAATATTGTTGAAGAAGGAATTGCTGTTTCTGCCAATACAATTAATGGATATCCTGGAGCTCGTTATGATAACCTTTTCGTTGTAAGTGCTACACCACGTTCACCCAATACCACTGCTGATGTAGAAAAGGCAATTTATGCTGAGTTAGAACGCCTAAAAACTGAACCTGTAGAGGAGAAAGAATTTAAAAGAATCCTTAAACAGATTGATGCATCTTTTATCCGTGGATTAAGTTCGAATGCAGGTATGGCAAACCAGCTTACATTCTATGAAGGTATTGCAGGGGATTGGCGTTATATTCTAAATTGGCGTAAGAAAATGTATGAGATAACACCTGAAGATATTATGAAGACAGCCAAGACCTATTTCACAAAATCTAATCGTACCGTTGCTACTATAGTAAAGAAGGAACAAACTGAGACTACTGAGACAGAAGGGGAGGCAAGTGAATAATCATGTCACCAAAATCTTTTAGAATCATCTCTGGTTCACTCATTCTATGTTTGATAATTTTCGGTTCATCTTCAATTAATGCCAAACCACATGAAGAACTAACCTATGAACCTATACAATTTAAACCACCAGTTCCACAAAAGCATACTTTATTGAATGGGATGGAACTGTATTTAATCGAAGACAATGAATTACCTGTTTTTGATATCAGTGGTCTTGTAAAAACCGGAACAATCTATGATCCAGCAAATAAAATAGGTTTAGCCTCAATTTTCGCCAGTGTGATGCGTACAGGGGGTACAATTTCTCGTGAACCTGACACATTAAATGAAGAGCTTGAATCAATGGCTGCATCTGTTGAGATTGGAATGTCTCCTGAATATGGTTCTGTAAGTCTATCCACATTAGCTGAGGATATTGATAAGGGATTAGAGATATTCGCAGACGTATTACGTAACCCGGCATTTCGAGAAGAAAAATTAGATCTACGTAAACAACAAGCTATTGAAGGTATCCGAAGAAGAAATGACAACCCAATTCAATTAGCATGGCGTAATTTTTCTGAGATATTGTATGGAAAAGATCACCCATTTGGATGGTATTCTGAAATTGAGAATGTTGAGAGTATTTCTGTAGACGATCTAAAAGAATTCCATGCAAGATATTTTCATCCAAACAATATCATGCTTTCCATTACAGGTGATTTCGAAACCGAATCACTAATTACTAAACTTGAGAATGCTTTTGAAGGATGGGAAAAATCAGAAATTGATTTTCCAGAAATTAAACCGGTTGAAAGAGAACGGACTCCTTCTGTTCATTATATTAAAAAAGAACTACCCCAAACAACAATGTTGATTGGACATATAGGTATTAAAAGGAAACCTGATTTTCCAGATCTGTTCGCATTACGGGTGATGAATGATATTCTTGGTGAAGGTGGATTTACTTCACGTTTGATGAGTCAAGTACGTGAAAAACACGGACTTGCCTATATGGTGGGAAGTATAATGCAGACAAGTCTATATACAAATCCTGGTGAATTCTTCGCATATTCACAGACCCGTGCTGAAAAAACTGCAGAAGCTATTACGCTCATAGCAGATATAATCAAAGGAATGCGTGATGCACCAGTAACTGAGGAAGAGTTAAACCGTACAAAAGATTCTCTCATTAACTCATTTGTCTTCAGTTTCGAGAGTAGTTCTCAAATTGCATTTCAACAAATGATGTTAGATTATCGAGGGTTTGCACCTGGATTCCTCGAGACCTTTACCGATAATATTGCTAAAGTCACGGTAGAAGATGTTCAGATGGTTGCTCAAAAATACTTACATCCAAATGCTCTAACGATTGTTACTGTAGGAAATAAAGAAAATTTTGACCGACCATTAGACGAATTCGGTGATGTAAATGAAATTGAGATTGCACAACCTGAACCTCCACCAGTTGAATCAATACCCGAAGCAAGTGAAACCGATGTTGCTAAAGCTAAAGAGATTCTTGCTGCAGTCGTTAATGCTCATGGTGGTTGGGAGGCAATTAAAGCAGTAACATCAGTTGTAACTCAAAGACAAACCACATTATCTCAATTAGGTGGAATAAAAGGGGAAATAAAAATATCTTCATTGTATCCATACAAATTACGGCAAGATGTTGTAACACCGCAAGAGGAAGTGTCTATAATATTCGAAGGTGAATCTGGATTCATGGTATCCCCAATGGGTAGTCAACCCTTACCACCAGAAATGATGGTTATATTTAAAGATGTTACTTTCAGAGATGTTATTCCTCTTCTTCAGCATTTAACCAACAATGGTACCCCTTTTCAATATTCTGGTTCTGAAGAGTTAGATGGAAAACCAGTATCTGTGCTTCTCTTAACCCAACCTTCAGGTGAAGCACTTAAGATATATGTTAGTGAAGAGACCAATCTTATCTTAAAGTATGCATATCGAGAAACAAGAAGTGGGACATCTATGGATAAAGAGACGATCTTTTCTGATTATAGAGAAGTTGATGGAATACAAATCGCATTCAATGTTATACAGACTGTGAATGGAGAACTATATACTGAATCGCAATTAAATTCTGTTGAGATAAATACTGAATTGGATGAATCCCTCTTTAAGGTGTCCCAATGAAATCACTTGATTTACGTGTTCGATATTTTCAAGATAGCACGCCTGCAGATGAACCGTGTCGTGAAACTGCATTCATTCGACGTGAGTTCAACATGCCACTACCTGTATCAGAAACCGCTTTGATTCTTGTGGATTTATGGAATGTTCATTTCATTGAAACATGGATTGAACGGGCAAAACAGGTGACGGTTGATTGTATTGTACCGGTTATTGATGCTGCTCGAAAAGTAGGATTGACAATAGTACACGGTCCATCACCATCCGTTGCAGAACAATATCCGCAGCTCAAACGACACAAACCACCTGAACCCTCTACGCCACCCTCTTGGCCACCATCTGAGTTTCGTGGAAGACAAGGTGATTACAATATCTACCGTGGTCCTCGAAATCAACCACCTGGTATCGGAGTTCATTGGGATAAACTTGCCTCTCAACTCTCTATGTCTCCTGCCATAGATGTTAAAGATGATGACTATGTCATTGCAACCGGATCCCAACTCCAAGATCTACTTGAAGAAAAACGTATCCTTCATCTCATCTATGCGGGGTTTGCTACCAATTGGTGTGTTATGGGGAGAGATTACGGAATTCGGGCGATGTCAAGATATGGGTACAACATGATTCTCTTACGTGATGCTACCACAGGTGTTGAGTTTCCTGATACTTATGAAAACTTATTCACGACTGAGATAACTATCCGGGAGGTGGAACAGCAATACGGGTTTAGTGCTTCTAATGCAGATTTCTTTAATGCAGTAGAGAAAGTGTAACTCGTCCTTGTTGGTAGGATTCCACGCCAAATACGAAACACGCATTTGGCGTTGATTTCAACAGTGAATCCTGCACGTAATTCTTCAAATCCAATATAATGCTGTTGAGAGTTAGGGAGATATTAGATAGAGAAGCACGTTATTTTGAGAAACATGCGAAGCGTATGCGGTATCAAGAGTTTAGAGAGAAAGGGTATCAGATTATGAGTAGGACTGAAAGCGTTGTAAATATGTTGTTGCTCAAAGATGTAGCGGAAGTTCTAGGAGATGTACAGACGAAGGTCTCAATGCCAAACTGGAATTGAGATGTATGCTAAAGAATGATACTTGGAAAGAATATTGGAATCCAGATGCAATAGCAGCATAATGTTTAGTGATAAATACTTTACACATCCCTCTCGCACTAACTGAGTTGATTGGTGGTGCTGAGGTAATACCCATCTGTCGGGGTAATCATCAGAAGTCTGTCATCTGTTGTAGAAGGGTTTGATCAGTCATTTTCTTCTTTCTTCAACCACATTATGAACGCGTCCAGTTCTTTGAAGATTGTCGGGAATACTTTATTCACTCGTTCGGCGTTTTTGAGCGTTTGTTCATAGTCCAGTTTCTCTGCATAGATATAAATAAAAACGTGCCGAAACCCTAAAAGTTCGTGTAGTTCCGCGTAAGTTTCTTCAGAAAGTATGGGAGCGCGTGCGGTCCCTGGTTCCACCATCTGTTTTAAAAGTGTTTTATGCCACTCTTCGCCCTGAGGTAGGTTTCCATCAATATCTTGGGCGATGCGTCTAAAGATATTTTCAAGGCCTTTATAGAAATCGTAGAGGTGGCGAGCGATAAGCATTTCTAAACTTTCCTTGTATTCAACTGGAGCCTCTTCAAGTTTTTGTAAATCTGCTCGGATTTTTTTTACGCTCTGTGCTATCTCTATGTGTTCCTCAGAAATCCGTTGAATCAACCTATTCCTGTTCACTGATGCAGGCTCCTTTCTTCTTATAGAGGTTGCAAGTGCCGTGTTAGCCGCTGTTCCTCCATTCCGAATCGGAACAGCTTGGCTCTGAACTCGTTCTCGAAAACGCTCTTTACAACTTTCAAAACTGACTAAATCAATTCTGAATTCTTGGCTAAAGTCGAGAGTCTCTGCTACGGCGCGAAAATACTTGTCAGATGGAATCCCCCAAGCGACAATATCAATATCCGACCCTTTTGAGAACCAATCCCACTCGGCAAGTGAACCGAAGACAGCGACTTGTGTTGCACCGAAGTCTTCATAAAGCATCGCTGCGACCCGATATGCCGTTTGCCAAGCGCGTTGCAGCAATGCCTCATCTACCTTCCGATTTTTGAAGTGTTGATCAAGCTTGCGGCGATATTCGGCTAATTCTTCTGGCGATAAATCTTTCGCTGTACGATGGTCTTCTGTGGGTTGATGCATATCACTATCTCCTTTTAGATTATAGTAAACTATCTTAGAGGACACTCATATGAACAAACATGTTGTAAATAGCAATCCTATACTTAATGCCATCATCCCTAAACAATTGTTCTTCTTTTTTATTTTCCATCCCTAACTTCTCCTATCACGATAGCAACTAATCCTGTTGAACTTTGAAAACTTGAACGAAATAATTCTGGTATGGGCAAAATTCTTCATTATAGTTAAGCTCTATCTTAACGTTTGTATTGCCATCGGAGAACCTTTCAAGTGGATTGTTATTATAGCACAATCTTGGTTTAGAGAGTGGTCTAAATTCCCGATGGCAGTACAGTATAATAATGTCCGGTATTCAACACAAAATCATATATACAAATAGTCCAATTACTCAGGTCTAATCAAGACTATTTAACCCTTCAACAATCTGTGTAGATTTTGTGCGATGTCCGAACCTTTCACCAACATCCCTCCAAGCAATTTTACCGTCTTCATTTATTATATATGCCGCTGGTCGTGCAAAAATATTAGCTGGTGCTTGAAGAACATTGTAGGCGATGATAGTTATTAGATCCTCATCGCTAAGGATAAGAAAAGTGCCATTAATAAGATCTCGTGAGTTTCCAGCTCCAAATTGCGTATCACTACTAATTGCTATTAGTTCTGCACCAGCACTCTTAATGTCCTGATATCCATCTCGCAACTCCCTGAGTTGCCCTTGACAGACTGTTCAGGTCGAAGTAGCATAAAACACAAGTACAACCTTCTGTCCTGCATAATCGGATAGAGAATGTATAGTTCCATCAGCATCTGGTAATGAGAATTCAGGAGCAGTCGCCCCTATTGCTAATCCTTCACCTTCAGGTAATGGATCAGGTTCCGGTGTTGTTTCCACGATTGTTGGTTCAGGAACTGTCTCTACAGGATTCATTCCTGCTGTCATTTCTGGTGTAGTATCATCTGGTGGGGTTACTTCTGTACTTATATCTGGTTCTACAGGTGTCGTTTCAATAGGAGGACCGACGACATCCTCAATTACATCTTTTTCAAGACAAGCAGTAATAATTGTCATGGATACTATTATTCCAATACTGACAATTGTAATCAATAAATTTGGTTTCATATTCACATCTCCATTCAACATTTCAATGTTCTGTTCATTCTATTTTACCATAAATGATAGTCAATATCTACATTAGACCTTTAAATCAAACTCAATAGAACATTCTGATTATATATTGCTCAACCTATATTAACTATAGTCAAAACCATTCCTATACTCTTTGGAAAGGTTTTGGTGGATGATGATCTTTGTTCTCAATAGTAATTGGTTCCGGTGGAAATTGTCGACAGACTTCTCCATTTTTCATTGCCAAATAACAATTTTGTAAACCACGTTTCCTCCTGCTCATGATTTCTGGGTTTGTCCATACCCCTGCTACAGCAATACGACTCTTATCGCTTGTATTTGGAGGACTATAGTGCCACAAATTGCTATGCCAAAACACTACATCACCTGTATCTAATTCTATATGATGTATACCATTTTTTGTAATCATTTCCTCCACACGTCCACGTGGAAGTTCTCCATGGATACTATCAGAATACAGCACGTGTTCCACTATCTCAGTCTGATGACTTTTTGGAATAAACTGCATGCATCCGTTTTCCTGTGTTGCAGGTTCAAGGGGTATCCAGAAATTGAAAGGTTCAGTTTCTCCATCTCTCCATAATCCATTATCCTGATGCCAAGGTGTTGCACTCCCGGTACGCGCGGGTTTTAAGAAGCAACTATTGTACTTAACAATGATATTGTTACCAAGAAAATAACGTGCAATATTTAGGAGTTTTTCACCTGCATGGATATTGTGCCAAATGAGGGGTGACTGAACACAAAAATTTGCAAGTTTACGATAGCGTGCAATTCTCCCTTGTGGTGTATCCTCCATAGGATTCATCGGGTCAAGATCTACAAACTTCCCCGGTTCAGGTAGCATAATTACATTCCGTAATACGCCCCGTAATTCAACGGCAAGGTCCTTATCTATAACACTACGAAGAATAAAATAACCTTCGTTTTCATATTGAGATTTCTGTTCATTGGACGGTATCCACTGTTCCATTAATAACTACCCCAAAATCGGATGAAAAAATGAGAAATTTTCAAAAAACTGACCAATGTTGTAACCATTATATACGATTTAACGTAGTCATTTAAAAGCAGTAATTATCCTTTTAGAATACTGCTATTATAGGGATCACAAAGAATTGGCAATTTCTAAATTTAATTTCTTATTAAAATGTTGTAAAAACAAAAAATAGGTTACAAGAAAATTTAGCAGAATATTCATCTTATGTCAATGTAGTGAGGATAAGTCTTCGATCCAATTTTTTAGTAAATTCAGCCTTGAATTTTTAAAAATACAGATTCATTATCTTTTTGATAAATATAAGAAAACTACAATATTTCTCATACGGATTCTTAAATGCTAACAAAAGAGATGGTTGAGGATGCACCAATTGATCCTGGGGTCTATATATTCCACGGGGCATCCGGCAAAATACTTTACATCGGTAAGGCAAAATGTCTACGTAAACGTGTACGTTCATACTTACATAATGTCAAAAATCGCAGATCAAAAATAAAGCGTCTAATCCGTTGGACTGAATCCGTACAATATCAGATATGCCAATCTGAACAGGAAGCTCTTTTCCTGGAAGCAAGACTAATTAAGAAATACCTACCCTCTTATAATTCAGCACTCAAATGGGGTACTCAAACCTGGTTTATAAGAATTACTTTGGATGAAGATTATCCACGACTGGAAAGAGTTGCAGAAATTCAAGAGGACAGTGCAGAATACTTTGGACCCTTATCAAGTAGAAGATGGACTGATGAAGCAATTGATGTATTGCAACGGATATTTATGGTACGAACATGCCAAGATAAAATCAAACCGACTGTGGGTTATCGGGCATGTCTACAATATGACATGAAACGGTGCTATGCTCCGTGTGCTGCATTAATAACAAGAGAATTCTACAGAGATATGATAGTCAATTTATTAAATCTACTTGAAGGGGAATATGAAAAAGTACAAACAGATATGATTGAGAAAAGAAACAGTGCTGCTGCATTGCTACAGTTTGAGAAAGCAGCAGCAATTCAACAACAGCTTGTTAGGTTACAGAAGGTTTTTCCATTCCTTGATGCACACAGACATCAACCTGAAACAGATCCAAAAAAGATCCGTGAGGATATAATCCAAACCCGTCTTCAAGTATCAAGTCAAATCGAAATGCCATTCTAAACGTTGGCTGAATCCTGTTTCAAGAGTCGAATGGGTAATCTCGTTTGGATTGAACACATATCTAAAGGTATAATCACAATTTACTTGCACTCTTACAATTTATATGCTAAAATGAGAATGTTTAAACTAAAGGAGGTATCACGATGTATATGGCGAAATATGCGCTGATTACTCTCGTGGCCTTTGCAATCCTGACAGGTTGTGGTATGGTAAACAAACAGGCTGAAATGTCTGAATCCACAACTATGGCAGCAGATGATGGTACAGCATTAAAAGCTGCAGAACCAGCAACTTCTGCTTATCAGGAAGTGACTTTACAGGTGGAGGGCATGACATGAGGCTCATGTCCCGGTATAGTGCAGGATGCACTAAATAAGGTCACAGGGGTCTCAGAGGTTGTCAGTGTTAGCAGAGATACAAAATTGGTAGTCGTAAAAATTGAAAAGGGTAAAGTATCAAACGAAGTTTTAATTAAGACTATAGATGATGCAGATCCGCGTTTTACGGCATCGCTTGCTAACTAACCACTGTTTAGGGCGAGTTCTCTCGCCCTACTTTTTTGTTGAATTCCAAAATTTGATTAACTCATAAAAATACTATATGGTTATTCATAGGAGTTTAAGGATACGATCATGATTAATAAAGTTTGTATTAGTTTCTTTATGTTATTGCTGGTAATGGGTTGTGCCAATCAACAACAACAAGAAGCAGAGAATACACCAGAAGAAGCAACCATTTCTGAGGCGAAAGCAGAAGTTGAAGAAGTTAGCTTAACTGTAACAGGTATGACGTGAGGTAATTGTACAAGTAGAGTGCAGGATGCACTTGCTAAGGTTACAGGTGTCACTGAAGTCGTATCTGTTTCACAAGACGAAAATAAGGCAGTTGTCAAGGTTGAAAAAGGTAAAGTTAAGACAGAAGACTTAATTGCTGCTGTTGAGGGAATTGAAGAAGTTGATGGTGCGCCACGTTTTCCAGCAAAAGTTTCTGAATAGATTTTCTAACGATACAATTTTCATTAGCCAATGAGCATAATTTAGACCTAACGACTGTTAATACCTAATAATCCTCATGGACAGGTTTGTCTATGAGGATTATCTTTTATACAAACAATAATGAGAACAATAATAATCCTGCTGCAATTACTAATAATTTCTACTACGCATATCAATTCTATGGAAAAACAACCAGTATTTGAGAAAATTGATCCTTACTTAGCCACACCCGCTTCAGGACATCTCTATGAGATTCCTGTGGTTATCATGAGATTTTTACCAACGAAAGATGGTAAAAATCTTGATGTTAATAAAGCACCAGATTTTTGGGATTTAGGTGAGATAACTATAGAGGAACTGAAGACAAAGATAGATGTATTTGACAAACGAATTAAGTATATGCTTGAGGAAGGTACAAGGTTTAGAGGTTATAAGAATCCATCTGCTGTTCCATCTATTGGTTATCGGGTAGTAGAATATATCACTATCTACGAACAGACACCCAAAGGTGAAGTGAATAGTCATTTAGAAGATGGTACACCTTTATATTCACCTGATTACCATAAGATATTTGAACGGTTTAACATGGAACATTATGTTAATGATTTTGGTGTAAAAGAGATATGGATATGGATGGGTGGTGTTAACTCCGATTTTCCGTGTTATGATCCAACAATGCATAAATCTGAGGATTTCAGAAACTGGTGGGAATCCAATATGTCAAGTCCACTAACAGGAGATATATCTAATAGTAATCGTGACAATGATGATCTACCCATCTATAATTCTACATATACAGTGTATGGACAGAATTTCAGACGAAGTCATGCTGAAGCAGTGCATAATCACGGTCATCAATTGGAAGCAATTCTGAGTCATGTTGATCATTTACAGTTTGGTAATACAGATCTCTTTTGGAAGAAATTCGTTGGACAAGATGAGGAAGGGGAATTCATTACAGGACGTGTTGGATGGACACATATGCCACCGAACACCACTAAACACTACGATTATACCGATACGATGACGCTTGTGGAAAGTGATATTGAAGATTGGACACCAGATAATAGTGGAGAGAAAAAGTTAGTAAACGTTGATACATACGCTAACCTAAGATACCATTGGCGAGATGAGAATACTGAAGAAATACCACAATTTATCGAATCACAATGGTATATATACTGGATGCAAAATATGCCGGGATATAAGAATGGAATACTGTATGAAGAAAGAGAGATGACTAATTGGTGGATATTTACTGCAGATTGGGATAAAGCGATTTCTTCAGAATTAGGTTTAGTTTCAAATCCCTAATTTCATTATTGGTTCAGATTATAGTATTTATGTGGTGATTTCTGAAAACTCCTTATAGATTATTTAGGTAAGGTGACATATCCCACAAGTAGATAACTCCGTCAAAACCTCCACTTGCTAATAGCGTGTCGTCAGGTGAAAAAGCAACAGATTCTACATCACTTTTATGTCCAGAGAATTCTACAACAAGCTGTGTTGTCTTCACATTCCATATCTGTATTTTTGGTTTCCGTCCTCTTCCACCAATAGCGAGAAATGAGCTGTCTTGCGAAAATACAAACGACTCAACTCTTACTGTTTCAAGTTTCAAAATTTTCTGCCACGACTTAGTATCCCATAGATTGACTTCATTATCAGATGTAGTGGCAAGAAGTGTGTTATCAGGTGAAAATGTAACAACTCTAACCAAAGAAGGGTGTTCAAGTGTAACAATTTCTTTTCCTGTACTAATTTCCCAGATTTTTACAGTTTGGTCAACAGGACTTTCCTCTGAAGTCGTGAAATAAATAGTTCCATTATCTTCTTGCATTTCAAAATTACGACCTCCTCCACTTGCCAAGAGTGTGCCATCAGGTGAGAATGTGAGATCATATACTGCACCAATGTGACCAGTAAACGTATGTAGATGTTCTTCTGTCTCGGTATTCCAGAGCTTGATATTATTATCCAATCCTCCTGTAGCTGCAATCCTACCGTTCCGAGAAATAGCAGCAGAAACAACTTCAGTCTGGTGCGCGAATACAGCTTTTTGTATTTCATCTATTAACAACGTAGCAGTGTCTCCAGTTCTGCTTAATCCAATAATGTTACCTTCGGTTGAATACGTCAAGTCTTTTGCTTGTCCGATATCTCGGTCAATAATCTTAATATCTTTCCCATATACGACATCCCACACCTTTATTGCCGAACCTTCTGTCATACCAACTAAGTTTCTACCATCAGGTGAGAAACTGATAAGCCAACTGTACCAACTGTTCGGATGAGTGAGTGGGATATCCTTAATGTGTTCATTTATCCCTATTTCATCTATATTAGCAACTGATGTTCCAGTAGCAGTACAACGTACATCAGGGCAATCCTTTGAGAAATGGATTGCAATATACTTGTTATCTCTTGAAAAAGTAATTGATGTAGCAGATTCTTTATGAGTAAGACCCCATATTGGGTTACCAGTTTGAACGTTCCAAAGCACCATGCGAGCATCCCTATTATCAACTACGTGTTCTGCTGAGGCAAATAATTTTCCATTTGGAGAAAAGGCGATACAATTAACTTCACCATTATCAAAGCTTATAGTTTGTCCCGATTCAAACTTGATATCTGATTCTTTTTTCTGGTGACTGAAACACCAGCGTATTTTCCCTGTATCGATATCCCATAAGTTGACAATTCCATCCCAACTTGCTGTTGCGATTAGCAACCCATCTGGAGAAAAAGCAACTGAAGATACATAATCGTCATGGGAAATAGTCAAATAAGCTTCATCCTTTATAATATCCCATAGAAATGCTTTACCATTCCGAGTGCCAGTTGCCAAGAGTTTTCCATTTGGAGAAAATGCGACTGAAGTCACATAGTTAGTATTCGTATAGGTGGCAAGGTTTTCTCCAGTATCCGTATCCCACAATGAGGCAATGCCATCCCAATCTCCTGTAACGATTTTGGTGCTATCGGGAGAAAATGTAACCTCTGAAAGGAGACCTGTACCTTCTACTGCGATTAGTTTTATAAAATCCTCAGTATGTGCATTATAGAGCCAGACACCGATACGAGATGCTACTGCAATCATATTCCCATCGGGAGAGACGGAAGTAGCAGAGAACCCTCCCCTACCAAATCGCGCCATCGCTTCTGGTGGTAAAGAGATAAGGTTTTCTTCAGGATAATTCTGTAAAGAAGATTCTGTAAGCATATCAAATCCTAAGTTGAAGTTAAAAGTTAATATAAAATAGCACCAGTTTGATAATAAGAAATGTCAGCGTTATAAACAGTAATTGACCTAAGGACAGTCTTGCAGCCTTTGTAGCACAAACTTACCAGTTTTATACTCTGGTGTTAACTAAAAGTTCTGGCTACAATGTATCTTATCATACTCACGTTCGAATAGAATTCAATATCTATCCAGCAATGGATTCTGTACTATATCTTCGTCCCAGTAGGTTTCCAAACCACAGCGAATCAGAAACCCAGATGCATCGAATCTTCAATATAAGGATTATACGTTGATTCAAACGTAATATCGTGGTTAATTTTGAATGGGTTGTCTAATATACAGATGTCAGTCCGTCAATACACCATTTGTTGAGAGAAAGAAAATTCAGATCGAAAATACTATCAATCCTATAGATCTATATCCCACAAAAGGACAGTCCCATCGTCACTGGCGCTAAATAACGTTTGTCCATCTTGACTGAACGTCAAAGTAGTAACCCATTTTGTGTGTCCATCCAATTGCCTTTTCAACTCACCAGTCTTTGTATCCCATAGTCTAACATCCCTATCTGAACTGCCACTTGCGAGTAATTTACCATCAGGACTAAATGCTAATGAGAAGACAGGATACCAATGACCAGTTAATGTCAACTTTGTGCTACCTGTTTCATAGTCCCACAGGTGTATGATCTTATCACCACCACCACTTGCAAATGTTTTGCCATCAGGACTCAAAGCAAGACTTTTAACCCCTTCAAAACTCAATGGACTTCCGCTATGACTTCCTGATGCATCAGTATGAGCAGTATACGTCTTGATATTTTCACCTGTCGTGACATCCCAAAGTCGAATTGAGTTGTCTTCACTTCCACTGATTAGGCTCTGTCCGTTGGGTGTAAAGAGGACACTATGGATCCTGTGATTATGACCTTTGAGCGTCCTTGTTAATTGACCCGTGTTTATATCCCACAAGCGAATAGTTGTATCCTCACTTCCAGTTGCGATGATCATTCCATCCGGACTCATAGCAATACAATGTAAACCCTTATGTTCTGAAAGGAACATCTTGTGTTTGCCAGTTTGGGCATTCCAAATACGGACACTGTTATCAACCCCACCTACGATTGTTTTACCATCCGGTGTGAAGACAAAACCTGATACTGTATTGATAAACCTATCAAGCGTTTTGACCAGTTGTCTTGTACTGATGTCCCAATAACGTATTGTTCCATCTTCATATCCGCAGACTATATGTTTGCCATCTGGATGAAAGATCATGCTGCTAACATTGTCTGTATGTCCAGTGATAATATGCTTCTGTTTGCCTGTGTGCGTATCCCAGAAGCGTATTGTTCCATCACCACTACCACTACTTGCAAGCGTGTTTCCATTGGGATTATACGCTAAACCCAATAGGTCCCATGTGTGTTCAGAAAATGTGTGTATTTGTTTACCCGTCCGTATGTTCCAAATACGAACTGTTTCATCCCCATAAGATGAGCTCGCACACATATTTCCATCAGGACTGAATGCTATACGTTGAACATCAAATGAGTGTCCAGTGAGTTTCCGTATCAGTTCACCTTTGGTTATATCTACAATATAGATGATACCATCTGTATTGCCTATGACGATTAATTTTACATCTGGACTGAATCCGACACTAATTACATATCCTGTCATTATTATTGTGAATGACTTCTTCAGTTCACCAGTAGTCGCATCTGACACACTAACTTCACCTTCACCTGTTACACTGACTATAGTCGTTCCATCAGGACTGAAAGAAAAATCACTAATATTATAAGGTATTCCTGTGATAGTATGCTTATGTTCACCTGTTATTGTATCCCAAAGAATAATGGTATCCTCGTTTCCACTTGCGAGTGTCTTTCCGTCTAAACTAAATTTCAATATGTTCCTCGGAAGTATTCTTATGTGTCCGATTAGAGGAATACGTTTTCCTGAATCTATATTCCACAAGAAAATACTACTGTCTTGTCCTGCACTTGCAAAGGTTTGCCCCTGAGGATTGAATTCAATGTTTGAGATTGCACAATTATGTTCTGTGAGAAGACTGATTCCTTGATATGTGGTTGTGTCATATAACCAAATTCCAATTGTAGTTGCAACGGCAAGTATTTTGCCGTCAGGAGCATACTCAATCTCTGTAATTTTTCCTTTACCAAGACGTGCTTTTGCTCCTTCTGGTAGATTCCACTGCATGACATCCTGTGCAAAACTTGTTTGAATGAATAGGATACTGATAAGTGTTACAGTTAGCATTTGCATCAATTTCATTATCTTTTTATTTCCTTAATTTTCACAATTCACTCAACTTGACTAAATATTGATTAGGTAACGTGAGTTTGATAATTAAAAACTTGTAAATAGAGAATCCCTTAGTTATTATGATGTTTTAGCATTAACTCTCTAAACTAAGGAGTTCTCTAATGGATATCATAACACTTTTCTGTGAAATTGACGACTTTTTCCTTGATTATGAACAATATCAAACACAACACCAGTTACCGGATATACTCAGAACAGACAACACAAAAGGCAGACTGTGAAACCTTCATCCGAGCGAAGTCATGACGGTACTTGTCCATAAATTATCGTAGGAATGGGGTTTCCCTGTCCGCATACTACCGAATTAAAAAATTAAACTTCATAAGGCATTCCCGGTATGAACGCCTTATGAAGTTTAAATAATACCACTTCCAATTGATAGACTTACATTACAATTAATTCACTTGCATCCCTTCCCCAGATTTTATATACTGTATACTGGTAATTACACATCAATATTGGAGAATTTCCTTGTCCGAAAACTTATTAAACTCCCTAAACAATATACAACGTCAAGCAGTTCAACATACCACGGGACCGTTGCTCATATTATCGGGTGCTGGTAGCGGTAAAACTCGTGTCATCACCCATCGCATTGCATATCTCATCAAAGAACACCGGGTCTCCCCCTTCCGTATTTTGGCAGTCACCTTTACTAACAAAGCTGCCAACGAAATGAAAGAACGATTGGAAATCCTCGTGGATCCAGGGGTTAGCAAAAACCTATGGGTTGCAACCTTCCATTCCACATGTGCAAAATTTCTGCGCCGTGATATCGAACAATTAAAGGGATTTACAAGTAATTTCACTATCTACGATAAGAGTGAACAGGTTACAGTAGTAAAAGATGTTATCAGGCAATTTGGATTAGATGACAAACAGCATAGTCCACGCACCATACACGACATGATAAGTGGTGCCAAAAACAAGAATATTAGTCCTGCAAACTATGAAGATATGGCGGAAGGATTCTATGAGAAAATCGTTGCAAAGGTATATCCACAGTATCAAGATACACTCCGAAAAAACAATGCATTAGATTATGATGATTTGCTCAATTATACTGTAGAACTTTTTAAGAAATATCCCGATATTCTTAAGAAATATCAACAACAGTTCCTCCATATTCTGGTGGATGAATATCAAGATACAAATCAAACACAATATGAACTTGTTAAGTTGTTGTCTGGTGAGAGGAAGAACGTATGTGTGGTCGGTGACGATGACCAATCTATCTACGGTTTCCGTGGTGCAGACATCTATAATATACTAAATTTTGAGAAACATTATGATAACACAGAAGTCCTTCGTTTAGAACAAAACTATCGATCCACGCAGAATATCTTAGATGCAGCATGGAGTGTTGTACAGAATAACAAGAATAGAAAAGAGAAAAAGCTTTGGACTGAAAATGATGCTGGTGAACTTGTTACATGTTATAAAGCCATGGATGAAACTGACGAAGCAGGATACGTTGGGACTAAGATTGAAGAATGGCATGCAGAGGGTGTAGATTTTTCAGATTTCGCAATATTTTATAGAACCAATGCACAATCCCGTATTTTTGAACAGGCATTACGTTCTGCGAATATCCCTTATCAGATAGTTGGAGGATTAGGGTTTTATGACCGTATGGAGATAAAAGACCTTATCGCATACCTACGCGTCGTGTGTAATCCGGATGACTCTATCAGCGTTAGACGTATCATTAATGTCCCCGCCCGAGGAATCGGTCCCACATCCCTGGAACGATTGATGAATTTTGCCGATAAGCATGAAATATCACTGTTTGAAGCCGTTGTTAGAGTTGATGAAAACACCGAGATCAGTACCGGTATCAATCGGAAAATTAACAGATTTGCAAAGATCTTCAATAAATACGGTCCAGATGATTTACCTGCTGAAGTGCTTGAACATATCTTAGAAGTCACAGGTTATCTTGAGCATTTCAGAAGTCAACGATCCATAGAAGCACAGAACCGTGTAGAGAATATTGAAGAATTGATGAATGCTGTCTACGAATATGAAATGGTGGCAGACGAACCGACACTATTAGATTATTTAGAAAACATCGCCCTTATTTCTGATATAGATACAATGGATACAGATGAGAACACAGATAAAGTGCCAATGATGACACTACATAGTGCTAAAGGATTAGAATTCCCATTTGTTTTCATTGTTGGGATGGAAGAGGGGTATTTACCGCATCAAAGGTCTATAAATACAGAAGCAGAAATAGAAGAGGAACGTCGACTCTGCTATGTTGGTATCACGCGTGCAATGGAACAGTTGTATATTGTCCATGCGGAAGCCAGACGAAGTTGGGGTGGCGTTGAATATAAAGTGCCATCTCGTTTCATAGATGAAATTGATGAAAAACTCATTAGACATGTTGATAGGTACAATTCTGCATTTTCAGACACAGATGAGGATGAATATGAAGATGAAAATGAACCGACCGATTCCCCATCAACTGAGTATGTTCAGGAAGTAAAGACAAAAACGCTTTATGAAATTGGTCAGATTGTAATGCATCCAAAAT
This sequence comes from Candidatus Poribacteria bacterium, assembly GCA_965205025.1. Lineage (GTDB taxonomy): Bacteria > Poribacteria > WGA-4E > WGA-4E > WGA-3G > MSPOR6. The sequence goes on from CBDBFU010000023.1 coordinate 119,634, forward strand.
TTGGACGCGGTAAAATCATTACTATATCTGGTGAAGGAGACGATACATTTGTAACTGTTTTCTTTGACCGGTCTATGGTAAAACAGTTTGCTGCTTCTATAGTACCGTTGGAGGTGCTTGAAAGTTGATAGTTATTAGTTTATAGTTTTTGAGCCAAATTACAGTATTTTCCTAAATTTTCGAAATTTTTATGTAGGTAATAAACTTTAAATATGTCCATAAACCCAAATAGCATAAGCCTTTACGATAAATATTGACATAACTTAAACATTTAACAATAAATAATACGAAAAAAATATAAAAGGATATATCAATGCAAAAGTACATATTAATCGCACTCTTAATGGTCATTGGATTAGGTTTAACTGTCGTTTTTTCACAGGATGAGAATATTGCAGCTGAACTCGATGTCTTGGTTGATGAAAACCTTAGAGCAACTCAGGCTGAGGATATGGATGCTATGTTGTTTACACTCCATTCCGATTCACCTGCTTACCAGCAAACAAAACAGATGTCTGAGGTGTTATTTCCACAATACGATATAAATTATGAAAAAATTGTTTTTAGATTTATTGGATTAGATGGTGAGTATGCCCTTGGCAGGTTCAAGTTTTGTGCATCTAAAATTGCAGGACCAGAATTCCAAGACAATTGTCTTGACACCATCCATGTCTTTAAACAAGAAAATGGTAATTGGAAGATATGGAGCATGGCAACACTTGAATTAGAATTTACCAATCAATAAACAGGTCTATCTGAAAGGATAACGAACTATATGGCAACAATAGACACAGATGGTGTAAGTCATGTTGCAAACTTAGCACGGCTTGAGTTTAATGACACAGAGACACAAGAATTTACCGAAACCCTTGCTCGAATTTTAGACTATATCAGCAAGTTAGATGAATTGGAGACAGATGATGTTGAACCAACATCTCATATCCATCCACTACAGAATATAACGAAAGCAGATGTAGTCAAGCTTTCATTACCTCGTGATGAAGTTCTGGCAAATGCTCCTGAACCTGAAGAAGGTTTTTTCAGTGTACCCAGAGTAATTGAAACGGAGTAAGGAGCATTATTCTATGTCGCTGAACCAATTAACTGCCCACGAACTACACAAAAAACTCAAAGCAAGAGAAATCACATCTATAGAATTGACTGAGTCTGTCTATAACCGAATTGATACTGTTGAATCCAAAGTCAAAGGATACTTAACATTAACTAAAGATAGTGCTTTAGAACAGGCACAAGCCGCAGATGCAGGTTTTCAGAGGGGTGACGAAATGCCACCGCTTGCTGGTATACCGATAGCTATTAAGGATGTCATCTGTACGAAGGGGATAAGAACGACTTGTGCATCAAAGATACTCAGTAATTTTGTGCCACCCTATGATGCGACAGTGATGACAAAACTCAATCACCATGGCATTGTCATGGTAGGTAAGACAAATATGGATGAATTTGCCATGGGGTCGTCCACAGAGAATTCGGCATATCAGACAACACATAATCCATGGGACCTGGACACAATACCTGGTGGGTCAAGTGGTGGTTCAGCAGCAGTGGTAGCAGCTGATACAGCAATTTGCTCATTGGGGTCAGATACAGGTGGATCCATTCGTCAACCTGCTGCACTTTGTGGCGTAGTAGGCATGAAACCAACATACGGACGTGTGTCACGATACGGTCTCATTGCATTTGCTTCTTCATTGGATCAGATTGGCCCCTTTACCAAAGATGTTACGGATTGTGCTTTAGTATTAAACGCTATTTGTGGTAATGATGAAATGGACTCAACTGCGGTTGATATATCTGTACCAGATTTCACACAATCCCTTATCAACGATGTTAAAGGTCTGAAAATAGGTGTTCCTAAAGAATACTTTACAGAAGGATTAGATAACCAGGTCGCTGATAAGGTAAATGAGGCGATATCAGAATTTGAAAAGTTGGGAGCTTCTATTGAAGAAATTAGTTTACCTCATACAGAATATGCGATTGCAACTTATTATATTCTTGCACCAGCGGAGGCGAGTGCCAATCTAGCCAGATATGATGGTGTACGATATGGATATAGAACTGAAGATCCGTCCGATATGATTGATATGTATAAGAAAACTCGGAGTGAAGGTTTTGGAGAAGAAGTTAAACGGAGGATAATGCTTGGAACTTTTGCATTGAGTGCGGGGTATCAAGATGCATATTACAAAAAGGCACAAAAAGTACGAACACTTATCAGATCAGATTTTGATACAGCATTTGAAAAGGTTGATATTATTGCAACACCTACATCACCAACACCTGCATTTCGGATTGGAGAACGAACAACAGATCCGTTGCAAATGTATCTATGTGATGTGATGACAACACCCGCAAGCCATGCTGGATTACCTGGAATCTCTCTACCTTGTGGAATTGTAGACCGTGGTTTACCCGTAGGGTTGCAACTGCTTGCGCCACCTTTTGATGAGGCAACTTTGTTGAGAACAGCCTATACCTTTGAACAGAACACAGAACACCATTTACACAAGCCTAATCTATAATAACGTTCCAAGCGTAAAGAAAGAAGGACGGTTATCAGATATGAAAGTGATTTCAGCCCCACTCGGTGGACTCTTAGGAGCAATTTTAGGTGGCGTTCTTTGGGCACTATATATTAAATGGACAGGTAACAGATGGGGATTTTTGGCAGTTGGAATTGGAGCTTTGACTGGAATAGGTATTGTATTTTCAGGTAGTCAAGGATTTGAAGTATCTGATAAAAAACACTGGTTAATGCTATCAATTGGAGCAGCTTTTTTTTCAATAATTGGATTCTACATTGGGAAGTTTCTTGATGTACAATTGAATGCAATAACCCAAATTGCTGAAATGATGATGCAGGAATACAATCTCACTATGGAAGAAGCATTACCCAGTGCAAGAGTACAATTTTCTGGATATTCACGCTGGGAACTAATGAAGGATAGGATGGATTGGTATGATGCTCTTTTTGTTGGTATTGCTGCATTAACTGGTTTTTATTTAACATATCATCCGCGACTGAGAAACCTTATTTCAAATATCAATAAACAACGAAAATAAGACTTTCAACACTTAAAATGGAGAACAAATGAAGAATCGCACAATACAATTAAGCATAATGACTATATTAATTGCTATATCCTTTACATTTTACATAAATGCCGATGAACATGAAGAATCGGATACGGATAATGTATTAGAAAATATAACACACTTTTCTGAAGTATTGGCTACAGTTATGAAGGAACATATAGACCAACCCGATTCAAAGAAAGTGATTGAAGGAGCTATTCGAGGGATGTTACGTACTTTGGATCCATATAGCCAATATATACCTGATTATTTGGAATTCAATACACAGAATCGTGGTAATTATGGTGGTCTGGGTATGACAGTTGGTATGCAGGGGAACAGGATTACGGTCATTACCCCTTTTAAGGGGAATCCAGCTGCACTCTCGGGTGTTCAGAATATGGATGTCATAAGCCATATTGATGGTGAATCTACTGCAGTGATGACATTAGATGAGGCTGTAAATCTCTTACGCGGTGAACCCGGTACCCCTGTTACAATTACAATCATGCGTCCTAAAGAGAGTAAACCGAGAGAGATTACCATTGTAAGAGAAGTTATTCGTATACCGAGTGTAGAAAAAGAGATTATAGGAGATAAAGTCGGTTATATCAAAATCAATAACTTTCTTGAAACTACAGCAAACGATGTTGATAATGCGTTTGAGGGAGTTTATTCAGAATAATATACGTGCTCTCATTTTAGATCTTCGTTTTAATCCTGGGGGGTTTACTTACATCTGCTGTTGATATAACAAGCGATTTCATAGCGAAAGATAAACTTGTCGTCTATAGTCAAGGTTTAGAAGATCGAGAGGATTTCTTGGCAAAAGGTAATAATAGAGAGGAACTCCCTTTAATTGTATTAGTTGATGGTGGAAGTGCAAGTGCATCAGAAATTGTTGCAGGGCAATCAAAGATCATCGAAGAGGACTAATCATGGGAAGTAAGACTTTTGGTAAAGCCTCAGTTCAGAAAGTATTTCCGCTTGGGGATACAGGAGCTGCTGTTAAACTTACAGTCGCAAAATATTATACACCTGAGGGACATGACATTGATGAAATTGGTATCATTCCAGATGTCGAAACCGCTTTCTATAGTCGATCTGAACAACAGATGCAATTGAAACTTCGTAGAAACCAAAAGTTGAAAACATTTCTTGAAGCAAATGGAGATGATTTTTTAGATAAACTAAACGCAGCTGAACATGCATCTCGTGAAGATCGGAATGCAATGAGATTATTACAACTGTATAGACAATTTACGGATTCTCTAACTGATGAGCAGATTATACTGAGTGATAGTGCGATTAAATATGCTATTGCATTAGAAACAAAAAACACTAAGGATGAGATCATACATGACCCTCAAGTTGTGGCTGCAATAGAGCAATTGAAAGTACTTGAGCTATTCGCGAAAAAGGATTAATTGTTAAAGGCGTTATTCTATGATAATGGTTGAAAAGGCATTAATACTATGAACCAACAATCACCGATTCTCAATTATATTGATAATACCTGGCAAGAATCTCTGACAGAAAATCTACTTGATGTTACCAATCCTGCTACAGGTGAGGTATTATCTCGTGTTCCCCTCTCTCCATCCCGAGAAGTTGGACAAGCTGTCACCGCTGCTTCCAATGCTTTAGATGAATGGAGAAGAACACCTTCGGTACAACGTGTACAACATCTTTTCAGATTGAAGAATCTACTTGAAGAAAATA
>CBDBFU010000024.1:0-74007 GCA_965205025.1 Candidatus Poribacteria bacterium
AAGCAAAGAGGATGGTGTAAGTCGATTCGATAAGGTTAGCGGTGAATGGACTAACTATAAGCAAGCCGACTTTCTTGCAGATAATGATGTAAGAGACATATCGCGTAATACTGATGGGAACCTTTTGATTGCGACAGTTGCTGGACTCTCGATTTATTCACCCTCAACGAAAACGTGGGAGGTTATCTCTAAAGAGGACGGTCTCCCAACTCCTTACATTATGTCAGTTGATGTAACATCACAAACACCTAAGACTCAACAGAATGAATTATATGAGATCTCGAATGTATTATCCAGTGAAGAACAGATCTGGATTGGAACTGCAAGAGGCCTTGGCTTCTGTGAATATCTTGGTGAAGAGTGGACATTTTATAGACCACCTGAAGGAGAAGCCTTTGTAACTGCTGTTGCTTCACAAGAAATGTCTTCCGATACTTCTGGTAGTGTGAGTAAAATTTGGCTCGGTACGAATGTTGGACCCGCAGTGTTTGATGTGGATTCAAAACAATGGAAACAACTTACTCTCCCAGATACACCAGAGAATCCGTTGATATTATCGGTCTTTATTCAGAAAGGAAGTGTATGGTTTACAGGCGTAGAAGGTGTATGGCGATACTCAATTGCCGATAAGCAGATGTCCTCGTCTTACTGAAGGACTTGAAAAACTACATATTAACGTACTTGTATCTGCAGAAAATACAATTTGGGCAGGAACTCAATCAGGGTTAGCAAAATATGATAATACATCACAACGTTGGAAACCGATACCTTTAAAAAATAGCACGGACGGAAAAACCGCCACACTGAATATTACAGCGATTGATTATCAGAATGGTGTCCTTTGGATTGGTACACCGCAAGGAATTGGAAGTTACACGATTGTCACAGATGAATGGATTCCAAATGAAGAAACTTACAACGTTCGGGATATAATTTGTGATAAAGATAGACTTTGGATAGGCACCAATACCGGTCTCATTGAACACGAACTCCAAAATGGTGAACAAGTTATACATCAGTCCCGTCCAGTACGTGAGCCTTTACTTGAAACTAATGTCACACAAATTAAGTTTGACGGAGATTATATTTGGTTTTCTAACTGGCGCTCATCTCGGAACGGAGGTATTCTACGTTTCCATCGTCCGACAAAAACATGGCAACGTTTCACACGTTTAGACATCTTTAAGTCTACCTTGAAAAAGACAATGACAGTTTTACGCTGGACTTATGTAGATAAAGATGCGGTATGGTTTACATCAGACTTTGGTGTTCTCCGATACGATAAAATGAAAGATACATGGCAACATTTCACTATGAAGGATGGATTAGCTTCAGACGATCTGGACAAAATCGATGTTAGCGATAAGGCTGTGTGGATAATTGCCATGACTGGTCAGGAGTTGAATCGTTATGATAAAAAAACAGGTACATGGAAAATTGTCAGGCAACCGGATCGTAGAGATGAAAGAGAAAGACTGAGAGGAATTGCGGTTGATGGATCTGAAGTTTGGTTCGGTACCGGAGATGCTTTGATCCGTTACAATGAAGATACAGAAGAATGGAAAAGTTATAGACCAAAGGACGGTTTGGCTGGCAGGGGTGCTGAATGGATTACCATCGACGAAGATTTTGTTTGGGTTGCTCGATCCGAATGGGATAGACATAGTAATCGTCCACTATCCAGATACAATAAAAAAACTGAAAAATGGGATACTTTTTCTACAAACGATGTACTTGCACATAAGACAATAAAACGGATTATTTCTACAAAGAACGATGTATGGATTCAATACAGACCATGGGATAATGCAGTAACGCGCTATGATAAACTCAATCAAGAGTGGACGACAATCAAATCTGAACGTGGAACTCTTGAACTTGCCGCGGATGATGACTATCTCTGGTTAGCCGTTCCCAATAACGGTCTAAGACGTTTTCATTTCGCTTCTGGAACATGGTCAGCATTCAAAGATATTGAAGGACTATTACATAATCATGTAGGTGAATATGGATTGGCAGTTGATAAAGATTATGTATGGGTAGGAACAATCCGCGGTCTATCCCGTTATGATAAACAAAAGGAATCTTGGACACCTTACATTCCCTTTACCAACGCTTTCGGGTCGAACAGTACGGACTGTGGATTCCGACGAAAGGTTCGTGTGGATTGGTACAGACAGTGGTGTATCTCGGTATGATAAAGGATATGGGACATGGAAAAACTATAGACAGACAGGTGGTTCCGAAGAGATTGCTACACACGATGGACATTGGCATCGTCACAGACCAAAATCCCGTGGAATGCTGTCTGATAACGCAGTAAGTTCTATCGTCGTTGATGAACAATATGTGTGGGTAGGTACAAGAGACGGTGCAAACAGGTTTGATAAGATTGCCCTACGATGGGATCAATATAAAACTGAACACGGATTACCTGCAAATAATGTGACATCTGTCAGTACTGACGGCAATAATATCTGGGTGGGAACAAATTCTGGGATTGGAAAATATCCGCGTACCGCTGATGATCTGAATGCTTGGATTGCGTATACTTCTGGAAGTGAAATTCAACCCTCTGCAGTATCTAAAGAGTTTGCCGAGTCACTTGTTACTGACGAAATATGGACTATAACAGCAAGCAAAAAGAACGTTTGGGTGGGAACACGCCGAGGCGTGAGTAAATACGATATTGGTCGAGATATCTGGAAGACTATCACTGAAGAGGATGGACTCGTTAGCAACGAAATTAGTTGTATTGCTATTGATGGAACTCGTGTATGGTTTGGTAGTGACCAAGGTGTAGCACTCTATAATGAAGACACAGAAGATTGGCGTATCTATAATACTGATAATGGACTTATAAGTAATAAAATAACGACTATTGGTGTGGATGGTAATGATGTGTGGATTGGCACATACAACGCTGGTGTCAGTCGTTTTGACCAATTAGAAGATACTTGGAAAACATACACCAGAGATGAAGGTTTATCTCATAACGGAATACTATCAATGTCTATTGACAACACCTATGTCTGGTTCGGAACATATAGGGGTTTGAGTCGTTATGATAAGCGATCGGGGATCTGGACAACATTCACCGAAGCCTACGGTCCTGAAGATATCTTAAGATAGTTATCAGTTAGAATGTGTGCCACCACTAACACTACTACATAATTCAGAAAGTCTACCACCCAACAGTAATATAACATTGATATGCAAAACACCTTCCGAAGAGTTCTGATACCTCACCATTCTGTGTTTTAAACCTATTCTATTATCTATTCTTGTATTATTCTTCTGTGCTCCATTCTTCCATGTTAATGCTGAGGATGTTTATAGTCTTTTCGGTAAACTATTTCTGTCGGGACGTGTAGAATATGATTTTACAAATAGACGTAACTTCCTCGCAGATACAGAGGATGAACGTGTCAGACAAGATAATTTTGATTTTGATCGTCTTTTCAGACGTGGGTTTCATAGTGTGTTGGTTATTGAAGAAACGGCAGGTACGGTAAATAATATATTGAGTCTCGGTGAAGTTCCAACAACTTTCACGAAATTCACCTTTGATCAGATTGATATGAGCGGTGTTCGATGGGAGGTACGTTCAAACCGTACCGATTGGACTATCCTGATGGTACCGGGAACACTGAATCGGTTAAGTGGTCAAGGTAGACGAATAGAGGGTTCGGGAATGGGATTACGTGAGGTAACCAAATTTGGTAAATCGCAACTTGGCCTATCTTGGTATTTCCGTGAAACACCCGTTTGGGCAGTAGATCTGGAAACGAACTTTCGCAAACTACGGATTGAAAGCAGAGATAGCCGTTACTCCCAAAAGTGCTTTATATAAAGATCTGAATTCACGATTTGATGCAACGACAACCGTGTTCAAAGCTTTCCGGACTGTCGGTGATACACTTCTACAAGCTGAGGTATATCGGGTCGGTTCACGTTTTGATGCATCACGTTCAGTTGGAGATAATGATGATCAGGATAGATATTCCGATAACACGTTTCCTGACCCACCTTCCCTAATTATTCCGGGTGACCTTGATAAAAACAATAACGGGACTTTCGATTATGAAGACGATATTCTGTTGTTTGATGTTGACGAGGATTTTCTTGATGAAAGCGATCAAAACAACAACGGAATAAGGGATGAGGAAGAAAACGATAAAGATCCAAATTACGAATTTGATGTTGGATTGCAAGGTATACGATTCTTCATGAATCGGAAGATATACCATAAACAGAGTGTCATTGATTTAGATCTTGGTATTCAAATAGAAGAAAACCATAGATATCGCAACATCCCCAGATCAAGTAAAGCATACGGCAACATAATTTACAAAAGGCAGGCTTGCCCGCGCATCTACCTTTATACTTGAGAATGAACTCAAACTTGTGAAGGATGAAATACCAGACGAAACTTGGTATTATGCTGGTTTTTTGAATAGACAGGATGAAGATCTATTCAGAAGACAACCCCAATTTCAGGATATGTTGGAAGAGGAATGATTTACAGTTCTTTTATGTTGACGGTGGAGCGGAGGTCGAAAAACGTCGTAAAGATCCCCTACTGATGCAGAACGACCTGATTAACACTGCTAAACTTACCTGGGAGTATTTGGGTATCAGACGAATGGTTACCACTGCACGAGCAAAAATACAGTATGATATAGATTTTGACAATGATAATGAACACTACGAAGTTGGTATCTTTAAAACGTTATATCGACTTCGTCCATCAAAATCACTTGAAATCAGCCCTATGTTCAAGTATACCATTCGAAACGGCTTCCGTATGGCAGAGGATAGACTTGATTACCTAAAATTACGAGGAGAGATAGACGGAAGAGAGATAACACGTGATTTAAGATTACGACAAATTGAGCAAGCACATGTCAGGGATATGACTCCTGCCCTTATACTTAAAATAGTCTATCAGTTTACCAAAACTATTAAACTTACAGGTGGTGGACAATTACTGTTGTATAATGATTTGCTAAAAGATGATAATGACTTTGTTCGCCAAGCGTTATTAGCGGAAATGGAAAAGAGTTTTGTGGCTTATCGGAAGCAGATGTTTCTCCATATTGGAGCACGTTATATTGACCAGCGCGCAATCGGCGAGGTTAACGACCAAAATTATATGGAGATATTTGTACGGGTGTTCGGGAAGTTTTAATAAAAATAAAGCGAATTTCCCAGAATTATACGTTTTTTGCAAATTTAGCTTGATATATGTTAGAATAATATTATTAGTTCATATTTTGTGGAAGTTTTTGGCAATCTGGCAACAAAATTCAGTTTGTACAATCAAAAGGGTAACGGCAACATCTTACAATAATTTCTGCCGTTGCTGGACAAAGAAAAGGAGACCAAAATGTTTAACAAAACGTCAGTCATAATTTTCGTTGTTATAGCAACCATTTTTATGTGTGCAAATATGGTGAAAGCTCAAGTGGTTACTAAAGGTTTGGTTAGTTACTGGACCTTTGATAAGGTTGATATAGATGGTGATACTGTTAAAGACGCTTTTGGTGATAATGATGGAAGCATGAAAGGTAACCCCAAAGTAGTTGAAGGTAACATCGGTCAGGCTCTTGAGTTTGATGGTGATAATTATGTGGATTTCGGTGTACCCGAGAGTTTGAATATGGATCCACCACTTACAGTTTCGATGTATATAAATAATAAAGACGATTCGGCCAGCTTTATATGGCAGGGCGGTGAAAAGAGTGGATCGACAAAAAACTATATTTACATGAGAAATGATGGTGGTATGAACGTTGGTCAATGGCCACCTGGCGGGGGAGATCTGAATTCTCCCGGAGGGCTTCTTGAGACACGTGGCGCCTGGTATTACATCACTGCTGTTTTTGATGACAAATATCTTCTTTATGTTGATGGATCTTTAGAGAGTGAACTCAAATCAGAAGTTTACTCAGGTCCAACCCCTACAGCTTGGTTACTTGGAACAAGACTATTCCCAGCTAATGCTGCTTATTATTTCATAGGTCTTGTCGACGAACTTGCCGTTTATGATCGAGCGTTAAGCGAAGACGAAATCAACCAAAACATGAATGCAGGAGGATGGGCTGCTGTAAAGGCTACTAATAAGCTAACTCTCACTTGGGGAGATTTAAAAGCTTCAAAATAACCTAACATCAACTTAGTTTCGCATAATCACGCAGTGAAAAACTGAATTTGGTTGTTGTATCTGGTTATGAATCTTGATCACATTCGTCCTTATTCCATTACGGGAATTCATGTGGTTGAATATAATTGGAAGAAAGCCACTGTAGGAGCGATCTCCGAATCGCGACCATAATAATAGCGATTGGAAAAAGACAGAATAGTCGTCAATCTGAGTTCCCTCCTACATTTTGTTTCGCAGTACTTTATCCAACCTAATATTCTTATTCAAACTCACGTCAATAAAAATAAACGAATTCCAAAAATTATACATTTTTTACAAAATTTCGTAAAAATAACGAACTTTTTCATTTTAACTTGACAAATAGATTATACTATTTTAAAATACTATTATTACGTATTTAGAAATAGTATTTACTGCATTTCGTTGATTTTTTTTGACTTTGTCTTTACAGATGAATATATATATCATTGATAATGCAGCAAAATTCATGGAGTTTATGTCTAATCTATAAGCGTTTGTAAACTATTTGGAGGCAAGTAAAATGAAAATTAGAATTCACGTGGCTCTTATTCTCATATCGGTTACCGTACTTCTTGCTGGTATCGGTTTGTGGCGACATCGCTATCTCAAAATCCGGAATACGGAACCGAAAAAGGTGTTTATTTTACCTGAACAACCGAATACACTAAGAATTGGTGCTAACACATCTAAAGTTACACCTGAAATAGGCGAAGATAACACGGATGTAAAGACTCAAAGTATTGATAAACGTATTACTCCCGATGAAATGGATAATACAGATGATTCCTCTGTTGACACACTATTCGAGGATATAGTAGAAGAGAATCTAACTCCCGAAGTAATAGCGGCAATAAAAAAGTACGAGGAGGCGCAATCAGCATCCGCTGATGTAAGGCACAAAAGAAGTCTCCTTTTACATGTAGAACCTTTAGATTGGGATGCTATCGGTTTGTTAACTAAACAATTGAGTCAGCTACGTCAGCAACGGAAGGATGCCATTGAAATACTCGCCCTATACTCTGACCAAGCATTCAAAGAACTCCAACGTATAAAAGCACGGGAAAAGGTCGCTGCCTCAAAGAGTGAGTGAGTTTGAAGAGGAAGAGGCAACCAGAAATGCTGAAAGGGCAGCAAGAAGAGCGGAACATTTAGCTAACCTTGAACGATCGCAAAAAGAACAGTTAGATAAGTTATCCAAGTTATCTAATAGATATTCTGAAATATCTGATACTATTCCAACATTATCGTCGAAAGAACAAACTCAGGCTTATGAAGAATTAAGACAGATTTCAGCAGAACTATCTAAAATGGCTCAAGAAACAATGGATAAACTTAATGAAAACAACTCAAGCTCAAAGTAAATTGAATTCGTGAGATCAAGCATATCAGATATGGGTGAAAAGTCATACCATATCTGATATGTCATTGATAAATAAAAATATGCTATGATATAGTCAATCATATTTTGACAATATGTAAAACACTGCCAATTTAATATGACCTATACCTATCAATGAGGATAGCATTAGATGAAAACTAAGAAATTATACCCTTTAGAACTTGAAGTGATGAAAACAGTCTGGAAACTTGATCGCGCTACTGTCAATGATGTGCTTGATGGTATTGACCGTAAAATCGCTTACACCACTATCGCTACCACCATTGAAGAGTCTTGAGAAAAAGGGGTTTCTTTCACATCAAGTTGAGGGAAGGACGTTTGTTTACCAACCATTGGTCAAAGAAACAGAGATTACACATACAATGCTAAGTGATTTGTTAGAACGTCTCTTTGACAATTCAGCTGAAAAATTGGTTAATACATTACTTGAAGTTCGTCAAACCAGTTCTGAAGAACTTAACAGTTTACAACAACTTATTAACGACTATCAGCCGGATGATGAAAAAGTAACCGAAGGAGAGACTAATGACTAAGCAAATTCTTCTTTCACTGCTAAATTGTTCATGGCAATGGGGATTATTGGGTGGATTAATGTGGCTTATCACACGACGTTTTCGTCAATCAAACAGTATTACCCATCTCCTTTGGTTAATGTTCCTACTAAGTTTGCCTATCCTATTCACATTGAATCAGTTTGTACCTGCACCATCATTTAGTAACGCAATACCTAAATTGTTAGAAACACAAGCTATGAATCAATATGATTTAGTTGCACCAGAAACAGATTTGTCAACGATATCATTAATCGAAAACAATACGAAAGCTACCCGAAACAATGTCTCTGAGAATTCTATTTTCTTAAACCAGAATATCACTGGCTTCATTCTCTGTATTTGGGCAGTAGGGACGCTTTTTATGTTAATTCGACTATCTTTAGGTTTGTATAGGATTCGTCAACTCCGCTGCAATGCTACAGTAGCTAATGATTCATACCAATCAATCTGTAAAAGATTAGTGCAAAAAATGAACATAAATCGTCCAATTAATGTCTGTGTGTCCGATCAGATCTTATCTCCGATCTCATTTGGCTGGTTATCACCCCATATCCTAATACCACGGAATTTGACTTTAGATCAGTTTGAATTGGTAGCTGCCCACGAATTAGCACATATTCAACGACTGGATTGGTTGACAAATATATTTTCGCACATTATTGGTGCAATTTTCTTTTTCCATCCTTTGTACCACCTACTTAATGGTATACTCGCAAGACTTCGTGAAAGGATTTGTGATGACTGGGTTATCCAATTGACAGGAGCAAGAAAGAAGTATGCACAGTGTTTACTGGATTTGGTTCGTCACATTGATAGGGAAATTCCTCTTGCTCTGACATTCAATGAACCGTCATGGTTAGAATCTCGAATTGATCAAATTTTAAAACACAATCGTCGTTTAGATTTACAAACGAAGCAAAGAACACTGATATTTGCATCAATCTTTTTACTAACTTTTTTACCATTACTTTCAATGGCACAGCTGATTCCGTTAAGAACTGTCCAACTCTCCCTGTTTACCCAAACATCTCAGGAGTCAGAAGAAAGAGTTGATAAACCTGAAATGATGCAGGTAGAACAGAAAGTGATGATAAATTTAAAAGAAAAGAAGGAATACAAACCTATTGAAACGAACAACTTAACAACTGACGCAAACACGACTAAAGTCCGACTTGTAGAAAGTGTGGATAACACGGATGCAAGGACACAAAGTATTGATAAACGTATTACACCCGACGAAACAGATAATACCAGTAAACCATCTGTTGGCACACTATTCGATGACATAACGGAAGAGAATCTAACTCCCGAAGTAATAGCGGCAATAAAAAAGTACGAGGAGGCGCAATCAGCATCCGCTGATGTAAGGCACAAAAGACGTCCCCTTTTACATGTAGAACCTATAGACTGGGATGCTATCGGTTTGTTAACTAAACAATTGAGTCAGCTACAACAGCAACGGAAGGATGCTCTTGAAATTCTCGCAAATTACTCTGACAAAGCATTCAATGAACTCCAACGTATACAGGCACGGGAAAAGTTCGCTGATCAAATAGCGAGTGAGCTTGAAGAGGAAGAGGCAACCAGAAATGCTGAACGGGCAGCAAGAATGGCGGAACACAAAGCAAACTTAGAACGATCTTCAAAAGAATCGTTAGATAAGTTAAACGAGTTATCTAATAGATATTCTGAAATATCTGATACTATTCCAACATTATCGTCGAAAGAACAAACTCAGGCTTTTGAAGAATTAAGACAGATTTCAGCAGAACTATCTAAAATGGCTCAAGAAACAATGGATAAACTTAATGAAAACAACTCAAGCTCAAAGTAAATTGAATTCGTGAGATCAAGCATATCAGATATGGGTGAAAAGTCATACCATATCTGATATGTCATGATAAATAAAAATATGCTATGATATAGTCAATCATATTTTGACAATTGTAAAACACTGCCAATTTAATATGACCTATACCTATTAATAAGGATAGCATTAGATGAAAACTAAGAAATTACACCCTTTAGAACTTGAAGTAATGAAAACAGTCTGGAAACTTGATCGCGCTACTGACTGATTTGCTTGAACGTCTCTTTGACAATTCAGCCGAAAAACCGCAAACACACTTCTTGAAGTTCGACAAACGAATTCTAATAAATTGAATCGATTACAACAATATATTATTGACTATCAACCGGTAGAAGAAGAAACCACCAGGAGAAACCAATGACTCAACAAATCCTACTTTCATTACTAAACTGTTTATGGAAATTGGGAATATTAGGGGGTTTAACATTGCTTATTACCAGACGTTTACGTACGAAACCTCGCTTTCTTTTCTTAGCAGCATTATATCTAATAATTGGGATACCTATACTATCAATGGCACAGTTGATACCTTTGAAAACAATACCAGTATCACTTTTTGCTCAGACTTCTGAAGAAACAGAAAAGCCAAAAGATGAAGCAAAAAATCAGAAGAGGCAGAAAGCGGAAACCGAGACTAAAGAAAAAAAAGAGTACAAAGATAGTTCGAAGATTGAAGTAAAAGATCCATCACTCTCTATTAGTTCTGCAGAAGAGAAGATTTTCTCAGGACCACAAGTAGGTGAAAAACTACCATCATTTAATGTTACTGGTATGTATGGAGAAATTGAAGGAGAAACATTCGATATTACTTCAACAGACGGACAACCTCTCATTCTCTTCGTACAGGATGCCAATGGGGTTGGAATAAAAGGATTTAGTATGATCCTGGATTTGTTTTTGACGATTGCTGATTACCAAAAACAACAAAATAGTAAATCTGAAGACTCCAATCAATCCCTTCAATTAGGTGTTGTGTTTCTTATAGACGATGTGGTTGATCTTCCTGATTGGTCAGGTAAATTCCTTGAAAATTGGCTTGCTAAAGGAGTAATGGTGTGTATGTCTCCAGATGGCAGGGAAGGACCGGGTAGTTATGGGTTGAATCGGAATGTTGCCCAAACCATCTTAATTGCTAATGATGGAAAAGTAGTACACAATTTCGCATTCACACAGCCTATGCTCTACACAGATCCGTATGTTTTGGGTGCTGTTTCACAGGCAATTGGCGTGGAACCGTCAACGATGGAAAAATGGTTGAATAAGAAATCAGCAAATCAAAAAATGAAGATGAATGCTGATGAGAAATCTGCTGAATATTACGTATCAGAGATTAAAAAAGCATTGATGAACGGTAAGATTTCAAAGGAGGATGCAGTAATAAAGCTTGTAGATCTGGGAGTTAATCCAGAGAAAGCCGCAAGCATAATCAATCAAACCAAAGATACATCTCAGAAGCGTGATCCTTCTCCAGAGGAACAAATACGACGCGATAGAGATCCCTCACCAGAAGAACGAATCAGACGCGATAGAAATCCTGAAGAAAGACAAATCGAACGGGAAGGAGACCGTGAAAGAGATCCTTCTCCAGAGGAACAAATACGACGCGATAGAGATCCTTCTCCAGAAGAACAGATACGACGCGATAGAAGTCCTGAAGGGAGGCAAACCGAACGGGAAGGAAACCGTGATAAAGATCCTGCTATCTCTCCAGAATTGCTTGTTAGATTATTTGATAAAGACAAGGATGGAATGCTAAACGAAGAGGAAAGGATGACGGTTCAACGTCTGATGGACAGTCGCAAGAATCAAAATCGAAACCGCAGAAGGAAGGTAGAAGTTAAAGATCCTGATGAGTTTAAAAGAAATCGGGAAAATCTCATCTATTCTGGACCACAACCATCTGAAAAACTACCTTCTTTAATGGCTACAGTTATAAATGGGGATGATGAAGGAAAGACCATTGATTTCATTGCAAAAGCAAATGGAAAATCACACATTCTGGTCTTACAGGATGAAACACCTCTCGGTTTACGTGGATTAGTTGCTTTCACTCGTATATTGGAAGATATATCCCAAAAATCTAAACAGGAATTCCAGATACAGGTAGTATTTTTGGGTGATTCACCAGAAGCATTATTTCAACAAGCAAAAAAGATAGTGCCACATATTCCAGAAAATATACTTCTCGGTATTTCTCCTGATGGTCGTGAAGGACCGGGTAGTTATGGTCTGAATCGTAACATGGCACAAACGGTAATTATTGCTAATAACGGAGTAGTGTTACACAACTTCCCTTTAACACAACCCATGCTATCTCCAGATCCGTATGTTCTTGGTGCCATTTGCGAGTTAATTGGAGAAAAGCCAGCTACATTGGAAAAGTGGTTAAACGCAGAGAATCCTATAATCAAAATTAAAAACCCTTCTGAGAAAGAAGAAAATGGTGTAATGCTCTTAAAGGGAACGTTTGCATTAAACGGAACTGTTGTGGACTTAGATGAGACCGTTGTAAATTTTGATGGATTGCTTACATTCCTCCGTAGCTTGCCTGAAGTACCAGAATCTATGCTTATTATCGAAGCAGAACGAGAAGTATCACATGAGCAAATCGTAAAGGTAATGGATATCGCAAAAGAAGCAGGTATTGATAAGATTGGATTTGCAATTAGAGAGGTTGAAGATAAAAGTATGGAGTCTGACAAAGCACAAGGACTACGTAACAAGGATTCCAATTAGGTTATTAGAGGAGAAACATAATGAACATTTCAAAACGATGTGATGGGATTAGCCGACGTGATTTTTTACGCGTCGGTGGATTGTCAGCACTTGGATTAGGATTAGGTGATTTTTTCCATTTGCAACGTGCGATTGCAAGTAATAATACGCTAACACCATCAGCGAAATCTTGTATCCTAATATGGTTGGATGGAGGACCAAGTCATCTGGAAACATTTGATCCAAAACCAGATGCCCCACAAGAAGTCCGCGGTCCCTTGAGTACCATTGCCACCAATATCTCCGGTATACGGATAAATGAATGTTTGGAAAAGACAGCACAGATGATGGATAAGATTGCTATTATCCGTTCAATGACTTCCCCTCTTGGAGAACATAGTCTTGGTACACAATACCTCATGACAGGATACAAACCTACTCCCGCACTTGAGTATCCAACCTATGGTGCTACTGTCACCTATGTCAGATCTCAATATAGTAAGGACGGTTCAGAGGATGCTCTATCTGTATTACCACCAAACATTGCTGTACCAAACTTCACAGGTGAAGTTTCGGGTAATGGATATTTACCATCCTCAACAACACCTTTTTCTGTGGTCGGTAATTCCGATAAAGAAAGAAGAGGGGACTTTAAGGTTCGAGATCTGGATTTCTATCAAGGTCTTGATATTGATAGACTCTCACGACGTAGGCAATTTGTCAACGCGCTCAATGAGTTTAGCAGTGCTAAAGATGCTGGTACAGAATCGGTATCGGATCCAGAATTGGAACGTGCCTACAATCTAATTACTTCTCCCGAAGCAAAGGGAGCATTCAATCTTTCTGAAGAACCTCGAGATGTTCGAAATCGATATGGGACAGGTGGAGTGAATGGAATTGGAAATAGTTGTTTACTTGCCCGAAGGTTGGTAGAACGCGGTGTACCATTTGTGACAGTCAACCATACCGGTTGGGACACACATCAAAATATCTTCCAGTTGAAAGAACATTATCCTACTGATCGAAATGCACATTTACCTTCGCTTGATCGTGCATTAAGTACCCTGATTCAAGATCTTAGTGATCGGAGGATGTTGGATGAAACTCTGGTTATAGTCATGGGTGAGTTTGGTCGTACACCGAAAATTAACTCACAAGGTGGACGTGACCACTGGCCTAATGTATTTAGTGTGATATTGGCTGGCGGTGGTGTGCAGGGTGGACAAGTTGTCGGAAGTAGTGATTCACTTGGTGAGTTCCCAAAAGAACGTCCAGTGACACCTTCGGATCTGTCAGCGACAATCTATACGTTGCTCGGTATTGATCCAAGTTTGGAGCTTCATACGAGTGACGGTCGTCCAGTTCGCGTTGCCCCTGACGGTGCGAAGGTTGTCTCAGAATTATTCGTGTAAGTCAATTTAATATGGGATAATTGATGTGTGGCAGATCGAACAACCGATGAGTAACAGTCAATCATCTAACATATAACATCAATCCACCTCTATTTCAAGAAACCCAAAGGTATATTTATGAAACGTGTATCAACACCAATTCTAATTGTCTTATTTATTGGTGTGGCTATCTTATCTTATTCTTTGTATGCTCAAGGAAGTAATGAAGAGAAGTATTGGAATCAGTTCCGTGGACCAGACGGAGATGGTAAAGCAATTGCGACCGACCTTCCCACCGAATTTAGTGAAACGGAAAACGTGCGTTGGAAAATACCGATACATGATCAAGGATATTCATCGCCAGTGGTTTGGGGAAATCAGATTTGGGTTACAACTGCGCGTGAAGATGGGAAGGAACTGTTTGCAATCTGTGTTGACTTAGAGAGTGGTGACATAAAGCATGATATAAAAGTGTTTGATGTGGTAGAGCCGCAAATCGAACATCCTGGTCTTAACAGTCATGCTTCCCCTACTCCCATTGTGGAGGAAGGACGTATCTACGTACACTACGGCACTTATGGCACTGCATGTTTAGACACTAAAACTGGTGACATTCTTTGGGAACGCAGAAATTTAAATTGTGACCACCGAGTGCGACCAGCTTCATCACCAATTATTGATGAGAATCGGTTGTTCCTAACATTTGATGGCGTTGATGTTCAGTTTATCGCTGCATTAGATAAGAACAACGGAGACACTTTGTGGTTGAAACATCGAAAGGTTGATTCGAATTTTGAGGAGGTCCTTAAGGCTAAAGGAATTAAGGATACTGAAAAAACGAAAAAGGAGAAACCGAATGATAATCGGAAATCATACGCGACACCTACAATTATTACCTATCAAGGAAAGAAGCAGTTGATAAGTCCTGCTGCAGAGGTGACTATATCTTATGATCCGGCAACAGGGGATGAGTTGTGGCGTGTTCGCCATGAAGGATGGGGATGGAACGTTGCATGCAGACCGATTTTTGCCCATAACCGTGTCTATTTCACTATAGGTATAGAGAAAGTGTTATTAGCAGTTGATCCTTCTGGCACGGGTGATGTTACCGATACCCATATTGTTTGGAAAGTTCGTAAAGGTGCTCCTGAAATTCCGTCTCCGCTGATTATTGAGGACTTGATTTTTATGGTCAATGAGGGTGGGATTGTAATTTGTGTCGAGGCGGAAGCTGGGAATCCAGTGTGGAGAAGTCGTATCGGTGGGAAGTATTGGGCATCACCGGTATATGCTGATGGAAATATCTACTTTTTCAGCACTGATGGACGAGTTTCGATTATTTCTGCTGATCGCGAGTTTAAATTACTGGCACGGAACGAATTTTCTGATGGTTTCATTGCCTCTGGTGCTGTAGCCGGTAATACTCTCATCTTACGTTCTGAGACGCATCTATATTGTATTGAGGATAAGTCTTAACCCCTAAGGACTAAACAGAATGAAAACAAAACAGTTAATACAGATCATATCAATAATAGCAACAATCCTATCCGTGTATTGTCTAATACTACCAAATATATCCTATGCGGACGAACAGTCATCTGAAATAGTATTATCTGAAGTAAACACTTCAGATTCCACGGATATTGTTGATTTTGAAAATGACTTAATCCCTATCTTTACCAAGTTCGGTTGTAATGCTGGAGCATGCCACGGTTCAGCTGCAGGTAGAGGAGAGTTAAATCTTTCACTCTTCGGAGGTAACCCACAAACCGACTATCAAGCAATAGTCCGACAATTTTCAGGACGTAGGATTAACTTAATATATCCTGACGAAAGTCTTATTATATTAAAACCAACAGCACAAACTAAACATGGTGGTGGACAAGTCCTTAATGAAAATGAAGAAGCAGTGGAATTACTCCTTAGCTGGATCAAACAAGGGGCGCGTTTTGAAACACAACGTGAATTGGATCGTGTTGAAATAACTCCAAAAAAACAGATAATACAGGATCTTGAAAGTTCTATACAACTTCGGTCAATTGCTCATTTTTCTGATGGAACAACTAAGGATGTAACCCGATGGACAGTCTTTACACCTGAGGATACATCTGCTATTGAAATTGACACAAACACTTCTACCGCGAAAATGTTGCGTCCGGGTCGACATATTATTCTTGCACGTTATCTCACTGAAGTAGTGCCTATAGAATTCATCGCACCGTTGAATACTACTCCAATTGATAATATTTATTTAGATGAAACTTCATCTCAAATTGGTGACACGGTGATTGATGGTGAAATTCTCAAATTACTTTCTACGTTAAGGTTACCTGTATCCCCTGCTGTCGGTGATGCAACCTTCCTGCGAAGGGTAACACTTGATCTAACAGGTCGTCTCCCAGTTTCAGACCAAGTAATTGCTTTTCTTGCAGACAAAGACACAACAAAACGAGAAACATGGGTTGGTACACTCCTCCAGTCTGAGGAATTCAGTCAATACTGGACATTACAGTTGGCGAAACTACTTCGGATTGGTGGACAGAATGGAAACTCACAAGGTACACTCGTATACCATAGGTGGCTTGAACAACAGATTCAAGATGGTGTAGGGTATGACCAGATTGCACGATCTATTATTCTGTCAACAGGTGATTCACATCAAGTCGGTCCTGCGAATTTCTACCGTACGAATAGAAGTGCAGGTGAACAAGCTGAATTCCTGAGTGAACTCTTCATGGGTGCACGTTTGCGCTGTGCCAATTGCCATAACCATCCACTTGATAAATGGACACAGGATGACTACCATGGACTCACTGCAATCCTCGCGAAAATTGATGGAAATGAACAGGTTGTCAAGATAAAACCAAATGCAGAAATCATCCATCCTACTACACGGGAAACAGCAATTCCTCGTATTCCAGGTGTCCAGTATTTGGCATCTGATGTGGATGGACGTGCTGAATTGGTGGACTGGTTAACAAATGTAGACAACCCGTACTTTGCCAAAGCCTTTGTTAATCGCTTGTGGAAAACAATGATGGGACGCGGGTTAGTTGAACCTGTTGACGATTTCCGATCCACTAATCCTGCGACACATCCGGAGTTGTTAACAGATTTGGCTAAAGACTTTGTGATCAACGGTTACGATTTACGTCACACACTCAAACGAATCGCTATGAGTGATGTATACGCTCGAAGTGCCACTACCCTCCCAGAAAATGTGAATGATGATCGTTTCTATTCACATGCCCTAATAAAACCTATTCCACCTGAAGTCTTGGCGGATGCCATTTCAGATGTTCTTGATGTTCCAGATCTCTATGGTGATGAACCTGAAGGTACCCGTGCTGTTGCTTTAATTGATCCAGATACAGAGTCAGAATCACTTGATATCTTGGGAAGATGTGTCCGTGAATCCTCATGTGAAACGACAAACGCATTGACTGATGGACTTAAACGTAAACTTCACTTATTTAATGGTGAACTTCTCAATGCACGTATCGGTGTGATTGGTGGTCGACTGGATAAATTAATCGAATCCAATAAATTACCGTTGGAGATTCTTGATGCATTCTATCTGGCTGCGTTGAGTAGATATCCTACAGAAAAAGAACGTGTATTTTGGAAGCAACATATTGACGTTTACGCATCTGCAGCATCCCAACAAAGCGTGTTTGAGGATATGGTGTGGAGTCTACTCACCTGCAACGAATTTGTAATGAACCATTAGAAATATAGGTAATTATCTGATGAAACTGAAATGTAAGTCATATTTCACACTGCTTTTTATGAGTAGTATTTGCATAATGATAGTTATCGGATCTTCATTATTTGCAGATACAAAAGTAAAAGCTGACTTTGAGAAACAGGTCTTACCTATTCTGCGAAATAGTTGTTTCAGTTGCCATAGTACATCGAAGGTTGATGGGAGTGCGTTGGTTAGTAAACCAAAGGGTGATGTCCAACTGGATAGTGTGAAGGGTATTGAGGATAGCCAATATGGAGAAGTAATTGTCGCTGGTGAACCTGAGGACTCCTTACTTTATCAACGGATCACATTATCTGAAAACGACAATGGCATTATGCCACCACCGGGTACAGGTAAACCTTTGACAAAACCAGAAACCGATCTTATCAGAAAATGGATTGATGAAGGAGCAAACTATGGTGATTGGGTAGGAAATCAAATTGAGCAAGCACATCAGACTGACGTAAGTTCTCACAATCCAATAGTAATGCCTCCGATCACTTCTCTCGCTTTTACAAACGATGGTAACCATGTTGTTGCAGGATCACAAGTAGGATTACAGATCTATGAATGGTCCACACTTACTTTAAAGAGAACTATATCGGTGATCCCTCGTAATATCCATGATTTGGCTTTTTCACCTGATAATAAATGGTTGGCAGTGGGTGGTGGAAATCCTTCAACAGAAGGTATCATAGAAATTCTCTCTTGGCAAGAAGGTGTATCTTGCAATATCCTAAGAGGCCATCGTGATTCTGTTATGACTGTCACTTGGCGGGATGCGTCGTCCCTTGCCTCTGGAAGCATGGATCGTGACATTATTCTCTGGAATTTATTAGATGGTACAGAAATTCGCCGTTTTAAAGGACATTCTCGCGGGGTGTCCTCTCTTTGTTTCATGCAAGATAAAGAACTACTTATTAGTACGGGAATAGATCAGAATGTCCGCGTATGGGATGTGACAACCGGTGAGTTAATCCGCAGTATGAACAACCATACACATACTGTTCATAACTTAGCACTCAGACCGAATGCAACAAGTCTTCCGATGATTGCTTCTGTCAGCGATGATCGCACAATACGGCTCTGGCAGCCGACTATTGGCAGAATGGTAAAATTCGCACGGCTCAACGTAGTGCCTTTAAACGTCGTATGGTTAAACGATGGATCTAAAGTTGTTGCTTCCTGTATTGACGGTAATATCCGGATGATTGATCCTGATTCAGTAGAAATCACTGATGAGATTCTTGGCATTGATGGATGGGGCTACTCGTTGAATATTCATCCTACTGATAGTAGTATTGTTATCGGTGGAGAGAACGGACAGATCAAACGGATTGTAATTAAATAGATAATCTCATATTGATATATTCCTTCTAAGACAATACCCATTAGATTATCAGAATCCTAAACACTGCATGAGAAAACATGTGGTGTTTTATTTTTTTATTTGATTGGAATCCAACAATATCAAACTTGGACTTCACATTTAGAAACCTATTTTGATTTAATCACGTGTTAAATATAGTGAATATTACACTCGTGCTATGTCAGTTAGGTTGGGTAGTAATTATTGATACCAAATTGAAACACATCACATTTACCTTTAACCTAAAACTGAACTTAATTCTAACATGAGTTTGAAAAATCAGATTCTTATGCTTCCGTGCGGTTAGAAACCGCACCTACCAGGTCAAAGAGAGTCTTATTCTTGTAAAATAAAGTTTATTCACCTATTATCAAACTCACGTTAATTCAGGATGAATATACATACTTATGGAGAACTATTAATGCAGAAGTATCTATGGATAGTGATGATTCCTATCATTTGTTGTTTAACATCATTTATAGGTTGCACTAAAGTCCAAAAAGAACAAACATCTGTTGCGTCGAATGAATTGCAATCAGAACAACCGGATGTACTGATTTATACAGGCAGTACTTCTTGGATTACTTATGAACATGCATCAGAAGAAGCAGAGAATACAAAGAATCTTTTGAAAGCCAATGGAATCCGAGTGGAAATTACCGAAAGTGAGGAAGATCTTAAGAAGTGGATGTCTGAAACAACAGCAAATGGTGTGGTAAATGTCTGCGTCCTTTATGGTGTCTTGCCTACTACAATATATGCGGTTGGAAATACACAGTCAGAAGGATCTATCGCCGAATTGTGGATTGAATCAACGGACGGTGATACGATTTTGAATCAAGCGGATTATTTAGGATATTACAGTTCGGATGGCACTGCTAACAACAAAGCACCTCTACAAAACCTTATGGATCTTCCCAAACTGGATATTAATGTAGAGTATTTTGAAGAGCTGCCTATGTATCTCACCGAACACGGTAAATCTCTAACACCGAGTTTAGTGATGTTTAAATCTGACAGACCATTTCCCTTAGAACAACTTGGTGGTGAGTGGTATCCTGAAAAGATTTTTGCCAGCGATACTGGGGACACACAGTCAAAATCGGCAGATCCACTAATTCTCAAAGATGGGAATCGAGGTAGACTTGCGATGGTTCACCAAACACATCATAAACATAATCCGAAAGGTGTTGTTGCAGCGGAGATAATCATCAATTATCTCTTGGCAGAATAGTCTTTGTGTGTATCGGTTATAATACCCTTTCTATAAATGTCTATCCCATGAAAAGTAATTAAGCAGCGTGTCTTGAAATACCGCACAAACCGGAAGTTTATGCTACACTAAAGAGACTTTAACTATAAGAACTGGTATTAGTTGATATTCGTTATATTTCAGGAGAATTATAAATGTCAAGAAACAGATTGCTGATTGTAATTGTTCTCATAAGTTGTATCCTTACCTTTGCCTGCAATAAGACACAACAGATAAAAGATACGGTAGAATTAGAAATTGAACCGTCAGAAATGGTAGTGTATGAATCACCAGAGGATGTTCTTATTTTTATTGGTAAAACATGGTGGATAACTGCTGAAAATGCAAGAACTGAAGCAGAATTGACGAAAGAATTATTAGAGTCTAAAGGCATACAAGTAGGAATTACTGGGAATGAGGATTCCTTAAGAGACTGGATGCTCCAGACAACTGCAAACAATTCAGTAAATATCTGCATTCTTAACGGTGTTTTACCTGCAGCGATATATCCAGCAGGGAATGCAATGCCTGACGGTTCTATAGTAGAAAACTGGATTGAATCAACTGATGGTGATACGATTTGGAGTCAAGCGGATTATTTAGGATATAACACTACAGAAGGCAAAGCAAATGAACGCGGGGCATTACAAAACCTTATGGACATTGAAGATATTGAGATTGATGTCTATACACACGACACAGATATGGTTGTTACAGAAATAGCAGGAGCTTTATGTCCAAGTTTAACAGGATTTGAATCTGACAGACCATTTCCTTTGGATCAATTCGAAGATGAATGGTATGCAGAAAAGATCTTTGCATCTGATACTGGAAATTCTGAAGCAACTGTAGCAGATCCGATCATTGTCCGAGATGGGGATCGTGGTAGAATAGCAATTGTTTATCATACACAGTATCAAAATAATCCGAAAGCTGAAGTTGCCTCCGAGATAATTAGCAATTATCTTATAGTCAAATAGCGTAAGATATCGTTTAGATTTGAGAATGAATAATCAGGTTGACCATCCGGGATATTTGGTAATAATCCGTCTGAATTTCGCTGGATGTGTATACTCGTCATATTCACTCGGTTTGCACCAACAATATCATTTTCAATTGAATCACCGACCATAATTGCTTCTCTCAATAAGACACCCGCCCTTTCACAAGCCACTTTGAAGATTTTAGAATGTGGTTTCCTTACACCAATTTCATCGGAAATTGTTAATGACTGTATACGGTCTTTTAGTCCAAGTTGGTTGACTTTAGAAAGTTGACTATCTGTATGTTCATCATGCGCTCCGTTTGTAATTATACCAACATGGAATGTGGGTAGTTCCTTAAGGACGGTGACATCTTTGTAGAGTTTCAGATTCGTGATATAACGTATACTTAGAAAATCATTCAGTTCCTCTGCCAGTTCACTTGAAGGTAATTTTAGTTCGTTGAACAAACAGTGGAAACGCGAATCTCTTACCTCTGCCATTGTACATTTCCCTGCGTCAAGTCGCTGAAATAGTGTTTCATGAACATTATGCCATGCCTTTAGGAGAGCATCTTCGGCTATATTCATCACTTTCTTGTGAAGATGTTGAAATGTCTCTCTAACCGCTAAATTCCATGCTGTATCTGAGTCGCAGAGTGTTCCATCAAGATCAAAAAATATGGCTTTAATCATATCTTCTTTATGATACTATTTTCCTTGCGTTCGATGTAAAAAATGAAGTTTTAATTTCTTAAATCCTGCCATGACAACTGCATTCATACTTTCAATGAGAGATATAATACCAAGTTATGTTATATGTAAGGATACCGTGTTTGACAAAAGTGTTAATATTTATCGTTTTTATATGATAGCACTTTCACGGAAACCTTCACGGAGCAATTTTACGAAGCCTTATTCTATAAGGGTTTGTAATTTTAACTATACCAATTTTCCGTGAATCACATACGTTAATTATATTATAACTCAAGTGTGTATTTAGTACTTATCTGTTTTTCATACGAAGTGTATTGGGACATAGCATTCCGCTGGAGTGCCAGACTGTCCGATATTGTTTTCTATAGACATAGTACTCCGCTGGAGTACGGTATTTTTGATATAGAAAACTCCAAAAAATAGACTTATCATTAGATTCTTAGTTCCCCCCTGAAATAGAATTGTCAAAATTATAGTAGTGAAGAATAAACTGTAATTCTCGAAAGGGTGTGTAAAGTTTTTGGCATGAATCTCACGGCTCATAGGGTTATTAGCTTATAGTTGGTAGTTATTAATTTACAGTTGTTAGTTTTTTAGTTGTTCACAATAGTTATATTTATGTTTTCTATATGTTGAATAAAGTTACACTTTTTGTCACATGGTGTGACATTGGTAAAACCCCTCTTTCGTCAGTACTACAGTGGGTTTAGAGCCACTTTTTTAAGGTTACAAGAATTTGTAAAAATTATAAAGTGGTGATGAATTTTGTGTCTTTTACTTTTCTTTTAATCCATCCATTTGGGATCGTATGAATGTGAAAAATCATAACCGTCCATTTTGATATGGTATTAGAATATATTCGATAAATCATAGATTCGGAGGATTCTTTGTACGTACCATTTGCTATATTTTGAACCAACGGATGGGGAAACACCAATTCTATAAAGAGAATTATATCTGTATGGATGATTCGTAGTAATGAGATACACTGTAGTTTTCTGGTGTGTATGATAGTCTGTTTTGTTTGAAGTCGGTCTAATTTTAAGTTTTTTGAGTTATTCAAGTTTTTCAAGTTTTTTGAGTTGCTTTTTAAGAAATGATTTTTTAATGAGCCGAAAACCCTGTTGAGGATTGGGATGACAAAGGATTTGAGTAATAGGTGTAAAATTTTAAAATTTGAAAAACTAAAAAAATATTCGGTTGAATTCTTATTGATTTTCCTCTGTATCTGCTGATGAGGTGATAATTCTGAATGTTTTCGTTGTAATTCTAACATGGATTTTCCTATTTCCCAGATAGTGGATTTGGTTGAATATGGCATAAAGTTTGGAAGCCTAAATAATTAGAAAACAGTTACACTTTCACGCCAGAAATAATAATTCGTACCTTGCAAGTAATGTGTTAGCTTTAGTTTACAATTATTGAACGATATAGTATTGTATCATTTTATTTGCATTTTGACAAATATATTTAATTTATTTTATGTTATTGTGATATATGTATCTTAGTTGTTATATGTTTATGTTTTCTTCATTTTATTTTAAGTCTTATGGAAAAAGTGTGAAATTTGAATTTGATACAGTTTATATTAAGTAAATTAATGCCATAAACTTTACACACCCGATCATTGTCTCAGGATTGATTATAATTCCCAGATATGATACGCTAAAATAACCTTGTAAACCTATATACTGAAATGAACCAGACACATGAAATACAAGCATTTTTCAGTCCCATTACTATTTATAATTCTAAGTATTGTATTCTATCTGAATAGCACTACAGCGGAGATAAAGTTTGTAGATGTTACTGAGGAAGCAGGTATCCAATTTAAACATGCAGGTGGCATTGATTTACGTGTAGTTCCCGCGCTTGTTGGCTCAGGTGCAGCATGGTGTGACTATGATAACAATGGTACATTAGATCTTTATATCGTAAATAGCACAGCAGTTAGACCTGAACCAGACACAATTCTACCAAAAAATACACTCTATCAGAACAACGGAGATGGAACATTTACCGATGTGACAGATGTAGCAGGTGTTGGGGATACTGGATGGGGTATGGGATGTGCTTTTGCTGACTATGACAATGATGGTGATAAGGATCTATATGTTACAAACTATAAAGCGAATGTATTCTATCTAAACAAAGGAGATGGGACATTCAAACGGTTCACATCAGGAGCAGGAGGCATTGGACATACGGGATTCGGTTCAGGAATTTCCTGGGGAGATTATAATAATGACGGTTTTCTGGAACTTTATATTGGAAACTATATTGAATATACTAAAGTTCCCCAAGGGGATGAAGTCTTCTTTCCATACGATTTTTTCGGGCAAAATAATGTATTCTATCTCAACAAAGGGGATGGAGAATTTATCGATGTAACTAATGTCTCAAAGATAAACGGTGGATTTCATTTAACCCTCGGTGTTGCAGCAGCAGATTATGATGATGATGGTGATTTAGATATTTACCTTGCAAACGATAGTGATCAAAATATCCTCTATCGTAATGATGGTGAGATGACATTTATGAATACCAATCAACCGGATGCAAGAAGTCGGACCGGGGATATCCGCGGAGGCATGGGGATTGCTTGGGGTGATTATGACAATGACGGTGTGTTAGATCTGTTTGTAACAAATTGGCTTGATGAAAACAATGTCCTCTATAGAAATAATGGAGATGGCACTTTCACAGATGTTTCTGCACGTAGTGGTATTTTTGAATCTGGACTTGGGAAAACATGTTGGGGAACTGTATTCTTTGATATGGATAACGATACAGATTTAGATCTGTTTTTCTCGGCTGGACACATTGATCCGGCAACATGGGAAAATCATGGACAACCCGATATACTTTTACGCAATAATGGAGATGGGACATTTACAGATATTTCTGATCAAGTAGGTCTTACAGAATTGGATTCTCCAGGTGTTGGTAGAGGTGTTGCCGCTGCAGATTATGATGGAGATGGTGATGTAGACCTGTTTGTTGTTAACAGCGGAGAAAAACCGAGACTCCTTCGTAATGATAGTGGAAACAAACACAACTGGATTCATATCCGTACGGTTGGTGTTGTAAGTAATCGTGATGGAATTGGAACGCGTATTAAAGTCATAACTGGTGATACTGAGCAAATTCGTGAGGTTATCGCTGGGAGTAGTTACCTGTCCCAGAATAGTTCAGAGGTGGAATTTGGTCTTGGAAACCACAACATAGTTGATAAGATAATTATTCAATGGTCAAGTGGAATTGTACAGACGTTGCAAAATATCCCAGTCAATCAAAAGTTTGTAGTGATGGAGAAACGGAACTGAAGGAATGTAATAGTTTTGAGGTTGTCTGTAGAACAGATAATAAGTATAATAAATTGAATTTTAATTTAAAATCCCGTATAATTAGCACAAAACCATAGGATATTCCTTTGGTTGATTACACATAATTGTTTGATGACTGTAGTCATGGAGGAAACAATGAAACGATATTTCTTAATAATTTTATGTCTGGTATTTGCGGCAGGATTTGTTCTTGATGGGATACCAGCCAAAAAAGAGATCCGTGTATGGGGCGGTAAAGCCAATGATTTTACGGATTCAGACGGTCGCGTTTGGTATGGTGGTCAAAAAGAAAAACAGGAATGGGGTGGTTGGATTGAGAAGCTGCCTCGAACAGCAGAAGTGAGAACTCTCACAGCTGATGCTAAGAAATTAGCTAAGGATGAAGGCTATGACGAAGACCTATT
The DNA here is from genome assembly GCA_965205025.1 of Candidatus Poribacteria bacterium. GTDB lineage: Bacteria > Poribacteria > WGA-4E > WGA-4E > WGA-3G > MSPOR6. The sequence continues at coordinate 25,936 of CBDBFU010000024.1, forward strand.
CTATGCTGTGAGTTGGGCAGCATTTCCCGATGTCGTTAAGGTTGATTTAAATACAGGAAAAGGTGTTTTTGATGTAACCTATCTGGTTGGTGAACATTGGTCTCCAAACAATCGAGGTTTTGATATTATAATTGAAGAAGAGGTTGTTGAAGCACTCTACGTCACGCCAGGTAAGGATGAGATTGATATTAAAAGATATGAAGCAATTGAGGTTAAGGATACTGTGATGAGTCTTGTATTTGCAGGTAACGCCAAGACTGGTAAGGGTGATCTCAATGCGATGTTTAGTGGAATTGAAGTAGTTCCCTCACAATTAGCAGTTGATCCGAAACAGAAATTAACCACAACTTGGGGCACTCTCAAGGACAACCGTCGAGACTAAATGTAACGGAGGATATATGAAGTCATTAAGTATTATAACACTCATACTTTTTATGGGTGTTTTCGTAGTACCGTGTCTATTATCAGCAGAAGAATTTCGAGTTTGGGGTGGTAAGACAGATGATTACACCGATTCGAAAGGTCGTGTGTGGCGCGGTGCACAACAGACTGACCAATCTTGGGGTGGATGGATTGAAGCTGCTCCCCGTACTGCAGAAGTCAAGGAATTAACTGCTGACGCACAAGCACAGGCTGAAGAGGCAGGATACGATGCAGAACTTTTCTACGCTGTAAGTTGGGCAGCATTTCCAGCGACTGTGAAGTATCAATTCAAGACTGGTAATGGTCATTTTGATGTGACATATCTTGTTGGTGAACACTGGTCGCCTAACAATCGCGGATTTGATATAATTATAGAAGATGAGATTGTGGAACCACTTTATGTAACACCTGGTCGTCATGAGATTGATATAAAGAATTATGACGCTATAGAGGTTTCTGATGGCACACTGGATTTCAATTTTGCGGGGAATGGTGATACTGGTAAAGGTGATCTCAACGCAATGTTCAGCGCTCTTGAAGCTGTTCCAAGCGCTGCCACACCTGTGGATCCAAAAGCAAAATTGGCTACCACTTGGGGTTCATTAAAGAATACTCGATAATCGTATAGTTTCTATTACAAAAGCCTTCGACATTGAATGTCGAAGGCTTTTATATTTTAATTGTATTTTCTTAAATCAGAGTATTTATCACTGCAAGTAAATCGCTATAAGTTGGATATTTACAAACGTTCTCTAAGCATATCCATCAATCCATCTGGGGGATCGAAGGGTAGTTCTATTACCTCATTCGTAATACCACTATAATAGATTCCTAATAGTAGGTTGAATTCTGCAAGCGACTGTTTTAGATGGGTCGGATGTACGTTGTTTTCATCGTCAAGCCAATCAAAAACGGCCTCAGTAAGGTTACCTTGTGCGATAACATCTTGCTCACCATAGCTGAGTGGACCACCTTCATACCCACCCTCTCGTGTGGAACGTTCCCAACTACTAAAACGCCAATGTACAAATCCATCGGTACCGATAACGAAAACGCGTTTGTGGAAGAAAACTGTCTGATCCTCTGAAGCAGATGGTGCAATGGCTGTTCCGAAGGCAACAGAAACGTGGAGTCCGTTCTCATACTGAACTCTGGCTGCAGCATATTGTGGAGACGGTTGAGCTGAATCTAATTGAGCACCACCAGAAACCTGTCCGAGTACCCGTACAGGACGTGAATTATCTATGTAGGATGATACCAACTGAAGGACGTGTGGACCTTGGTCAACGGGTGTGCTTCTTGCACTGGCATCAATGAATTTTATCTCACCAATTCTTCCTTCAGCCACATCCTTCTTTAGTTCGAGATTTTGTGGGTGAAAGTTCAGCTGTGTGTTCACCACAAACTTAGTTTTCGTCTCTTCAGCTAATCCTGCAATTTGTCTCCAATCTTCACTTTCAACAGCAATAGGTTTTTCGACAATCGCTGCCGGAACACCAGCGTCGGATGCTTGTTTCATTAGTGGATAACGTATCCGTTCGTTACTACCACGTAAGACAGGAGCAGTAACAATATGAAGAACATCAGGTTTTTCTTTTTCAAGCATCTCCTGTAAGTCTGTATAACGTGCAGATATTCCAAAATCGTCTCCAAACCTATTGAGTAATTCTTTATTCATATCACAAACTGCTGAGAGTTTACCGTTTTTTACAAAGCGATACGCATCAGCATGTGCGTGTGCTCTTCCACCACATCCTAACATCGCTGTTTTATACATAGAAATGTCTCCTAAATTAGTGTATCAATTTCATGAAAATGGATGTATGCCAACAGGAAAAGACTTGTCAGCAGTTATAATTTCTCACGTAGTATGTCAATAATTCCATCAGGTGGTTCAAACGGTAGTTCTATTATCTCATTTGAGACCCCGCTATAATAAATGCCAAGGAGCAGATTGAATTCAGCGAGGGATTGCTTGAGATGTGTGGGATGTACGTTCTTCTCATCATCAAGCCAATCGAAAACAGCTTCAGTGAGATTTCCTTGTGCGATGACATCCTGCTCACCATAATCGAGTGGACCACTCTCGTAACCACCATCTTGTGTTGAACGTTCCCAACTGCTAAATCGCCAGTGTACAAACCCTTTTGTCCCTATGACAAAGACGCGTTTGTGTGTGTGATTTCCCATATCCGGTTCTTTAGGCACTTTCTGACCTATACTTGCTCCGAATGCCAGAGAGACATGTAGACCGTTCGCATATATTACCTGTGCAGCAGCATGCATGGGTGAAGGTTGCGTAGAATCCAGATCTTGGCCTCCAGAAATCTGTCCCAATACACGTGTAGGACGTGAGTTGTCAATGTAGGACGAAACAAGTTGCAACACATGAGGTGCTTGATCTACTGGTGTACTCCGTGCACTGGCATCAATAAACTTAATCTCTCCTATTCTGCCTTCTGCGACATCCTTCTTCAATTCGAGATTCTGTGGATGAAAGTTCAGCTGTGTGTTTACGACGAACTTAGTTTTTGTTTCCTCTGCTAAACCTGCAAGCTGCTTCCAATCTTCAGTTTCAACAGCAATAGGTTTCTCTACGATTGCAGCTGGCACCTTATGGTCGGATGCTTGTTTCATCAAAGAATAACGGATCCGTTGATTTGTACCGCGTAATACTGGTGCCGTGACAATGTGGAGGACATCAGGTTTTTCCTTTTCAAGCATCTCATCCAGATCAGTGTATCGTGAAGCAACACCAAAGTCCTCGCCAAAGCTTGTCAGTAAATCTTCATTCATATCGCAGATTGCTGAGAGTTTACCGTTTTTAACGAAACGATATGCATCAGCATGTGCGCGTGCCCGTCCACCGCACCCTAACATCGCTGTTTTATACATGAAGTATCTCCTCTAATGTCAATTAAAATAGTACGCCAGCAGCGCACCAGAAGGTAGAATAGGCAAAGGTGAAACCTTTACCTACAACACAAAATGCTTTTTAATTACAATTTCTCTCAAATTATCCAATAATCCATCGGGGGGTTCAAACGGCAGATCAATAATCTGATTTGTTATCCCGCTGTAATACATTCCTAAGATAAGGTTTGACTCAACAAGGGACTGTTTGAGATGCGTCGGATGTACCTTGGTTTCATCATCTAACCAATCAAAAATGGCTTCGGTGAAGTTTGCCTGTGCGACGACATCTTGTTCTCCATAGTTAAGCGTACCGCCCTCATACCCTCCACTCAATGTTGAACGTTCCCAACTGCTGAAACGCCAATGCACGAAGCCTTTTGTTCCCACAACAAATACACGTTTGTGTCCGTAGACACCCGGATCATCAGAAACGATTTGTCCGAACTCTGATCCAAATGCAAGGGACACGTGGACACCGTTCTCATATAAAACATGTCCGACTGCGTTCAATGGACCCGGATGTCCAGGAGCAGAATTTACATTCTCTGTTCCAGAGATTTGTCCAAGAATCCGTATTGGGTGTGAGTTGCCAATGTAGGATGACACCAATTGAATTATATGTCCTCCTTGTTCGGATGCTCTACTCCGTGCACTGGCATCAATAAATCTAATATCGCCGATCCGTCCTTCAATAACATCCCTTTTTAACTCAAGATTTGTCGGATGGAATTCGAGTTGTGTGTTGACAACAAATTTCGTTTTTGTCTCTTCTTCTAACCCTGCAATTTGCTTCCAATCCTCACCTTCAATAGCGAGAGGTTTTTCAACCACCACCGCTGGTACGCCGTGATTGGCAGCCTGCTTCATTAACGGATACCGGATACGTTCTTTGGTACTCGGAACGACGGGAGTTGTGACGATGTGGAGGACATCCGGTTTCTCTTTTTCAAGCATCTGATCCAAATCGGTATACATGGAAGAAATACCGAAGTCCTTGCCGAAATTCCTCAGTAATTCTTCATTCATATCACATATTGCTGAAAGTTTACCATTTTTTACCAAACGATAAGCGTCAGCATGTCCGCGTGCCCGTCCGCCGCACCCTAACATCGCTGTTTTATACACAGTAATGTCCCCTTTGGAATCATGTTTCAAGTAGGACTAATGAATGTAAAGTCAAATTACGATTATTCTCTTACTCCTGATTCTTTTCTAACACCTTTCTGAAATCCTCCAGACTTTCCACTTTCAATGCAATCTGAAATACTTCTTTTAGTCTTTCTAAATCAGAGATCGCCGACAATGCAGATTCAAAATCTTTTACATCATCGTTTTCAAGACGATTGTTAAGCAACTCCAGGATATACTCGCGTGCCATCTCTTGTGCACCTTGTTCGCGTGCTTGGGGTGCGACATATTCAACAACTGAAGATTGATGCATGGTTTCCTCCGAAATAATATCTATCATGGTTTGCTGGCAACATCAATGCTTTTTGGAGTATATACATTGGTAAATTTGTTGGATTTCAGATTACAGAGTAATTAGCGTAGTGGCAGACTTTGTACCTATCACTACGCCACTTATCAATTTACAATTTCTCTTTGAGAGATCCCATTAAACCATCTGGAGGATCAAATGGAAGATCGATAATTTCGTTAGTTATACCGCTATAGTATATACCCAACAGTAGATTGAATTCAGCGAGAGATTGTTTGAGATGGGTTGGATGTACGTTGTTTTCATCATCAAGCCAGTCAAAGGCTGCTTCTGTTAGGTTACCCTGTGCCTGAATATCCTGTTCACCATAGTTGAGTGGTCCACCCTCATAACCGCCATCATGTGTGAATCGTTCCCAACTGCTAAAACGCCAATGAACAAATCCTTTTGTTCCCACAACAAATACACGTTTATGTGTCACAGTACCTCCACCCTCAGAAGCCAATGTTCCCATACCTGTCCCAAAGGCAAGTGAAACATGAAGACCGTTATCATATATCGCTTGGGCGGCAGCATGCATCGGAGAAGGTTGTGCTGAATCTAACTGTTCTTTTCCTGAAATTTGACCTAACACCCGGACAGGACGTGAGTTGTCAATATATGAGGATACCAGTTGCAATACATGAGGTGCTTGGTCAACAGGTGTGCTTCTTGCACTGGCATCAATAAACTTAATATCCCCAATCTTACCATCTGCAACATCTTGTTTTAATTCCAAGTTTTTGGGATGGAAATTAAGCTGTGTGTTAACAATAAACTTCGTATTTGTCTCTTCAGCCAATCCTGCGATCTGCTTCCAGTCCTCACTTTCTACAGCAATGGGTTTTTCCACAATAGCGGCAGGCACATTATGGTCTGATGCTTGTTTCATCAGGGAATAACGGATCCGTTGATTTGTACCGCGTAAGACTGGTGCCGTGACAATATGGAGTAAATCCGGTTTCTCTTTTTCAAGCATCTCATCGAAATCAGTATATCGTGCGGATACATCAAAGTCATCCCCGAATTTATTGAGTAATTCCTCGTTCATATCACAGATGGCACCGATTTTCCCACCCTTTACGAACCTGTAAGCACTCGCGTGGGCACGTGCCCGTCCACCACACCCTAAAAATGCACTTTTATACATGAATATGTCTCCTTTGCCGAAAGTATATAACAAATAGCGTTAGTAACATAAATGTTCGCTGCTACCACTATTTCTAAGTGTTGAATGATTTTAACTCGTTTTACAATTTTTCTCTAAGCATGTCCATTAATCCGTCTGGAGGATCAAATGGAAGATCAATCATTTCATTTGTAATTCCGCTGTAATACATTCCCAATAACAGATTGAACTCAGCAAGTGATTGTTTTAGATGTGTTGGATGTTCCTTTTTCTCATCATCAAGCCAATCAAAGACTGCCTCAGTAAGGTTTCCTTGTGCGAGTACATCCTGTTCCCCATAGCTGAGTGGACCACCTTCGTAGCCACCATCCTGCGTAGAACGTTCCCAACTGCTAAAACGCCAATGTACAAAACCCTTTGTTCCCACTACAAATACACGTTTATGACAATAAATGCCCTGATCATCGGATGCCATTGTACCCATACCTTGTCCAAATGCTAAAGATACATGTAGACCATTTTGATATATGACTTGTGCGGCAGCATGCATAGGGGAGGGTTGTGCTGATTCCAGATGGTCTCTGCCAGCAATCTGCCCCATAAGCCGTTCAGGTCGTGAGTTGTCTATGTAAGATGAAACCAACTGAAGGACGTGTGGGCCTTGGTCAACAGGTGTGCTTCTTGCACTGGCATCAATGAACTTAATATCACCAATCTTCCCATCCGCGACATCACGTTTCAGTTCGAGATTTTTTGGATGAAAATTGAGTTGTGTATTGACGACAAATTTGGTTTTAGTCTCATCAGCTAATCCTGCGATCTGTTTCCAATCCTCGCTCTCAACCGCGATCGGTTTTTCAATGATTGCTGCTGGCACCCGATGGTCAGACGCTTGTTTCATCAAGGAATAACGAATACGTTCATTTGAACCACGAAGTACAGGGGCAGTAACGATGTGTAATACATCCGGTTTTTCTTTTTCAAGCATCTCGTCCAAGTCTGTATAACGGGACGAGATATCAAAATCATCTCCGAATTTATTGAGTAGTTCTTGGTTCATATCGCAGATAGCTGCGAGTTTGCCACCATTAACATGGCGATATGCGTTTGCATGTCCTCGGGCGCGTCCTCCGCACCCTAACATTGCACTTTTGTACATAAAACTGTCTCCCGCTGAGGGTATCTATCATCGGTTTTGCCATTAACTTATCAGAAGGAACCACTTTTGTCAAAGGTTATTAAATCTTTAAACTTCATTAGCAAAACGAATTTACTTTTGTCTTGAAGTGTGTTAATATGTTGTTAAGAAGCATTGCTGGCGTGCTGAGTCTATTTTCGAGAAAATATATTTGTTTTACCATGTCACTCTCTGCTGGCATTGTGAGGTACCCCCGATGAAAAAAGTACTATCAGACTATATAAAATCACAGGATGACTTTGATCGATTTTGCAATCTATTCCTAAAAAAGGAAGTGTCTCCCTTCGTAAAAGTTTACGATGCAGCAGGAGCTGATAGCGGTATTGATGCAGACTACACCGGCGTTTATAAGGATAAAGAGGGTACCTGGGTTTTCCAATACAAATTCTTTGACCCCACAATGGATAAAGGACGTGCGCGCAGCCAACTCATTACCCAAATGAAAGGCGGTAAACGTAAAAAAGGTGAACTTGACAAAGCCAATGCGTTGGATTGTGATCACTACGTTCTTATGACCAGTATCCCGCTTACTGTAGGAAACAAGCGTAAATTTGAGGACATTAAAAATGAGAAAGGATACACTTTTTCGTTGACCTGTTGGGACGCAGAAGACCTCATCACAATGACCGATGCGTTTCCATACCTCTTAAACTCATTCCGAGATCCCCATCTACCTGTGTTCCTTTCTTGGCAGGATATGTTCCGAAATCAAATTGCCGGTGAACATCAACTGTTAAGATACGACTATGAAACCTTCGGACGCGAGGATGAGATTAGTCAATTTCAAACCTTCGTTCAGGCCCCAGAAAAAAGACTCCTCATGCTATACGGCAGCGGTGGCATTGGAAAAACGAAGCTTGCTATTGAGTTTGCAAAGGTAATAGAACGCGATCACACAGATTATGAACCACTCTTTGTTCAGATGGCGGGGGACAGTTTTGAAAGTGCCTTAGCTGACATTCCACCCAATCGTAAATATATCTTTTTTGTAGATGATGCACATGACTTTATTGACCATCTTGGGGGCATCAGAATACTGTTGAATAGTCCCGGATACAGCGAATCCAAAGCAGCTCTCATAACTCGGAAGCCGTTTAAAACGTTTTTAGAGAGTAGTTTTCTAAAGGCCTTACCTGATAACGCGGCCGATGAACTTGAAATTTCGAAACTCCCTCTGGAGAAAACGAAGGAATTTATCCGTAAGTATACACATATACCTGATGGATCTCAATTAGCAGGATTAGCACAGATCGGGCGAGATACACCGCTGCTTGCTGTTATGGTGATACATCTGTTCAAGCAGAAAGTTCATCTAAGCAACCAAATAACACATGATAAACGAATTGAACTCACCTTTGAGGCCTATCTAAACGACATCTTTAGTCAACATCTGCCAGAATCTGACAAGCGACATCGGGAATTGCTGGATTGGCTCAGTGGAATTGGGTTGATCGATGCTGAAGATAATCAAATATGCGAAAAATTGGCTGAGATTTTAAGTATGGAATCTTATAAGATAGAGCAGTACCGAGATGATTTGATAAGGTACGGTTTGCTTGTTCAAATTGGGCGAAAACAGCGTGTCTTTCCTGATGCACTCAGTGACTATATTTTACAGAAAGCATGTTTTCTGTCCAATGGTAGACCATCTTCTTTTCACAAAAGCCTGATGAAGGAATTTTTACCACTTTTCCCTGTCAAAGTGGTCATCAATCTTGCTCGCGTCGAAAACATTGCTGGTGAAAAAAGCCTGCTTGATGAACACGTTGATTCTCTGAAAACCCGAGTACAGGAAGGTGATAATTTTGTCCGGATGGATACTCTGGAACAGATGGAAGGTATCAGTTATTTTCGTCCAGATGATGCAATTGAGATTTTCAATATTATCTTGGGTAATCCGAACAGTAAAACCTCTGTGAGACATTATACCGGATGGGTATCTAAGCAAACCCATTTAGATTTAGTAAGGAAAATTGCCAAAGAAGCACAGAAAACAGTCAATACGCTCTCTGGATTTATGAAAACGCTGGAAGTAGTCCGGAAACTCCTTATGATGGGAGATTTGGAACTTCCCAATCACGACTCGCCACAAGAATTGTTGAAAAGGATGACAGGTTTCCAAACGAACAAACCGAGCGCATTCCAAATGAAAGCACTTGAAGTGTTTGAGGAGTGGAAAACGGAAGATAAACCGGAATTAAGCATAGCTCTACTCAACGCACTTGATACACTTCTCGTGCTGGACTTCAGTGAAACTGTCAGTGAAGGTGGTGGTTTGAAATTCGGTTGGCACCATTTAACATATACACCTGAATTAATCCACCTCAGAGCAAAGGCGAACGACCTAATTGAGTATTGCCTGAGAACGTCCCAACATAGTACCGTCAGAGCGAAGGCGATAGACTCTATGAGCAGCGCGATTAATCCTTTGGAAAGTCCATTTCGAAAGGGAATCTCAAAAAAAGACCAAGCTTTATTACAAAAGGAACAGACACGACTCTTCAACATATTAGCTGATCAAACCGCAAAGGAGACCGACTTTACTGTTCTGAACGCGATAGATCAGTGCCTGCACGGATACGCAGAGAATACCTATTTAGAAGGTTTCCCAAAAGAGAGAGCAGAAGAATTACTTTCTAAATTGCGTGAACATGAAAATTATGAGAAGTATCTTTTTTATCGTCAATTGACTGGAAAATTCCAAGACTGGAAAATGACGGAGAATGCTGAGCAAACCCAAGTGTTTTTGAAAAAGCACATTAAGAAATTCACACCTCTCCAACTCTCAAAATTAATGCAAGAATGTATACAGATTGCTGAAAGAGACAAGGAGCATCGCAGTATCAGAAACAGCATCTGGGCAGAAAAAGGGTGGATACCGGGAAGGGCGACAGCACTGCTTCATTCTATCGGAGAATTTAACCCCTCCTACGGTTCTGATTTATTGGACCACATTGTTGATTGGCAGACAGAGGAATCGCATTGTGCATCTGGACTGCTGAGTGGTATACGCTACACTAACAAGGATAAAGGAAGCGAGGCAACTCACCGTCTTTTGGATCAGAATACCATCTTTGCCAAACGCATTGTTGCAAGAAGTTATCTCTGGCGAAGTAAAACGGATGGATGTATCGGAAAAGAAGATCTGTCCATTTTAGATCAATTGTCTAAAACGCCAGACTCGCAATTGCGGCAATATATAGCCGAAAGCCTTCCCAATTTCTATGGTGTAGACGCGCAAATTGTCCTTGAGATTTTGGTAGAACTATCAAGTGATGAATCACAGATGGTTACGAGGCAAGTCATACATTCCCTCACCAGCAAAGACCTTAAATTCTCGCCACAAAACCACTTAAAAAAATATAAGCAGGTGATGCTTAATTGTGTCCGTTTAGAACGCATTGATTCTGACGCTGAACAAGCACTTCAGGCTATCTTCAGGCACGATCCGATCTGGGTCATCGAATTTTTTGAGAAGCGAATTACTTACAAAGAAAACGAATCTAAACGCTACGATTCAATTTCGGATCATCCATCTGAGTGGTTTAAGTTTGACGCACTTCCGCATCGACCACACTATCTGTTTGAGGGTGTGGATTGGAATGATGAAAACGCGGTGTCGGCTTTGCGGTGCGTAAGAGATTGGGTTCTTACGTCCTCAAACCTCCTGAAATTTGAGGCTCCCAACCTGCTTACCTCTATGCTCAGTGGAAACAACCCGCGCAGTGATGAAATTAAAATTAATTCCGCAATGCGAAAACTCTTTGAGGAGTGGATAGAATCAGAAAATTTAGAACTGATGAGGGAAGCCGCTTATCTGATGAGGGGATTTGACGCAGACGCAGTCTTTTATTCCCTTTCAGAGTCGCTTGTGATAAAAAGTGAAGGCGACAAACAGGTAAAAAGCGGAATCACTGCTGCGCTTTTTTCGGGAGTTTACTCAAGAAACTTCGGTGATCCGGCACCACATCTTGCGAAACAAATTGAAGACCTCAAAGCATTGAAAGACAAAACGCAATCCTTGATTTTTGCAGAATTTGCCAAATATCTGATAAAAATGACAGAGCAAGATATTGAAAAACAATTGCAGGAAGATGAAGAGTTTCTTGAAGGCGAGGCATGATATATCCAATTCACGAAGTAAGCCTTATGCAGGAAATCAAAGTGCTTTTTGCAAAGAGCGAAATTCATGACTCTGTAGCTTTAACAGCATCAGCTGGGCAAAGTTCTGGCTCAAAGTTAACAGCACAAGAGGCTGAATCTGAAATTCAGAAGTTGATTCCTACAATCCGACAACGGCTTAGTGCTGCAAAGTTTTATCTTGATGCAATAGAAAACATGAACCATGCACCTTATCTGGAAAAGCAATCCTCTTTGTCTGAAGAGCAAAAACCGTTGATTAATTTCTCTGATATTGACCTACATGTTCAGATTGACTTATTGAACCCCGATGCTTTCCCATTGGTTGTTTTCATTCTACTGAATGGATTTTTTTCCAATTTAGTTGGCTCTGAGGATTGTGTAGCCAAGGTTATCAATATTGTTTACGACTTAATCTTGTACGACAACCCTTATTCCAGTTCTCATGTACGTCAAGGATTAGAAAAGAAAGTGCGGCGAGAGCACTTAACCCTCCACCTACGTAGGTTCCACGCAGTAAACCGGAAAAACAAAAAGGATGTAATAGACAAAAAGGGATCCCCTTTTAATATTGCCAAAGAGATTAGAAACCAATTAATGCATGACCAGATAAAGGAAGTGATAGATTTCCCACCTCAATTTACCCTCTTGGGTTCTCCACCTAATCCTAATTTGTATTTGGAAGAGTCGTTTTTTCCTAATAATTCCCCTCGCGAGGACAGGGAGGTGATTGTTTTTTGCCATCGCGTATTTGAAAAAACAATAAGCTTCGTAGATGAATGCTACCGACTCATTGAGCGAAAACTTCAGCGGAGCGGTAGTCTTCCGGTTTAATGATCCGTCAATTTTCACTCCGAATGAGAAAGAATCATCATTCACAAATACCTTGCAAAGTTGAAGAAGATAAGTGCAATGCCAAATTGCTTCTACGCGTGAATATAAACCTTCTCACCGCTCTTAGCACTATCATAGAAGGCATCCAATATCTTCATATAGGTATAAGCGTTTTCTGCAGAAACATCCGGTTCAACGTTACCTGCAATTGCCATAGCAAAATGGTTGAGTTCATAGAAAAATACAGGCACATCTTCAGGTATCTCCCCATGATCAATTTCATTCTGTTCCTCAATCGTCTCTCGCACATATTCCCCATCTTTGAAACGAGAGATTCCACTGTTCGTTATTGCCCCTGTTGTACCGTAGAATTCTACAATATCTCTTGATTCTGTATGCCCCATCCGTGTACAATCAATCTGAATTGTTTTTCCACCTTCACATCCGAGGATACCAGAAAAGTAATCTTCTGCTGCACCTTCTGGTCCATCATACTTTGGATAGAGGACATGCTTGACACCGAATGCCCACTCCGGTTTTGGACATCCCATCCACCACCATGTTAAGTTGAGTTCATGTGAGAAGTGTTGTCCTAATGAACCGCCCTTCTGTCCATATACATGTAACCACCGATTGTTTGTATCAAGTGGTGGTAAGAAATTGAATTTCCCAAAAACGCGTGCATGGTATGGCTCACCAATTGCCCCATTTGCTATTGCATTTCGTATTTGACGGTTAATTGGAAAATGTCGCATAAAATAACAGAATTGAAGCGTTTTTTCAGCTTTTTGAGCCGCTTCTTGCATCTCTAATATCTCAGGAGCTCGGAGTGCATGTGGTTTTTGTACTAACACATGCTTGCCTGCAGCAAGTGTATCCAAGACTTGCGGTAGCCTAACATCTGGAGAGGTGGCAAGATAAACAGCCTCGACAGCCGAATCATTAAGAAGTTCTTTATAATCCGCATATCGATTTGGTACAGAATGTTCATCTCCTGCTTCTTCTCTACGGGTAGGATCACGTTCTGCAATTGCGATGACGGTTAGCCGAGAAGTGGCATTAGCAGAAGCGATTGCTTGACGACCTGCCCATCCACATCCAACGACTCCGATTTGAATGAGTTGTTCTGGCATAAGAGTGTCTCCTATATTTCTTTTATAATATGGTGTTGGAATTAAGAGTTCCATCCAGATCAATCAAAATGTTTTGGATGTGCCAAGGTGATTTATCCCTTCCAACATATTACGGTTCTACAACTTTGTAGTATTGAACTGTCCCATTTTGTATTTTCTGGATTACAAGACTTTTTACGGGATGGCGATTGTCATCATAGTGTGAGATGGTTGTGGCCCCCTTATAATTTTTCACAGATGCATATTCATCTCGAACAGTAAGAGGTTCGAGTGAACCTGCTCTCTCTATTGCTTGTGCTAAAAGACGCATTGCGTCATAGCCTGAGGCAGCAATACCATCTGGGGGTGTATTATATAGATCCATATATCCATTTACAAATTCCTGCACGGATGTATCTTGTGATACTGTGGAGAAATTTGTTGGGTAATAACTCCCATCCAACACACTACTATCTTCCAGCACACTAAGGAATCGTTCCCTATCATCCCATGCACTGCCACCGAGGAAGGTTGCTGTGATACCGATTTTCCGTGCTTCACTAATCAGTATTGGGACTTCTGGTTGAGAACCGGGACAGAAGATAACATCGGGTGCTGCAGTCTGTATCTCTGTTATGAGGGGGTTGAAACTGGTTGCACCTTCTGTATAACTTCCTCTGTAAACAATTCGACCCCCTTCATCTTGAAAAGCTGTGTCAAATGCACTGACAAGATCTGTCGAGTATGCGTCTCCTGTCTCATAGATTGTCGCTGCAGTTATTTCTTCAAGTCCAAGTTTCTCAGCAATTGTGTTAAATGCAAAATTAGCCATTACTGTTCCTTGAAAAGGGTTTGGAACTGTTATTAGAAAAATATAGTCTCCAATAGCAGGCACTTGTGATCCGCTTGAACCTGGAAGCATGAGTCGTTGTGATTGTTGTGCAATTGGACCCACTTCAACAGCCATAGTAGAACGAACTGGACCGAGTATTGAAAACACTTGTTCTTTCTCAATCAATTCTTTTGCGGCAGCTATACTTGCTTCTGGTGTTGGTTCGTCTTCAGCAGGTTGATTATTTCGATAAATGAATTCTACTGGCATTCCAAGGACACCACCCTTATTATTAATTTGTAGTCGGGCGGTTTCTACTCCTTGACTAAAAGTAGTGTAACTATGCCCTGGTTGAATTACGCCTATTTTCAGAGTTGTTATAGTTGTTCCTGGTTGTATAACCTGTTCTATTTTTTCGCACCCTGATAACGATATACTTAGAGCGACAAGAATAATTATTATAAAAATGAAATGTCTTCTGCTCATTTTATGTGTATTCCTTCTATATGAAATCCTTGAATAAAATATAGTATTATGATAATCTGTCCATAGTATTCTATAGACTTGTGAAAACAATAACAGATTCCTTCTATCTTGTCAAACTATAGAAGTATTCCTCAAAATAACTGTCAGACAAAACTGTTTCAACAAACATAACCATACCTAAAGGAATATAGACTGGGAGTTTATTTTTACTCTGTTTGTTTAAACTCCAAAAAGGAGTAATTTCATGGAACTCGGTTTTTTCACAATGCCATTACATCCCCCAGGGAGTGACACTACAAAAACACTTGATGACGATCTCGAACAGATGGTAGTCCTTGACAAATTGGGTTACAAGGAAGCCTATGTTGGGGAACACTTTACCTTCACCTGGGAGAACATTCCTTCTCCTGACCTTTTTATTGCCAAGGCACTTGCAATGACAGAGAATATTACTTTTGGCACAGGAATAACGTGCATGCCTATTCACAATCCCGCAGTGGTTGCGCATCGTATTGCCCAATTAGACCACCTTGCCCATGGACGGTTTCATTGGGGAGTCGGATCAAGTTCCACACCGAGTGATGCAGAGATGTTTATGGCAGGAGAGGATAGAAGGAAGGCGACACGTGAAGGAATTGATGCTGTTCTAAAAATATGGACAGACCCCGAACCAGGACATTATAAAAGTGATTTTTGGGAGTTTAAAATCCCTGATGGACATCCAGATATCGTAAGTATACACATGAAACCGTACCAAAAACCGCATCCACCGATTGCCTTGGCAGGATCATCGATGAAGTCGGATACACTCATTCTTGCGGGGGAACGTGGATGGATACCGATGAGCATTAATCTCGCTCCTGTTTCTGTCATCAAAACGCATTGGGACGCAGTTGAAGAAGGAGCAGAAAAGACTGGTGAGAATCCATCTCGATCTACATGGCGGATTGCCCGTGAAGTCTATGTGGCAGATACAAATGAACAAGCACGTAAAGAAGCAATTGAAGGGACACTTGGTCGAGATTTCCGCGATTACTGGTTCCGTTTGTGGGGATGGGAAAGATTCAAGATGAACGATGATATTCCAGATGTAGAATCCTGTCTGGAGAACTTATTGGATACGCTTTGGATTGTGGGTAGTCCTGACCATGTTGCCAATCGTCTACGTCAACTCTATGATGATGTTGGTGGTTTTGGTGTTTTATTGGCTATGGGACACGAATGGGAACCGAAAGAACAGTGGCTTCATTCTATGGAACTCCTTCAGAATGAGGTAATGCCTCAACTTACGGATTTGGGGTAATAATTGATATTTAACGTGAGTTTGATAAGACACATTGTAACCCGAACTTTTAGTTAACACCAGAGTGCACAAACTGGAAAGTTTGTGCTACAAAGACTATCTTCAGTACAAAATTCTGTTTATCGAACTGACGATTTTTATTATCAAACTGGCGTTATTTAAGGAGCAGTTCTTGAAGACACAATTATATGCAGGTGCTGCAGAAACAAAGATCACATCCATCAAAGACAATCCAGATGTATATGCGGAATTATACGCACGTGCATTGGTGTTTTCAGACAATAGCATACAACTTGCTATTGTTACTGTTGACTTTGGACAATTTCCCTTGCGATATAATCAAGTTCTCTTGGATGCCATTGAACAAGTAACCAATATTCCTTCTGAACACATAATTATCAACTGCAGTCATACCCACAATGCTCCGGGTGTTGATGGCAGATGGATTAGTGAAGAATCTGAGGTATGGTTATTGTTTTGCCTTGCTGAACTGGTGAAAAAGGCAGTGGATTCTCTTGAACCTGCGACATTATGTGTCGGACGCGCACCGGTACAAATTGGTTACAACAGACGATTGATGCGAGATGATGGCTACATTACAATGACACCTAATCCAGATGGTGCTGTTGTGCCGTGGGTTGATGTATTGGGAGTTTACGATTCATTTGGAGGAATCATAGCGGTTCTCTTCTCACATGCAGCCCATCCAGTGATTGTCCATTGGTCGAGTGAGGAGATCGGAGCAGATTTCCCTGGATATGCAGTTGAGCATCTTAGCAACTTTTTGGATCTAAAGGGAGATAGTGTCTTGTTGTTCGCACAAGGGTGTGCTGCAAACATCAATGGTTACCCTTTACGAGGTGGGTTTGAGGCGTGTGATGTTGCTGGGTTTTCACTTGCCTTTGCTACGCACCAAGCATTGAAGACTGCAGAAGCAATACCAGCAGCTTCGTTAAAGGTACAATCCGTCATGGTGAATTTGCCCTTCCAAGATCCACCATCTATAGCAGAGTGTGAGCAACTCATAGAAGAATATCCGGACGATAATCGATATGTAGCATTATTAGAAGTAGCTAAAAGTGATGAGAAACAGACACTTCCCTTCCCGATGAGTGCATTTGCTATCGGCGAATCATTCTGCATTCTGTCTGTATCCCACGAACTCTTCGCAGAGTATCAACTTTTCGTAGACGAGAGTTCTCCGTTCGCGCATACTTTCATGTTTGGTTATACGAATGGAAGTGAAGTTTATATCGCTACAAAAAAGGATTATGAACTTGGGTTAAAGGGTGGTTATGAAGCAGGTCCACGTAATCACGCATTAGGTGGACCTTATAGGTTGGCGTTACATCCATCAGTAGAAGCACAGATACGATCAGAAATTACTGACCTATTAGGTGAATTGATTAACTCATAAACGGTATTCCCATCCTACCAGCATCACAGTTTAATTTTCAATAGGATTCCTACCATAGTCTCATATCATTCCAATTCGTACGTGTAAGAATTAAGGTGTTTAGTAGTAAAATCTACTCTAATACAGTCAAATTGACAATGGAACGATGAAATGATGTCAAATCAAATTAAAAATAAGCCTCTAATTTTGCCCGTGCGTTTAAGACTCCTTGAATTATTGGATGAGGGGTATCCACTTTCAACCCCAGATAAATCAACATTATTTCATCAGTGTAATCGACCCGTTCTATTTCCTTACATATTGCTGGAAAATCCATTTCTGGACCCCAGAATGGTTCACTACCTGTCTTGGAATCCACTCCACAGTTGAAATAGACACTTGAAAGCCTTTCGGATAATGTTTGTAAGGCTGCTACAGGATCGTCTCCAGCACGGTGAAAGTGGTATGGACTGTAGTAAAAAGTAAAACTATCTGATGGTACGGCATCAAGGAGTTGCTTTGTTCGTTCAAGGTTGTAAGCTAAACTTCCCTCATGTGCATAGAGTGCAAGGGTTAGGTTTCGATTCTCTGCCTCTTTAGTAATAGTCTTGAGAAGATCAATAATTGTCTCAATTTCCCCAACGGTAGCATCTTCTTTACCACCACTGGCTATGCTAACAATCGGAATTGCAAGTCTTTGGGCAGTGTCAAGGATTGAGATTAATGATTCAAGACCATCTGGGGCATCGACAGCTACTGTGCTTAGTAATGACTTGAATTTTGCACCAGTTTTCTCATGAAGTTGGGTGAGAGTATCCGCTTCTAAGTCCGAATAATGTGTTTGGGATAGTTCAATGGCAGTGATGCCACCATTGGATAACTCTCCGACAAACTCTGATAATGGGTAGGGGGAAAATGGGAGTGTGCTTGCACAATATGTTCTCATAATCTACTCCGATGAAAAAGGAACTATGAGGATGGATCTAAAGGATACATTAGAAAAGTATGTTATGCAACTCAAAAATAGTGGACGAACACTTGAAAAAGTTGCCACTATCTGTCATAAAATCATTATGAAACTTTATGATACCTACTTTCCCGGAGTAGAAACACTTCGATTGGGACCCCGCCTCTGCCCAGATAGCAACATTATTATGGTCGCATAGCTTCTCGAACTCATAGGAAAAGACAGCGAACTCGCAGGATACAAACTTGTGAAGGCACAGATTTCACATAGTTAACTGACACAAGTCGTTACTACGTTACTAATTGTATATTCAGTATTTTTTTAGGATTATGCACCCTTTTTCTTCTGTTTTTTGTCATTATATATTAAAGAGACATACGAATTAGCAGATAATAGAATTTTCTACATAAAATCACATAGTTTAGTCCTGGAGATGTATGATGTCAGATAATAACCTTCAACTTATTCAACAGATATTAGACGGGAAAGAAGAAGCATTCAGTACTTTAATTAAAAAATATCAGAAAAGAGTGCATGCACTGGCTTGGCGTAAATTAGGAGATTATCATCTTGCAGAGGATATTACACAGGACACCTTTATTCAAGTGTATCAAAACCTTTCCACGCTAAAAAATCACAATCAGTTTGATGGTTGGCTTTATGTGATTGTCAATAGATTATGTATCAATTGGATAAATAAGCGGAGAGTGACAATGCAGTCAATTGAGGATACACCTGTTGAGGATTTAGAAGAATCATACTATAAAAATTATGAATTGGAACAACGAAAAGTTGAGACGATCAAACACTATAGTGATTTAGTGAAGGAACTACTTGAAAAACTACCAGAAAGTGAACGGACTGTAATGAGTTTGTACTATCTTGGAGAAATGACAGCGAAAGAAATAAGTAAGTTCTTAGGAGTTTCTGTTAATACAATTAAGAGTAGACTTCGCCGTGCAAGAAATCGTTTGAAACAGGAAGAAGCAATGATACGGGAAGCTATGACTCATTTTCAAATCTCACCAACTATTTCAGAAAATGTCTTACAGGAGGTATCCAGACTTCAACCCACTCCACCCTCAGGTAGTAAACCCTTTATCCCATGGGTATTTGGTACCGCTACAGCTGCATTAATTTTACTATTGCTGGGAACAGGTAGTCAATATTTCACGCGTTTTCAAAGACCCTATAGTTTAGATGCTCAATCTGAAATGTCAGTGGAAATTGTTGATTCTGCTATAATACAAGATATTGAAAAGAAATTAGATCTCCGGAATCAGAAAGGGGAGTTATCCGATACTATTGGTAAAGAGAATAATCCCGGTGAGAAAATAAATCAGGCATCGGAAGACAATGGTGGTAAATCTGACAATAACATATTTGAGACTATTGTGCATGAATCTCCACAAGTCCATCTTCCTGAAGGTGCGAAACTAAGACTGGGAAAAGGTAAAATTCGTCAGGTTGCCTATTCATCTGATGGCACTAAAGTTGCAGTCGCAACTCGAATTGGACTCTGGTTATATGATGTAAAGAATAGTAATAAAACATCATTCTTATTACCTCATAAATGCAGTATAGAAAGTATAGCATTCAGTCCTAATGGAAAGATCTTAGCAACAGGAAGTAATGATAATCTGGTACGCTTATGGGATGTATCTACAGGCAAACAAGTGAAAACGTTGATAGGACATAGAAGAGAAATCTCTTCTGTAGTATTTAGTTCGAATGGAAATAAACTTGTAAGTGCAAGCCCCGGTGAAATTAGTATATGGGATGTTGCGACAGGTACACACATACAAACAATTGAGCGATTTACAGGACATACATCAGATATCTCATTTATTGATAATAGCTTAATTCTTGCAGAATTACCTATTGATGAAAAAGGAAAGATCGTCAAACTTACTGAACTTATTACAGGAAAACCCTTATGGTCATCAAAGAAATTCCAAAAGCATTTTAAAAAGGTTACTATTAGTCCAGATGGCAAAAGCATCGCAGGAGCAAACATACAGGAAATGGTATACTTATGGGATATAAATACAGGTGAGCAGACAAAAACTTTTCGTGGACATACAGCAGTTGTAGATAGTTTAGCTTTTAGTCCGGATGGATCTACCCTTGCTACAGGAAGTTGGGACGATACCATAGGTATATGGGATGTTAAATCAGGAAGACATATAAAGACACTATCTGGACACAACTCATCAGTTTATCATTTGTCTTTCGGTCCGGACGATCGCACACTTGTTAGTGGGAGTACAGATGGAACTGTTCGAATCTGGGATGTTGATACTGGTACACATAAGACTATAGGAACAGGACATATTCAAAGTGTCTATAATATCTGGTTTAGTCCAGATGGAAAAACTCTTGTAAGTGAGAGTTTCGGAGAAACCCTCTTGTGGGATGTCAAGACAGGAGAACACAAGAGAACACTTAAAGGACATAGTAAACGTATCATTTGTTTTTCGTTTAATCCAGATGGAAAATCGTATGCTACTGGTAGTGAAGATAAGACAATACGTATATGGGATGCTATTTCAGGAAACACTAAGAGAATACTAAGAGGACATACTGGGTCAATTTACAGGATATCGTATAGTCCAGATGGTAAGACAATTGCTACTGGTAGTGCAGATAAAACGGTACGACTATGGGATACAATGACGGGTTCACTTAGACATACACTCACAGGACATACGGACTTTCTTAATAGGGGTCTTGCCTTTAGTCCAAATGGGAAAATACTTGCCAGTATTAGCCAGAACGAAGTTATTCGATTATGGGATACTGTAACTGGAATACACCTGAAATCCCTTATAGGACATAAGACGAATATTACACACATTTCATTCAGTCCGGACGGTAAGATTCTTGCAAGTGCGGGTGAAAAGGATGAAAGAAACGTTCGTTTGTGGGATGTCTCCAGTGGTAAATCTAAAGAAATAAATATGGGGGACATCTTTAAAACATATAAAGTCATGTTTAGTCCTGATGGAAAGACATTGGTGAGTTCGACTGTGACACATGAAATCCAATTATGGGATACCGATACAATGAAACTGAAGAAGACACTAACAGGACATTCTGATTCTGTTTCTGACATTTCATTCAGTCCGAATGGAAAATACCTTTCAAGTGCGAGTTCTGATAAAACAGTCAGATTGTGGGATGTTAATTCTGGAGAACTTATGAAGATATTTAAGGGACATACATCTTTCGGCATGCATGTCTTGTTTAGTCCAGATGGACAAACTCTCGCAAGTGCAAGTTGGGATGGGACAGTGTTGCTTTGGGATATATTCACAATCAATCCAAAATAACGGTTTTGGTGTAAATAATATAGTCAAATTGTTATTCTGTAGGAATAGATGCAATGTTGATAATGTAATAGGGGTTTACAAATGATAAAAACAGTAATTTCTATGATTAGTATGTTACTTCTTGTTTCTCAAATCGGTATACGTAATTTATATGCTCAAGACTATACACAATGGGAATTACCGGATGGTGCCATTGCCCGTCTTGGTAAGGGAAGAATCAATGATATGCAATATTCCCCAAATGGATCAATTCTGGCAGTTGTTACTACGATTGGTATTTGGATATATGATACCGAAACATATAAGGAACAAACGTTGCTACCTATGAGAAATCGTTATTTAGAGGAGAAGTTATATTTTAATCATGATGGTACTGTTCTTGCTGTTATGGAAATACCGGGAAATAGAATTACATATTGGGATGTTGCTGTACCGAGAATCAAAAAAACGTCAAGAAAAGGGAATTATTTTCCTCGGCTTTCGACATTCAGTTCAGACGGAAACACCTATGTAACTATAAGTTTCAAGGATATTCATGTATGGGATTCAGAGACAAACACTTCCAAACATATACTCAAAGGACATGAAGACTATATTGGTTGTTTGTCTTATAGTCCAGATAGCAAAATCATCGCAAGTGGGAGTAAGGATCAGACGATTCGCCTGTGGGATGTTAAGACTGGGATGCATATACGTACTCTCACAGGGCATGAGAGTGATATCACCAAACTTTCATTCAGTCCGGATGGAAGCACTTTAATTAGTGTTTGCAGTGATATGACGATTAATTTTTGGGATATTACCTCAGGCGAACTAAAACTACCACAGGCAATTCAAGGGGAGCTTACCGGTAAGATAGAACCAAAAGAAAAAATAAAAGGAACTTTCTTTAGTCCAGATAAGAATATACTGGTTACCGCAGGCGAGTTCAGAACGATTCACTTGTGGGATACAACGAACGGTATACATAAACACACTTTCTACGATAATATTCAAGAAAACAAGAAAACTGGAAACGTAAAATGGGTAGAAAATGTCCTGTTTAGTCCAGATGAAAAATTAGTTCTTAGTTTGGTGAATGATCATGAAATTCGACTATGGGATATTGTATCAGGTAAACGTATACCTTTCACTGGATATACCGGATACCTTAAAAATGCATCTTTTAGTCCAGATGGAAAGACACTGGCAACTGGGAATTATTCAGGCGTCATTCAAATTTGGGATATTGAGAGCGGTAAAAACATTAAGACTGTTCCAAATATCAGAATAATGTCCAGTCTTCATTCTTATAAAGAATATAATACCTATAATATGACTTTCGCTCAGAACGGAGAGAAATTCATTACTACAGAACGTGACGGAACAATATATCTATGGGATAACGTTAAGAAACAGTTTGGTACGTTCAGAGAACAAAAGGGTAGCAAAGTTATACCCCTTAACAGTGTGTTGACGAATCCTGATGGACATACTATCGCAACTTGGAGCAAGAGTGAAGATAAGACAATTCAACTGTGGAATGCTGTTACTGGTAAACACAAACGGACATTAAAAGGCTATAAAGGAGGGAATAAGCGTGTTGTATTCAGTATGGATGGCAGGACACTCGCGAGTTGGAGTTCATACAAAGATACAACGATTCGTTTGTGGAATGTTGCTACAGGAAGACATAAGAAAACACTGAAGGGTCATAAGAGTATAATAGAAAGTGTGACTTTTAGTCCAGATGGCAACACACTTGTCAGTGGTGGAATAGATGGTACGATACTATTGTGGGATGTTAATACAGGCAAACAGAAAAAGACTCTCATTGATAGAGGATCAAATAATAAGTCTGGTATACAGTCAGGTTGGATAATGGTATTAGAGTTTAATTCAGATGGTGAGATTTTGGCTACAGGAGATATTAACGGAATCATCCATCTCTGGGATGTATCTTCATGGAAGAAGGAGCGGACACTAAAAGGTCATGTCAATACTATTACCAGTATAATTTTTAGTCCTGATGGTCATTCCCTTGTAAGTACAAGCAAAGATGGAACTGCCAAACTGTGGGATGTTGACACTGGTAAGGAAAAACAAACCTTATCTGGATATGAAGGAACAACCTGGTATGTGTTTTTCTACCCTAATGGTTTACCGTTAGCATGTGCGGTTAATAAAAACCCCGGGGGTAGGTATGAGAAAATTTTACATCTCCGGGATTTACGAAATGGAGAAGTGAAAAAAACGCTTTCAGGTCATTCATCATGGATTACAAGTATATCTTTTAGTGGTGATGGGAATACACTTGCAAGTGCAAGTATTTTTGATGATACAGTGCTTTTGTGGGATCTAACATCTATAATTCAAGAATTCGATGTTAAATAATACCATTTCTATAAATGATTCTCCCATGATTAGGTGATATTTATGTCTTGAGATACTACACAAACTGGAAGTTTGTGCTACATTAAAGAGATTTAATTAATGTGACTTTAATTACCAGAAATGGTATTAGATGTATATATATTGTGAATGATAAATGTGTTAATATTTATTGTTCTGATATGATAGGACTTTCACGGAAACCTTCACGGAGCAATTCTACGAACCCTTGTTCTATAAGGGTTTATAATTTTAACTATACCAATTTTCCGTGAATCACATTCGTTAAATGTTATATAACTTATTTATGTGTTGGCACATAGCACTCCGCTGGAGTGCCAGACTGTTCCATTATGTTTTCTATAGACATAGTACTCCGCTGGAGTACGGTATTTTAGATTTACAAAACTAAAAAAAAAATAGAGTTATCATTAAATTTACACACCGTTTAGAAAGTAAGGATTAGACCTAATAGAGAATTAACGATATAATCATTCTTAGAAATGATGTTGATTCTATTAAGGACGATATGAGATGAAAAAAGTACTGATTGTCATAATTTTGCTTATATGTATTGTAGGCACTATTTGGTTATTTCTCTATCCTTCAAAGCCAGATCTACTTGATGTAAATACTGCACAATTGAATACTCTGCAGTGGCACTTACCAGATGGAGTGAAAGCACGTATTGGAAAAGGGTACGTAAGAGATTTGGCGTATTCTCCAGACAGTACTATACTCGCTGTTGCGAGTTCTACAGGAACTTGGCTCTATGATACGAATAGTGGAAATGAAGTTGCACTTCTAACAAAGAACAGAGAAGGCACGAATTCTGTTGGATTCAGTCCTGACGGAAAAACACTTGCCACCGCATGTGGAAATAAATTGGTTCGTGTATGGAATGTTGAAACCCGTAAACTGATGCACACTTTTTTGGGACATAGGAGAGATATAATTGGTGTCCATTTTAGTTCTGATGGGACTACATTGACAGGTTGGAGTGATTACGGCATGCGTATTTGGGATATAGAAAAAAGTGTGTTTAAACAGGATATGAATATGCATTTAGAACGCCACTCTGATATCACATTCCATTCAGATAGGATATCGATAGTTAGTGGAAATTACAAGACAATCCGATATCATGATTTTGGTACTGAAACGAAGAAGGAGAAAAATGATGAACATGAAATAAATGATGCACATAAAGAGAGTATCAAATGTGTCTCATTCAGTCCTGACGGGAAAATGATTGCCTCTGGAAGTAGGGATAAGACTGTACGTTTGGGAATGCTGAAACAGTAACATTACATAAGACCCTAAAAGGTCATAGGAAACCTATCTTGAGTTTAACCTTCAGTCATGATGGGAGAAGCATTGCAAGCACAAGTGAAGACAAAACAGTACGTGTTTGGAATGTTGACACTGGAAGACGGAAGCACACTTTCAAAACAAATTCTAAATATCTGCATAGAATCGTCTTTAGTCCAAACGGAAAAACTTTGGCAAGTTCAAGTTGGGATGGAATTATTCATCAATGGGATCTAAGCAAAGGGAAACATAAGAATACTATTGTCGGACATGGTAGTGGTTTTGCTTCAAAGAATATAGTGTTCAGTAAAGATAAAATTACAGCTGCAACAACTTATGGAGATAATCACATAATTCTCTATGATGTAAACACACAAGAGGTGCAGGTAGTCCTTACGGGACATAAGAAACGGGTGAATTGTCTATCTTTTGCTTCAAATGGAAAAATGCTGGCAAGTGGAAGTCAAGATAAAACAATCCGGTTATGGGATGTTAATACAGGAGAACATAAAAAGACACTAAGAGGACATTCTGAACAAGTTTCACATGTGGTGTTCAAGGATGATGAAACACTTATCAGTAACGGTGATGACAAGATTGTTCGCGTATGGGATGTAAAAAAGGGTAGACAGAAATTTAGTTTTGAAGTAGGTGTATTTAGTCAGTATATAGTCTTCAGTCCAGATGGAAATGTCGTATTATCAAAGAAATATAAGGATAATCAATCGAATTCTCTTTATCTGTGGGATTTAGAGACAGGATCACATAGAATACTATCCAAACAGGTTAAATACACAATTCATTATCCTGCAAATATACCAATCAGTTCTGATGGGAGTATGCTCACATATTGTACTGATTCAGAAATTGTTGTGTGGGATGTTACTACAAGCAAAGAGAAAAAGATAATTCCTCAAGAAACAAGCTTGTTTAGTTTTTTAGCCTTAGATTCAGATTCTAAAATGGTAGTGAAGACAGATATTGATGGAATAATAAAGTTATGGAATGTTGATACTGGGGATAAAATAAATGAACTAAAAAATCAGTATATAATAGGTGGATATGATAAAGATATTTTACGGCAGATCGTTCAGATAGCAATCAGTCCTGATGGCACAATCCTTGCAGGGGGTCGTGCTGATGGTGTAATCAATATCTGGGATATTACGACTGGGAAGCGAATTAAGACTTTTACGGGTCATGCTGGTCAGGTCACTTATCTAAAATTCAGTCCTGATGGAAAAACACTTGTGAGTTCTGGTAGTGATGGCACAACACTCCTATGGGATTTGTCAGAGTTATCTCCGAAAAACAATGATGAGAACACGCAGATGGTCAACTAAAATAACCTAAGTTGTTCCTTATGTAGCACTCCGCTGGAGTGCAGGACGTTGATATACCTTTTTCTATAGACATATCACCCCTCTGGGGTGAGGAAAGTGTCTGAAAAACTATGTTGAAACGATCAAAATCCGTTAGTAGCACCTTGGGTTATACTATATAAAAACGGTGTTTGCATGTATGAAAACTTATAGGTAGCAGCTTGAGTTAAAATAATAACATTTCTAAAAATGATTCTCCCATGAATAGATGGTTTGAATGTCTTGAAATACCGCACAAAATGGAAGTTTATGCTACATTAAAAAGATATAAAAAGAGACTTTAATTATCAGAAATGGGTGACATTGTCGGAACATGTTGTTATGGTGATAATAAAGAGGATATTACAAATGATAAAAATAGTACTTGCAATAATTAGTTTGTTCCTTCTGATTCTTCAAATTGGTATGGTCAATATTTATGCTCAGGACTACACACAATGGGAGTTACCTGATGGTGCCATCGCGCGTCTTGGTAAGGGACGAATCAATGATATGGAATATTCCCCTGATGGAACAATACTGGCAGTTGCTACTACTATTGGTATTTGGATATATGACACTGAAACATATCAGGAGCGGAAACTGTTTACTCGAAGTCATCAGGAAATGGAGAAAGTGAATTTTAACGCTGATGGGACAGTTCTTATAGGTATGGAAAGGTTCAACAATAAAATCACGCGTTGGGATGTTACTTTACCGGAAATAGAAAAATCGTCAAAAAAGAAGCATGATTTTGCTCTCCAAGCAATATACAGCTCAGACGGAAATACTTTTGCAACTATAAGTTTCAAGGATATTGATATATGGGATTCAGAGACCAACACTTCCAAACATAAACTTAAAGGACATGAAGACTATATAGGTTGTTTGGCTTATAGTCCAGATAGCAAAATCATAGCAAGTGGGAGCAATGATCAGACTATCCGTTTGTGGGATGTTAAAACAGGAAAACCTATACGAACCCTAACAGGACATCAGAGTCATATCATCTTCTTATCATTCAGTCCGGATGGAAGCACACTAATTAGTGGAAGCGACGATATGACGATTAATTTTTGGGATATTGACTCAAGGGAACTAAAACTGAAATTTGCAATTCAAGGTGTTTTATCCGATAAGAGTATTGAAAAAGAAAAGATAAAAAGGACGTTTTTCAGTTCCGATAAAAGTATACTCGTTACGACTGGTGAATCCAGAACGATACACTTGTGGGACACAACGACTGGCAAACTTAAACATACTTTTTCCGATAAAAATGAAGACAACAAGGAGACAAGTTATATATGGGGAGTAGAAAATATTCTGTTTAGTCCAGATGGAAAATCTATTCTTAGTTTGGTTAGAGATTACCAAATTCGAATGTGGGATATAGCAACAGGTAAACGTATACCTTTCACGGGAAATACCGGTTACCTTACGAATGCAACTTATAGTCCGGATGGAAAAACGCTGGCAACTGTAGATTATCCAGGTGGAATTCGTATATGGGATATTATGACAGGGAAACTTAAGAGGACTATTTCAAATTTTAATCCAAGGGATACTTCTCATAATACAAAGTATGATACCAATTATATTGCTTTCACTCCTAATGGAGAAAAAGCCATCATTTCAGAATCAAACGGAACTTTATCTCTGTGGGATATCGGTACGAAACGGTTGCATACACTTATCAAAGTCAAATGGGGACAGGATGTTCTGCTTAGTCCAGATGGAGAAACAGTAGCGAGTTGGAATGCAAGTAAGGCTGGGTTAATTCGGTTTTGGAATGCCACCACAGGTGAACACAAGCGAACAATAAAAGACCATATAGGAACGATTAGAGGTGTAGATTTTAATAGGGATGGTAGTCTACTTGCAAGTTGGAGTTTTTCACTCGAAGAAAAGACGATTCGTTTGTGGAATGTTGCTACCGGTAGAAACACCCAGACGTTATCAGGGTATAAAAATCGAATAGGTAGTGTAATATTTAGTCCAAATGGAGAGACACTTATCAGTGGAGGACAAGATGGAACTATACTAATATGGGATGTAAGTACAGGAAAACATAAGACTCTCATGGATCAAGGGGTAGATACCGAGCGTAATACACATTTTAATTCGAAAATGGTGTTAATGTTCAATTCAGATGGTAGTAAACTTGTTACCGGTGATCAGAAAGGAAATATCTTTCTATGGGATGTTTCTACATGGAAAGAGGAGCAGACATTAGATGGTCATGCAGATGCTATTACCAGTATAGGTTTTAGTCCTGATAATCGTTCAATAGCAAGTACAGGTAAAGATGGAACAGTCCGTTTATGGGATATAGATACCGGACAACAAATACAATCAATTTCTGGCCATAGAAATGTGTTCTGGTATGTTATGTTTTACTCTAACGGTTTAACATTGGCAACTGAAGTCGCTGGGATGAATTCAAGATACGATAGCGACATTATAAACCTATGGGATTTACGTACTGGAAAACGGATAAAAACACTTCCTGGACATTCAGGAAATATTACGGGTATATCTTTTAGTGATGATGGGAATACACTTGCCAGTACGAGTTTTGATGATACAATGCTGCTGTGGGATTTTTCTTCTATTATTCAAGAGTTTGATGTAAAATAGGACTGAATTCTTGATATATTTACGTTTTGTGTCACCCCTGGAATAACAATGGATTGATATCTGAATTATTTTGTAGAGATACTTGATTAAATCTCCTTACTCTAAACATTCATTTCGAAGTTTATCTTGTGAAGTAAGAAATCCCTCCTTTGATTACACATATTTTCAACATTAGAATGCCTAAATGTGTTGTGTTATCTAATTTATACCATTTCTATAATTAAACTATTGTTTTGACAATTATCAGATATTTTAGGTTGATCTGATACTAAAGCAGTCACTTGAATCAAAACTACATCATCACATATTTCGCCCCTCTGGGGCTTTGTTGGTGGTTTTCACCGTTTTCTACAAACATTTCGCCCCTCTGGGGCTCTAATATTTCACATTGAAATATTTTCTTTGTGTAAAATTAGTGTGTATTACAGACAGAAATACAACTATCCTTGATAATATAACATGACTACGTGTTAAACTGTCCAAACTATAGTAATTAAAATCTCTTTCAATGTAGCATAAACTTCCAGTTTGTGCGATATTTCAAAACATGCATAACAACTGTTCATGGGATAAACATAAATATAAATATAAATGGTATTAGTTCCAGGACTTACGCAGTATTAAATTTTATTGAAGGATTTGAGAGTTGATGTTTTAAGTAATCACTCAATAAACCATCTTTAAACTTGTAAATCTTTTGTCCAACAGCACGTACAACACGCGTCATAAAGACCCATACTTGGAAACTACACGCAATATGATTTCTCTGGGCACGCATCTTACGACATTGGCATTTACCAATACCGGTTACTTGTTTCATCTCACGATGAAGGAGTTCAATCTTCCAACGGAGACGACACTTTTGGTGAGTCATATCCACATTTGATTGTGTCAAATCGTTTGTCACTATATATTCCGTGCGTCCGGTATCAGACACAAACCGGAATAACTTTACGACAGAACCTTTCGGAAAGTTTTTGAGATGTACGCGTTTACCGCTTTTCTTTTCTGCTTGAGACCAAGATAGATCTTTGACTGCCTTGTGAGGTTCTACACCTTTGGTATCATTCACAAGACGGTTTCGTTTCAACGGAACATAATAGATCTTAGAAAGTCTATCAATCGCTTTCATCACTTTCATGGACGCATACCAAGAGTCCATCAAGACTGTCCGGAATGGGAGTTGTTTCTTAGAATAAGCATCGTGCAACATATCCAATAAATGATCGATTTTGGTTTTACCGTCATGATCTCTGTCAAAAATACGGTAATCAATGACCCAATATTCCTGTGTCTTAGGGTTGACATAGAGACAGGTGACAATACCGATACCTTGAATCACCTTTCTGTCACTACCACTCCATTGAGAGCGTACTATTTCAATCCGTTTAGAATGTATTTTTGACAGCACAACATCATCAAAAATCAGGTATCCTTCTTCATCAAAGTCGATGTCGTCTTTGACGGATGCCCAGAGTTCACTTGTAGGAATGTTTTCGTCTCTCAGAAAGCGATTGAGTTGATCGTGGCTCCAACGGTCTGTATGTTTAGCAAAATAAGTTTGTGTAAAATTAGTGAAACTTGAAAACAAATATTGACAATAATCGGAAAATAAGTCTTGCTTCTTTTTAGAATGTGTAAATGTGTTCATAATCAATAAGAATAACACATTTTGTAATTTTGCGTAAGTCCTGAGTTCCAACAAAATAGATTATTTATCCAAATTTATTTCTAATTTTGCACCCTTTTTCAAAGAATTTGTGTCTTATATCAATACCTTCGCCAAAAACACTTGAATAAAAAGGGTGTTTGTCCTAAAGTTTTAAAATATCATTTTAACTTAGAAAGGACACACACCCATGCCAGAAATTATAGCATTATTTACTGTATTTAATCTATGTTTATCCACTACTATGATCCGCCAGTTATGTCAAGTTGTATTTGCCCTGCTTGCGATGACAGGTCAGGTCACAATGTTAAATATCTCCCGTTGGACATCAAAAGGAGGGAGTTATCGTACGATACAACGCTTCTTTAGCACAGATCTCCCTTGGCCAAAGATGTGTTGGCTCTTTTTCAAAAAATATCTGTTTGATCCTAAAAGTTTGTATATCCTTGTAGCAGATGAAGTCACGGTGTCAAAAACTGGGAAAAAAACTTATGGTATAGATCGCTTCTTCTCCTCATTACATGGAAAACCGATTTCCGGTTTGTCATTTTTAGCGGTGTCCTTAGTAAGCGTCAAAGACAGGTGTTCTTACCCAATGATGATGGAACAAATCGTGCGTAGCAACGCATCAGCCAATATGGATGTGTCTGCAATCGAAGATCAGGAGAATACACAGAAAGCCATAACAAAACGAGGGCGTGGTCGCCCCAAAGGGAGCCTGAATCGAAACAAAAAGGATGTTGTGTTCAGCAATACTTTGAAACAACTTCAAACTATGGTGAAATCATTTCTCAAACAGATGGGAGATTGTATCAAACTCCGTTATTTTGTGCTTGATGGATATTTCGGACACAATAATGCGCTACAAATGGTATCACAATGTGGTCTCCATCTCATTTCAAAACTTCGCACAGATGCTGCGCTCTATTATCCACCAACGACACCGTATAAAGGTCGTGGACGCCGCGCCCTCTATGGGGATCGTTTCAATCCACAACAAATGGATAACAAATGGCGTGTCTCTGTTGAAACAACCGATAACATCAGAACCGAAGTGTATCAAGTACACTTGCGTCATAAGCAGTTTGCGGATCCTCTCAATATTGTTTGTCTTCTCAAGACGCATCTGCTGACAGGACAAAAATCACACGTGTTATTGTTTAGTTCTGACCTAAAACTGAGTGCTCTAAAGATGATTGATTATTACTCCCTTCGTTTTCAAATAGAGTTTAACTTCAGAGACGCAAAACAGTATTGGGGGTTGGAAGATTTTATGAATGTCAAAAAAACACCTGTGAACAATGCAGCAAACTTATCCTTGTTTATGGTAAATGTGAGTGCGAAAATGGCAAACACATTTCGGTCTAATAACACGGCGTGTAGCGTATTAGATTTGAAAGCAAAATACCGAGCTATGAAGTATTTAGAGGAAACATTAAAAATACTTCCGCAAAAACCTGAACCTATTGTTATTGAGCAAATCACACAGCACCTTAGTTCTATCGGTGCTATTCATCACACACAGTTAGAACTAAGCACAGGATAATTGGCGAAGGTATTGTTACTATAAACCCCTAATTATATTAGATGTATGGATAATTTGAAGGAAGAAAGTGTTAATATTTATTGTTCTGAAATGACTTCACTTTCACGGAAACCTTCACGGAGCAATTCTACGAACCCTTATTCTATAAGGTTTTATAATTTTAATTATACCAATTCTCCGTGAATCACATACGTTAAAATATATTTAACTAAAGCATGGACGGAATGCATCTTTGGTTTTCATCTGATACTATTCCTATAAATGTTTATCCCATGAACAGTTGTTATACGTAACGTGAGTTTGATAAGACACATTGTAATCTGAACTTTTAGTTAACACCAGAGTGCACAAACTGGAAAGTTTGTGCTACAAAGACTATCTTCAGGACAAAATTCTGTTTATCGAACTGACATTTTTTATTATCAAACTGACGTTATACGGGGCTTAAAATACTGCACAAACTGAAAGTTTATGCTACATTTAAGAGACCTTAATTATAGAAATTGTATTAGTTCTTACTCTCTATGAATTCTATATAATACCATTTTCAGTTAATATTTTCGCTTTTAATATTTTTTGTTTTCTGTTATATTTTATTACAAATTTATAGTTGATAGGATGAATATTAATTATGTTAAAACCCTCACAGATTACAGAAAGTGTTTCTGACTTGAAAAAAATGATGAAAAAAACATCAATCAGTTACCAAAAGAAAAGACTGAAAGCCCTATACCTATTTTGTAGTGAGAAAAGGCTAAATCGTAAGGAAATCGCTGCGAAAATAGGGGTTGATAGGAAAACCGTTGGGCATTGGTTCCAAACATACGCATCGGGTGGACTTGAAGCACTTTTAGCACGGGATTATTCCCCCGGGCGTCCAGCTCAACTTACCGAAGAACAACAAGAAATCTTGCTTGCTGAACTCAAAAAACCTGATGCTTTTTCCAGTTATCAGCAGATAGTAGACTATATTGAAAAAACATTTGATGTCAAAATGAAATATACTGCTGTTCATTCGATGGTTCGGTATAAGTGGAAAGCAAAACCCAAAGTGCCCCGCAAGAGTCATATAAAAAAAACGAAACAGCCGGTGAAACCTTCAAGTTAGACTTACCAAAAAAGTCAAGGAAACGATTTCGGAGAACGATCCTGAGTCTGAAAAAGTTCGTCTGTTTTTTCAAGATGAGTCAAGATTTGGTCTTCATCCTGTTTCATACCGTCGTATTACAGTCCCCGGTGTCAAACCGATTGCTAATATCAGGTATACCTATGAAAACCTTTATCTATATGGTGCTGTGGAACCGATAACAGGAGAAAGTTTTTTCCTTGAAATGCCTTATCTGAATAGTACCTGTTTCCAAATATTTCTTGATGAGTTTGCTAAGGTTTATCCGGGGACTCTGAATATCCTTGTCCTTGATAATGGGCGTTTTCATCAAGCGAAATCACTACAAGTTCCTGAGAATATAGTATTCCTCTTTCTACCGCCTTATAGTCCAGAGTTGAACCCTATTGAAAGATTATGGCAAGACATCAAAGCAAAGTTATTTCAAAATGTGCTGACTTCATTACAAGAGATGCAGGATAAACTTACTGAGATCATACGAAGTTACACTAAAATCGCTATTGAGAGCATAACAAAGTATGATTATATAAATAAGATCGAAAATGTGATATAATTTATTAGAAATGGTATAAGATCGAAATGCGACCATCACTAAGTGGCATCCCGTTTTACAAAGGTTTATATATGGCAAATGAAAATATAAAGATTCCAACACAGGGAGTAGACATAAAAGCCAACGTCAATACATGGGCTCTTCCAGAGGGAGCAATTGCCCGTTTCGGAGAGGGGACAGTATCCGAAATGGCGTTTTCTCCGGATAGAAAGTACCTCGTTGTTGGCACCTACATCGGTTTGTGGTGGTATGAAGTTGCATCAATGACACCTATTGCCTTGTGGGAGACAGAACGGGGGATGATTTCTGCTCTTGATTTCTCTTCGAACGGCAAGTGGCTTGCTACTGGTAACATGGATGGTACCATCAAGATATTGGACATTCAGTGTGGAACATGTGTTGCAAGAATCCAACGTCCTATACAGCGATATGAGAGCGGTTGGATTGAAATCGGCATTAGCAAGATCATGTTTTCCGCAGACAATCAACACATAGCTGCGTCTTGTCAAGGAAATGGTGACATTTATCTTTGGGATGTTGAAACCGGGGAACTGAGTGATAAGTTAACTCCTGATCCTGAAATAATTGAAGGACGTGGTAGGACGCATCTTCCACGTCCACTCTGTTTTTCGCTTGATGGACATCTGCTCGCAAGTGCAAGTCCGGCTGACCCAGAGGGTACCACCGATTTTATCTCAGTGTGGAACCTGAAAAATGGCAAACAGATTGCCGCCCTCAAAGGACATACAGCGTTAGTACGTGCCCTTGACTTTTCGCCTTGTGGAAGGTTCCTTGCTTCCGGCGATGTGTACGGTATTTTAAAAGAGTGGGATATCACAACCGGAAATCAGGTACAGGTATCATCAGCATATTCTGAAGCATCTCAAGTAACACTGGCATCCTCACCACCAGTAATTCCTATCTATTCACCGTCAGGTGTGCTGCATGCTATTGAAGTAAGTTACACTTCAATTACTGTGTGGAATGTGGAATGTAAAGAAAAGTTAAACACATTTGAACATCAAGAGAACATCTCACGCATCCACTTTTCAAAGAGTGTCCAGCGTGATAATAAGGATTTTAATTTGGTTCTTGCTTCTAAAGGTATATCAAAGATCAATCTGTGGACGTTGGGTAATCCAGAGGCCGTAAATACTATTCCTTTAGATTATGATGTGTCAGAAACTGTGAAATTTTCTCTTGATGGACAAACACTTATTTCTGGTGGGGGCAGTTTTACTACGTTTTGGGATGTTGCCAAAAAACGACCCCAGCGACAGATGCGCCGCAGAGGCACGATGATCCATTCCATTAATATCTCTCCTACTGGAAATATCCGCGCGTTAGGGAACAACAGAAACGTTCTTAATGTATGGGATGTTGAAACTAACGAAACAATTACTACCGTCACTAAACATCAAGATATTGTGACTGCTGCTACTTTTTCACCTACTGGTGAACATTGGGCGAGTGGAGACGCAGAAGGAACATTATATGTATGGGATGGTAACAGAGAACCGATCCCATTGTGTACACATACGGATTCAATTAAATCTCTTTCTTTCTCTCCCGATGGTAACCAATTGGTGAGTGCCTCAAGAGACAAAACGGCATGGGTATGGGACGTTGCGTCTGGTCAAAAAATTGCCTCTCTACCCTTAACACAATTAGATGCGGAACTTTACCTTGGCGATTTGTCTCAGAAAAAACGTCTAATGAAAATACAGCGTATTCGGAATGAGAGGGGGGTCGCTACACGGACTCCCTTTAATATTACAAGCATTGCCATCACTTTTTCACCTTGTGGTAACATAATCGCCGGTGGTTTGCCTTGGGAGATTCGGTTATGGGACGCCAGAACGTATGACATTTGCTTCGCGAGACTGTTGCCGAGGGAATGTGAGCGTCAATCTACCTTGGCATTTACACCTTGTGGTCAGTATTTTGCCTCAGGTTCCTGGTGGGCAGGAACGGACAAAGTCTCTATACGTTTATGGGACGTTGCAAATGGTGAAAATATAGCCACTTTTCTGGGACATCCAACAGATGTTGAATGTCTTGCGTTTTCACCAGATGGCACAATCTTAGCAAGCGGCAGTTTTGATGGCACTATTCTGCTTTGGGATATGAAACCTTATTTGCGAAATACATAAGGAGTATATTTTGAAACGTAGCACGTATTACATTCTCATTATTATGTTTCTTATACTATTTCTGATAATTAAAGTTTCTTTAATGACGTTCATATACCTATTATCAAACTCACGTTAAAGTACAATGTCAATTTATCGCGATGCGGAGGTCTCGGACAGAACAGTCTTTAGAATTGTAATTCCGTTTTTTAGTAGAACTAATGATCCTGTACATTGTCAGGTAAGTCTTGACAAGAGATGTCAGAGTAGTTTGCTTGTAGGAGTGACATCCCAGAACGTTGATTTTCTAAACCGGAGGAATAAATATATGAGTGACAGAATTGAAGCCACTAATATTGAGGAAGTTGAGGAAGTCCTAAAGCTTTTTAATAATTTTCATGATGATTACCTTGCTGGGATTGAGATTAAATTTGAAAATTACAAAGGCTTAGATGCCGATGGAATGTCCACAGGGATCAGAAGTGCTGATAAGACAATTATTCTCACTGTCAACACCTCCCCTTATGGAAAAGAACATGAACAGTTTGTTAGAGTCGAATTAAAAGATGTCAAATCATTTGAAATCTTATCATCGGCAGAAGATGGTCCAAACTGGGGAATTCTTGACACACTGATTTTACCTGATAGAATTGGTATCAATTTGGAATTTTATTTCGTATATGGCAGTTCGAAGTTTTTAGTCATTTGCTCCAAAATTATCTTTCACAAACAAGTTTCTTGAAAGATGCTTTGCAATGTGGGCTGTCTGCAGTGTAGTTGATATAGAATCAAGAGGAGTGACTTTGTCATAAAGTGTATTGCCTCATTTCTCGTCTGATGGTACGCTTCGGGCATCAAGTATCTCATGATTAATGCACAATCACTGTATTGGATATTGTACAGCAAAAGGTGTTATATTCTTTTCAGAAAAAGTTATCTTCATGCAGAAATTTCTCCTATTCACTTTTACTAATGGCATGCATCTTACTTTAAAAAATGATTTTGAAGTCCAAGTCAAGTCGGTAGGAGATGTAGAGCTGCTTACTATACTACCATGGGAACTTGGCGATTTACATTCACTAACATTCTCATCTGACGGTAAAACACTCTGTACGGGATAACGACAATTTGGTGGAGTCATCCTATGAGATGTTACAACCCATCGTCCACCACATGTTATTATTGAACACACGTTATATCTACTCCTATGCTGAGTAATCACTCAGCATGTTGCAGATAAATTTGATCAAAAGGACAAATTACTTGTATGAATAAAAACAATTTCACTGTTTGGGAACTGCCACAGGATGCGATTGCCCGCTTTGGACGGGGTCACGTAAATGATTTAGCAGTTTCCGCAGATGGAATATACTTTGCAGTTGGTAGTTGGACAGGTGTGTGGTGGTATGACCTCACCACACATCTGCCCATTACGTTGTTTGAAACGGAGCGAGGCATGATCGGAGGCTACATGACTCTCTGTTCAGAGCAACCGTGGTTGGCAGTGAGAAACACGGGCAAAAATGGAGAAGATGAGGTTATTAAGATATGGGATATGCAAAGACAGCAACGGATCGCTGTCATGGAATCTCCTGTGAGGTTAAGGGACGATCCACCTCAAAATAATTTATGCAGATGCAGCCTCTGTTTTTCTCCATCAGGACAATGGCTTGCTGCAAGTCGCGATGGTAGTGTTATTGTTGATGTCTGGCAGTCGTTAACCGGTAGACTACATACATCGCTGGGATTACCTGCTGAAGAGATAGAGTTATGTAGCGTAAATGGCTGGCCTGAAAACGGATTCAGTTGGTATTTTAGCGGTGCCTTGGCGTTTTCGCCGGACAATCGTCTCTTTGCTTCGTCACATTTTGCTAATTTTATCAGCGTCTGGGATATAACGTCTTGCGAACGCATCATTCGTCTCACGGGACATCCCGAAGGTGTGCATGCTATCAGTTTTTCACCTTGTGGACAGTTCCTTGCTGCTGGCGGGGTGAAGGGGACTGTGCAAGTATGGGAGACTGCCACGTGGCAGCTGCAGCAAACCTATCCATCATTCGGTGACTATTGGATGGACATTTCCTACGCCCCCGATGGCACTCTTCGATCAGCAGGTATCTCACATGATAAAAACACAGTCACTGTGTGGGATGTCGCACAGCAAAAGGCGTTGTATACTTTTCATGAAAAAAATTATTGTAACGCAGAAATTTCTCCTATTCACTTTTCCAACGGCACACATCTTGCTTTCCAAAGCGATTTTGAAGTCCAAGTAAAGACAATGGTAGGGACAGAGCCTCTCTCTATACTGCCGTGGGAACCTGGCATTCTACATTCTCTAACATTTGCACCTGATGGAAAAACACTCTGTGCAGGGTACCGGGGGTTTGGAGGTGTCATTCTATGGGATGTTACAACCCATCGTCCGCAACCCGTCGTTACAGATCCGCGTTGTTTTACCACTGAAGTTTATTCGAACGCCGCGACTGGCAAATTTTATGCAACCGGGTATCCGCCCGGAGACTCTCTCTACTGGGGTAACACCCTCAATCTCTGGGAAATCGGGCAAAGTGAACCGATAGCTGAACTCACCATCCCTGGAGAACCGCCCGATAGACGAGATGGGATGGCATACGCACCCGCCACGAACCTGCTTGCTTGTGGGAATGGAACGGAGAAGGATAGTGATATATGGGATGAAAATGACCCTGAAAATGGTGCTGTGTATGTATGGGATGTCTCAAGTGGACAGATGCGACACATATTCAGAGGTAGACATACAAATCGCATCATCGACTTGAGATTCAGTCCGGATGGCACACGTCTTGTTAGCATAGATTATGACAACACAAGGTGTCTGTGGGACGTGATGTGCGGTGAAGAAATTCCTGAGTTTCCAGAAAATTTTTTCATCGATGGTGCTTGTGAAGTACGCGTGACACTGAACATGGAAATGGATGATTATTTTTGGATAGATTCGGATATGATACTCTCTCCTTGCCGTAAGTATTTGGCTTACGGTGAAGCTTGGCGACATGGTTTAGAGAAAGTCCCTGTTCAGTTATGGGACACTCGCACTGGTGAAAACATTGCTACTTTTCTGGGACATCCAACAGATGTTCATTGTGTTGCGTTTTCACCAGATAGCACTATCTTGGCAAGTGGTGGTTTTGACGGTGTAATCTATTTATGGGATCTGAAACCATATCTAAAAAAACATAAGGAGCACTTTTAAGGTGTAACACGTTTTCCATTCTCATTTTTATGTTTCTTATACCATTTCTGATAATCAAACTCTCTTTAATGTAGCATAAACTTCCAGTTTGTGCGGTATTTCAAGACCTGCTTAACAACCGTTCATAGAATCTAAATCTATAGAAGTGGAATTTCTTGTATTAATGATAAATTTATTTTATTTATAGTGACTATCAGAATTAAAGAGACATTTT
This sequence comes from Candidatus Poribacteria bacterium, assembly GCA_965205025.1. Lineage (GTDB taxonomy): Bacteria > Poribacteria > WGA-4E > WGA-4E > WGA-3G > MSPOR6. Next base: position 65,635 of record CBDBFU010000024.1, read on the forward strand.
TTGTATTTTGTAGTAGAATGTGTCTATTATGGCATATTCAACAGATTTACGCAAACGCGTTTTAGATTTTATTGAAGCTGGCGGGAAAAAAGCCGAAGCTGCCCGTCGTTTTTCTCTGAATCGTTCAACGATTTATAGATGGTTAGCCGCTGAAGACCCGCTTTCGACCCAAAAACCGGGGCCCAAAAGCATGAGAGTGCTTGACGAGGCAGCACTGAAAAAACATGTCGCTGATTTCCCAGACTTGACGCAAAACGAACGCGCCTCACATTTCGGTGTTTCAGAGTCTTCTATAGCCTATGGGTTGCGGAAACTCGGCATCACACGAAAAAAAAACAATCGGATATAAGGAGCGGTGCGATGAGAAACGTAGGGGCTACCGTCAGACACTCACCGAGAAACACGCCGCTGGTAAAAAGATAGTTTATGTTGATGAATGCGGTTTTCGTGCTGAAAGTTATAGGCGTCATGGCTATGCCCCGAAAGGTGAATGTGTCTTAGGTTTGATCTCAGGCACAAGAACACGAACAACGACGCTGGTCGCAGCGCGTATCGGTTCGACTTTTACGGCACCTTGTTTGTTTGATGGAAGCTGCGATTCTGCGTGTTTCAATGCGTGGCTTGAAGCCTATTTATGTCCACGGCTGTCTGTCTCAGACGTGGTTGTTCTTGATAATGCGAAGATCCACAAGACGCTTCGGACGCGTGAGTTGATAGAAGCATCGGGAGCAGAGGTATTGTTTTTACCACCTTATTCACCGGACTACAACCCGATTGAACACGACTTTGCGAATATCAAACGTCTCAGAGAATACAATGCTGATATAACCATTGATGAAGTTATAAACATGTATCATTAATTCTAAAGTTTACTATAGTTTTCCATATCAGTGAAATCCTACAAAAATGCCGCACTCCAGCGGAGTGCTATGTCTATAGAAAACATCATGGGAACATTCTGGTACTCCAGCGAAGTGCTATGTGTCGATTCACTTCATACCGCTTTTTCAGTTATTCTTGGTTGAGGTATTGTTGTCAGAATAATTCCATTTGTGAACTTTAACCGTCAAATATCTTAATAACAACGTTTGCCCTTAAATTTAGGTGTAAAACTTCTACATTTAGTTTTCTGCCGCATGCTCTTTCAGACAAATAATCTTATCATATTGTTGTTTTTTACAACGTCTAAATTTCTGAAAATAGTATAATTAAAAATAAAATACACTTTATTTACGATTTTGCACCCTTTGAAGTATAAAACATATGTCTTTAATTATAAAGACAGGTATTATTTCCTGTTGGTGTATTTATGCCAATACATATCAATTTGGTATTTTCATAAAGTGTAGAATACTTGCCACATAAAAGAAACCTAACCGACACCCTTTCAACGGTGTCACAAACGATAGGAGATTTCACATGAAACGGAAATTATATTTAGACATCATAGTCTTCATAGCGATACTCAGTGGCTTTGGTGTCCTCTTTTTTCTGCAGCAGCAAGCACCTGCCACAGAAACCCAGACGCAGGATGTAGTAGACGCACCTGCCGCGGGATGTTGCGGTGCCTCCACAGTTGAAGGTGAAACTTCGTCTGATACTGCTGGCGGATGTTGTGGAGCATCTAAATCCGAAGCATCGCAAAGTGTTGATAACTCACAACAAGTGCGCCCTTCGGGTACACCTAAAACAAACGAAACAGATTCCCCTACACCGCAAAGTGAAGATGCGGCCGAAGGTGGATGTGGTTGTGGCGGTTAATAGGCCGTTACATAGTATTCCCTATCTGGGAATATAGAATGTGTTTTTAAATAAACACATAAGTCAGACACTTCTGTGTGTATGACATTTCAAAATCAAATGCCCACGCGGCATAAAATTAAAGGAAAATATAATGTATTTGAAAAAAGTTTTGAATCAACCTAACGTAGTCGGCACAGTGATGATAGCACTTCTGTTAGGCGCAGGTTTTGTTTATGCGTTCGCTTTTGATGGATTTAATGTGGAAACTGTCCCGGGTACCGAAGTAGAGGCATGGCTTGCCCAGGAAGGTGGGGGAGACTATGGTGGATATAACGATGATACACCCGAAGATGATGGTGAAGGCGACCCACCTGATGGTGAAGGCGACCCTGATGATGGAGGTGGAGATAGTGAAGATGAAGATGATGAAGATATCGTTTCTGGTTATGAAAATTTTGATTGGGACAATTTAGACATGAAAGACACCAGCACTTGGCCTTCGCTTCCATCGGGCGGTACATACGGCTTCTCCGGAACCTATACGATTGGCGACCCATCAAGAATCGGACCAAGAAACCTAGGTGAGAAAAGTATATGGGATGCGAATGGTGGCGAATGGCGGCCTGAAAAACCAGCCGAATACTCAGACGGAGTGAAAAAACCTGGCCATTGGAACCATAAACCTTATACGCGGTCAGGAAAGCATAGGTGGATAAACGTTGATTCTTCAGGTGAAGAAATTGAAGGAATTTAAGTTGGTTGATTGAGGAGGATTCTATGTACCTTGAATTTTTACCAGATGGGCATCCAGATTGTCCTTTGTTACTTATATCTCCCGCCTTTCCAAGAGAAACTAAAGATCCAAGTGAGGCTGAAGAGCTATACCTAATGTTACTTAATCTCGCTACAGATTATGTGACATTGTTGGAAATTCATGGTTTGACTTTTATATCCCCAATGGATGGATGTAGACTAACTGCACAGGTTGCCGATCAAGATTTTGGCGTAGTTTTGTTAGAAAATACAAAAAATCATTTCACATGGAAGTTAACACGTCAAACTTGGAAAGAGGTGTTGGATTCATTATTTTACTTTACCCGACCAAGCTATGGAACTCACGGTTACCAATGGCTTGATGAAACGAGCAATATTTCCGTTCTAATTTCAACTATGCATAGGCGTTGGTGAAGCAATATCAGAATCGTTTCTGGTCGTCTGGCCACTCTTAAAATGTTAGTTTCTGCTAAGTCGAGTTGTTTGAAGGGGTACTAATGTATCTTGAATTCATACCAGAAGGTTCTCAACACTGCCCTTTGTTGATTCTATACCCGTCTATACCAGAAGAAGCTGAAAAGTTATACCAAGCGTTAACCAATCTGGTTGCCGACAATAACGCAGTAGTAGATATACACGCTTTGCCTTTTATCTCTCCAGTTGATGGGTGCAGACTATCGGCACAGGTTAGTGATGAAAATCTTGGCACAGTTTTGATAGAGAATACAGAAAATCATTTCACTTGGCAATTGACATGTCAAGTTTGGGAATTTGTATTAGAGTTATTATATTGCTTCACCGAACCAGATTGTAGCGGTTACCAATGGCTTGATCCTGATGATAATACGAGTAATATCTCTGTTATAATCTCTACATATTATCGGCAATGGTGATACAACATTTCAATTGGTTTCAATAGTCTGCCCACTCTTAAATGGTTAGTTTTAGCAATAGTGAATTGGAAGCCACTCCTACAATAAGCGAGGTGTCTGTAGGAGTGATTTCCGCACCTTGAACCGTGCCCGTAATTTTGAAGGAGACTTCCATTGGAGTGCGTGGCAGGTTGCCTGTTTATCAGAATCTCACAGGGACGCAACTCAAAACAGACCTGGCGTGTCACTTTCGGTTTGATAATATGCTTTCCGGTTATTGTAAAAGTCCACACCTATTGTAAAAGTCCACACCAGAAAGTAAGAACAATAGAGATATTGTATATGAGATCAGAACACCTTCCGTGGCATAGAATAGTAAATTATCTGTTCGGAGGACTCTTTTTTATCACTATTGGGTATTGGGTGAAAAAGAATCTTATTATATATGATGAAAAAGTACTCATTTCTTGGTATGAATCTTCCTATCTGTCAATCTCTTTTCCGCTGTGGTGTGTAAATCTAATTGGCGGAGCAATCCTAATTTACACACTTCTTTTGATACTTCCCAATTTTACACTATTGCAGCAACACAAGAGACAAGCTCTTATTTTTAGCATTTTGCTACCGATCTGTACATTGCCATTGTACGCCCAATTTAACGATGTAAAACGGCTTTCAGATGTATATAGCATGCTTGTTATTAGTGTTGGCATAGCCTTATGTTTTCGCGGATTAATTGGCATGCAACTCTCCCATATTCATAAAATCTGCGCTCATATTGTCCAATGGATCCGCAATGTTCGCACCCGTACATTTATGATTGGGGTATCTATCGGATGTGTGCTAATCTGTGGTTCCATCTCGTGGCATAAAAATAAAAAGGAGAATATAATGTATTTGAAAAAAGTTTTGAATCAACCGAATTTGGTAGGCACCGTGATGATAGCACTTCTGTTAGGCGCAGGTTTTGTATATGCATTCGCTTTTGATGGATTTAATATGGAAACTGTCCCGGGTGCCGAAGTGGATGCCTGGCTTGCACAGGAAGGTGGGGGAGACTATGGTGGAGATAACGATGATACACCCGAAGATGACGATGATACACCCGAAGATGGGGATGAAGGCGATCCTTGTAAGTGTGCAGGTGTAGGTGCTCCGTACGGGGATTGCAATTGTGGGAACCAAATCTTCAGAATAACAAAAAGGGACAGGCAGGGTAGTTGGAAGAATCCTTGCGGTGGTGCAGACACCAGTTTTCCCTGTCCAGCGTGTACATTGCGCGATAAGCACATATCAAAAGGTGATGATGGGCACTGCCCTTGTGACGATCACCCTGGTAAAAACGATGGATATAGAAAACGTGCTACGTGGACCCTCTGTAAAGCTTCTGCTGATTATTCGAAAAAATGTAAGGGGAAATGCAAGAATGGTAAGAAAGATTAGAGAGGAGAATTATAGCATGTTCCCCTTGCCTGATGGATCTGTGGCTAGACTTGGTCGGGGTTATGTTCAGGATATAGCTCTCTCTCCAGACAGTGGTTTCCTTGTCGCTGCAAGTGATCTCGGTTTGTGGTGGTACGACGGAGATGCATGTTCTCTCCTAACGTTCTGGGAGACAGGAATGCCCGTTGAATCTATAGCGTTTTCCGACTGCGGACAGTGGATTGCTACGGGAGGTAGTAGTTCTATAAAAGTATGGGATGTGTTAAGTAGAAGCTGCCTGATGGAGTTAGCACGTATGGAAACGGGGTGTAATTCCAGAATTGTCTTTTCACCGGATAGAAGATACCTTGCTGTTTGCGGCCACTTTCGATATAAAAAAGATTTTTTTAGCGTTGAAGTTTATTCGCTTCCCGAAACGCCGCAGGTAAATAATGGACCAGTCCATCTTGAAAGCACATACACTTACGCGGGTTATTTACCACTTGCTTTCTCTTCAAACAGCACCTTGCTTGCATTCGGGGCACCTACAGGTGCCCCATTCCCTTTTCATGCCGAAGGCTATCCTATCCGCGATGAAAGTCGGAGTTTGGTCGCGAGTAACATTGCAGTGTGTGATGTCAAAACAGGACAACATCTCACAACGCTCAGTGGGTTCAAAGATGTTGGACCGGTCTGTTTTTCTCCTGATGGGCGATTCGTTGCGGCGAGTGACAACCGTGGCCCAATTCGTGTCTGGTCAGTTCCGGAGGACTTTTCATCGGCCGCGTCACCCTGGCACCTGCATAAAGTGTATCAGGAAAAAAATAATAGAAATACTTATTGCGCTATGAGTTATTCGCCAGAAGGTATACTGAGAACTGTGGACCGTGCGATTGATGATACTATCATTGTGCAAGAACCTGATCAAGGGAAAACGCTTTATAAGCATGCAAAACGAAACGGGCACCACGTTTCAGATTTTTTAAGTGGTACGCGTCTGGCTTTTGCAGGGGACTATGAGGTACATCTGTGGGCATTAGGTGAAGATGAACCTACTTGTGTAAGTCAAATGCATGCGTTCCCCCCACACTCACTACAATTTTCACAGGATGGTATGACACTTATCGCGATGCATCGATGGGATGGTATCTTCAGTTGGGATGTAAGACACTCTGATCAACCGCCTTGTGTTTTCAAACCCACTGGTAAAAACTCAGACTCCGATACATCTGATACCTATTTTTCTGTAGATTTATCACCTGAAGGAAAGCAGTTTGTCACCTCTGGTAGTGAAAATATCCTTTACCTCTGGGAACTCGGTATTGATACGCCGATCGCTGTATTTACTATACAAGAAGAAGTGAGTCAGGCAACCTTCTCGCCTACTGCTAATCTTATTGTTTGTAGGGATGAAGCGGGTAAAATTTACATTTGGGATGTCCCCACAAAAGAGGAGCGCGATACCTATTACACTGGTGTAGAGGTCGGAAATTACAAGCTCACATTTAGTCCAAATGGGGCATACCTCGCTTGCAGCCCATATCATTTTTATGATGTTGTTCGGCGTAAATCCGTAGATAGTCTTTCAAGTAAAATGGTTCAGTTTCAGGCATTCTCACCGAAAGCAATCATATTTGGAATGATGGCGGATCAGATGGTGAGATAACGTTATGGAATATTCATCCGTGTAAAAAGATATTGTCCCTTCACAAATCCGCAATGTGGTCTGAGAAACATGTTAGCTCATTTGCGTTATCCATGTGTGGCCGGTATATTGCCTGTAGCCCAAGAACATATGAGAATGACGTAAGTTTAGACATCTGGGACATCCACAAAGGCACCGCACCAATTGCGACGTTTGAGGTGCCATTCCCGCACGCCAGTGACACGCTTACTCTTGCATTTTCGCCAGATAACACGCTTTTGGCAAGTGGTAGTTATGATGGCACTATTCTGCTTTGGGATATGAAACCTTACTTGGAAAGCACATAAGGAGTATTTTGAGCCGTAACATATTTTGCCTTATCATTTTTATTTTTCTCTTGTCTATATCATTCACAGGTCCTGTGATGGCACGTCCCGATAGCCATGCGCCGATTGGTGTGGTGGGGGAACATGGACATAAAGCAGGTGAAATGATGCTTGCTTATGTTCATGACGATGGATATGCGGGGGCTACAATCTGGCACAGATACCGTAGAAACAGCGGATGTGCTAAAAGATTTTATGATGGCACCGATAGCAATGGATATGAGAATGCACATGTTTGGTGTCATGTTTGCACCGCATGACAAAATTACGCTCATGGCGATGCCAAGTTATCAACAGCGCCACATGGAAATGAAGGGTGCACATCAGCATGCAACAGGACATCACGATCATCCAATAGGCATACACGAAATGTCAAGTGCTGGCATCGGTGATGTCAAACTGGACTCACTTTTGACACTATGGAAAAGGGATAACTTCACGCTGCTCGGTAATGTGGGTGTATCGTTTCCTACAGGATCCATTGCACAGCAAGCAGATGATGGAAGCGTTCTTCCGTATCCTATGCAATTAGGTAGCGGTTCTTTTGAAGCACGTCCTGGGATAACGTTTTTCGGAACGCGAGGGAATTGGTCTTACGGTGGTCAGCTGCGTGGGACATTTCTGTTGAATACCAATTCAAGCGAGTATCGGCACGGGAACACGCTTACTGCTACAACTTGGGGTGCGAGGCGGGTTAGCAATTGGATCAGTCTCAGCGCGAGGTTACTATTTTCGCATAATGGAAGTATAACGGGGAACCATCCAGATTTGGATCCAATCAGGAGTCCGAGTCACCGACCTGATTTTCGAGGGTTCAATAGACTTGATGTTGCGATTTCAAGCAATTTGATCGTTCCGACAGGCACACTGGCAGGACAACGTCTCGCTATTGAGTTCATGCTGCCTGTTTATCAATACATCTCTGGAACGCAACTTAAAAACACCTGGAAACTCGTTTTCGGTTGGCAATACGCTTTCCAGCTATTGTAAAAGTCCTCACCAGAAAGTAAGAACAATAGATATATTGTATATGAGATCAGAACACCTTCCTTGGCATAGAATAGTAAATTATCTGTTCGGAGGACTCTTTTTTATCACTATCGGGTATTGGGTGAAAAAGAATCTTATTATATATGATGAAAAAGTACTCATTTCTTGGTATGAATCTTCCTATCTATCAATCTCTTTTCCGCTGTGGTGTGTAAACCTAATTGGCGGGGCCCTCCTACTTTACACACTTCTTTTGATACTTCCCAATTTTACACTATTGCAGCAACACAGGAGACCAGCTCTTGTTTTTAGCATTTTGTTACCGATCTGTACATTGCCATTGTACGCCCAATTTAACGATGTAAAACGGCTTTCAGATGTATATAGCATGCTTGTTATTAGTGTTGGCATAGCTTTATGTTTTCGCGGATTAAATGGCATGCAACTCTCCCATATTCATAAAATCTGCTCTCATATTGTCCAATGGATCCGCAATGTTCGCACACGTACATTTATGATTGGGGTATCTATCGGATGTGTG
>CBDBFU010000025.1:0-89573 GCA_965205025.1 Candidatus Poribacteria bacterium
CATTGAATCATATAAGGCACATCCAGATGTGGATCGACTTGCATTATGTGATTTAAAAGAAGATAGATTATCAAAATGGGCAAAACAGTATGAAATATCTGAAACATACGCAAGCCTTGACGAAATCTGTAAATCAGATATAGATGCTTTGGTAATTATCACACAACATTGGATACATGCTCCCCAAGCTATACAAGCAATGGAAGCAGGAAAGCATGTATATACTGCCGTTCCAGCTGCTGTTTCGTTAGAGGAATGTGAACAATTAGTCCGAACAGTTGAACGGACGGGTATGATATATATGAATGGTGAGACAAGTTATTTCCGTCCGGAGACTGCATTCTGTCGTCAAAAAGCATCAGAAGGGGCATTCGGTGAGTTTGTTCACTGTCGAGCGGAATATTTCCACGATATGAGTCATGGTCTCTATGATGTAGCAAAAAACCGATGGGGTGAACAGTGGAGTCTCAATAAAAGTGGGGGTATTCCAATGTACTATCCTACACACTCAACCTGTTTCCCAATATCTGTTATGAAGGCACATGCTACCTCTGTTTCCGCACAAGGCTATGTCTATCCTAACGATGATTGGTTCCGTACGGATACTATCTATGAAAACCCATTCTCAAATGAAGTCGGTTTATTCACAATGAGCAATGGGGCAACCATGCAAATTTGTGAATTTAGACGGATAGGACATCCAGGCTCTGAACGACCAAGTGGAATATATGGCACTGAGGGGAGTTATGAACAAAGTCTTGCGGGAAAGGTATGGGCAGATAAAACTGGTAGTCAAGTAATACAACCTGACAAATTCCATGAACCTTTACCAGAAGCACTCACACAGAATTTAGGTGGTCACGGGGGTTCACATGCCTACCTTGTCCACGAATTTGTGGATTCAGTTAATAAACAAAGATTACCACGGATAAATGTATGGGAAGCAGTACGGTATTGTGCACCAGGTCTTGTTGCACATGATTCTGCACTCCGTGATGGAGAAGTTCTACCCATACCTGATTGGGGAAATGCTCCTGAATAATGACTGTGTGAGTGAAATTAGTTTCCCCACAAACGTCAATTTAAGTATTATATTCTTCTGTAGGAGGGAACTCCGATTCCCGACTGTATTTGGGGAACGCGATTCGAACATCCCTCCTACAAAAGATTCCATTTTACATTCAATCTAAGCACTAAATTGACGTCTATGGTAAGTATAGTCAGTTCACTACGATTTCATTATAATAGATTGGAGAAATCAGCGTTGATTCACAATACTAATTTCAGTATAATTATATCCTGTTCTCACGTTATTTTATAATAAATCATATCAATTACATATATATAAAATTAACGCCAGTTTGATAATAAAAAACGTCAGATCGATAAACAGAATTTTGTCCTGAAGATAGTCTTTGTAGCACAAACTTTCATGAAGATTAAGTAAATATTTCGGTAATTCTAATTTTCCCAAACCCGGTAGGCGGGGAATGCTAAATAGCATTCATACCGTTGATTTGCGGTTTCCTAACCACGGGGAATGCCATAAGGCATTCATACCGTTGATTTGGATCTTATCTTTAAAATTACCGAATTTAAAAATTAATCTTCATCCAGTTTGTGCACTCTGGTGTTGACTAAAAGATCGGGGTACAATGTGTATTATCAAACTCACGTTAAAAATACTATCAGAAAAGAAAGGTATCATAAATTATGAAAACTGTTTCCTATACAATATTTCTTATTTTATATTTAATTGTCATTCCATTCTCATACAATTGTTTTGCCCAAGATTCCCCACAATGGCATCTACCTGTTGGTGCTACAAAACGTCTTGGTAAAGGTTGGCTTTATGAACTTCAATACTCCCCTGATGGCAATCAACTTGCCGCTGCAGGTTCATTAGGGGTTTGGATCTACGATACAAAAACAGATGAAGAAATTGCTCTCTACCCAGGTGAAGGATGGGGTATTTCATCACTCACCTATTCTCCTGATGGTTCGATGCTTACCGCAGGAAGTGCAAATGGTATCATTCGAATATGGGATCCCATGACAGGTGTGATACAACATCAAATTGACGCACATTGGAGAAGTATTAGAAGTCTTGCATTCAACTCTGATGGGTCAATTCTCGCCAGTGGGAGTAGAGATAGAACGATTCGTTTATGGAACCCACAGACGGGTGAATTTCTTCATACATTAAGAGGTCATACAGATGGAGTCAATAGTGTTACATTCAATGGTGATGGTACTTTATTAATCAGTGGTAGTCGTGATGATTCAATCAGGATTTGGGATGTTGACACAGGAGTACAAATACAATCTCTTGAAGTACATCGTGATAATGTAGCACATGTTGTTGTGAGTCCAGATGGTAAAACTCTTGCCAGTGGGGATTTAAACTCCATTATCCATCTATGGGATACTACTACATGGACAGTAAAACAGACTCTCCTCGGTCATACATCTCATATTTATCACATGGTCTATAGTCCTGATGGCAGTATCCTGGCAAGTGCAGGTGAAGATGATACGATACGATTGTGGAACGCGGATACAGGTGAACAACTAAATAGTATCACTGAACATACAGCAGATATATTTGGTCTTGCTTTCACACCTGATGGGTCAGTACTTACAAGTGGGGCATGGGACGCATCTATCCGTTCATGGGATCCTCAAACAGGTGAACATATTAAGACAATTACCGGACATACAGATGCAGTCGTTAGTGTCACCTTCAGTGGAGATGGTAGTATTCTCGCGACTCGCAGTTGGGATAAAACCATTCGTTTGTGGGATGCTGATACAGGGCAACTTCGACACACTCTCATAGGCCACCAAGATGATGTCGACATTGTCGTGTTTAGTCCAGATGGTAGAACTCTCGCCAGCGGAAGTCAAGACAATACCGTTCGTCTATGGGATGCAATCACTGGGGAACATATTAAGACACTCAGAGGACACTATTCCTATCTTATTAGTTTAGCATTTAGTCCAGATGGTAGTATACTTGCAAGTGGTAGTGAGGACGACAGCATCCGGTTATGGAATGTTGCTAATGGTAGATATATCGGTGGTTTATTCGAACATGAAGCCGGTGTTGAAACCCTTTCTTTTAGTCCTGATGGGACAATGCTGGCAAGTGGAAGTCGAGATGACAAAATCATTATATGGGATCTCGAAACAAGGGATGTAATCCGAACTATTAGTGAACATGAAGACGATGTCTGGACAGTTGCATTCAGTCCAGATGGTAAGAAACTCGCAAGTGGCGGTAGGGACACGGTATCTTTATGGGATGTTCAGATGGGTGAACTTCTACAAACATTTCGTAGACCCCTTAACGTTGATACAACAGTTAGTATACCAGAAGATTTAGATGGTGATACACCAACAGACCTACCAGCAACAGCAACAAGTATCGTTTTTTCTCCAGATGGAAAAGTACTTGTGAGTGGAAGTTATGATGCTACAATACGGCTATGGGATACAACTACAGGTGAACAACTGTCAACATTAGATGGACATACATATTCAATCACAAGTGTAGCCGTTAGTCCAGATGGTAGTACCATAGCAAGTGGTAGTTTCGATGGAACTGTCATTCTATGGGCGTTCCCGCTTCCATTTACGACGACCCAATTACTTACTATACTTGCAGATGTGAATAACGATGGTGATGTCAATGTTCTTGATATTGTACTGGTGGCATCAAGTTTCGGGCAATCGGGTGAGAGTCCTGCGGATATTAATGGGGATGGTGCTGTAGACCTATTAGATCTCTATCTGGTTGGAAATGCAATAGCCAATATAGAATCCGCGCCAGCAATCCAAGCTTATGCCAGAGAAAATCTCACGGCAGAACAGGTTGAAGAATGGTTGACACTGGCAAAGCAAGAATTAACCCAAATTGGTAACCTCACTCATCAAGAACAAGTCACCTATCATACCGGAATAGATGTTCTGGAACAACTCCTACAAACATTGATACCTAAACAGACACAATTGTTAGCTAATTATCCAAACCCATTCAATCCGGAAACTTGGATACCCTATACTTTAACAGCTTCAGCAGATGTATCGATTACAATACATTCATCGGATGGTAAGTTGGTTCGTACATTACTCATTGGCAATAAACCTGCGGGGATATACCAAAATCCTTCTGACGCAGCCTATTGGAATGGAAATAATGACTATGGTGAAGCTGTTGCAAGTGGTGTCTATTTTTATACGCTCACTGCGGGAGATTTCACATCCACACGGAAGATGTTTATACGGAAGTAAGATGACAACATAGAAACAAAAGGAAGGACGTAATGTCCTTCCTTTTTTATTTTAACCTAACGTGAGATCGGTATAAGCAATATTATCCTCTTTGTAGGAAGGATTCCAATTCCCGATTCTTACATTTCTTCTGTAGGAGGGAACTCCGATTCCCGATTCTCTTTGTAGAAACGGTTGAAATGTCTATAGTAAACTTTATGAGGATTAAGTAAATATTTCGGTAATCCTGGCCATAAACTTATCGTAGGGGCGGGGTTAACCCGCCCGTATATTACCGATTTAAAAAATTAATCTTCATTTAGTTTGTGCCTCATAGTGCCGCAAACTAAAAGTTTTCGGTATAAATAGAAATCCATAAGCTTGTGCAACTTGCTTCAGACAAAATGTGCATCCATTCTTGTGTAATGGTAAGAAGTTCTCATATATGAAAATTTAATCAAACATTGAACAAATTACCCATCACAAAAAGGAGAATAGTTCTTTAGGTAATTCAATTAAGAATGAACCTATAACCGTGCAGATATATCTATGAAAAATAAAATAAGAGATACAGTTGAAATACCCTCTTTTTCCAATGAGGATAATGAAGAATTGAAATTATGTATAGAAAACCTGAAAAGAATTGGTAATGCACTCCAAGACTATGAACGAGATAATAATACATTTCCAGAGTGGCTTTCCGACCTATATCCTACCTATTTAGAAGATAACAACTATCTCATCTGCCCCGCTGATGAGGATAAAGGCATACAAATTCTGCCTTATGATGTTGATCCAAACCTACCCGTAAGTTATTCCTATGACTGTGATCCAGAGTATTATGAAAGATGGATGAAACAGGAACGACAAGTTTATAGTGATGCAAATCCAATCGTTAGATGTACCCATCACGGCAATATAGAGTCAGATTCTTCTTTACTCACCAATCTCCATATAAATTTGAGCTTTTCAAATTCTATTTATATATCTGAAGGAGATTGGAGGAAGTCTCCAGTAGAAATGTATGGAGGACTTGAAGAAGCAATATCTGCATACGAAAATGCAATCGAACTCGTACCTGAAGATCCAAGTTTCTTCAATCTATATTCTGAGCTTATTCGTCTCTATGTTACCACCGACCGAGAAAAAGATGCGGAAAACCTTATTGATAGTTTCAAATCCATTATGAAACCACATGATGAAGACATCATGCGGTTCCGAGATTATTTTACGCTTTTGGAAATGTTACGTGCATGCAACAAACATCAAGATGCACTTCAGCTGTGTGAGAATCTTGAAAGAACAGAAAAGAAAAACCCATGGCTAAAGAGTCTTTATCGGGAATTGGCAGTGACTCACGAAGAACTGGGTAATATCGAACTTGCAGATACGTATTTTGGTAAGTATGATTCAAAGCGGGAGATGATTGGAAAACCTGCTCCTGATTTTTCTAAAATAGATATTGAGGGCAACCCTATTTCACTCAAAGATTATCAAGGAAAAGTTGTACTTATCGACTTTTGGGGAATGCCTTGCGGTCCCTGTATTGCCGAAATGCCAAATATACTGAAGGTCTATAATACATATAATCATCTCGGTTTTGAGGTAATCGGAGTTATGGTTAACTATGATGAAGAGGAACTCAATAAATATCTATCTAAGTGTAAACTACCATGGCGACTGATAAATGAAGGAAACGATAGTATACTTAAAAAGTTATACCATGTTCGCGGGATACCATCCCCATGGCTTATTGATAGGCAGGGAATTGTGATTTCGTATCAAGCAAGAGGTGCGAAATTGAAAAAGCTTGTTGAAGAAGCTTTATAGTAAAATCCATAATTACTTGAACACAACGGTAGGTTCGGTTTCCTAACCGAACCTATGTCCAATCGTGCGGTTAGATGAGGATTAAGTTTTAAATTCGGCAATTCTCATTATTCCAAACCCTGTAGGTTCGGTTTCCTAACCGAACTGAATTTCCTATCACATTACCGAATTATTATTTTAATCTTCATGAAACCGCACCTACCAGGGAGTGTAAACTTATTTTTGGATTTCACTATAAAATCATAACTAAGGACAATGTTGATCAAGAACAGTTTCAGAATCAACTTGAATTCTAACAGGTTTATAATAGGTCTTAATCCTCTCTATATCCACTTCCACACCAAGACCAGGATCATCTTTTACACGGACTAAACCATCAGCATCAATTTGAAACGGATTCTTCACAATACATTCTGATAACTCAGAACCTGCTGCGGGATATTCCAATAGATTAAAATCTGGATTCGTGGCAAAAATATGAAGTGATGCTGCCAGACTCAGATGACTCTTAAATGTATGGTTTACATATTGAATACCGTTTTGTTCGGCAAGTTGTCTAACCTGAAAAGAAGGGTATATCCCACCAATACGGCCAGCATCTATTTGCACATAATCAATGCCACCATTTACGATTATATCCTCAGCCATGCGAAACGTGCTTGAACCTTCACCAGCTGCAATTGATACGGATGGATTTTTAGATTTTAATGTACTATATGCTTCAACCGCATCAGGTCCAAGGGGTTCTTCCAACCATGTTGGAGAAAATTCAGAAAATACTTCAGCTCGTTCAAATGCTGTTTCGTAATCTATTCCCCAAACTACTCCTGCATCAATCATTATCTGGTTATCATTCCCCATACCTTCACGGGCAGCCCGAACAAGTGCAATATCATTCTCCTCACCGTACTTTCCCATAGGTCCCCAACCGAATTTTGCTGCTTGATAACCCCTTTCCTCTAAATCTACTGCTATTTGGTATGTGTCTTCAGGTGTATCCCCAAAAAGAACTGATGCGTATGGTAACTTTGCTTGAGGGGTTTTAGGGGTATCAGTCATCTCAGCAAGTAAGCTATAAATCGGTTGCTTTAATTTCTTACCGATAATATCCCAGAGAGCAATTTCAGCTCCACTATAGGCATGATGTATCTGCTGAATGTCTAATGCATTTCTCAGGACTTTATCACTTAATCGGAGAATATCCTCAGGAGAATCAAGTGTTTCACCAATCAACGAAGTGCGAATATTGATTATATTTCCATGCGACATCGGACAACAATATACCGCAATACTTACCAAAGGTGATGCATCACATTCTCCCCAACCTTCTATGTCTTCATCCGTACGGATTCTGACTAAGAGAGTATCCTGAGTACCATCTGCAGCTGATGTAATCTCTGGCATCCGTAAATAGAATGGGTCTACAGAAACTATTTTCATTCTTCTACTGCTATGTCTTCGTCTGATGAATCTGTTTCTTCAGATGGAATTGCTGTGATTGACTGTTCCATTTGTTCACTTGTAGCTTCAGCTAATGAACGAATTACTGAGATGGCAAACCAACTAACTAATCCGGCTGCCGCACCAGCACATACAGCAATGGCTGCACCTTTAGGAGAGGTAAATTTATCTAATGTCTCATTATCTACTGTACATGAAATATTACTTATATTTCTAATCGCAACACCTCTGGTTTCACCGGAGTGTAGGTATTCTACGGTAGGAGAATCGTCAGATTCTATTTCTATATTTGCATTCATATCCTCTGTATCAACTGCATAACTTCTATCACCTTGTTCTCCGATCCAACTTGCTTTCAGACCCCGAACACCTGTATCATCATGGATAGGTTCAACACGGGTATTGGTGAGAATCCTACCAAGAAAACCTAAGGTTAAGTCTTTAGATTTGGATACTGCTGAACGTAATTTTGTTGTATTCATATCTTGTTCTCCTTTATATTTTATGAAATTCTATTTTCACATATTCATTTAAAAAATGCAACCCTATTAGATTACAGGGGTGTGTAAAGTTTATGGCATTAACAAGCATCAAATGAAACCGATCAAACATTTTTATAAAATTAAAAAATGAAGAAAACACCCATCTCTAACAACTAACATACATATATCAAAAAAACAGAAAAACATAATAATGAGGATTAAGTTTTAAATTCGGTAATTCCCATTTTCCCAAACTTGGTAGGTTCGGTTTCCTAACCACGGGGAATGCTAAATAGCATTCATACCGTTGAAACGATTTTCTAACACATTACCGAATTATTATTTTAATCTTCATAATTATGTTTGTCTAAATGAAAATAAAATTATACCATATTATATAGTTCATATTATATTTACTAATACTACAATAGTTTGGACAATTATTATTCATGAACAAGCTGAGTTTCTAATGATTAGTCTTTTTTGTGAGTTTTCTATATCTGTGGAATCCTACAAGAATACCGCACTCCAGCGGAGTGCTATGTCTATAGATAACATTATCGGTACATTCTTGCACTCCAGCGGAGTGCTATGTGTTGATTCACAATATACCGCTCCGATGGAACAATGAGGGTTATATTTATGTTTAAAGTTAGAAATAATACTGATGAAGTAAACCGATTACTTAGAATGAGTTTACATATGAAGTGTCCAAACTATAGGCATACTAAAACAATGCTAATACATTACACGAAAAACGATCCTAATTACGAAATCTTATATACGTCAAAAAGCATACCTTTTTATCCGTTGGGAATGTAAAAATCAGGAAGCACAACAAAAACACAAAATCACACTTTTTCGAAATTCTTATAAAGTCAATTCAAAGTGGAGTAAAGCCAGTCTATGACAGGGGTTACAGGGGTAATTTACACCAATTTCAATGTCACACCGTGTGACAAAAAGTGTAACTTTTTCATTTTTTCGACCCATACAGAAATGCAACAAAAACACGATCTACTAACTGAGTATTTAGGATTAAATGACTGTTTTTACACCTGATTTATAGTCTGTATATTAGGATTAACAATTCTAATTCAGAAGAAACTGAGTATCTAATGATAAGTCTATTTTTTATTTAGTTTTAAGAATTCTCATTTATGAGGTTAAGAAAGAGATTAAGATTGAACAGTAATATTTATCATATTTACTAATCGCTATTCTTCTCTTCTGTAGGAACGATATCCGAATCGCTACTCTTTAAGTGTGAGGATTGGCGCGAATCAGTATCGCTTCTTCTATAGATAAGAAATAACAAATGTTATGAAATCTGAATAAAACACCTAAAACTAAATACCTTGTGATTCAGTAAGATAATCTTTACTATATTCGAGAATTAGGTTAAACTTTCTAAACGCTAATATTCAAAGAGTATAGCTCTGATTGCTGTTCTCAAACATATAACGGAATGTATTGAGATTAGTTCACTTGTTGATTCTTTCGGTGTAGTTATTGTGAATAAACTAAACAGTCATCTAAATGGAATCTTTATAACTGGTACAGATACCGATATCGGTAAAACTATAGTGGCTGGAGGGGTTGCAGCTTATCTAAAAGACTGTGGGGTTAATGTCGGCATCATGAAACCTATCAGTTCAGGTGGTACAGATGATGCGGAATTTCTGAAGCGGATAGTGAATCTTGACGATCCTCTATCTCTTATAAATCCAATTGTTCTAAAGAACCCATTAGCACCATCTGTTGCCGCACAGTTAGAGGGAATAGAAATAGAATTTTCTTCAATTGAGAAGGCATATATTAAATTAAAGAATAAATATGATCTACTTATTGTTGAAGGTGTTGGAGGAATTGCTGTTCCATTATATAAGGATAAACTTGTTACACATCTAATCAAACAACTCGACCTACCAATCTTAATAGTTGCACACTTAGGTTTAGGGGCAATTAATCACACATTGTTAACTGTTGCTTTTGCTGAGCAAGCAAATCTACAAATCTTAGGAATCGTCCTAAACTCTCCCCGTCATAACACGCCAGGACTTCCAGAACAAACCAATCCAGATGAAATTGAAAGAATTACGAAGATACCCGTAATTGGAATACTTCCATATCAGGAAGAAATAGATTTACAGAATCCAAATATCAACTATATATCTGAATTCATCAAGATGAACATTGATATACAGAAATTTAATGAGATTATATGGAGTAAGGAATAGCGTATGAAGAATGCTATAGTTTTAGCAGCAGGATTAGGTCGGAAAGTATGGCCGTATGGTGAATTTCGACAAAAATGTACAATTCCTGTTGCCAATAAACCAATAATTCGTCGAATTGTTGAAGATCTGACAAAAGTAGGATGTATCAGGATTATAGTTGTGGTAGGACACTTCGCGCAACAAGTACGGGGGGCAGTTGCGGATCTACCTAATGTTGAATTTGTTACGCAACCTACACCAGAAGGTACTGCGGATGCTGTTCTCACAGCGCTCAAACAACTTAACGGTGAAGATTATCTGGTAATATACGGTGATGTTGTAACCACTTCAGATAATTATCGTTCTTTTATAACAGAGTTCGAAAATAATAATGTAGACGCAGCTGCATTAATTCAATCACTTGGAAGTGAAGATCCAAGCGATTGGATCTGTGCTAAGACAAATAACGGATCCATTTCAGGAATTGAAGGACATCCGCGGGGTGGTTCCTATCGTCTTGGCGGAATATACGCTTTTAAGAACTCTGCAACGCAATTCTTAGTTAAGAATACGGGGATTGTAACCCAAGTACCAGTCGGTGGTATGCCTCCACCAGAATCTGAAATTGCGCAATCCATTCAACTTATGATAGAGGATGGAAAAGAGGTATTAGTTGTTGAATCAACAGACTTTTTAGTTGATGTTGATAAACCATGGCATGTACTTGAAGCTAATAATAGATTTGTAAAGCATCTTACGAAACAAATTGACACAAATCAATTATCAAAGGGGGCTAAAATCTCTGATGCGGCTGAAATTAATGGGAATGTGGTCTTAGGTGAAAACACTGTTATTGGACCTCGTGTCGTTGTAAATGGAAACCTAATAGCTGGAGCAAATAACAATATTACAAACGGGGCAATTTTACACGGAGATATTTTCATAGGTAATCAATGCCGAATCAGTGATTATTGTGATGTTTCCAGTAGTTCAATTGGAAATAGATGTATTATAGGACATGGGGCTGAATTGGCAGGTGTATTATTTGACAAAGTATACCTATATCATTATTGTGAAATGTCCGGTGTTTTTGGTTCAGCAACCGATATAGGGGCGGCAACTGTATGCGGAACACTTCGATTCGATGACCGAGATACACCTATTCAAGTTGAAGGACGTTATGAAATACCCAATTACGGGGCAAATGAAACATACATGGGGGATTATTGTAGAACTGGTGTGAATGCTATAATTATGCCAGGAAGACGAATTGGTTCTTATAGTGTGGTTGGACCTGGAGTCATTCTATACGAGGACGTTCCCAGTAAGACGATGGTCATGGCAAAACAAGAATTGATTACCAAACCTTGGGGTCCTGAGAAATATGGCTGGTAGGCAACTTAGCATATTGGTGAACAATATCTAATCTGAAAGCAGTTCTTTTAGGAGAGTTGTGAGTTCTTCGTTTCCAGCTGCAAGTTCAAATACTCTATTCTTTTTTCTTTCTATAGCATTTTCATTCTCGGTACTTGTTATCGGTTCCCATAGGATTTCAAGGTCTTTAGGATTCAAACGATCATAGTTAACTTTAACAATTGATAAAGCGTAATCATCTGGAATAAGGACTATCCAATCAATTGTTTCACCCCGTTCAGAATAACTTCTATCTACTGTTAGTTTGGAATCTTGATAAGGGACGTTTTTCTTAACCCATTGTTTGCGTCCAAGAGCATCAATTTCAAAAAGCCCAACCTCTAACCAATTACGACCAGCACCATTGGGTTTAGTGGTAACTTCTATACGATGCATTTAGTGGTTCTCCAGTATGTAATTAAACTGTGATATTTATCCTATATTGGTGGTAGAATATCGTAAGTTTATCACATTTTGATTCTTATTTCAAGACAAGTATAAAAATTGATTCTATAAGATTTATGACATCAGGAGTGTTAAAGAAGGTTTTTAATTTCACTTTGTAACAAAGAATACATACTGAACTTAATTGATACTAAACCATACCTATATCATATTTGATAATAAAAAATGTCAGTTCCATAAATAGAATTTTGTCCTGAAGATAGTCTTTGTAGCACAAACTTTCCAGTTTGTGCACTCTGGTGTTAACTAAAAGTTCGGGTTACAATGTGTCTTATCAAACTCACGTTAAATAATATAATCAGTTAATGTAGGGGGATTATTTCGATTGAACTATGTGAATATAGAGTAAAAGAATGCTCACATAATATAGTTGACTTAAAATCTTATTTCATGTTACACTCTCAATGAGCATTCACGCGCAAACTCTCCTATATAATAAGTGTATTTATATGTTCCTCATCATTTTATAAAACAGGTCGATGGTATTTTGATATGCAAATTCACATGAAATATGGACACAGCACAATTCCTATTAATATCCCTGATAAGAATGTTATCGGTATCATGAAACCTTCAGAAGCGAAGGTTTTACTCGATCCAGATACAATTATACGCCAGTCTATTTCAGAACCAATTGCATCATTACCCTTAGCAGAACTTGCTAAAGGACGGAACTCTGCATGTATAGTCATCTCAGATATCACACGACCTGTTCCAAATAAATTGATACTTCCACCTATATTAGAAACACTTGAACGAGAAGGTATATCACGTAATCAAATAACCATACTCATTGCCACTGGTATTCACCGACCAAATGAAGGAAAGGAACTTGAGGAAATGGTAGGACGTGATATTATGAACTCCTATCGAATCGTAAACCATTTTTCTCAAGATCTTGAAACACATGCCAATCTGGGTAAAACTAAGAACGGCACACCTGTTTTTATTGATAAGACCTATCTGAACTCCGATTTAAAAATTGCTACGGGGTTAATTGAACCACATCTGATGGCAGGTTATTCTGGAGGTAGAAAAGCCATTTGTCCGGGGATTGCCTCAATTGAAACAATGAAGGTGATGCATGGTCCTGAGATTATGGAACATCCAAATTGTTCCGTCGGTATATTGGATGGAAACCCTTTCCATATAGAAGCAACTGAGATTGCTTTGATGGCAGGTGTCGATTTCAATCTTAATGTCGCAATAGATAAAGATCGACTGATTACCGGTGTATTTGCTGGTGATTTAGTTCAATCTCATATCGTTGGGGCAAGATTTGTAGAAGAAAAAGCAACAGCTACAATTTCATCTGCTGCTGATGCAGTCATTGTATCAAGTGCAGGTTACCCTTTGGATTCTACATTCTATCAGGCAATAAAAGGTTTATTAACTGCTGTTGAAATCGTTAAAGAGGGTGGTAGTATCTTACTTTTAGCTGCCTGTAGTGAAGGAATTGGGAGTAAGCCTTTTACTGATTTATTATTCAAGACAGATGATCTAACGGCATTTGTTGATGGATTATATAACCCTGCAAATTTTGTTATAGATCAATGGCAATTAGAAGAATTAGCTAAAGTGGCGCGGAAAGCGGATATCTATTTCTATTCAGATGGAATACCTTTTCATCAGAGATCGAAGTTATTTGTTCATGCATTGAAAAACCCACAAGAAGGGATTGAACAGATCTTTCACCAATACGGGGAAGATGTTCAGATTGCTGCTATACCAGAAGGACCGTATGTCCTTGCCAAATTAGCATAGAATACTTCTTGATCGATTTTCAATCTGTATAATCAATTAGTCGGGTAAACTTTGGGAATAACCAAAAGAGCGTGCAATAATGGATACTTCAATCGTGAAACTCAGAGGATATAAGGATGGGTTACATCTAATCGTCAATCCAAGGATCTCGTTATCTGAGATTGAATTGGCAATTCAAGAACTATTTGCCAAGATGAATCAACCGTTAACGGGGACATCAATCCAAATTGATTTGCAACCACCAGTCCTAAATCCTGAAGATTCAAAACATTTAGAAACACACTTGACCGAAACCTATAATCTCGTAGTCAACGGTGTAAATATTTTTGGAGAGTCGGGAGAAACCCCTATTCTTGCTGCCCCTGCTACACATAGTATTTCAACTGATCTATCACAGGGACAAAATATAGATTTTGATAACGCACAAGTTGTACGACAGACAATTCGATCAGGACAGACAACACGTTGTTTGAGTGGGAGCGTTATCATTTATGGTGATGTAAACCCAGGAGGTGAAGTCATTTCAGCAGGTGATATTGTTGTACTTGGTGCCTTACGCGGTACAGCACACGCAGGTGCAAATGGGAGACTTTCATCTGTAATTGTAGCAATGGAATTAGTGCCTCTACAGCTCCAAATTGGTTCATATGTTAACCGTCCACCAGTTGGACAAAAGCCAAGAGGTTACCCAGAAATCGCCAGAGTGGGTGCAGAAGATATAATCATTGTTGAAGAGTTTATTAAGTTCTAAAGAAGGAAGGTACGATTATGGGAAAGGTTATCGTTATTACTTCTGGTAAGGGGGGAGTCGGCAAAACGACATCTACTGCGAATATTGGGACTGCTTTAGCCATGATAGGTAAAACAGTAGCAATAATTGATGCTGATGTTGGTTTACGAAACCTTGATGTCGTGATGGGCTTAGAAAGTAGAATTGTCTTTACATCAATGGATGTTATTGACAAAAGATGTGAACTTGAAAAAGCCCTTGTAAAAGACCGACGTGTTGAAGATCTAATGCTGCTCGCGGCATCACAACGAAACAGAAAAGACGATATCAAACCTGAACAGATGAAGGATATATGTGGACGTCTGAAAGAAGACTATGAGTATGTTCTCGTGGATTCACCAGCAGGTATTGAACAAGGGTTCCACAATGCAGCTGCTGGTGCTGACGAAGCCATCATAATTACAACACCTGATGTATCTGCAATAAGAGATGCAGATAGAATCATCGGACTCTTACAAAACCAAGGAATTGATCTAATAAATCTAATACTGAATAGATTATCTCCTACACTCGTTAGAAAAGGTAATATGATTAGCAAAAATGATGTATTAGATATTCTTAACATTGATCTACTCGGTATAGTCCCAGAAGATGCTGGCGTAATCGCATCTACAAACCGAGGTGTACCACTTGTACATAACGACGGTTCACCCGGAGCCGATGCGTATATGCGAATAGCACGGCGGATTACTGGACAAAATATCCCAATTCCTGAAATGCGAGAAGACACTTTCTTCGCTCAGATAATCAACTGGTTCTCAAGAAAGAATTAAGAGGAAAACATGGATTTCAGAAGTTTATTTACTCGGAAATCAAAGACAAGTGATATTGCAACACAGCGATTGAAACTTGTTCTAACACAAGATAGGTTCGATATAAACGAAGAATCAATGAAGAAACTTCAGTTTGAGTTAACTCAGGTCTTGGCTAAATATTTTCAATTTACTATGAATTCAGTTAGTATGTCACTTAAACAAGATGGAAATTCATATGTTCTCATGGCAGATATTCCCTGCGGGAGGATAAACACTGAGCAATAATATAATCCTTATACATTTCATAGATTATCTCTTCTGATATACTATTTTAGGATTACTTCATATATCGCCTTAGCAACGCCGTTTTCATCATTTGTAGAAGTGATGTAATCGGCGTTTTCTTTTACAGGTTCTACTGCGTTACCCATAGCTATACCAAAACCAGCAGTTTGTAGCAGACTTTCATCATTATAACTATCACCAAATGCTACAATACTACCTAACGAAATACCATACCTATCAGCAAGAGCTTCCAACGCTCGGCCTTTCGTAACATTCGGGTTCATAAACTCAATATATTCTGGTTGAGTTTGGGTGACATAAAGTTTTTCACTATATGTAGTTTTATATTCATTCAATAAGGTAGGTAACTGCTCAGGGGGAAGAATTATGAGTAATTTCGTTGGAGTCTCATCATTAAACTTAGCAAGGTCCCCAACTTGGTTCGCAGGTACACCAGTTCTGGTTTCGTAAAGTTCACTCCATTTATTTATTTCTGCCACATATAGTTCATCATTCAAACAGAAATTCAGGTGTAAACCCTTTTCAGTACAGTCAGAAACGATTTCCATTGCATGGTCTGCAGGAACAGGAGTATGATGGAATATCTCGTCAGTTGAAGCGTGTTTGACCATTCCACCATTATAAGAAATAATTGGATTCTGTAATCCTATCTGATTGCTAATAGGTAAAATTGAACGGTGCATCCTACCAGAGATTAACACCACAGTTATATTGTTTTTTTCAAGCTCTTGAAGTGCAGTACAATTCTCTTCGGATAGTAGATTATCACTATTCAAGAGAGTTCCATCTAAATCAAAAGCTGCTAATTTACACGATATATTCATATAAATTTATAATCCTACCATAATCCTTGTTCAGTATTTTTATCAAATAAATGCATCTGTTTTTCATCGAAATCTAACCAGATTCTATCACCTATATCAACAGTAAATGTTGGATGTGTCCTAACTCTGAATAGAATGGGCTCATCCGTATCTTTATGATTACCTAACCTTAAGTCAAGAATATTAACTGCTCCAAGCGGTTCAATCAGGTGTACGTGAGCAGTTATCTTTCTTCCCATTTCTTGATTTGATGCCGTAATGTGTTCAGGTCTAATTCCTAAGACAAAATCAGAAGCAGATTCTCTTTGCTTTATTATAGACTGTTGCTGCGGTGATAGATCTATCTGAATATCTGTATGGTGTAACTGTAAGACAAGATCACCATTGTTAGTTGTACATTCTACATCAAGCAAATTCATAGAAGGACTACCCATAAATCCTGCAACAAAAAGACTTTTTGGTTTGTTGTAAACCTCATTAGGTGTTCCAATTTGTTGTAAGACTCCCTGATGCATTACTGCTATTCTATCAGCAAGAGACATAGCTTCAACCTGATCATGTGTCACAAATATCGTTGTCGCCCCTATTTCATGCTGTAACCGTTTTATTTCAGCACGTGTATCAATACGGAGTTTTGCATCTAAATTTGCCATAGGTTCGTCTAATAGATATACTTTCGGTTGACGTACCATTGCCCGACCTAAAGCTACACGTTGCATTTCACCACCACTGAGAACACCGGGTTTTCTTGATAGAAGTTCGGTAATCTGTAGTATCTCAGCAACTCTCTTAACTTGCGAATCAATCTCTGCCTTCTCTACTTTCACTGCTTTTAATGGAAAGGCAATATTATCATACACACTTAGATGAGGATATAATGCATAGAACTGAAATACAAATGCGATATCCCGATCTGCAGGTGATAAATTATTCACACGCTGCCCATCAATGAGGATATCGCCTTCTTCTGGGTGTTCAAGTCCTGCAATTATGCGAAGTGTTGTCGTCTTACCGCAACCGGAAGGACCTAAAAATACAACAAACTCTTTGTCTTCGACGACAAGGTTGAAGTCTCTAACAGCAACCACATTTCCAAAACGTTTAACGATATTTTCTAATCTGATTTCTGCCATTTAATTACAATCTGTATTACTCATACATCACATTAGTGTAATTACTGGGTGTAAGGATTTCTACACAGAATATTGAAGAATCCATCTACACCAGAGATTACGAAAACACAGAATATATCATGGTTGATGGTCTGTGTTAATGGGTGGTTCATCTTTTTCTAAGAAACGATCAATGGTATTATGCGTTGCTGGACTTGTGCGAAAATCAGCAATCCAAGGTTCACGGAAATATGCTTGTTTCTCTCGAGGCAAACCATTAAGTACTTCAGGTGGTATTCTAAGGCGATGCCAGTGTGTCGCTAAATGTGCATATGCATTTAGAATTGCAATGCGTGGTGTTTCCCGTTGCCATACGGGACCCGCATGACAGAGATTCTCTGTGAAGAAGATTGCACTCCCTGCTGGACATTCATAGGTCATGAGGTATGGACTTCGTTTGCCATCTTCTAATGACATGTGTTCGGGATGCATTGGAAAGTTTGCTTTATGACTACCTACTATGAAATGTGTACCACCATCATCTTTAGAAACATCCGTAAGTTCAAACACAACCCGCACCATACCAGCGTGTATCCTTCCATTCTTTACACGATACCCGAATATGGGATCAGCTTGTCCAGGACCACCCCCATGCAATCCTCCATGTTCTTGGCCCTTCGTCCGCCAAACAGAGAATGTACTCTCCATTCTGATGTCTGGTCCGATAATTTGATGAAGGACATCTATCACTTTTGGATGGTCAATTAACAGACTTGAAGCACCCCCTGGAACAGCTCTGTGTTCAGGTGGTAAAGAATTAGGATTATGTCTAATCCTATCAAGTTGATCGACTATCTCTCCTACTTCATCCTTAGTGATAATTGCCGGACGAACGAGGAAACCAGTTAAGTCAAATCGAAATTTTTCTTCATCGGTCATAGTTCTAACTCCTCTGATTTTCTATTGTGTGACAGTATTCGAGTTATGACAGTATTCGCTAAAGTCTAATTTCCTTGAATGCTTCAATCTGTGCTGTTATTGCGCGTTCAGTTGGTAGACGTTCAGCACTGGATGCACCATAAAAACCTACAACCCCTTGAGTATTTTCAAGTACATAGGTGGCATCATCCGGTTCAGCAATCGGACCGCCATGACAAATTACGAGAATATCAGGATTAACCCCTTTAGCAGCATCGTGAATGGCTTGTACCCGTTTTGCAGCGTCTTCAAGTGTGAATGACGTTTTTGCACCAATGGATCCTTTTGTTGTTAATCCCATATGTGCAACGAGAATATCTGCACCCGCATCCGCCATCTGCTCTGCTTCTGTTTCATTGAAAGCATAAGGTGTTGTGAGTAAATTCATATCATGTGCTTTACGAATCATCTCTACCTCTGGACCATATCCCATATCTGTTTCTTCAAGCAACTGACGGAATGTTCCATCTATCAGACCTACAGTCGGAAAATTCTGTACACCTGAAAAACCGACTGCATCAATTTGTTGTAGAAAAACATCCATCAAACGGAAAGGATCGGTACCGCAAACACCCGCCAATACCGGAGTGTCTCTTACCACAGGCAGTACTTCACTCGCCATTTCAACTACAATCTGATTGGCATCACCGTAAGGCATCATACCTGCCAGTGACCCTCTACCAGCCATACGGAATCTACCTGAGTTGTAGATAATTATCAGGTCTATACCACCTGCTTCCTCACATTTAGCGGAGATTCCTGTTCCTGCACCTGCCCCTATGATAGGTTTCCCACTATCAATGTTCATCCTTAGTTTATCTAAAATATCTTCACGTTTGAATTTCACAATACGATTTCCTTTCTTTTTTCAGCATAGACAATAACTTAAAATCTGTTAGATGTCAACGTCGCGCATGTTGTGATTCTTTAGGGGCACGGTATTCAACATTGAGATGTGGAGTATCTAACCTTACATGTCCTTGATGCCGAGACTTAAGACAACTCTCTAATGTACCACTTACCAGTAATGTTCTTTCTGCTGGATATGGTGCAATCCCTGTTTCATAGAGCTCCTCAATTTTTGCTATAAGACAAGCGGAATAGGTAACATTCGGTGTTGGGGTTAAGAAGAACTGGGTTGACACAGGAACAGGTTCGTTCTTAAGTTTGGCAGCAAAACAGTAATCTCTTACTGCACCGTTTAGCATGAGTAACGTTGCCTTGAACCCATCATTATATTCAATAAAATATGCTGCTGGATTGTCAACCAATTTATAGAGTTCCCCTGTACCGATCAAATTCTGTGTTCGTCCATCCTCATCAGTCAATCCGCATGGTGTATCACTACGAGACAAGGCAGCTTCTAACAATTCCAATGACCAACGTCCATCTTCACCTGCTTTCCAAACTTCATCACCATCAATCAGTTGAACAGCAGCGACACCAGTTTCACCCCCTTTTCTCCGCTCAACCATACACTGCATAGCTTCCAATGCGTGGTAGTCCATTGGATCGGACCCGCCAACACCAACCATAACCGCACCTTCTAATTCATGATCATAAGGTATATCAACATCAGGTAAACGCCATGTGACAGGTAGGGATGACCCGGATAGAACACCAAAACCGAGACGATGACCATCGTCAACCATCTCTTTAGCTTTCTCAAAGTTATAGGATAGGTGTTTATCGTTGAAGATTGGAACTGCACGTCCATCTTCCTCAAATACCTTTACACACTCCTTAAAGAATTCATACCGAGGATACAATACTTGACTCAACTCATTGTTAGGATAATCACCATGTTCACCAATAGAGAGAACAGCATCCACAGCGATCTTATCACCACCACACCTAAGTGCTTCCGCAATAGTAGGGTACACAGTAAACCCAAATTCTCTTGCGCGATCTTCGCTTTGTTCACCTTCAGGTTTCTGGTCAACGTACAAGGAAACCACCTTCATATTAGGACGATGCCATTTCCCTTCTCTTGGATACCCTACAAGAAAACGATCTGCAAAATGTTGTGCATGTGATAGATATCTATAAATAGTTGTAATAACTGCAATTCGTTTCATAGAATTAAGTCCTCCAGAAGGTTGAATCTTCAGTTGCTTGATATGATATGTCAAGGTGTGGTGTGTCTATCTTTGCTTCATTATCAAATAGACTATCAACACCCGCAGCAACGAGACCTGTTGTCAATAGTGTACGTTCAACTGGATATGTAGGTTCACCAGAAAGGAACATCTTTTCAATATTGTTCACCAGTGGTGAGAAAAAGTTCGCCAATGTTGTCCGAGCAGGTGGCATGGGAAGATACATCTGAGTTGAAAGAATGTCTTGATTGGATCCAATATAAGCAGCGAAGTTAAAATCTTGTACCAACCCATTCATCAATATCATTGTTGATTTGAGACCGTCGTTATGTTCGTATTGATATGCAATGGGATCTTTGACAATTTCCTTCATTTCATCCAATGTTGGGAAGGGATTATTAAATCCTTGACGAGAGGGTGTAAGCGTATGACTCCGAGAAAGTGCGGATTCAAACAATTCGCGGGACCAGAGTCTCTCATGATACACATTCCAAAATGATTCACCCCGATATGCCTGCAACCATTTTACTCCACTTTCACCACCTTCACGTCGTTCGACCATACATTGTAATGTCTCTAAGGCATGAAAATCATAACTATCTACACCGCCATATCCTACACAAACTCCTTCCGACACCGATGTTCCCAAAGGCATGTCAATTGATGGTGTACGCCAGGTAACAGGAAGTGACGATCCAGCCATAAATGCGAATCCCATTGACTGGGAAATATCGTACATCTCTTGTGCCCAATCCCAATTCCAAGATAAATGTTTATCAAGAAATACAGGTACACTTCTCCCACTATTCTCGAATACTTCAACCATTTCCATGAAGTGTTCATAGCGTGGATATAGACGTTGACCTTTATCGTTAGACGGATATTCCCCATGTTCCCCGATTAGTAAAACACCGTCAACTGCCAGTTCTTCACCACCCAGGGTGAGTGCTTCTGCAATTGTACGATATCCTTTCATTGTTGGGAATCGTTCTAACCGATCTTTGCTGATGTCATTTTCTTTCACTTGTTCAACATAGAGTGAGACAAGATCCATTGGTGGATAATGATGTCGACTATTCCAACCATATCCTTCTAAGAATCGATCAACAATGTGTTGTGTATGTGCATATTTATGG
Source organism: Candidatus Poribacteria bacterium (assembly GCA_965205025.1). Lineage (GTDB taxonomy): Bacteria > Poribacteria > WGA-4E > WGA-4E > WGA-3G > MSPOR6. The sequence continues at coordinate 21,907 of CBDBFU010000025.1, forward strand.
TAAATAGTTGTAATTGCCGCAATCTTTGGACGGTTATCCATTCTTCCTCCTTCGTATCAAACATTGTTCTTTGCCCATCTGTTGGGTCCAGGACCGGGTTTATGTTCTTCACGAATCCTCTTAAATTCTTCGGGTGAGGTGACAACATTATTCGGTTTCAATGTACTTCGTGCAAGGAAACCAGCTTCGGGTTGATATCCTGTGGGTTTGGCTGCATCCTGATAACGTGAATCAACACTCCAACGTACTTGGTGGCTGACATTTGGAATTGATCGATGGGGTGTAAGGTTTGTCAGCAATAATACACTTCCAAAATTAACGGGTATTACAACTGGTTCCACATCCGGGAATTCTTCATCCGGTATTTCAAGATAGAAGTTCTCTGGATTCTGTCGGTGAAGAAATACACCATCACGATGTGCATGTGGCATGACTTCAAGGCAACCATTTTCAATGGTAGCATCAATTAGTGGAATCCAAATTGTAAGTTGTAAGACAGAATCACATCTGGGTTCCATATAACCAGCATCTTGATGCCATGGGACTAATGTTCGAGCATGTTCAGGGAGTTTTGGTCTGACACGATATGCTGGATGACACATTATCTCTGGACCAACAAGTGATTCAGCAATATCAAGTAGTTTAGGATTGATGAGTAGATCAAAGAGGGCAGCCCCGGTATGTGCACCACTAAAAACCTTTTGAAACACTGCAGGTGATTGTTCAGTAATTTTTGCTAAACGGGTGTCGAAACCTTCCTCTTTGAATTCAGAATCAATCTCACCATCTCCGAAAAGTTCTTTGGCACCAGTGTCAACAATCTGTTCAAACTCCTTAATGAGTGGAGTGAGATCATCAGAGGAAAGTGCATCTTCAACGAGTAAATAACCATTTTCATTGAAATCATGTATCTGAGAATTGGATAGAGTCTTCATAATATCTTTAAATCTGAACGAGTTCTATTAGTATTCCATCTGGATCTTTTGTACAAGCCACACCCACTGCATCAGGTGCACTAATCGGTTCAGATAGGAATTCCACTCCTTTCTGTTCTAAACTGTCAATAACATTCTGTATATCTTCAACAATAAACGTTAACCAACGTACCCCTGCAGAGAATTCATTCAATGGCGTAGGTGGCGGATTTTGTATATCCATCAGTTTGATAAGAGTGTTTCCTGCTTTCAGTCGTACTTGACGAAACCCAGTTGGGGCAAGTCCTACATCAGTTGCAAGGTCGGATGGAATCTCTAAGTCCATTACAATTTCTAATCCCAATTTATTATGATAGAAATCTAATGAAGCATCAAAATCACTACAAGTAATCGCTATATCAATAATTGGATGTGATAGATTTAACACAAACTAACCTCCATTCACAACAAAGATTGCTTCTCGGAATTGTCCTAAAGGTTTATAATTGTATGTAATATCAAATGGTATCACTATACGAGTAGGTTCACTATTATTAAGAGAAGCAACCTTGGGTATTGGAATAGTAAAGTCAATACAACCATCCGATTTTGGTTCAACCATTATTTCTTTGAGGGGAATTTCAGCTTCCCAATCTTTAAGTAAAATAGGTTGAGCAATTAATGAACGAGATTCAGATGAATGATTGGTTACTTGGAGCTGTATGGAAACATCTTTTCCTGCTATAATTTCTTGTTCATAAGGATAACATCTTACCCACTGGTCATCCATCCCGTAGTTGGCATGATCCCAAGGAAATAGGTCGGTAAAACATTCTTCACGTTCAGATAGTGTATTTAACATAAAGTTGATTTCTGAATTCGTAAAATCAAACGCTGGATTCACATGACAGTTGAAAATATGGGTTGGTTCTAATTTTTTGATTAATTTTAAACATCTATCATAACCCACTCCATTACCGAGTAGATTTCTATTGCCTGCACAATAATCGTCTATACCTGCCATTGTAAATGAATCCCCACTAAAGAACATACTAACGTTCTTCCCCTCAACGAGCAACCCGCCATGGTAGTATGTCTGTCCGGGAAAATGGTAGGCTGTCATTGTAAACTCATTCCATTGCCATGAGTCACCATTTTGAGTGACTCTGTCTACGCGTGTTTCAGCAGGAGATATACATGGAAGACGGTATGCCTTAGGATTTACAATTACATCAGCAACGACTGAATCAGTTATCGTTTCACAAGGAAAGGTTTGTTGAAATTCCGGTATTCCATTCACATGGTCATCGTGGTAATGTGTGACCCAGAACTGTGTCACGTGAGAAATATCACCATCGTCTTGCATCTGTTGTATCTGTGTTACGATATTAGGTGATCCACAATCCATGACAAAAGCTTCTTTTGTGTTGGAAATAATTATCCAAGTCGTGCCGATATGTCGTAGGAAATCTGGGGGTGGTTTCCCTTCCCGAATCTGCATGTGATCATCTCGGTCATTGAATTCAGCAAACATATCAGGAAAATAGTGTCTAAGTGCAGAAATTGATACATACTTATCGTAGCAAATGTCTATCTGATTATATAGCTTGGTTATTGCAGCATCAGGATTCTCTATTATTTTACCATGTGTAGGTATAAGTACTGTAGGGGATACTTGTTTGACCTTTTCCAAACTATCCTTCAATTCATCTCTTGCACCCAGAAAACCGTGGTAATCAGTGGTCTGTTGTCCTTTTTGTAGACTATAAAGATCCCAAATTTTCCCTTCATCATAGATCAGGTCCCCAGTAAAAGCCATCAACTGATCATCAATATCAACCAGATACGTCACACTTCCATCAGTATGTCCAGGGGTATCAAACACAGAAATTACAGCCGGTCCCCATTCAAACTGGGTGCCTTCAGAATAGGTATCAGATACAGGAATAGAACGGGGTAGCATGAGATTATGGGGGTGGCAGTTGTATAAGTGCCATCTATATTTGGAATCATTCCAAAATGACTCCACATTAGAGAACCACTGTTCCTCAGCTGCTGGTACTCCGATACGTACATTCTCAGGTATATAGAATCCAGAAGTATTATCCCTATGGTGGTGAGTGTATATAATCTGGTCAATATGGGTTATCCCCAAATCATCAAGAGTTTCTTGTAAAGCATTACCACTGGGGTCAATTAGTAGTGTACGTGTTCCATCTCTGATAATACCTGTATTCACATGATCGTGATTAACAAATAAATGAGGACTCAATTTGGAATATGGCATTCATATTTCCTTTTTTGAAGTATGATTCAGAAAAGTATCATTATAATAGCAGAATTGTGGGGAATGTAATTATACTTATCTCTCTAATTTATCATTTACTGGTTAATTAATTCTTTCATATCTTTTTCAATGATGGCAATTCTGGGTTTATGAGCCGGAGATCCACTGAAATCAACGAAACGCCACTTGCCATCCCAACTGGATATAGCATAATGCTTGTCATTACCTGATCCTGCAGGTTCATAGACGTTTTTATATAACCAGTTCGTATAATCAAATGTTTCACCAGAATCCCACTTCCAGATCTTTTCTTTCGGACTATATAGCAGACCTAACCAAAATGTTGAGTTTTTAAAAACTACATTAAGCCAATTTTGTTCCTCTTCACTTGTAATAGTAAGTAGGTAGGCATTTTCAGCAATGGCTATTTCTTTAGCTTCTTTACCACTCTCACATGTAACTGCCTTGTAGCCGTGTTTATTCTCAGGATTGACAACCCAAACGGTTGGTATATTTGATATTGGATTATAATGATTTTCTACTTTATCAACACTCTCAATAATTACATCTGTAATATCGTTTGGATTTCCATTCAATGTCAATATCATTCCTTCATGATGTTGATTATGAGATAAATAGAATAGTTCTGAATAAGCAGATAGTCCTCTATATTTAATTCCCCATCCATGAATACCTGGTGAATAAACAGAATGATTGAACATTCCATTTGAATCAGTTTCAATATTGAAATTCAATGGATATCCTTGTGTCGTATCTTGAGTCAACCTTCCACCCTTGACTTCTAAAGATACATTTGCTAATGGTGTACCATCCAAAAATTGGATCTTACCGGACACATTGATAGGTTTCTTTTCTTTTGTATTCATGATAATATCAATATCTTCAATATCTGAACCAGGTTTAATTGCGAATGTGACCGCTCCTGTAATAGAATTGGGAAGGAATTGGTATGGATAAAAGAATACTTTTCCATATCGAATTGCATTTATTTCTTGTGATGGTCTATAATCCTTGAGTTTTGGTTCGGCTATTTTCGAGTCTTCTTCTTGTATAAGTTCAGATAATACCATTAATTGGACTGTACCAGATACAATTTTTCTAATTGTAAATTCTCCCTCTAAATTTGTCTTAGTCATTAGAAAAGGTGGTTGGGGAAGCAATTGTTGTTCGTCTGGTATTACTTCTCCCAATTCATCATGAAAACTGGATGAACGCTGTCTTAAAAAAGGATATCGAGATCTGTCATATAATGTATCTAACTCACTAAATTCTCCAAACGTAACATAGAGAAGAACTACTGTTGTTGGCGCAACCGGTTCACCATAAGGAGTAATTACTCGTCCAGTTAATGTTGCTGGTTTTTCCTCAGCTGCGAATGAAGAATTACCGAAAGTGAAAAATAAACTTAAAAAGGTCGAAATTGTAACACACTTTATTAGGTATTTATTACTGTGGGATAGAATCATCATGCATGCCTTTTTCAATGATTGCATATTTTATGACACGACTTAGAATGTTACCGGGTTCAATTGCGACCCATTTCTTATTTGAGAAATCCATAATAACTCCAATCGTCTTGTTTCCAGTAGTCGGATAATTTGGTCTCTTGCCGGTTCTCCAATTCTCATAAGTAAGTGGTTGTTTATTATCCCAAATCCACTGTCCATCTTGCTTAGGTAAACTTAGACCTATCCAGAAACAGGTTTTCTCAGGAAATAGATTCTCAATCCATTTCTGTTCAACTTCATCATTGATAATAAGAAGATTGGCATTTTCGGCTTGTGCTATTGTTTTGGCATTCAGCAAACTATAACAATGAATCTTCTTATACAATCTTCCAGTAGATGGGTTCTGTATCCATACTGTTTCAGGCTTTTTCTTTCTTTTATCATCTTTCACTACAAAAACAAGATCATCATATCGTTCTCCATCTTTAAGATTGATATCATTAGATGTATGCGTAAAACCATTATAATTTATCGTCACGGTATATTTTGCAGGTTTGTCTTGCGAATATGTAACGAAATATCCTTCATTGTCAGTCATAAAGGATCTTTTTAGACTTCCACCACTACTTCCTCTTCCTCCACCAGGTAGAATGTGTTCTCTAAAGGAATGAATTGAGAGTTCAATCTTCTCATTAATCAAGGGTGTTCCATCTTCAAGAAGAACTTGTCCTCTAATTCTCATTCGGGGAGTCTTCACATTGACTGTTACATTCTCAAGGTGTTCACCCGGGGCAACAGAGAAGACAATTTTCCCAAATGATACTGGCATTGCTCTTCGAAAGGCGATGGAGTATATAATTACATCCCCAATTTCAACGGAGATAATTTCATGATCAGATCCATGTTCAGGAAACAAAATGAATTGCGAGGAAACTGGTTCAATATTAGGTATAGAAAAACGTCCTTCCTTATCTGTAACATCTCTCAACCACGTCGGGAAAGGTGTACGTTGTTTCAAACCACCTCTCTCAACTTTACCAGGTTTTACGGCAATTACTATATTTGTAACCGGTTTACCATCAGCATCTATTACCTGTCCAGAAACACGTGACAAGTCTTGCTGTGCAAAACACACTGAGATAGAACTGAACATGCAGATAAATAGAATGTGAAGAAAAGCATACTTGGAATGTGTATAAGTCATATTCATTCTATTTTTTTCTCCAAGATTGCCATTGATACCTGACCAACTCGACGTCCGCCAGTATTAATACCCTTCACCCATTTTCCACTTACATCTCCCCATGTAGCATCACCAGACAAAATTGCATGATCATTCATTTCGTCTTCATGATGGGGTCTTCTATCCTCATTACCTAAGAAATTCAAAAAAGATAGAGGATGTTTTGTGAGTCGAAGCAGGTCTTTCTCAGGTACACCCCAATTGGTATAGGTTACAGGTTCGCCTGTCTCCCATTCCCATTTCCCTTCTATATTAGAATCCGTTAATCCAATCCAGTATGCTCTATGAGTAAAAACAGACTCAAGCCATATCTGTTCTTCCTCAGTTGTAATGGAAACAAGATGAGCGTTTTCTTTATTTGCAATGACTTTCGCATCAATCCAATCCTTACATTTAATCCATTTGTATGCATGACCATTTTCAGGGTTTACAATCCAAACCCCGGGTATATCTGGAACTCCATAATAGTCTCGGGAACTATTATCATTTGATAAGTCAGTCACAAGTTCATCCAGATCATTAGGACCACCATCTAATCTTAACACTATGGATTCATGCTGTATATTTTCATCAATGAAGAAAGGTGTTGATTCGAACTTTAATCCACGATAGTTAATGGATAATACATATACGCCTTGTGAGTATACAATATTTTTGAAATTTCCTTTCGAATCGGTCTGTAAGGTCTTTTTAAACCTGGATCCACTATCAGACCCAGTTGATAATGTATCAAAGTTAATCTGTACAAAAGTATCGGCGAGTGGCTTACCGTCCTTGAACACAATCTGGCCTTTGATCCTAAGTCGAGGTGATGCAATGACTTCAATGTTATCAATATTTGATCCTGGTTTTAAAGCATAATTGAGGGTATCAAGCCGATCCCATCCATGATAGTAGAATGCTATATTACCAAACTTGATTGCACGAACATTAATCTTGTCATAAATGTTAAATTGGGTATGGCTTGAAGGTATATTCATGATAGTAAACCGTCCATTAGAATCAGTAGTTGATATTATAACTCCAATTCCAATAGCAATATCAGATATTGGTTCACCATTTGATGTAATGACTCGACCGGAAACCATTGCAGGTTGATTCTGTGCGTTAGCTTCTCCTGTAATTAGTAGAATTGGAACAAGAGTAATTATTGACAATATGAATTTACAGATTCTATTGTTAATATATGACATCATGGAAATCTCCTTTTACTGAGAAGAATTACTACTGATGGAGAATAGTTAATTGAATATAGGTATAAAATGTCCAATTATTGAATTATTTTAAACTCCTCAAACCTATAGATTAAAATTTATCCTTTTCCAATATTGCATGCTTGACGAATTGGTAGAGAGGGTTGTTATCCTCTATTGGAATCCATTTCTTATTAGAAAAAAGAAGTGCTACCGATACATTCGATTTACCGTTGTATTCCTTTTGATATATATCGGTATGCCAATTTGTATATTTGATAGGATTTCCGTTATTCCACATCCATGACTTATCTTTTTCAGGCGTCTGTAAACCAATCCAAAAGAATACTCTTTTCGTAAATCTTGCCTCTATCCATTTCTGTTCTGCTTCATCTTCTATCGTAAGAAGATATGCATTTTCCGCTTTTGCTTTTATTAAGGCATCATTCCAACTACTACATTCTATTTTTTTATATGCATGGTTGTTTTCAGGATTGACTGACCACATTTCCTTACGCATTTTCTCTCTATCTTCTTGTAGTTTAAGCTCTTTTTTAAGACCTTTTAGTCGTAAAGTGAGATTATCTTTACGTTGTCCTTTTTTGAGTCGAAACCATCTCGTTTTAGCATATACCCCCTTGTACTTAACCGACACACAGTATTCCTCATTATCATCAGGGGCATAGGAAACATAATATCCATGTGCATCTGTTGTGACAATTCTTCCTGAAGATCCTCCACTTCCACCAGAACTAAAGAAAAATAGGAATGTGTCCCGGTCTCTTCTGTGTACAGTTAAACTTATCTCTGTATTTGTAAGTGGTGTTCCATCATTGAAGAGTATTCTACCACTGACACGCATTCTCGGTTCTTGTACATTTACAATTACATCTTCAACTGACTGTCCTGGATCAATTGCAAATGTTGGTTTTCCAAACCAAGTGGGGTGACTTTGACGAAAGGCTGTAGAATGAATGGAAATATCCCCAATCTCAATCGAGATTATCTCATAAGGTGACCCAAGTTCTGGTAGAATGACGAATCGTGATGGACCAGGTGATATGTTAGTTAGTCTAAATGAACCATCCTTATCTGTTGCGGTTTTAGACCAAGATGAAAACGGTTCACGCAATCCTTCTTCGGATCCTCTTTTCATTATAACAGGTTTGATGGCAAGATCTATACCTGCAACCGGATCACCTTTTGAATCCACCACATGACCAGAGATGCTTGATTTATTATCCTGAGCACGAGTATGCCAACAAACTGCGAAGGAAAGGATTAGAATTACAATGAAAATGTAGGAATGTCTATGATATAGGCTTTTCATTATCTTCACTCCTTATAGATTTAAATGAAAGTTAAACAAACTGTTTAGGGTTCTTGATTCGGAGATCGCTTCTACAGAAGAGCAAATATTAGACCTAATTAAACGCTAAATTGACACCCTTGGTGTGGTTAAGAAATCGTATCTACCAGAGATATTATTAATCAAAATGGTATAGGATAGCATCTTATAGAAATACCATTGGATTAACATCAAACTTGTTTGCTAAGGAATGAATATGTCTTACAGTTAATTCCGTATCACCCGTTAGTATTGCTAATACAGTATTAGGAGGACCGAGTTCAGGAAAATCAGACGGTTCGAGATGAAGTTCTTCCATAAAATACTTTATGATCTCAATTCCACTACATTCTGGAATTGGATGGTATTTCTCTTCATAAGCATGTATGAGAGTTCCAAGTATATCAAGCAGTTCATAGAGTGGGTGCTCTTCATTTGTCCCTACTTCATCAACCAACTCATTTAAAGCTGCAACCGCTTTTTTGTATTCGACTTCATTTCGTATTGAAAAGAGTGGTTGAACTACCTGCCAATGAGTCTGTATATCTTTACCAATGATATTCATTCTTCCGAAATAAACTATTCCTCTGCAAATTGAGGCCTACCAAGTGCGTCCGTCCTACCCTGTCGTTTATAATGTGGAAGATGACCGTCTGCATCTGCTAAGATGCGTTCATGTGCAAGTGCAATTCGGTCTATTCCCTTTTCAGTAATATCGTTTTGACATGTTGGATCAGCTTCAAGATCAAAGAGACGGGTCCCACTATTGAGATCCACGCTTGAGAAATACCAACTCTTAGCATCTTTATACCATACTGAGTTGACATATCGGCATGTAAGATATTCCCGTGAATTGAAGCCACTCTTCCCTTCCACGAGTGGGAGGAGACTTTGACCGTGCAATTCACCTGCAGGTTCAACTTCACTTGCTGCCATTACGGTTGCAGGGACATCAACTGTATAAACGAATTCATCGCAGATAGTGCCAGCATTAATGCCATCAGGATGTCGTACTAACAAGGGTATATCCATTGTTCCTGGATACATGAAATTAGCAGGTTTACCAGTTGCTTTATCTGGATTTTCTGCGAAATTGGTGCCGTGATCACTTAGGAAGATAATTAGAGTATTGTCCCGTAATCCAAGTCTGTCAATAGTGTCGACAAGTCTTCCGAACCATGTGTCTACAAGTGTAACTAACCCAGCATAGTTTGCTTTTACACTTGGGAGACGGTTCTCAAGTTCTTCATTATTTAACGAACCGTATGGTAGGTTAAGACAGATTGGTTCGCGGTCCTCTCTACTACCATATAGATCATAGTAATGGAGTGGTGCTTCCCATGTTTCATGGGGTGTGAAACCGTCTACATATAGGTAAAATGGCGTATTCTTATTGTTGTGTTCCACAAATTCTATAGCTGATCGGAACAATCTTGCTGTTGGCCAAGTTTCCTCGGGACGTTCAGGTTGAACATTCATAATATGGGAACGTATGCGTGGTTCATTTCCCCGATATCTGGCAACTTGCTTAGGATCTACATTTGCGCCGCCTCGGTATCTATCTTCAGCTTGTCCGCGTACAAATTGCCATTGGCGGAATCCACGTGTGAAGTTCATTCCTGGAACAAAATAGTGTGGAACATCTGCAAAGAATCCTGTTTGATACCCGTTTTGTACCAATGATTCAGCAATCGCAGGTTCGTCTGATGACATAGGTTGCCATCCGGGAGTATAGACATTATCCCAAGGCACAGGATTATATGTTTTAAATGGATAAATTCGTCTACCTGTATGTAGGGTGCGCCGCGTAGGTATGGTCGGTAGAACTTCTGGATGTGCATTGGTAAACCTGACCCCCTGTTCTGCAAAACGTGCTAAATTTGGGGTATGTACCCAGTCATTACCATACGGACTTAAATAGGCTGTACGGAGTGTATCTGAAACTACAACTACAATGTTCCAACTCATGTATATCCTCCAAGAAAATATTAATTATGATAGGTGATATAAGGTTTTCGATGATATAATTCTGTGTATTTTACGCGGTATAATCAAATACCAATACATCGTCAACAAGTGGACGAATATGTTCACCTGCGACTTTTTTGTGATAAGGATGTGGTAGGTATGTATCTCTCGCTGCTTCATCTGTAAAACGCACAATAAAGCCAAATTCATATCCTTGACTCTTACCTTCAGGACTGTGGTTTGTTCCGAAAGTTATAGACTCTATTCCAGGAATTTCATCTGACATAGACATCAAGGCGTCTGACATAGTACTTAATTGTACATCATTAACATCTGACTTTAACTTAAGTAGAACGATATGTTCAACCATTTCAATGCTCCGATCTGATTTGATTTTGTTGTTTTCATAATTATATAAGGAAGGTGAACATGGAACACGGATCAATTATTCGCAGTCCGTTATACCTTCCACAAAAGATCAAGGACTTCGTATGAGACAAGATGTATGGTAAATTAATTGAATGATGGTATATACTATTAGTATCTCACATACACTCATTAACATCAAGATATTTGTCCTATAAGCACTTAATACATATTCTACTCTGGGATTGGGAAGATATTATTAAGTAAAATAATAGGGAAAACTATGAAGACACTTAACCTTATTTGTATCACACTGCTATTATTCACCACATACTTATCAGATAACCAAGCAGAAGAGTATGCACAAACAGGATTACCCGATGGTGCCTATGCACGGTTAGGTAAGGGAAATATCAATGTGATGCGTTTTACGCCAGATGGAACACACTTGGCTGTGGGAACAGATGCTGCTCTGTTGGTTTATAATATAAAAACTGGTGCTGAAACAATTCTCTCAGTTGGAGAGAAGATGAAAAATCAGATCCTTGCATTTACTCCTGAGGGGAAAATCCTTGCTTCTACGGGGGAAGGTGAGTCTGCAATCAAATTTTGGGATTGGAAAAATTCTAAGCAACTAAAGAATCTAACCATAACACATAAGTTTTTAGGAATTTCTGACTTGTGCTTTGATGATGATAAAACCCTTATCATTCTCTCAAGTAATGGTCATATTAGAAAGTGGGACATTAACAGTTCTCAGGAAATTTCAAGAACACAATTTAATAACACAAAGTCAGAAAAGGTAATTTCCCAAGATGGTAGTATTTATGTCAGTGGTGACCCAGTTCAAGGGAGAATAAGGATCTGGAGTATTTCGCAAGGTAAATTGGGTAATGAACTTATGGTCAAACAAGATGGTATAATTCAAAAGTCAGTCAAAAGTTTGTTTCAATCCAATGATAAGAATGGCAAAAATAAGAATGGAATACGTAGAATTGCGATTTCAACTGATAAGAAACAAATAGTAAGTTATCATAAGGATAACATTGTTCGATTATGGGATACTACATCAAAGAATCAAAGGATTTTATTTAGACTTCAATCCGGTCACGTGAATGCCATGACGTTTTCTTTTGACAATAGATTCCTTGCAATTGGAAAAACTGATAAGACAATACCGATGTGGGATTTAATCAATAAACGTCCCCATACTCTTCTCAAGGGGCATAAAAAGGGAATTCAGGCACTTGCCTTTTCTCCGAATGAAGATGGTCTCATTGCAAGTGGAAGTAGTGATGGAACTATCCGTTTATGGAATTCTATATCTGGTGTTGAACGTGGTATAATTGCAACAGGTTATTCTGATTCAATTGAAACCCTTGCTTTTACGATGGATAACAACACTCTTTATACTGCCACCGAAAGTGGACTTGTGCAACATTGGCATGCAAAAACAGGTAGAGAAATTGGGACTCCATTCTATAGTGAAGAAGATTGTTTTATTGGTGTTACATTCTCTCATGACATGAAATACTTTGTATATCAAGGTGGCAGAAAAGTTCCCTCAAAATCCAATGGTGGATATAATCTTGATCTTACTGGGAAAGGGATAAGGCTATGGTATATTCCTCCCTGGAAAGAAAATCTAACCCCTGCCTGGAAAGAAAAACTAACCATACCGAGTACACCCTTATCCGTTACTTTTTCACCGGACAATCGATTCATAGGCACATCATCATATCCGGATGGAATAGTTCTATGGGATGTTAATACGGGTGAAAAATCCATTGTGTTTCATCCTGAGAAAGGGAGATTTAGAATACCTCTGTTTTCTCCAAATGGTGTATTACTTGTGCTGTATGGTAGTCGTGACCCAATTGAAGCCTGGAATCTTATCAACCAGGAAGCGGTACCAGTAGCCAACAATAATGATTTATACTCAATAACATTTTCACCTGACAGTAAGCTGCTTGCTGCAAAGGATTCCAATGGGATTGTACTTTTTGATGTCACACCAAATGAGATAACATACCGTACATCACTTACACCTAAGGATAATAGTGGATCTGGCAGGTTATTATTATTTTCTCCAGACGCGAAAATACTCTTAGAATCACGTTCAAGTGGTCAAAATCACAACATCAGATTATGGGATGTGGAGTCTAAGACTGAAATTGGTTCAATCACAGGACATGTCAACTACATACAGACTATGACGTTTTCTCATGATGGTAAGATACTCGCAAGTAGTGCGTCTAATGGTGCAGTATTATTATGGGACTGGGAAAAAATAGAAGAGTCTATGGGGTTAAACAAGGAATAAACAGAAATATCCATTTAAAAGAAGATTATTCACTTGCCATTTATACTTGATACTATCCTATTCTACTTTCTTGTATCAATTTAACAATACAATTTAAACTTTGATACAATAATATACAAGGCAATCTGATTATTACAATAGGAACTTATGATGATACAAAAACGTCCGATTCTCTCTGTACTTCTACTCTTTTTAATATCAAGCTCAATCAGTTATGCTCAGGATAATACACAAACCGGATTGCCGGATGGTGCGATAGCAAGATTGGGTAAAGGTGGGATAAATATCATGCGTTTTTCTCCTGACGGATCACGTTTGGCAGTGGGAACGGATGTAGGAGTATGGGTTTACGATGTCTCTGATGGTATCGGAAAAACTCTACCAAGCGAAAACTATGGTCAAGTAAGTACACTTGCGTTTTCACCTGATGGAAAAATTCTTGTCAGTGGTGGTTCGAATCCATATATAAATATTTGGGAATTAAATACAGGGAAGATCCTTACAACTCTTACTATAGATGGTAAACTTCCGACTGTAACAGATCTATTCTTTCACGACTCATTTCTTTTCAGTGTAAAAGATCATTACGAAATCATGAAATGGGGTATTCATACAATTAAAGAGGAATTGAATTTAGAATTAGAGAATTCTAATAAAACTGTGTCATCCAGTAATCAGAAAATTACTGTCTCAGGAGATAGTTCTGGTAAAATCACAGTTCGAAATGCAATTACGGGAGATAGGGTAGCAACTCTAAATGGACATCAAGAATCAACTGAAAAAGATATAATTACACTTGGAATTACTGATGATAATAAAATATTGGTGAGTGCAGGTAGAGATAAGACGATTCAATTATGGGATATACCGAACCAGACTCAATTAGCAAGCATCAAGAGACAAAAAGCTTGGGTGACGTCTATAGCATTCTCTGAAGATAGAAAAATACTTGCTACTGGATATGCATCTGATGTGATTAAATTGTGGAATGTGAATACTCGACGTGAACTTAGAACACTTAAAGGACATAATAACACTATTAACGCTTTAACCTTCGCTCCTGAAAGCACGCCAAATTATGGGGCATGCCTTGCAAGTGGAAGTGCTGATGGTACAATACGATTTTGGGATCCAAAAACAGGAAAAGAACTGGTTACATTCACCGATGGACACACTGAGTGGGTTAAAACTATTGCTTTCACTAATTCTGATTCACAAATCGTTAGTGCAGCCTATAACGGTGTGATTGAAAAATGGAATTTACAAACTAAACTGAGAGAGGCTATATTCCATACGTCTCAGTTTGATGACACAGAATCGGTTGTGTTGTCATCAGATGCTACTCACTATGCAGTGCTTGGAAAGAGAGGAACACAATTCGCATTTGAACAGGATAGTTGGGGATATAAATCCACAGGACTATTTCGTACAAGTTTCCAATTATGGGATCTCACAACCGAGAAGAAAATCCCCGGTTCATGGCATAGTATTTTTGTCAAAATAGCAGGATCTGTATTCTCACCGGATGGCAAACTATTTGCTTATGATAACTCAAGTAAGATTATAATCGTTGATATCGATACAAAAACGGAATTATACCGTATAGAGGAAAGAAACTCCTTTGATAGGAAGTTAGCCATCTCTCCTGATGGAAAATTACTTGTGTTTACAGATAAGTCGGGAAAAGCAAAAGTTTTAGTCTTGGAAACTCAACATGAGATCGCTCTTCCATTAAAAGATCGTACCAGTGTTTTCACATTCTCTCCAGATGGTTCTACACTTGCAACTAAAGGAAAGAACATACATATATGGAAAATGGATTCAAACAAAAAGGGAGAGAACAAGACTTTGTCCAACAGTTTTAATGCACTCAGAAGTGTCATGACATTCTCTCCAGATGGAAATATACTTGCCTGTTTTAATGTAGATACCCATGAGGATAGATGGAGATATGGGATTAAATTGATTGATGTCAGAACAGATAAAGTGTTGGCTATACTATCGGGACACACTGAACCGATTGAGACATTAGTCTTTTCTCATACTGGAAAAATACTTGCAAGTGGAAGTATGGATGGTACAATCCTTCTTTGGGATTGGGAAGAAATAATCTCACAACAAATAAAGGATGAATAGACAATGAAATATAGGATGAGTTTCTTATACTTATTATCATGTGTTTTGGTAATGACTATTTCCTCAATCAGTCATGCACAAGATGACAATTACTCTGAATTACCAGATGGTGCAATCGGAAGACTTGGAAAAGGAAGTATTATCGTCATGAAGTTTTCTCCTGATGGTAAACATTTGGCTGTTGGTACTACCATTGGGGGGTGGTTATATGATGTGGATACACATGATGTTATTGGTTTGCATCCAAGTCAACCGAGACAGGTTAACAACACAGTTTTCAAATCAAAAAATAATAACGAAACATGGAACCCAAGTGATGTATCTATAGTCAATCATTTAATATTTTCTTCTGACAATCGTATACTTGCTGCAAGTGAATCTTCAAATGGTATTATACAATTATGGGATGTTGATACAGGTCAACAACTTAAGACACTTCCCTTAACAATTAAACGTGATTCTGTTTCAGCAATTGCCTTTTCAGACGACAATAAAACACTCATTGCCCCAAATTATTTTGGCGAGATTATACATTGGGATATATCCACCGGTAATTTGATAGATCATATTGATAATTACAGACCTGATCTAACGCTGATAGAAGAAGATAATAAATCCGGCAACCATTCTGGTGATATAGTGGCATTTTCAAATGATAGTAAGACTTTTGTCAGTGGTGATCCAAAAGAGGGACAGATACGTCTATGGGATGCACTTACAGGACAACAACTTGGCAACTTTAAAGTCAAGACGAAATTTAAAGGGATATCCAAACGAGAGCCTGAACCCCTTAAAGGTGTTAATGTACTGGCATATTCACCAAATGGAAAAGCTATTGCCTGTGGTCATGATGATAATACAATAAGATTATATGACATATTAACAAAAACAGAGATTGCTGTGCTTAAAGGCCATCAAGAACGAATTAACACAATTACTTATTCACCTGATAGTTCAAAACTCGTTAGTGGGAGCGCAGATAACACAATACGTTTTTGGGATGTTAATAAGAAAAAAGAACTATTCAAACTAACCGGTTATAAGAGTCAAATCGTTGAGTTAACTTTCTCTCCTGATGGGAAAATACTTGCAAGTAGTGGTTATGACGGATCTATTCGATTCTTAGATCCAAATAGTGGCAGGGAATTGAAGATTTTTACTACTGGACATATTAGTTCAACAATTGGTTTAGCCTTTACTGAAGATAACAAAATGCTTTTCAGTGCAGCATCTAATGGTTCAGTTCATATATGGGACGTTAATAGTGGTACCACACTACCATCACCAAATGTCGAACATTATGATAGAACAGAAGCTTTTGCTTTTTCAGGGGATGCGACACTATATGCAAGTCATGGTGCGGATACTGTGGTGCGGTCAAGGGGAAGTAATACACGTACAAGTTGGTTACCACATTCTGATACACATCTATGGTCACTTCCACATGGACAAAATATCATCTCACTTCCACAAGGTTATAGTGCATTAACTTTTTCTCCCAATAATCAGCTGCTTGCTGCCAGTAGTACTAAACAGACAGATTTATGGAATGTTCATACAGGAACAAAAACCTTCAGTCTTGATGTTAGGCAATTCTTCACTAATGTGGTAGTAAGATTCTCACCCGATGGAAATATACTGACTACAGGTGGCATCAATGGAGAAGTACATATATGGGATGTAAAATCTGGTGATAAAATCAGTACGTTGAGTTCTGGGTTACGCGAATTCTCAAGAGATTTGGCTTATTCCCCTGACAATTCTATTCTCGCCGTCAGTTATGTTAATGACTACTTAAAATTATGGAATTTAAAAACCAAGAAGGAAATGTATACACTCCTTACACACAAGGACAAGGTTTGGATAGAAAGGATACTGTTTTCTCCTGATGGTAAAACCCTATTGGTCACGACTCGTGACTTCAAAATACTCAGAGAAATACGATTATTCGATGTAGAAACAAGGAAGGAATTACCTCCTATCCAAACAGGACATACAGTTGGTATTAATGCATTAGTATTTTCACATGGCGGGAAAACCCTTGCCACTGGCGCAGCGGATGGCACAATCCTACTCTGGGATTGGGATAAAATCAATAAGAAAATATCTATTGGAAATTGACAGATGTTCCAAAAATTTATATCATATTCACTTTTCTTTCTTTTTTTGACTATTACTATAACCCTATACGCGCAAGATAATACGCAAGTAGGACTACCTGAAGGAGCAATCGCACGATTGGGTAAGGGTGGAATTAATACAATGCAGTTTTCACCTGATGGGTCTCTACTCGCTGTCGGTACTGATGTTGGAGTATGGTTTTATGACGCATCAAGTGGAAAAGAAACGGCTTTATTCACAGGATACACTGGACGCATAGATGCACTTGATTTCTCACATGATGGAAATATGTTAGCAAGTGGTGGATTTGCAAATCCAATTGTACAAATTTGGGATCCACGTAATGGCAATAAACTAAACACAATAGAGTTAATAGATAAGACTGATAGGCTTACAGGCTTGGGGTTTTCCAATGATGGTAAAACACTAACCAGTGTTGATCTTTGGGGTAGGATAAGCCATCATGACCTGGTTAACAAAACCCAAGATATTTTGGATGTTTCTTCGGGACCACCTGGTGGGTTGGCAGTATTTTCTCCTGATGGAAACACTATTGCCAGTACTTCGTTTGAGAATGAAGGGAAGATTTTCTTGTGGGATAGTAAATCGGGGAAACAACAAGCAATATATAAAGGACATTCGAGTAGATTAAAAGGGGATAGTTTTATCAATTCTGTTATTTCTGATATTTTTAATACACCCAGGTATGCTGATATAAACTCATTCGATTTCTCACCAGATGGGAAAATACTGGCAAGTGGAAGCATGGACGAAACTGTTCAGTTGTGGGATGTGATAAACCACTCTAAGATTGCTACATTAAAAGGTCATAGAAATGTAATTACAACTGTTGCCTTTTCATCAGATGGTAAAACTATAGCGAGTGGGGATGGAGAGAAATTAATAAAACTATGGGATATTAATACGAAACGTGAACGTTCTACACTATCTGGTCATACTCATGGAATTACTGCCTTGGTGTTCAGTCCAGATGGAAAAACATTAGCAAGTGGGAGTAGGGATGGAACTATTCGGTTTTGGAATTCGCACACTGCCAAAGAAATTGGAATCTTTGCCACTGGTCATATAGACTCTGTGAATTCAATAGCATTTAACAAGAATGGATCATCATTAGTCAGTGCATCTTCTTACGGTAGTGTAGATGTATGGAGTATCAAGACCGCACGGGAGTTGACTACCATTACAGAAAGTCAGACGAATTCGATAAGTACTTCTGCTTTCTCACCTGATGGTACCCTATTCGCAAGTTATGGTAGAACATATATAGATCGTAGTACTGGTAAGATTCGTTTATTCAGAGTGGAATCAGGTGATGAATTGCTTGGTCCCTGGAATGAAATAAATGACTCTGTTGATGAATTACTGTTCACACATGATAATAGGTTTTTATACGCGAATACCGGAAAGGGAATTCGTAGTTGGAATATACTCACGGGAAAGGAGTATTTTCCATTTGGAGCGGAACCAGCACGGGGGCGAGGGTTAGCGATTGCACCCAATGGAAAATATATTGCAATGGAGACATTTCGCGGTATACTCAGGGTATGGGATGTAGATGCTCAAAGTGATTTACATATTCCGATTACGAAAAATGTGTCAGGACTTGCTTTTTCTCCAGACAGTATGTACATTGTCCAAACCCATTTTAATGATGGTACAATCCTATGGGAATTAGCCGCAAAAGAGTTAGAGGAATATAATCTATATGAGGAGAAATTAAAAGGATTTAACCCTATATTGACATTCTCACCAGATGGATCTATGCTTGTCGCTTCTGTAAGTGATTTGTGGACTCATCATATAAAAATACTTAATGTTGACACTGGAACCCTCCACACAACCTTAACTGGACACACTGAAGATATTACTGCGTTGAAGTTCTCACAAGATGGGACAACACTTGCAAGTGCGAGTAAAGATGGTACTATATTACTTTGGGATTGGGATAAAATCAAAAAAAAGATATCTAAAGGAGATTGACAGATGTTACGAAAAACTGTTTCAAATTCACTTTTCCTTCTGTTTCTTTCTATAACTATAACCCTCTATGCACAAGATAATACGCAGGTAGGACTACCTGAGGGTGCAATCGCACGTCTGGGGAAAGGAGGAATTAATATAATGCAATTTTCACCTAATGGAAAACATCTTGTCGTCGGAACAGATGTCTGTCTCTGGGTATATGATACAAAGACGGGTGATGATAAGGGTTTATTTACGGATAAACCTGGACATATTAACGCTATTGCATTTTCACCAGACGGGAAAAAGGTTGCAAGTGGTGGGTTTTCAAACCCAATAATTCAGATATGGGAATTGGAGTCCGGAAATAAACTCAATAATTTCAGATTTACCAGTGAAACAAATTCAATAAGTAGTTTAGCTTATTCTGAGGATGGTAGCACGCTCATAATTTTAGATAAATTTGGAGAACTGAAACATTGGGATATTGAGGCAAATCAAATAGTGGCTAATACCCACGGTGTAGATAGACATGAAGTGATAATTTATTCTGGTGTGCTTAATGCATTTGCAGCTGGTCAAGAGAATGGACGAATACACTTCTATGACGCAACTACAGGAAAACAGCAAAAAGGTTTAATTGGACATTCAAGTCTTTTTAATAGAGATGATAAAAATATTTGGTCGTTGGCATTCTCAAACGACGGAACTTTGTTGGCAAGTGGGAGTATGGATAAGACTGTCCGTTTATGGGATACTGAGAATCGTAAGCACCTTGCGAAATTCTCTTTACATGAATCATGGATTACAGCCGTAGCGTTCTCCAACGATGGTAGTATTTTGGCGAGTGGGGATGCAAATAAGAAAATCATACTGTGGGATACTGAAACAAATGCAAAAAGGGAACTGGAAGGACACACAAGTGGTATTTGTGTGCTTGCATTTTCTCCTGATGGTACAACTTTAGCAAGTGGAAGCTATGATGGTACAATCCGCTTCTGGAATCCATCCACAGGTGAGGAAATATCAACATTCACAACAGGACATTCGAAATTTATTACATCATTGGCATTCTCGAATGAGGATACTATACTTACCTCTGTGGATTTTAATGGTACTGTTGACCTATGGAATATGAGGACAAAACAGGGGCATTCATTCCTAAACACTGGACAAAATACAGTGGATAGCGCGACTTCCCTTTCTCATGATGCGATGCTATATGCAGCAATGGGTAATAACTATACAACTGCATTTTATCCATTAGGTTTTGGATGGAGAGGAGGAGGTAGTGGTAGAAGAGAATCGAAGTTTCAAGTATGGAACCTATCCACAAGAGAGGAATTGCATGGACCTTGGACGCATCAGAATTATTATATTAATGCGGTAACTTTTTCTCCTGATAGCAAGATGCTTGTAGTCAGTGACAGAGGTAGAGGTATACTCTCATGGAACATTGATACTGGTGAAGAAACAGTCTTACTTAATCAAAGATCCCATTGGAAAAATAAACTAATTTTCTCTCCAAATGGAAGAATGGTTGCATTTCAGGGAGGACATTCCACATCACATATATGGAATTATGAGACACAACAGGAGATCACCCCTGAGTATATGAAACGTAATTCTTCAGCTATATCATTTTCTCCAGACAATATGATACTCGCGGTAGCATACCGAAATCAGATGGTATTATGGGATATTGTAGAGAATGAATTTAATGAACGAGGTAGTATGAAGATAGGTATTATAGAAGAAATAACATTCTCTCCTGATGGAAAATTAATTATTAGTGCAAACGCACAAGGATGGAAATATTACATAAAAGTTTGGGATGTAGAAACAGGAAACGAATTACTATCATTAAACGGGCACACCGAAAAAATAAAAGTATTAAGGTTTTCTCATAATGGAAAAATACTTGCAACTGGAAGTATGGATGGAACAGTTCTTTTATGGGATTGGGAGCAGATCAAACAAAAACTCTTAATTGAACGTGTTGATAATCTTACAACTAATCTCATACCTCCTGTAATCCTGCCAGAATACGAAAGTAAAGAAGCGGAAGCTGAAGCAGTAAAATTATGGCTAAAAGAGAATGGATATACACTTGAAATCACACCAAACCGTTTTTCGCTTAAGCATGCCGAATCAAGTAGTACTATCTCTGGCTTAGGTGGTGGCAGACTCTCCAGTGGTGATGTGGATATAGTAGTGAATAATCCCTTTTTCACTATAAAGGTATTTAAGATTGGTACGGGGACATTTATACATGAAAATGGTGAAATCAAATATCATGAAATAGAAGAGGTAGAGAATACAAAAGAGGAATAAACAATGATTCATCATATTTTCAGACTTTTAGTTCTGTTGACAGTAACCTTTCATTTTAGTGTGTATGCTCAAGAATCAACACAGAACGGTTTACCAGACGGGGCAATAGCACGACTCGGTAAGGGTGGGATAAATCTCATGCAGTACTCTCCTGATGGGAAATATCTTGTCGTAGGAACAGATGTTGGTGTATGGGTATATGATACGAAGACTGGTGATGAGAAGGGATTACTTGCTGATAAACCTGGACAGATTAATGCACTTGCTTTTTCACCGGATAGTAAAACACTTGCCAGTGGAGGATTTGCAAACAAGATTATTCAATTGTGGAATTTGGATACTGGTAAAAAACTCAGGAATTTTATATTAACCAATGAAACAGATTCAACCCACGGTTTAGCTTTTTCTGAGGATGGTGATCTACTCATTATTTTACAGAGATCTGGAGTAATGAAACATTGGGAAATTCAAACGAATCAAATAGTGTCTAATGCCTATAAGGTGAAAGATCATGAAGCAATTGCATATTCTAAACAGCTCAATGTTTTTGCCACTGGACTGGATAATGGGAGAATCCACTTCTATGATGCTACAACAGGAAAACCGAAAAGAGGTTTAATTGGGCATGCCAGTCTTTTTAATAGCGACGATAAGACTATTTGGAATTTATCATTCTCAAACGACGGAACTATGCTTGCCAGTGGAAGTATGGATAAGACTGTACGATTATGGGATACAGTCAAACGAAAAAGTCTTGGAAAATTCTCTGGACATGAAACATATATCACTGCTGTGGCTCTATCTTACAATGGGAAAATCTTGGCGAGTGGTGATGCTAAAAAGAATATAATTCTTTGGGATACGAAAACCAAGCAAAAACTGGGAGAATTGGTAGGACATACAAATGGAATCTGTGCACTTGCGTTTTCACCTGATGGAACTACCTTAGCAAGTGGAAGTTATGATGGGACAATTCGTTTTTGGAATCCAATAAATGGAGAGGAGATATCAATTTTCACAACTGGTCATTCAAAATGGATTCAGTCATTGGCATTTACAAGAAACGATACTACACTAACTTCTACGGATTTTAATGGTACTATCGATCTATGGAATTTGAAAACAAAAAAGGGGCTCTCGTACTTCAATATTGGACAAGGTAAATCAGTAGGCACTGCAACTATATCACAGGATGCAGTTCTATTTTCAGCAAAAAAACATACCTATACAACTGCTTTTCACCCATTAAGTTTTAGTAGTAGGGGTGGTGGCAGTAGAATGGGTGTAAGTCTTCAAGTATGGAATATTTCGACAGGTGAAGAAATTCATGGACCTTGGGAAAATCAGAAATTGGATATAAATGCAATGACATTCTCTCCAGATAAGAAAAACTTAGTAGTAAGGGATAGACATAAAGGCGTTTATTCATGGAATATTGATACTGGAGAGGAAAGAATTATATTTAACAATCGGTCCCAATGGGAAAATAAATTAACCTTTTCACCAAACGGCAAATTTCTCGCGTTTAATGGTCGACATTCCTCCACACATATATGGGAGAGTGTAACATATCAAGATATAACCCCTGAGGATATGATAGAAGCCTCGGCTATAGCATTTTCACCTGACAATACACTACTTGCAATGGAGCAGCGTGATATGCTTGTTTTATGGGATATCCAAGGTACAGAATTCACAGAACGAGGAAGTATTAAAGTAGGGAACATTGAGGGGCTGCTATTTACCCCTGATGGGAAATACGTCCTATCTGCTAACATAGATAGATGGCAATATAATATAAGAATTTGGGATATCGAAACAGGAAATTATTTATTATCCTTACTCGGACACACAGAGAAAATTAAAGCAATGAGATTTTCTCATAACGGACAAATACTCGCAACTGGGAGTCTGGATGGAACTATCCTTCTATGGGATTGGGAACAAATCAGTCATAGACTTAAAAAATAAACGTGGTGAGAATCTGATGTGAAATCAAATATCATTAAATAGAAGATACAGAGAATATAAAATAGGAGTAAAAAATGATCCATCATATTTGCAGACTCTTAGTTCTGTTGACATTAGTCTTTCACGTTATTGGGTATGCGGAAAACTCAGAACAAACCCATGTACCTGAAGGAGCTATCGCACGTTTTGGCAAGGGTGGGATAAATCTTATTCGGTTTTCACCGGACGGTTCAAAACTGGCTGTTGGAACAGATATTGGACTTTGGGTGTATGATGTCAAGGATGGTGTATCCTCTGGTTTATTTACCCGAGATATAGGTCAAGTGAATGTCCTGGCATTTTCAAAGGATGGTGGTTTACTGGCAAGTGGTGGAGATGGGAATCCAATTCTTCAGGTTTGGAACATTCATTCCAACAAAGTCCATTCATCAGTGAATTTACATAAAGGTGAAATGGCATTACGAGCCTTAACATTTCACAACCGACTTATTTACACAATGAGCAGGTCTGCAGATATGGTCTCCTATAATCCTGATATTGGTGTAAAATTATCTGACAATCGTTTTTATTATAATTACGGTCTCTCGACCTTCTCGGATGATGGAGCTACACTTGCAGGTGTAACTCATAATGGTGAGATCCACTTACGTGATGTCAAGACCGGAAAAAAAATTGCACAATTAATTGGCCCTGAAGACACGAAAAAAGAAGAAATTACTATTCTTTCATTTTCTTCAGATGGGAGGATTCTTGCAGGTGGGAGCGAGGATAAATCAGTACATTTATGGAATACTGTAAAGCATGAAAAGATCACACAATTAAAGGGATATAAAGGGTTGATAACGGCAATTGCATTTTCAGATGACAGTAAGACAATTGCAAGTGCAGATGCAAGTAAGGAAATAACCGTGTGGAATATAGATACTGGTACAAAACAGTGTTCTATCAAAGGTCATAAGAATACCATTAACACCCTAACTTTTTCTCCTTCAACAACACCCGAATACGGAATGTGTCTTGCCAGTGGTAGTGCGGATGGAACTATCCGTTTTTGGAATCCAACCGATGGAAATGAACTCACAGTATTCTCAACTGATTATACAGAAATAATAAGGGCAGTTGCATTCTCAAACAACTCTACACTTGTTTCAGCATCGTATAATGGTGGTGTAAACATTTGGAATTTGAGCACCTATGACTTAGAGGAAAGTATTAAGATAGGGGAAAATGATGCAGTTGGTTTATTAACAATTTCCTCAGATTGCACACTTATTGCAGCACAAGATTCAGAAGAATATCTAAGGTCGACAACACACGGTTACGAGATTTCTCGAGAAGCAGATAGAAATAACAATATCGGGTTATGGTCGATTCCAGTTGGCGAAAAAATTGCCGTATTACAGAGAGAACTAAAACAAGGTGATATAGATATTGCAGAGTTTGCCCCCAACAGTAATATTATTGCCATACCACAATCTGATACTATTTTTGGCTATCATGTTCTCACAGGGACTGAATTGTTTAGTTTGAAAACTGAAAGACCGAGTTTCGGTGGTAAATTAGTCTTCTCTCACGATGGAGATTGGATTGCTACGATAGGTCATCACACACATCCACATGTATGGAATTTAGAATCACTTGATGAACCCCCAAGAGTGTCTGAGAAAGTAGGACTTTCTTTAGTCTTCTCACCTGATAGTAACACCCTTGTTCTGGTTGGGTTTGATGGGATGTACCTATGGAAATTTAAAGCAAATTCCCAAGAGATGCAGACAATCACATTGCAGAAATTTGGTAGTTTAGATCAAACCATAGAATTTTCACCTGACGGAACTAAGCTATTGGAGTCTGCGATGAGTTTTGATTACCGAATTAGAATATGGGACATACAAACAGGCAAGATTTTAGATACCTTGTCTGTTCATACTGAGTCTGTTACAACCTTGGCTTTCTCACCAGATACAAAGTTATTGGCAAGTGGAAGTTATGATGGAACCGTCTTATTATGGGATTGGGAGAAAAATCTCATCGAAACTGAATCAGTAATATATGGATACATTAATGAAAAGTGTATTATTTTCTATATTTCTACTCCTAATTGCGTTATACCATCATAGTTATGCTGATTATAATTCTCATATCGGTATTCCTGAGGATGCAATTGCACGCCTTGGTAAGGGTGGAATCAATCTGATGCAGTTCTCACCAGATGGCACAAAACTGGCTGTAGGTACAGATGTGGGGATGTGGATATACAATGTGGCAACCGGTCAAGAGACTCCTCTTTTTCCAGTCCACACTGGAGAAGTTAATGCGCTTGCTTTTTCGTCAGATGGGAGTAGGCTTGCAAGTGGTGGACGGTATGACTCGGGCCTTCATATATGGAACACAAAATCAAATAAGCTTCTTTCAACCCATACAAATTGAACAAGCACCTAAATCTTCATCATTGACGATGGCATTTAATCAGAAAACACTTATCAATATAAATAGAAATGGGATAACCTATTGGGATCAGACAACAGATGATATTAGGTCAGAATTGCTACCCAAATTCACCCAGGAATAGAGTAATGTTATCTAATAACGGTGAAATGATCGCTGTTGTTGATAAAGATAGAAAAGTCCATCTATATGATGTTAACACAAGAAAGCGTCTAACTGTTATTGAAGGACATAAAGCCGAGGATGAAACTAAAGTTTTAGCATTAGTATTTTCCCCTGATGGCAAGTACCTTGCCAGTGGAAGTGAAGATAATACTGTTATAATATATGATATACAGAATAGTATAAAACTTGCGACACTTATAGGACATTCAGCATGGGTTACCTGCCTTGCGTTCTCAAAGGATGGGAAGACATTAGCCAGTGGAGATGCAAAAAAGGTGATAAAACTCTGGGATATAGAAAACATTTAAGGAGAGAGTGTCACTAATAGGACACAATAATACAATCTCTGCTTTGGTCTTCGCACCTATAGCATCAAAAAAATATGGAGGATGTCTGGCAAGTGGAAGTATAGATGGTACGATACGGTTTTGGAATCCAATTGATGGGAAGGAGATACAAACTTTTGCATCTGGACATATAGAATCAATTAAAGCGTTGGCATTTTCTGACACAGACATGACAATATCAACTGGAGCAATTAATGGAACAGTAGACGTGTGGAGTTTACAAACGCACGACATCATAAACACTTTCACTAAGGGACAATGCGACGCAGTTAATCACATAGCATTCTCACCTACAGGTAAACATTATGTAAGACAGGGTTGGCAAGGATTACTGTGGTATGATTCAATCGGGTTTATTTATCAAGGAGAATTCTCTTGGAATACTAAAGTCCAATCATGGCATATTGCATCAGGTAAAGAAATACAGAATAATTGGGTAGACGATTTAAGTGGATTTGATTATCTCATTTTTTCTCTCCTATCGACAATATTATAGCTGTTACCAATAACAAACACTTAAGAATACATCATCTAAACACAGGTCTTGAGCTTTATGAAATTGAAATTAATTCTGATTCAGGGATAAGATCTCCGATTTTCTCACCCGATGGAAAATGGATTGCAACTCGTGGAAGGACTGGTACTGCATATATATGGAATGTACAACATCCTAATAGACCGCCATTTGTATCAACAGAGAAAGGAATTTCTATAGTATTCTCACCTGATAGCTCTACACTTGCAATTGGGAGTAGATCAGGCATCTATTTTTGGAAATTCCGTGTTAAACAAGATTCTGAACCAACCTATATCTCAAATAAAATGAGTGGTGCTCGTAATTTGTTGGCATTTTCACCTGACGGCACAATTATCTTAGTAACATCAGATAACTATTTCTCCGTAAAAACAATAAAACTATTGGATGTGGAAACGGGAAAAAGTTTAGGTGAATTATCCGGACACACAGAATCTATTACCACTCTTGTGTATTCACATGATGGGAAGATATTAGCAAGTGGTAGTGATGATGGAACTGTTCTGTTATGGGATTGGGAGAAAATCGTTGGACGTATTAAAGTGGAGAAATTATAACCGAAGACTGTTACCTAATAAATAATGCATGCCCCACCAGTACATACGCTTCCTGACTGTTGGGTTGCATCACCAGCATTAGATTTTGATTCACCTGCTTCAAATTCAGATATAAGTGATACAGTATTATCAGATGGTTTCGTTATGTTAAATTGAAGTGCATCACTTGATGTAAATGCGACTGTACAACCTGAAAGCAATCCTACGAAGAAAAATCCACCTATAAACATTAGTACCATAATACTTCCTATCTTCACGAATCTATACCTCAATTTTAAGTAGATTTACCTGATCAAGTGAATTCATACCTAATTCTAAACTGGCGGCTGATGAAATATGGTTAGCGTATTTCGATATAGACCCTAATCCCATTTCCTCACGTTTTTGATTTACTGTTTGGAGAATTAATGTATCAAGGATGACTGGATCAGGACCAACAAACATAGATCCGTACTTCCATGTGCTTTCCTCGTGATATGTGGGACCACGGTCAAAGGATGCTACCAGTCCATCAACGATATTTAATACAACTTTATCCTTAATAATCTTATTCTCAAATATCTCACCGATAGCAGGATTACAATATAAGGGTTTACCATGGAATCTTCGAGTATTATCAACACTTCCAAAAGCCATGTTCTTTAGACACCCACTCACACCTGCCATATCGTGTTGCTTTAGAACAGGCACATTTATTACCACATCCACCAAATTAGTTAGAATACGCGAATATCTTGATCGGGTACTCTCATTTTCTCGTCTTGCAATACTATCTTTCTCTGTTTCATAGAAGACTTCATCATCATACCCAATATCATCTGTATCAGATGCGAAAGTACGTACATCCCCTTCCTCTTTCTTTATTGGATAACCTGCATTTAGAAGATGTGCTTCAAACCGATCCCAGATGATAATCTGTTTCCTTAAAACACCTGCGGTAAATAAACTCTCAATGATTTTATCGACAATTATGGAGTGTGTGCTTAGATTTGGTCCAGCGAGTGGGTTGATTTTTATTCCAACAATTGCATCAGGTAGAATAAAATCGCGCCATGCCTCTTTTGCAGTTTCACGTCCTGTCAGTTTCATCATAGCGTTGTCAATCATTTCACCGACAACATCTTCGTTAAGAATATCATCTTCCCAAACGGATTTACCTATGACTTCTGCGACTGGGGGTAGAGTTTCCTTTTGCACGGGATCTCTTATCACCCTACCACCAATTTGTCCGAAGGCGGGGAGTGTTGTTAATGCTGCAGTACTAAGTATACCCATCTGACCAAGGAATTGGCGACGGTTAAACTTATCTCGTTGTTCTACTGTTTCTTGGCAGTCAAGAAGAATATTATCTACAACTTTGTCGTTCTTATTCATTGAGTTTATTCAATTCTTCCAATGTCGTTGCGGTTGGCACTCTACCGAACTGTTTATCGAGAGATTTCCAAGCGATTGTTCCATCTGTATCAATGATAAACGTTGCAGCTCGTGAAATCTGGTTCAGCGGTTGTTCAAAAATGTTGTATAATGTGGTGGCTACCTTTTTACCATCGGATAATATGATATATGTCAGATTATTATTATCGGTTGTTCGTTTTGTTAATCCAATGCCCTCAACACTTATTGCGATTAACTCTGCTCCAGCTGCTTTAATCTCACCATAGTTTTGTTGCAACTCAACGAGTTGATTAATGCAAGCCCCTCAGCCACCAGTACGATAGAATACAAGAACTACTCTTTTTTCTTCACCGATATAATCAGAGAGGGAATATAGATCACCGTTCCCATCAGGTAATTCAAAATCTGGTGCTTTTGCGCCAATTTTTAAACCTTCACCTGGAGGTAATTCGGTTGATTGTGGAGGTAAGTCAAACTCTTCAATTTCAGGAAACTTTTGTTTTGTGAGAATTACTTTTTCTATTGAAACATTTGTTCCTTGAGCTACTACTACTTCCACTTCAAATTGTTCATACCCGTTAGCAACAAACATAATTTTGTAATTTCCAGCTTCAAGATCTGTGAATTTGAAACTACCTTCCGCAACAGTCTGTCTGATTATTTGACTATCTAACAATAGGGTGGCTTGAATCGGAACACCATCAATCAACAGCACCTCTCCTTGAATTGTACCAGATGAAGTTTCAGTTCCAGGAACAACATCTAATGAATTGTCTGTATTTCCACAACCTATGATTGTAGAGCAGATTGCAATGATTACAAAGAAGATATATGATTGATTCAATGTGTACCTCCTCATCTAATTTTATTCTATCTGATTATCTCTATAATACATCAATTAATTTATAACAAAGACAAGGTGTTATGGCTGTAGTGCTGTATTTAATAAAACAATGTACTACATAAAGTTAGAATCTACGTTAACGAGAATGATGCAAACTCACAATATGTAGTACAGTCAGGTTAATGTTATAAATAACTATAGTTTCCCTAATTCTGTCAGGATCTGTGCGGTAGGTACACGATGGTTTGTTGTTCCAAGAGTTGTCCAAGCAACAGTTCCATCTAATTTAATGACAAAGCCAGATGGACGTGCGATCCTTTTATTGTTTGGATCAATTACATTATATGCACCAATCGTTTCTCTTTCAGAATCAGAAAGAACTGGAAACTTTAACTTTCTATTTTCAACAGAATTTTTCGTGGCTGCTTGATTATCAGAACTAATAGCGATTAATTCTGCGCCTTCAGCTTTAATTTTGTCATAGTTTTGCTGCAACTCAACGAGTTGGTCTAAGCAGAATGGTCACCACCCACCTCTATAAAATATGACAACGACTTTCTTACTTCCGATAAGATCTTGAAGAGCCAACAAATCACCGTCACCATTGGGAAGTTCAAAAACGGGTGCTTCACTTCCAATGCTCAAACCTTGACCTGGATCTAATTCCTCAATTACAGGAATTGCTGTGAGGGCTACATCCAATCCATAGGTTTCATTTGCTGCTATAGGATCAATATTAACTATTCCGTCATTATATCCTTCAAGTGAGACCATTATTGTAAATGCTTGATCAACAGGGAGATTCTCAATTATAAATGTACCATCAGCTGTGGTTAAAGTTTCATGCTTTTCACCAGACTTATCTGTTAATTGGACAAGTACACCTGATAATTTATCTCCGGTTTCGGCATCTGTTAGCATACCTTTTATGTGTGATACAGGAACGGCTGATTTTACGAGTGAAATTCTATCTAAAGATTTTGTTTCCCCTGCAGTAACAGATGCATTTAATTCTGTCGATTCATATCCTTGTGCAGACACTTGAACGGTATAACTACCTGCTTCAAGTTCTTTAAACTCATAACTACCATCTGCTTCAACTTGTGCAACAAGGATTCCATCCTTTAACAGTCTTACTTGAACTGTAACACCATCAATAGAATCCACTTCCCCCATGAGTGTACTCGGTTCAATTTCGACTTCTGGTGTGGGGTCGACTGGATCTTCAGTAGATCCACAACCAAATAAGACCAATATCAAGATTGGTAATATGAGAAACAAATGTAAATGTTTCATGATTTTGTTCCTTTAAATCAATAATTCTTCATTAAATATATCCCAAGTTGCTACTAACTGATTTTGATCGTTTCAACACAGTTTTTCAGACTCTTTCCTCACCCCAGATGAAGTTAAAGAATTTATTCGGGTAATTTCCAGTTTCTTGTAGAATCCTGTGCGGTTAGGAAACCGCACCTACCAGCTCTGGGTCCAAATTACCTATTTTATTTTTTTTAACTTCATGAGGGGTGATATGTCTATAGAAAGGTATATCAACGCCCTGCACTCCAGCGGAGTGCTATATAAGTAAATAGGTGGCAACTTGGGTTAAATATAATTAATATGCTTCTGGATCATTATATTTAATAGATAGATTTACTTTTTAAACTACCCCATGAGGTTGCAAGCTTACCTGCTGCCTCAACGGATGTAATTGTAGCTAATCCATCGTTCATAATGGCGTCTAAATCTGCTTCATCCAATGCAACATCATAGAGCACAACTTCATCAATAATTCCAGTGGTATATCGATCAAAATGTCGACCTATATGGAATACACCTTCACTATTACCATATCCACTATCGGTAGCATAATCAAGTTCTGCTTCCATTTTGCCATCAACCCATAGACTTGCTTTACCAGTATCAGCATTCGCAACACCAGCAATAAAACGCCATGTATCATCGGCAATATCAGTTGTACTTTGTGGTCTATAGCTTGTCCCTGCACTATTTCGTAGGAAGAAGGTTATCTTCTTGTCTCCACCACCATTCCAGAACATATACCATGGAAGTGCTTGAGATTTGTCTTCATAGTTCTTACCTGCGAGTGAACCTCCGACACTTGTACCTTTGTAATATACTGTAAGAGAAAAGGATGTACCTGCTTCAAATCCTATGGCATCTGCATGTGGAACTTCGACCCAATTCCCTGCACCATCAAATTGTAGTGCTTTTCCAAATTTTCCGTCTACCCATTGTGCTCCGTGAATTGTACCATCGTTTTCATTTTGAGATGAATCGGTTGCAACCTCTCCACTGCCTTCATCAAACAACCACATTCCTCTGATATTATCATAACCGAATTCTGCATAACTTGAAAGTTGTAGAATAGCAAATAACCCGATGATTGCTATAACTAACCCCAACACCTATATATAATCTCATTAAAATCCCCTTTATTGAATCTTGACTTTTATTCTACCCCATGTGGTAGTTAATTTTTGTTTTGCGTCAACTGAAGCAGCCTCTTCAAGTCCGTTATCCATGATTGTATTCATAGCGTCTTCATCTAAAGCAGTATTGAAGAGTCCTACTTCATCAATAATCCCTGATGTATACCTATTGTAATGGCGTCCAAAATGTAATACACTTTCAGTTGTCCCGTAGCCATCATTCTTATCGAAATCTACTTCTGCTTCTTGGTTGCCATCTATCCAGATACTGATTTTCCCGGCTTTTGCGTCTGCTCTTCCAACTACGAAGTGCCACTTATCGTCACCTATCTGACTTGTGCTATCTGCACGAAAACTCTGACTTGCGGAATTTCGTAGATATAGTGTTACTTTGTTATCTGCACCACCATTCCATAGCAAAAACCATGGTAATACTTGTGATGTGTCTTCATAACCTTTACCAACAAGCGCCCCTCCAACTTTTGATCCCTTAAAATATACTGTAATTGTGAAGGAGATACCTTTCTTAAATCCGACTGTATCTGAATGATCAACTGAAACCCATCCATCTGTACCATTATATTCCAAGGCTTTGCCAAACTTTCCATCTACCCATTTGACACCACCCTCAATTTTTCCATCATTCCCGTTTGTCGAAGAATCTTTGACTGTATTTCCAGTGCCTTCATTAAAAAGCCACATACCCATGATGGTATCAGGTTCTATGGCTGCGTTCGTAGCGGTAATAAGAAGAAAACATAAACCTACTACTAATATACTTATTCGCATTATATTCATAATTCTCTCACTTTTTATAAGATAATAAAGTTGTTTGAATTCGATTATTCGACCAATTAACAGTATATAATTACCTAAGAAATTATATCACATATACCCTTATCGGTCAAGGTTTTAAGCCATTAGACCAGCATTATTTAGCTTTCGTGTTTTCTGCTATATTTTTCACATTTCTATATAAACTGCCTGTAGGTTAGGTTTCGTTCCTCAATTATGGGGTTGAGGAACGAAACCTATAAGTGTAAACTTAAGGACTGAAACCCGACATCTTTCGTTCCTGTTGGGTTTCGCAAACTCAATACAACCTGCAAGATAAACCCTAAGTAACACACATCAACGAAAGATTCTTAAAACTAAATAACCCTGGGTCTGTGATGAATCAATCATCACAGACTATTTTAGTTATATGTATAAGATAGAGTATTACACAAATTTCATTGGAATACCTTATATAGAAAACAGGAAATATGATCGATTTCTGAAATTAGTCAATTTCACGAATATCTAAATTTCTCTCCTCTAATGTTCTTCTACGTCGCGGTAGGTCTCCAAATAAAGGTCTGAAATACCCCGCTCCTTCAGGAGACAAGTGGTATCGCTCAGAATCGTAAAAGCGAGGATCAAGACTCCTTCTGATAACATGACCAGACTCATCACGTTTTAATACCTGATCTAATGGTAACATTATCGGTTCAATACCTACATCAGTTCTGGTGATAGTAGCAACTCCATTTACCATTCCATCAGAAAGAGACCGTACTGCTAACGCCCCTGCTTTTATGGCGGTATCTCTATCAAGTGGTATTGGACTACCACATCTTTGTAAATATCCAAGAATTAATGCTCTAAATAAAGAACTGTTAATTTCAGGTAATCGTTTTTTCATTGCTTCAACAATAATCTCTGAACATCCACCTGGTTTTGTATGGCCAAAGGCATCAAGTTCTGCCTGTGATGAAATCATTAATTCTCCTACATCATTTCGTATACCTTCTGAAACAACGACGATTACATTCCCTTGTTCTGTGTGCTTCTCACGGATTGCCTCAGCTAATTTTATCAGGTTGATATGGTACTTCAGGAACAACAATTAGATCTGCCAACCCGTATGCTGCTGATAATGTCAACCATCCTGCATCCCTTCCCATTGCCTCAACAACAATCACACGGTCATGAGAGTATGTTGTTGTTCTTAGGTCACGTACCGCATCTATCACACGACTGGCTGCAGATGGAAATCCAGGACAAAAATAATTTACCATCTTCGAATAATCTACCGAATCTCCTTCAGGAGGATTTATACCCACATCATTATCAATAGTTTTTGTCACAAAAACTGTGGTAAACTGTTCAGACAATGCTGTACCAACAGTTAACGTATCATCTCCCCCTATTGGAATAAGCCCACTGATATTTAGCCTCTTAAGATTATCAATTGCCTCACCTAATTTATCCGATGCAATTAGGTTCGTTCGGGAACTCTTTAAAATCGTACCTCCATGATTCTCATCAATAAGATCAGGTGTAAGAGTAAAGTATTTACCACCCTTTAAAACTCCTCTCCAACCCTCCATAAATCCTATAAGCTCAAAACCGAGTTCCTCGGATTTTAGGGCAATACCTTTAAGGGTGGCATTGAGAGCACTTGTATCACCACCTCCTGTTAAAACACCTATCTTTTTTCGCATATAAACTCCTAACTAAGAATAGAAATTTGAGGTTAATTTTATTCATCATATATTTGTAAACATAAAATATATTTTAAATTCAAGAATATAATCACTTTTTCTACATAGCTACATCAACTACTGTCGGTTTTCCAAGTGAGAGTGCTTTTTCAACTGTCGGTCTAAAGTCATCAATATTGTTAACCCGTAGTCCAACTGCTCCAAAAGATTCAGCAAACTGAACAAAATCAGGGTTAACTAACTCTACACCAATCCTCTTGCCAAATCGACGTAACTGGCCTCTTTCAATCGAGGTATATTGACTATCATTCATAATAATTGTAACTACGGGCAGGTCATACATAACTGCTGTAGCCAGATCGGGACTTGTCATTAAAAAGCCACCATCACCACTGAGAGCAACAACCTTCCTTTGTGGGTAAGCAACCTGCGCACCAATCGCTCCGGTCAGTCCAATCCCCATTGCCACTGATATCCCTGAAAATATATAACTTCCTGGATAATATGTTGGAAAATGTGTTAATGCACCATATCCAGTTATATTTACATCAACAGAAAGTATGGCATCACGAGGCATTAAATCTCGAAGTTCTCTAAGTATTCTCGGTGGTTCACTTGACGTAAATTCTCGATTTAATTCTACCAATCTTTCTTCCCATTTAGAATAGAGTTTCTCTTCTTTGAGTATACTATTTAATTGTTTGAGTACTAATTTGGGATTAGCACCAATTCCAACTGTGGCGGGGTATTCCTTGTTTATCTCCTCTACATCAGCTTCAATGTGAATTAAGGGTTTAGATAATTTTAATGACCAATTCGCAGTATCACGATACGTAAATCTTGTTCCAATTGCAATTATTAGATCTGATTCCTTTAAAGCGGTTTGTGAATAACTATCTCTAAACATACCAATACAATAAGGAGAATCTTCGGGAACAGATCCTTTTCCCATCCCAGTCATAGATAGTGGGGAATCTAAATAGGAAGCAAACTCCAATAATTCATCGGAGGACCGTGTATGGTTTATACCACTACCAGATATAATTAAAGGTCTTTCAGCATCGTGAATTAGCTGAATGGCAGAATCAATATCCTCTGGTAGTGCCATGGTTTGGATTCCATTAATTCTTCTTGGAACTTGTTGCTCTGTTTCCGCTTGTAATGCATCCGTAGCAAGTTCAATTAGTACTGGACCCGGACGACCTGAACGTAAAACACCGAAAGCTCGATTTACTGCATTTGGTATCTGATGAACATGATGAACTATTTCGATATGTTTTGTCATGGATTCAAAAGCAGATTCTTGATCTAATCCATGAAAACTTTTCCTTGGATCTTTATGGGCAAGATAAGATGCATTTTGACCAGTAATCCAAAGAACAGGTGAGGATGCAGTAAATGCTTCGCATATTCCAATTGATGCATTATTTGAGCCAGGTCCTGGAACAGTCATACAAACACCAACTTCACCAGTTGCTCTCGCATAACCATCCGCCATGAAAGCCGCACCACCTTCATGACGAGTTACATAATGCTTAATATCATCTTGGTTATAGTATAGTGCCTCGTATACAGTATCAAGATGATTTCCAGGTAAACCGAATATCACATCAACACCTTGGGTTTTAAGGCACTCTACAAAAAGGTTCCCACCAGTTATAAATTTCATCAAATTTTTATTTTTCTATTAGTATGATTAGCAGAATTTTAGACTATTATAGATCAAATATATCATTGAATATATCCTATAAGAATACTCAATTCCATCACTTCTGTCAAGTATTCAATCAATGTTACAGGGTTATTTAGTTTTAAGAATTCTCAGTTCCTGAGTGTTACTGAAAGTTTGTTTCGTAGGTTGGGTTGAACCGCAGGTGAAACCCAACATTTCTTGTATGTCCAATGCTATTTCTATTTTCACACTTTTTCTATAAGACCTAAAATAATTTGAAGAATACATAAACTTCTAACATCTAACATACATATTCACAATAATATAAAATAAATTATAAATATTTGTCAAAATCAATATAAAATGGTGCGATACTATATCGTTCAATAATTGTAAACTAAAACTAACACATGACACGAAAGCTACAAGATTTCGTAGCTCTTATCAGAATTCATACTTCAATAGAATACCAATCTGATAATTAAAGTTCATACTTCAATAGAATACCAATCTGATAATTAAAGTTAAATTCATCATCTGAAAATAGGATAATCCATGTTTGATTTACAACTAATGATACCAATTCTAATAAATAAAATGTCATTACACAAATTTTATGGAATTGAATATGATTGGAAACTATCTTCTGTAGGAGCGATCTCCTGGTCGCGACTTGGAGATTTGCCCTACAGAATCTCCACAATCAATACAACAGTATTTTTTAGATATGGTATAATATCAAAAATGTCAACTTTTGTAGTTGATTTCCAAATCATGATTTCCGTAGTCTAAATAAACAGATAAAGAGGATAATCAAATCGATTTACACACCATATTTTTTTAGTTTTTCAAATTTTAAAATTTTACACCGATTAATCAAATCCTTTGTTATCCCAACCCTCAACAGGGTTTTTGGCTCATCAAAATGTCATTTCTTAAAAAGCGACTTGAAAAACTTGAAAAACTTGAAGAGTTTGAAAAACTTGAAAATAGACCGACTTCAAACAAAACAGACTATCATACACATCAGAAAACAACAAAGTGTTGCTAAGAATAGGGTGTGTAAAGTTATTGTCACCATAGGTGTTAATTTACTCATTAGACTCTTCTGTAGGAGAGAACCCCGATTCCCGATTCTTCTCTTCCCCTTCGTAGAAGCGGGGTTTCCCTGTCCGTTGGTTCAATATATAGCAAATGATGAATTCAAA
The DNA here is from genome assembly GCA_965205025.1 of Candidatus Poribacteria bacterium. Taxonomy (GTDB): domain Bacteria; phylum Poribacteria; class WGA-4E; order WGA-4E; family WGA-3G; genus MSPOR6. Next base: position 59,670 of record CBDBFU010000025.1, read on the forward strand.
GAATTCTACAAACAAACGATTTATAAGAGATGTTCTAATATCTTATCAAAATGGATGGTAAAAAATTTAACATAAAATATCCAAATCAATGGCTTATAAGGAAAGTAAAAGACACAAAAGTTATCATTCTTGCAAATTCTTGTAACTTTAAAAAAGTGGCTGTAAACCCAATGTAGTACTGACGGGACAGAGGTTTTACCAACGTTACACCATGTAACAAAAAGTGTAACTTTTAAAACATTGTAATACTAATAATATAACTAATGTGAATAATCTGATGATAACCAAAATGCATTTACACCTACTTAAGTTATATAATAATTAACATATGTGATTCACGGAGAATTGATGCTTTTAAATTATAAACCCTTACAGGATAAGGGTTCGTAAAATTGCTCCGTGAAGGTTTCCGTGAAAGTACAATCATCTCAAACCACAAAATATTAACACTTTTTCCATTCACATTATCCATACATCTAACATAATTAGGTATTTTATCTACTTTGAAAGTATAAGGAGCGTTTGGAGTATCCAGATACAATAGCAGCGTAATGTTTAGGGACAAAAACTTTACGCAATCTCGGTATGTTGTCAGTATTGTCATATCATGATATACTTCTATATATTCTGATAATGATTATAGGAGAATATTACTAATGTTGAATATAAAGACATATACTATGATGTCATGTATTTTGATATGCATAGGAACGATTGTTTGTTATGGTGATGGTGGGTATGAATATATACCTGATGAGAATACTCTGGGTTTATGGCATTTCAATGATGGAAAGGTTACAGATGAATCTGATAATGGAGTGAAGGCTGACATTGAAGGGAAAGGGGCATGGGATAATAATCAGGATTGGAATAAGGAAAAAGTAGCAGGGAAATCCTTCAATTTTGATGGGAATACAGCAATTTCCCTTGGTAAAGCTGATGAGTTGATCCCCGATATTGCTATCACAGTTGAAGCATGGGTATATCCTGAAGATTTAACAGGTTGGCGACTTATATGTGCAAATTGGGACGGTCCTCCGGGTGCTTTTCACTTAGGTGTTTCAAATGGAGGAGCAAAATTTCACATAAATACCAGCAAAGGGACTTCTTCTGCGGAAGCGGGTGGTGCACTTGAGCTTGAAAAGTGGCAACACATCGCTGGAACATTCGATTCCAAGACAATAAAACTCTATATAGATGGAAAAGAAGCTGCATCTACAAATCATAGTGGAAAATTACAAAAAGGGGATTACGATGTCGTAATAGGGAGTAAGAATACACGGCAATTTAAATGGAAAGGTTTGATTGATGAAGTTCGAATCAGTGATATTGCTCGTGATTCCGATGTACTTAGTCCTAACCTTAAAGGCCCCCAATCTGTTAAGTTTACAAAATCAACTTTACCTATTGTATGGGGTAGCCTAAAGCAATGACCCAAGGTTCTATAACACAAGAGAAATCAATTACTAATGAGCATGTCCAATCAAAACTGATTCGTGCGATAGACGCATTATCTTTGATGCAGAAATCAGAAGGGAATTTTGAAGGAAAACTCTCCTCCAGCACATTTCCATCTTGTGCTTATGCATGGATTCAACTGATTCAAGGAGATATACCTGAAGAATCACTAATCAACTGGTTCATAGATAATCAGAGCGAAGATGGTGCATGGGGATTAGACACTGCTAATCAGACAAATCCAAATTCTACATTGTTTGTACGTCTAATTTTGGAAGAAGTGTTTAACCAACAAACAGATCCCGATCTTGAAAAAACACTGTCCCATATCCCCGAGTATAAACAAAATCTTGGATTAGTAAAATTGGCATACGCTACCTTTGGACGGTTTAATTGGCAGGATTTGACAATTCCAAAGAATGCAATCCCTCTTATTAAACTTGTTAAATTCCTATCTCAATTCCCACCTTTAAGTAAATTGCTAAAGCCTCCAAGACATAAACTCCCACCTGTTGATATATTCAATACCTCTCTATTTGAAGAATTATTCATTGCTGAACAACATACATTGGTTCCAGTTTTTATCCTGATTGAGTTAAATACCACGAATCGAACTGATGTTATTAACTCTCTTGTTGCATGGTTAAAATTAAAAGTATTAGGGGACGGTAGTTGGTTTCGTGTTAATTATATTACCGCGTTATCAGTGTTAGCTTTGATAGAAGTTGATAAGACAGACCATACTGATCCTGAGATTCCACACTTTATTGAGAAAGGGATGAATTGGCTCAGATCAACTAAGAATCCTGATGGTGGCTATCGTGAAGCCATAAACCTGAATGTGTGGGATACAGCCCTCAGTATCATTGCTTTAACTGAGATTGATGAATTACCGTCTGGTAAAACTGATTTAATTCATACTGCTGCACAATGGATTGTAGATCATCAGAATGAGGATGGTGGATGGGCATTTTCAGGAATGAAAGATAGTACACTTCCCAGTGATGCTGATGATACTGCCTTAGGAACACTGTCGTTAATTCGATCTAAGTTATCCACGGATGAAGCGAGAAGTTCTATAGATAATGGTGTAAGGTGGCTACTTGATAATCAAGGTTCAGATGGCAGTTGGAGTACATACCAACCTGGAGAAGGTGATGTTGGATGTATTAGTATTACTGTTCATGCTATTGAGGCGTTGTTAGAGTATGGGGACAATCTTGAATCAATAAATCATGGTATTCGATGGCTACAAAATTCAATTCATCCTGATGGGTATTGGGATGATTTGTGGTTAGCAAAGAGGACCTATGGGACTGCATGTGCAATTACAGCATTGGTAAAGACAGGATTTGACGATGCTTCTGAGATTTCACAAGGTGTCCGCTGGTTGGAACAGAATCAGAATCCTGATGGTGGTTGGGGAGAAGATATGTTTGGAAACCCAACAAAAAGCACAGTTGAGCAAACCGCATGGTGTACTTATACGCTATTATTAACTGATTATGAAAATCCTTCTGCACGAAAAGGGATACAATATCTGATTGATACTCAAGATGAAAACGGAACATGGAAGGATAGTTGTGTTGGTATTTATTGGGAAATAATCGGGGGATATAGTGATCCAATTTATGCATCTGTTTTTCCTATATTGGCACTAAATCAGTATCTAAGAGTGAAAAAATAGGGAAATGCCAATAATTCTGACTACATAAGATGATTTCAGTAATTATACCAGTCCTAAATGAAGACAAGATTTTAGAAAAAACACTATATAGTTTACAACCTGAGTTGACAGGGCATGAACTTATAATTGTGGATGGTGGTAGTTCAGATACTTCGGTTGAAATTGCAAAAAAATATGGCACGGTCATCATTTCTGTAAAGGGACGGGGAAAACAACTAAATGCTGGTGCTGAACAAGCAAATGGTGAGATTTTTGTCTTTTTACACGCGGATGTGTGGTTAGAAGAAGGGGCAATTGCTGCTGTAGGGAGAGCAATTACCTGTGGATATGTGGGTGGAGGCTTTATTCAGAAAATAGAAGGGAAAAATATACTCTACCGAATTATTGAGAAGTGTGCAAACCTCCGTGGAAAATATCTGAAGATATTCTATGGTGACAGTGGGATTTTTATTACACGAGACGGTTTTCAGCAAATTGGTGGTTTTCCTGATGTTCCTATAATGGAAGAGATGGAATTTTCAAAAGCATTACACAAACTTGGAGAAACAGTGATGATTAGCCCACGGATACACATATCAGCCCGTAGATGGGAAACAGGTGGAATTATTCGTACTACATTAATCAACTGGCTCATAACAATACTTTACATACTTGGATTCTCCACAGACAGACTGGCACAATTATATAAGAATATACGATAGAATAAAAACGGGACAGAATTAATTCTGTCCCGTTTCAACTTAGCTTTAGTGATTAGTTCCAATTCTGTTCACTTGGAATTATAACTATTTTCCATTATTTTAATGATTACTCCACTTTTTCAAAACCATTTCTACCGTTCTGTTGCCAATTATCTGATTTCTGTTTCAATTTTTCAATATCTAATGGATTCTGTATATCCACGATATGTGGAGTGATGATGAAGACAATCTCTGTATCTTGGACTTCAGTTTCTGTACTCTTGAAAAGCCTACCAAGTAATGGAATATCTCCAAGAATAGGCACTTTATTCTCGACTTCCTTCTGTTTCTTACGGATAATACCTCCAACCACAAGTTGTTGTCCGTCTTCTACATCTATATAAACGCTCAGAGTATTATCATCTGTAATTGGGGCGTTAAAATCTGTAAACTCTATGAAATTACTTGCACTGATGTTAGTAATGTCTAAACCAATTGTCCTTTTACCATCTTCTCCTGCTTTTGATCTGGCAATATAGGGTGTAAGTTCTATATTTATCCCAACTGGTGGGTCAATAAAGTCATAATTGAAGAGCGGTTGTGTTGCCGTATCTCCCAGGATACTGTTTGTATCAACACTCTGTAAATATGGAATTCGTCTTCCACTACTCCATGTAGCTGGTCTACTATCCCGTGTCAGTAGTGAAGGTGTAGATAGTGTTTTGACCTTATTCTCACGCATTAGTGTGTGAAGTAGTGCCATATACTCTTTCGTAGCTAAACTATAATTAAAACCTGAGATTTCCTGATCAAGACCGAGTTCTGATTCAGCATCTCCAATAAGAGGATTCTTTGAATTGAGTTCTATTCCACCCAGATTCCTTTCTTTTACTGTTGCTTCTATACCCAGTTTCGTTCTTTCATCAAGGGTAACCTCAAGAATCTTAATATCTATCCAAACTTGTCCTCGCACGAAATCAAGCTTCTTAATGAGTGCTTCAACTTGGCTCATATATCGTCTTCTTGTGGTAACAATTAGAGAATTTGTGTCTGTTTCTGCAAATACGGTAACCTTTCCGAATAAAGAATTAATATCTGTTGGTTCATCATCAAAGGAGTCTCGAAGGAATCTACTGAAGCTAAAACCATCTTCATCTTGTTGTTGCCGCCCCTGCCATACCTGTGATAAAATCTGTGCTATTGCGTCTGCGGTAGCATATTCAAGACGAATTGTCTTTGTAATTTCCACCTGATTTGGTGGTGTAGGAACATCAATTTGTCCAATAAATTCCTCAACAAGGTCAAAATTCCGTTTAGTTCCAGTAGATACTATCACAGCATTCAAATTACTATAGGGTTGTGCAGTGACATTTCCCGCAAGTGACCCTTGTGTTTGTGCAGATGTTGCTGTTGTAGACTGTCGACTACGTATCCACCACCAATCATCATAGCGATTTCCAGTGTTACTTTGGTTTCCCCCGTAGTGTGAATTGAGTAGTTCAGCGACATTGTTGGCATCAGCATATTTTAAGTTGAATATTCGAGTTCCCCACTCTTGTTCTGGCATACTCACATCAAGCTTTTCGACTAATTCATCGATCATTGGAAAATTCTGTGCTGCAGTCGTAATAATTAGAGCATTTAGTCTTACATCAAAAACGATATGTACATCACCTTGTACACCGAAACCACCCTCAGATGATTCGTCCCCTCTACCACGTTCCCACCAAGGACGATACCTATCATCGTCATCTCCACCACTACCTCCTTCAAATAATTCCTGTAAATTTGTGGACATATCTTCAGCATTTGAATGCTTCAGGAAATACATTTTGATTTCTTCCGAAGTCTTTTTCTGATCAAGTTCATTGATCAATTGTTCAATAATTGTAAAGTTACGTGGGTCGGAGGAAACAACTACAATGTTTAATCGATCATCGCGTGAGAGATTGACTAAACCTATAATCCCCTGAAATAAATCACCTGTATTGACATCATCCCGCCGATATGTAAGCATTTCGAGGATGTCTTCTCTGTCAAAAGATCTTCTCCCGCCTTGAATATTATCTCCAGTGATAATTTCTTCAAGTGTTGTTACTACAGCCTCTGCAGAAGCGTATTTTAAACGATATGTCCGAATTTCAGTCTGTAGAGTGGGGGCATTATCAAGATGGTTGATAATCTCTTTTACAATTACAAGGTTATCTTCAGATGCCTTAAGGATAAGTGTGTTCGAGTTTGTATCTGCATAGACCCTAATCATCCCTTCAATCAGTTCTACACCTAAACCTTGCTCAATCGCTTGTTTAATCTGTTCAGGATCAATCCCTGTATCTCCTCTGATGGGTTTTGTATCTTCTCTATTATCTTCAAAAACTCGATTGAGTGTTTGAGCAACCGCTTGAGCATCTGCAGAATTAAGTGGAATTACTGCGATTTTTAAGGGGAAACGTTCTCCAGCATCTGCAAATTGTAATATGGATACGATTCTGTGGACACTGGATGAGACATCGGTAATAATAAGTGCATTCGTAGCTTTATCAGCAAATATATTTGCTTTACTATTCAATAAAGGTTTAAGTGCGTTAACTTGTTCTGATGCGGATGCGTTTTGAAGTTGTATTATGTAGGTCTGTATTTCATCAGTTAGTTCAACTTGATCAGGATCCGGTGTAATTCTTTTAACCGGACCTGTCATGATAATTGCTTTGTCAAATGTTGTGACAATGAGTGTGCTATTTCTTCTAACTAATGTAAGGTTATATTGTGCAAGTACAGTTTTGACTTCTTCAATAACTTCATCAACGGTTACATCAAACAGATTTATAAGTGAAAACCTTTTGTCCCGGATGTCGTCTTCAGTTGCAATAATGGTTAAATCAGTTTCACGTGATAACCATTCCAAGACGTTTTTTATGTCCTGACTGGTAAAGTTGAAGTTTACCCGTGTGGCTCTGCCTGTTTCTTCATCTCTTTCAACCACTTCCATCTGTCCGCGGTCTTGTGCAAATGTGTCTGTATGAATTAATCCAAGAAAGCATAGAGTAATTAGAACTCCTAAACATTGTATATGTTTTTGTTTCCATATTGGACAAATTACATTATTTAAAATATAGATCATTGATAAATCCTCACAATCCAAGAACACATTGAGTGGGTTTGTCTTCTTCTTATGATTGGTATAAAGTATGTATATTTCATTTTTTAGTATTTATTATATTCAACATTGGCAATAATGAAGTGTATTGAGTATTATGAAATCTTCACTTATCTGACTCCATATCGTCAATTCTTTGAAACTCACCTTTACCGTTTTTTTGCCAGTTTTCTGCTTTCTGTTTCAATTTTTCAAGATCTTCAGGATTCTGTATATCTACGATATGGGGAGTGATAATAAAAACGATCTCGGTATCCTGAACTTCATTCTCTGTACTCTTGAAAAGTCTTCCAAGTAAAGGAATATCTCCAAGTATTGGCACCTTATTTTCAACTTGTTTTTGTTTTTTCCTTATAATACCACCGACAACAAGCTGCTGACCATCTTCGACGTCAATATAGACACTCAGTGAATTATCATCAGTAATTGGTGCATTAAAATCAGTAAACTCTATAAAATTACTGGCACTTATATTTGTAATATCTAAACCAATTGTCCTCTTACCATCTTCTCCTGCTTTTGACCTTGCAATATATGGAATGAGACTAATATTTATTCCAACTGGCGGATCAATAAAGTCATAATTAAAGAGGGGTTGTGTTGCTGTATCACCAAGTATACTATTTGTATCAACACTCTGTAAGTATGGAATCCGTCTTCCACTACTCCAAGTAGCAGCCCTACTGTCCCGTGTCAAAAGTGATGGTGTGGAAAGTGTTTTAACTTTATTCTCACGCATTAGTGTATGTAATAGTGCCATATACTCTTTTGTGGCTAAACTATAATTAAAACCGGTTATTTCTTGAGTGAGACCAAGTTGTGTATTTGTATTCCCAACAAGCGGATTTCTTGAATTCAGTTCTATACCCCCCAAATTTCTTTCATTTGCTGCCACTTCTATACCAAGTTTTGTAGTTTCATCAAGAGTGACTTCAAGAATCCTAATATCTATCCATACTTGTCCTCGCACGAAATCAAGTTCTTTAATTAATTCTCTGACCTGTTCAAAATATCGTCTTCTTGTTGTTACTATTAAGGAGTTTGTGTCTGGATCAGCAAAAACAGTTACCTTACCATGTAATGAATTTATGTCAGTAGGTTCTTCGTTGGTATCATCTCTAAAAAATCGATTAAAACTAAAACTTACATCACTGTCTTGGTCCTCCCAGACTTGGGAAAGTACTTCTGCAATAGTTTCTGCTGTTGCATATTCAAGCCGGATAGTGTCGGTAATTTCTACTTGTTCTTCAGGGGTGGGAACGTCGATCTGTTTAATAAAATCTTCGATCATTTCAAAATTTCTTTTAGTGCCAGTAGAAATAATAATTGCATTCAGATTAACAAATGGTTGTGCGGAAACGTTACCAGCCAAGGATCCTTGTGTTTGAGTGGTTCTTGTGTTTGATTCACGAGAACGTCTCCACCACCAATCATCATAAGGATCTCTACTACTTTGGTTTCCACCATAATGTGAATTGAGTAGTTCTGCGACTTTTTCAGCATCAGCATAGTTTAGATAGAATATCCGTGTTCCCCACTCTTGGTCCGGCATACTAACATCCAGTTTACTAATAAGGTCATCTATCATAGGGAAATTCGCGGTAGCCGTTGATATGAGTAAAGCGTTTAGACGGACATCATGGACTATATGTACATTTCCTTGTACTCCAAAACCTCCACCATCTGTCGGTTCTCGGTCTATCCTTTCCCACCATGGACGATCTCGATCTTGTCCAGCACTACCCCCTTCAAATAGATCCGTCAAATTAGCTGAAAGTGCTTCTGCATTGGAATGTTTAAGGAAATACATTTTCATTTCCGCTTCCGTTTTCTTCTGGTCAAGTTCAGTAATAATTTTCTCAAGAATTGAGAAGTTTCGCGGATCAGTTGAAATTACAACTATGTTTAAACGGGAGTTATAAGAAGTGTTTACTAAACCGACTATACCTTGAAAGAGATTCTCAGACATTCCACGTTCGCGCCGGTTGCGAAGTAATCGGAACATTTCATCCCTATCCAAGGTTCGGCGTCTGTTCCTACCTTGGATATTATTCCCAGTGATTATCTCTTGAAGTGTAGTAACAACATCTTCTGCTGATGCGTATTTCAGTCGATAGGTTCGGATTTCAGTCTGTAGTGTTGGTGCTTTATCAAGATGCAGTATGATTTCTTTAAGTATAACAAGGTTATCTTCAGAAGCTTTTAGGATGAGTGTATTAGAATCTGCGTCAGCATATACCTTAATCATGCCAGCAATTAAATTGACTCCTAAACCTTGTTCTATAGCCTGCTTAACCTGTTCTGGATCAATACCAGCATTCCCAGCAAACTTCTCGTCGTTATCGTCATTATCCTCAAAAACTTTTGTTAGGGTTTGTGCGACTTCAGTAGCTACGGCAGCACTAAGCGGAATTACTGCAATTTTTAATGGAAAACGTTCTCCTTCATCAGCAAATTGTAGGATAGAGACAATTCTTCGTACATTAGAGGACACGTCGGTTATGACAAGAGAATTAGTCGTACTATCAGCAAATATATTTGCTCTATTATTTAATAAAGGTTTTAAGGCATTAGCTTGATCAGATGCAGAAGCATTTTGTAGGGGGATTATGTATGTTTGTATTTCATCTGTAAGTTCAACCTGCTCTGGATCTGGTTCAATCTGTTTGACAGGTCCTGTCATAACAATTGCTTTTTCAAAAGTTGTGACGATAAGGGTACTATTTCTTCTAACAAATGTAAGGTTATATTGTGCCAGTACGGTTTTGACTTCCTCAATGACCTGGTCAATGGTTACATCATACATGTTAATGAGCGAAAATCGTTTGCCTTGGATATCATTTTCGGTAGCAATTATAGTTAGATCCGTTTCTCGTGATAACCATTCTAAGACACTCTTAATTTCTTCACTGGTAAAGTTGAAGTTGACTTTGGTTGCCCTTCCTGTTTCTTCATCTCTTTCAGCTACTTCCATTTGTCCGCGATCTTGTGCATAGACATCTGCATTTAAGAGTCCCATTAAGCAAAAACCGACTAACAAGCCAAAACATATTATCTGTTTATTTCCCTTAATTTGAGAAATAAACTTTGTTAAGAGAAATATCATTGATAGATCCTCGCAATCAAGAACAACTCAACAGTTATTTTTTCTTGTTTATTATCTGTGGAGATTTTAAGATCTCTCACCATCAACCACTTGGATGAAGTTTCAATTATCCGATTGAGATTAACAAGTTTATCCAATTCAGCCTTAAACTTCATTTTTATTGAATAACTCTCAGGAGTATATGTTGAAGGAGCTAACCTCAACCCTTTTGTAAGTTCTTCAATTTGTGCCTGTATTTTCTCAAGATATTGAAGTAGAACTAAAGTAAGCTGCTTCTTATCTAATTCTTGTCCATAGTCATCAAGGAGAACATCAAAAGTATCTAATATTTGACTATTTGGGTTAAAACTAATTTCTGTGGTTGGTTTTTTTTCACCAATACCAAAGAAACCTGCTTTAGATTCTGATTGTATCTTATAGAATTCCTTTTCAAATAGAGCACTCTCTGCACCTACGAGTTGTTGTTGAACCATAGAAATCAGAAGATTAATAAGTTCCACACGAATAGTAGTGGGTATATCCTCAGGCAATGATGCGAATTCTTCCTCATCAGAATGACTCTGTTTGTTCTCTGTAACAGGAGTATCCTCATAGGAATCTTCATGTATTTCCTGTTTTTCATCATTCTTAGTTTCATCAGAATCCTTTTTCACTATTGAATCTTGACTTTTGGATTCGTCTTCATCCTCTGATTCATCTAACCAAGCATTCATTAGCAGATCCATCATTTCTTCTTCTGCCTGGACTTCAACATCTTCCTGTGCTTGGTTTTCAGCATCAATTTCAGACTGTAAGGTTTCTCTTTCTGTTTCAAGTTTTTTCTGGTAGAAAAAGTTAATTAAGTTTCGACGGGCTTGGGGAGAGATTCTTTCTGTCTTTTTTCCTGGAATCGGTTCCATGTTTAATTGGTAATTCTTTGGAATTTGAGCTTCTTTTACAATTGATGTTATTTTTGAGCGAATAACAGTTTCAGGGAAATTATCGTTGAAAATCGAAGCATTCTTACCTTCATCAGCAAGTCCAGTTTTCTGAAATAATCCAATTTCAATTGGTATCAGCATTCTTGAGGCGGCTACTAAATCTTTAGATGTTTGAAGAGTTTGTTTTTTAACAGCCATATCTTCGTTTGATAACATTTTGTATAGAGCAGGTCCCCACTGTGTTACTAATGCTATGATTAATATTACCCCAAGAATACCGATAAGTATTTTGGTCTGTGTTGTAAGTTGAAGATCTAAATTCACTTTTTTATCCTTATCAATCCTTAGTAGATATGAAATGTATTAGAAAATATTTGCATATTATAATTGTTATTCTTTTTTGTACTCTTCATCATCTTCTTTCTCATCTTCATTTGATTCATCTGAGTGGTCAATTTCATTATCAGGTAGTGATATATCAATGTCTTCAGATGTATCCTCTTTTGTTATTGGTAAAGGTTTAGGATACCGTTCTTGGGCAAACTTCTGGATAGCCTTTGATGTTAAACTACAATTGATTTTTACCTCGATCGTAGCTCTTCGTTCATCTCCAGTAGAAGTTCTCTCACCTTCCTGAATATTTGTGAACATATCAGATCGACTTAAGACACCTAACATAGAGTCAAGGGATTCGTGTGAATTTGATTGTAAACTGAATGTTATTCTTGTTTTTTTAAGGTCATCAAGATTGTTCACTTCAAATGTCTTCCATGCAACTTTAGTTCTATCCTTAAAAAGTGTGCTGAGTGCATGCAAAATATCTAATGGAGATACTTGGTGAGTTAGTTTGTCTGCTAATATTAGATTAAGGGATAGATGTTTATTTGCTTCTAATTGTAAAGTTTGATAATCAGCAATTTGTCCATCTAATAAAACTTCTTTTGCCTTTTGTGAACTACTCCATGTAATTCCACCAAGTGCAATCGTAAGTAGTGCTAAGCCACCTACACTTGCTGTAATAAGTTGTTGACGCTTCTTAGAGAATTCAGCACGTTTTACTCCAACTTCTTGTGGTAACAGGGAAATTGGTTCTTCAGATTCAAGAATATGTATGCCAACACCTAATGGTACTGCTAAGGTATCTCCATGTGTTTCAAGAATAGATGTTGATATTGCAGTGGTATCAACAGAACCATCATATATTGGATTCCATAGTTTTGTAGTGATTTGTAGTTGATCTTCACAAGTCTCAGCTAATTCTGGAATTCTTGCACCCCCACCACATAACCAAATTTCTGAGATTTCAAATTCACTATTAGTAACTTCTCGATGTGCAGCGGAGATAGACCTTTCTAACTCTGCAATAAACTGTCTTGTCCATGTACGTGCTGATGCTTGAAATGCAGTGATTTGTTGTTTTTCTTGTGCAGCTTCTTCAGCTTCAATTTGCAATTCAGACATAAGATGGCGAGTGAGTTGATTCCCACTCACAGCGAATCCTCGTGAAAACTCCATTTTATTCCCATTCATCAAACAGAAATCTGTCTGTCCACCACCAATATCCACAATAGCGACACGTTCGGTGTAGTTATCTAATGAACTTCTCGCCACAGTTGCAATTGCGAACATGGATGGGATTACAGCAGAAGGAGAAATACCAATTTCTTTCATAGCATCAATATAACGAGAGACTGTATCTCGTCTACTCGAAACTAGCTCTAAAGAAACAGCTTCTGGGGAACGATGCACATCATGATAGGTAAAAATTGCATCTTCTGATTGAAATGGAAGTTCAGTTTCAGCCGCCATTGCTACCATAGTTGGTAATTGGTCATCAGTTGTTGCTGGGGGTATATTAGGTAGACGTTTTGTAACAACAAACCTACGCGGTAATGCAATAGCCACTTCAAGTTTATGTTTGTTGAATATAGTCTGCTTTAATTTTAACTTATCCCACAATTGTTTAACTGCAGCAGAAATTTCTTCTGTATTATCCGGATCTGAATAAGCAATAGTTGCCACATCAACTAAATTTAACGTCCCTGACGATTTTTCTAAGTGAATAATTTTAGCCGATGAAGTTCCAATATCTATTGCTACTACCTGATTTTTTGCCATGTATTAACGCCTCTATTTGCGTAAAGATCTAAAAAATTGAATGAATTCAAAATTAGTCAATACGCCAATACGGTATCTGTAATTGGTTTTCTGTACGAACAACGATCCCTTCACAAACAGCAGTGGTTTTCCCAGTAGGGTCAATTCCGGCTGATTGAATTCGGTAACCATGAGATCTGTATGTAATCCAATTGATGACTTCTCTGAATGTTTGATTGTCTATTTCTTCAATATCTAAAAGATCAGCAAGATTAGAAAATGGATTTCCTTTGACAGGATTTTCAGAATCACTCTGTTCTTCTGGATTTTCGTTACGACGTGTTATGATAGCTTGCGCTTTCTGATGATCCATACCGGGTAATAATGCTAATATCTCTACTGGAGCAGTATTAATATTAATTAATCCAGAGATAGTGTTATCATCGGTCGTTGTAATTTTATCAACAATTCTTGAGAATTCTTGTACAGTAGTTACGCGTACATTTTTAATTGCGTCTATATTCGCGAAATTTCCTTGTGAATCTCTGTGTGCTACAATTCGTTCAGCAATACCACCATCAATACCTTGTAATTCTTCAAGTTCTTCAGCATCAGCAGTATTGATATTCACACGGTTATCTCCATTATTGTTATTATTATTGTTATTATTGTTGTTATTGTTGTTGTTATTATTGTTGTTGTTATTCTGAATAGTAAGTCGGTCACGTATATTATTAAACACATTATCAGATACCGCTTGTACATCTAATAATCCTGATATTCCATCAAAGTCGCGTGCTTGAATGATCGCATTAGCTTCTGCTTGAGTGAAAACTGATTGATTGTTATTCCCTTGAATACCTTGTATCTGTTGGGCATTGGCTGTATTTATATTTGTTCTTTGTTGTCCACCTGAATCAGTATTACGATCCGTAGAATATATAGTGGCGTATGTTATTAGACCAGCGGATGTTTGCGGTGTTTGTTGTGTCTGTGATGCCTGTGTAGTATCTGTCGGTGGTGTGGATTGTGTTAATTCAGGTACAGAGGGTTCAACAATTGGTGATCCACTTGTGGCTACAATTTGTGGTTGAATTCCATATAGTATTTGTTCTGTCATACCCTCAATTCGTGCTACATCACGTACAGATCTGAATGGACGACCTTGTACTATTCTTGTCGCCAGATCACCTGTTTCATTTATCTCTGGTTGAACACCGAGAAAAGAAAGTAAATTTCGGATTGTGTCTTCTTGTGCGCTATTAAGGTTAATTCTTGAAGCCTCATCTGTAATGGAAACCTGAAAAGCAAGTTGTTTACCCATTTGTATACGATCTTCAATCTGTTGTTGAATTGGTTCTGCCCAAACTTCACCAAGTGAATCAAAATTAGTTTCATCTGTACGCAATGCAATTAAACCAAGTTCAAAACCAGATTTTGCAGCATAGTGGTATTTAACTCTGTCAGCAAAGTTGTTACGAGCCTTGCTTTCTAATTCAAATGAATAGAGCAATTGCATAGCTAAAACAGAAAGAATTGTAATTATCCAGAGTGTAGAAACAAGTGATAAACCTACAGAATTACTACTCTTAGATAAGGTTGTGTGGGAATATCTCATTGTTCCTTTGTTTTTTTTAATTGTTAACATAATCGGATAATCTGTTCTAATATGCAAAAATCACTTTCATTTGATTGTAAAAGAAATGGGTTAGACAAAGGGAAGCCTTCATTATGCCAGTCAATTTACTGGCCACCAGAGTTTGCGTTAACACTTGCAGGAATATATACCATAGTAGACTGAGTTAATGCCCCTGGTAGTGTAGGTATTTGAGAATCAGAAAAAGTATCTGATGTAGATGATGTGCTTTGTTGTCTATCCTCATCAGTTACTGTAATAAGTATTTGAACCGCAACAGGTGTAGCATCAGTCTGGTCCCAGGATTCATACATTGATTCTTCATCAATATACTTCAGATCAAAGTTTATGATTCCTTCGATTACTGGAGTGACATCAAACCCAAAAACTGGAAGTCCACTTTCATCGACTGTTGGTATTACTCCTGTATCCATAATTGAACTGACAACTAATTCAGGATTTAACGAAGTTGATACGACACGATATAATACCAACTCTTCAGTTATTGGCGTAGACGGTTCTGCTGTCTGCCCAACATTTGAAATTGGGGGTGGAATATTACCGTTTTGGATGTCCTGCGATGGAACTTTCGGTCCAACATAGTAGGTAACTCGTCTTACATCACTTAATGGTATAGTGATATTATCAGGATTTGTTGGTAATTGGATAGAAAATGGATCAGGATCAGATTTTACAAATGTAACAAAACTTATAATATCTCTTTCTCCATCTACTGTAGGTCTATCCTCGGTAAAAAGAGTTAACATCTCATCAGATGTATCAGCTTGCATCTGACTCAGATCAAGGAATAATTGTTCAAAAGCATATCTGGATCGTTGAGCTTGAATTACTTTAGACTGGGTACGATGATAAACTTTTATAGCCATATTGAAAACGGCATAAGAAGTGCCGCTCATTATTACGATTACACTAACAGCAGTTAGCATTTCCACCAGTGTAAGACCAAATTCGGATCTGTTATTGTTTTTTCTCATAACTATATGAATGTCGCATTTTGTGAACTGAGGATATCCACTCCAAAGGTATATATTCAAAGAAAGATTCTATATAATTATATCTATTGATTTGTAAAATTCTGAGACTGGATCTTTTATATATTACTGTAATTCTCTATTTGCCATATATGTGGAAGCACCTATTGACTTTACCTGACCTAAATGTGACCAGGTAATTGTCACCTCTACTCTTAATAATCCTTCTAATTCTTCTGGATCTACTTCCGTAACAATAGACTCCCATTGGTATAGTGAATCTTCACCAAATTCACCACTATCCTGTCCAACATCCGGTAATCCATTTGCTTCAATTTCTGCCATTTGGGTTTTTAGTAAGTTAAGAGCAGTTAATCTGTTATCCATTAAAGCTTGACTACGAGAGATATCACTAAACACCTTTAATAGGGCAGGTAATACTGCTGCCATTATAGCGATGGTTACAAGTATTTCTGCAAATGTAAATCCTCTTTCTCTGTTATATTGGATCGGGTTATTCATTCACTAAATTTCCTTCAATACCAAGTGTCTCAATTTCTTCTCGCGTCATCTGTTCCATATTAACTTTTCCAGTCGATGCTTCAACAGAAATTGAGATAGCATTCCCATTTGTGTTTTGAAGATATATTGTTATCTCAGATGACTTTGAAGTGGGAGTAAAATAGGCATAATCTGCCCCAGTGGTAATACGTTGATAAGTTCCATTGTGATTTGTAACTATAGATGCAAAAGATACACTTTTCTGTAGAAGCCGTGGGACACCCATTACACCGCCAGTACGCGAAACAAGCATTTGATTACCTTGTCCTGGAATTGTAGTGGGTGCTGGAGTAGGTGTAGATGCCCTACCTGCTGATGATAATGGATTCTGTATATCTAATGTGTCGCTTGATGCCAACCAGAATCTATTACCCGTTATATCAAATACTACTATATGGGTATTTCTTTCTGTGATTGCCATATCTCGTGCAAACGATAATGTATCAACGATTGCACGAGCGGACGTTTTTAATCTTCTGGAAGATGCAAACCCTTTCATGGCAGGCATTGTGATAGATGATATAACTGCAATGATAGCGAACACCAGCATGATTTCCATCAAGCTGAAACCATCTTCATTAGAATTAGTTATACTTATTCGGTTTCTTATGGTCATGTTTGTCCCTAAGAAATCATTAAGAATTATTGACCTTGTGTAGTCTCTTCTATCCAATTGGTGATATCCTTATCAAGATCAGTTCCACCAAGTTTACCATCTCTACCGTACGACATTAGGTCATAGTCGTATCCATAATTGCTACCGGGGTTCCGATAGACATACGGATTACCCCATGGATCGTTTGTTAGTTGTTGATCAAGATACGGTCCTGCCCAACCCAATGGAGCTGGATTTGGTGCTCGCCATAACGCATCTAAGCCTTGTTCGGATGTAGGATATTCTCCTATCTCAGCCATATATAGTCCTAAGGCTGTTTTAAGATTACTAATTTCAATTTTTGCCTTAGATACTTTAGCCTTTTGGGGTGCATTCACTATTCTTGGAGCAATAAATGCAGCTAAAATACCTAAAATTACAATAACTATAGTCAATTCAATTAGTGTTAAACCTGATTCATCTCTTTTCAGTTGTTTTATCATGATGTTTAACTCCTTATAATATTTTGATCTGAATGGTCTTGTTTTACTTCTATATCCGTGAACTTATGCCTAATTAGACAAATAACCATAGTGATAGTTTAGAAAAAATGACCTAACCTATCCACCACCTAAAGCTTGTTGTGCTTCGAAAATAGGTAGAATCATAGCAACTGCAATAAAACCGATGAGTAAACCCATAATTAGAATTACCAATGGACTGATTGAACTTGTTAATCTTTCAAGATTCTTTCTGATTTCCATATCATAGTAATCCGAAAGTTTCTTTAACATTGTTACCGGTTCACCAGATTCTTCACCAACCGCAATCATGTGCGTTACAAGTGATGGAAAATCTTTGCTTTTCTCCAGTTCTCTTGAAAGGGTGGAACCTTGTTCTACTTCTTGTTCAGCTTCAGAAATAATATGACTGTAAACTTTATTCCCAATTGTGTCCTTCACAACTTTTAAGGCTTGAAGCATACGAACACCATTTTCCAATAGAGTAGCCATTGTACGAGTAAATCGTACGATCGCGAAAGTACTAAATACAGGACCGATCAGTGGAATTTTTATTTTTATTCGATCAAGTAGTAACTGACCATTTTCTGTCCGAAGATATTGTCTAAGAAAAGTGGCAATAATACTAATTCCAAGTAAACCAACCCACCAGAAACTTGCAAAACCGTTTGAGAAAGAAATCAGTATTTGTGTGGGGAGTGGGAGTTCACCACCAAATTCTTCAAACATAGCAGTAAATTTTGGGATAACGAGAACCATTAATACAATTATTGCCGTTACCATCAACCCAAATAGAATAGCGGGATAGAACAACGCTGAAATGACTTGGTTTTTTAGTAAGCGTTGTCTTTCAGCAAATTCAGCAAGTCGCTCCAACACTTCACCTAACACACCACCTGTTTCTCCTGCTTTAACCATATTTACATATAGATCAGAGAAAATTTTGGGATGTTGTTGTAATGCTGCATTAAATGTTGCACCGTGTTCAACATCGTATTTTACCTGTGATATTATCCTATGTAATTCAGGATTTGCAATCTGATCTAAAGTTACCTCTATGGCACGGGGAAGTGCGACATGTGCATTAATTAAAGCTGCCAATTGGTAAGTAAAAAACTCAACATCCGCAGATTTTACCTTACGAGTACCAATATTTAGTATCCGTTTTGCTTTTGTTTCAAGAAGTTCACCTTCTTCAACAATCTTCGTTGGCCAATAACCCATTTGACGTAGTTGAGCAATCAAATCTGCCTTTGTTTCAGCTTCTAAAGTATTATTTACTGTTGCTCCAGTATAGGTTATGGCTTCATATTGAAATCTCGGCATGGTTACCTCTATTACTGCGTTTTACTTAATAGAATTACAACTCATATTCGGATAGTTTGGGATATTAGATGTGTGGTGTCTTTACATATTCGGATATATGTAAAAAAAGAAAAGAAATTACACAAAATACAATTACCGCAGAGTTAATTTATTCAGATGTACCTTCGTCAAAATCGTAGGCATCTTCTTGAGTGAGTCTGAGAATTTCATCAACGGTTGTTAAACCTGCTGTCACCTTTTGCCATCCATCTTCTCGAAGACTTTTCATACCTAATCTAACTGCAAGCTTTCGTAATTCACTTGATGAAGCGTGTTGAAGTGCCATTGACTGAAGTTCTTCTGACATGAAGATAACTTCAAAGATACCAATTCTTCCTCTATAGCCTCTGCCTCGACACTCTTTACACCCGCCGACTTTTGCACGGGGTATCTCAAGATTATCGTCTACATGTACACCATTATTAGTAAATATTCCTGCAATTTCTTCTTCTGTTGGTGGAGCCATTTCACAGCATACATTACAAACCCTACGGGCTAAACGTTGCGCGATAATTCCTTCAACAGTGGATGCCACTAAATATGGTTCAACTTTCATGTCAATTAGACGCGTGATAGCACTTGGAGCATCATTAGTGTGAAGTGTGCTAAACACAAGGTGTCCTGTTAAAGCAGTATGAATTGCCATTTCAGCCGTTTCGTAGTCCCGTATTTCTCCAACAAGTACTTTATCAGGGTCTTGTCTGAGGATATGCCGCAATCCATCTGCAAAGGTAAATTCTATATCAGGATTCACCTGGATTTGATTAATACCTTCTAATTCATATTCCACAGGATCTTCAAGTGTGATGATTTTCACATACGGTGTATTAATTTCCTTAAGGCATGCATAAAGAGTTGTGGTTTTACCACTCCCTGTAGGACCTGTAGCAAGGATAATACCATGAGGTTTGTGGATCATGCGTTGGAAAAGTTCATAATTTGTATCTGTTAATCCAAGCTCAGTTAATCCGAATTCAATTGACTGTCTATCAAGTATACGGAGTACAACACTCTCACTATGTTGTGTGGCAACAGTTGGAACTGTAGATACACGTAGATCAATCTGTCGGTTATTGACACTACTAATTTCTCTATTTATCTTTCCATCTTGAGGTCGACGACGTTCAGCAACATCCATACCAGCCATAATTTTAATACGTGAAGTAATAGCAGACTGTAAATATGCCGGGGGTTGGGGTTGATCTTCTAACACGCCATCAACACGAAAACGTATTTTTAACTCTTCTGGATACGGTTCAATATGAATATCACTCGCACCAGCACGCACAGCATCAATTATCATTTGGTCGACAGCTTGAATAACGGTGGGATCTTGACTAAGGTCTTTTTCGTCAATACCAAAATCTTCTATCCTCTCACGCTCAACAGTAGCCGCTGCACCGACAGGACCTTTAATTCCAGCACTCAGAAGAGATGCAGCTGTCTGTCCATATAATCTAACAATAGCCTCAGAGATCTCTTCTTCGTCTGCAAGAAGTAAATTAATATCACATTCTGTAACAAACTGTATCTCATCCATTAGAGTTATATCTTGAACATCTGCAACAGCAACGGTTAAGACGTTGTCTTCTAAATTTACAGGTACAATTGTATTTCGATATGCAAAACTGGGTGGTACTTTATCAAGTGCTTCTTGTTCTGGATTTATTTCTTCTAATTGAATTATCGGTGTACTATATTGACGACCTTTTTTAGCAAGTTCAAGTGTTTTTGGAGATACATATTCTGATATAATAACTTCTTCAGATTCACCTGCTTTTTCTATTTCATCAAGTATTTGTCTATACTCAGGTGAAGCTGATTCATTAAATTCATCCATATTCTCTGGTCTATCAATTGGTTTATTAACCCAACCTTCAAGTATTCTTCCATGTATCTCTTGATATTGTTCATCAGAGATTAAATCCGCTTCTCTTAAGACATCAACAAGTGATTTTTTGATTGAGGCATTGTACATAATTTATAATAACTTCCTTATTTTGTTAACGAAAGATATGACGCAAAAAAATATTTTTCGTTTAGAAGAAATAATTGAAGATTCTGATTGGAAATACCATATCTATACAATTATACTATTAATATTATGTGAGATTCCAAGAATTTTATATTTCTCTGAGTATCACAAGTTTGGTGTATCCAATTATAAACGTCTATATTTTAACAGGGAAATTTCGTTTAATCCAGACATTCAAATCAGTTTCAGTATATAGACATACCATTACTAAATTAGTTCGTATTCTTGTTAAGATCTCTGAAAACATAAAGATTTAGCGTCTTTTTCAAGAAATTACACGAATTTACAAGTTTTTTAAACTATTTGCTTGACAAAACGTTATAGTATAATGTATTATATATCTTCGGCAGATTTTTATGATTATCAAATATAAGGAGAGGAGACGAATGGAAACCGAGTTTTTCGGTGATACTGAAGAAATCGAAGGCGTAGATTCATATATTGATGAGACCACATATCCTTCGGAGGAAACAGAATATTCAAACGACTATAAGAGTAGTGATAGAAGTGCTTTAACGAGTTGGCTACGGAGTGTCGCAGGACATCGTTTATTGACTCGAGAAGAAGAAGTAGAATTAGCAAAACGAATTGAAGCTGGTGATACGAGTGCAAGGGATGAGTTAGTTCAGGCTAATTTACGCCTCGTGATTTCTATTGCAGTTAGGTATCAAGGTAACAAGGTCCCACTTGAAGACCTTATTCAGGAAGGAAACATTGGCTTAATTAAAGCGGCTGGTAAATTCGATTATAGGAAAGGGTTCAAATTTAGTACCTATGCAATATGGTGGATTAAACAATCCATTATGAGAACCCTTGATAACTTTGCTCGTTCTATTCGGTTGCCAGCATATATCGTTGCGAAAATGAATAAGTTTGATGCAACCTACGCATCACTTTGCCAAGAATTACAAAGAGAACCGTCACGTGCGGAAATTGCTGAAGCACTTGACCTGACTGTACAACAGGTAGAAGAAATTCTGACTTTTAATGCTGATACCATTTCAATGGATTTACCTCTTGGAGAAGAACGTTCAGCACGTTCGGCTGCAACATTGGGAGATTTAATTGAAGATCCGGCAACTGCCGCTGAAGATGGACCAATTTCACAACTCATTAAACACGATTTGGTGGAACAATTCCTCAGTAAACTACCTGAACGGGAACAACAGGTATTGAAAATGCGGTTCGGACTTGATGATGGAGAACGTAAAACACTCCGCGAAATTGGAGATGCACTTGACGTTACCAGAGAACGTATCAGACAATTAGAAATCTATGCAATTTCTCAACTCAACACTCTTTACAATGAAATGGGTGAATTTCGGACAGAATATAAAATTGGTAAAACTGCAGCCTAAGTTTGATGAATAGAGGAACTTATGAAGAATCTACTAAAAAAGATAGCGGGAAGTGAAGATGCTTTATTGCAAATTACACCGACCGCAGAAGAAAAAATTCAATCTGTAATTGAGTCAGAAGACGTAGAAGTTGAAGGACTTCGAATTTCTATTGAAGGTCGAAATGCAACCTCTTTCCAATATAGTCTTGGGTTAGCTACTGAAGCTGAAGAGGGTGATATCGTAATCGAGAAAAATTCTTTTAAAGTACTTGTTGATTCAAAAAGTGCCTCTGATCTCAAAGGCGCAGTCATTGATTACGTCGAAGATCTTAATTCAAGTGGTTTCAAAATCGAAAACCCCAATACACCAACTTGGGATAATCCGAAAGCACAAAAAATTCAAGAGTTAATCGATGAACGTATTAATCCAGCAGTCGCAGCCCACGGTGGTCAGATAGAGCTACTAAATGTTGAAGATGAAGCTATATATATACATATGGGGGGTGGTTGTCAAGGATGTGGAATGGCGAATGTTACCCTCAAGCACGGAATAGAGGCTATGATACAAGAAGTATTCCCAGAGATCAAACAAGTAATTGATACTACCGACCATGGTGCTGGTGATAATCCTTATTACTCACAAGGAAAAGGGTAGTTATTATCTGAATTAAAGTAAATTGGTTCTTAAATTGAATTGTAAAGTTGACTGGGACAAATAATTTCAGTCAACTTTTTCTATTTTTACACCTTTGTTATTTGCATAGGTTATGAAACATGTGCCACCATTCGGTAATGATGATAAGAAACTCTCTGTTTTTTGTTTTAAGTTATTGATATTATCACTTAACGCACAGATGGCAGGTCCCCAACTGCTAACACCAGCACCTAATGCACCATTGCATTGTAAATATTCTAAGGTCTGTTGTAATTCTATTCCTTGTGCATCTATTTCTACTTTTTTCCATCCGAAATTCTGAATACTATTCAATGCCTTTCCAAAACTATCAATATCATCCTCTAAAACTGCTGGCAATATCTTTAGAAGTAGTAAATGTGATATTTCCGGGGCTACTGATTCAGGTTGCGGACAGCGAGTTCGGAACAATTCTAATTCCGCTTCACCATATATTTTTTTACAATTTGGGATTACGATCAGTAATGGCCAGGAAGGAAATGAATAGCGAGCTAAAATTGGCGGCGGTGCTATATCTCCCACAGCTGCCGAGGGGAGAAATGATGCTTTCTGTTCAGGATATCGGTGTCCTCCATCTACAATGAAACCACCAGTTTCAAATGCAGCAACACCAATCCCTGATGTGCCTCCTCGTCCAACTGTGTTGGCAAGTTGAAACAGACTTACATCGAGATTATATAATTCATTTACAGCTGTAGCAATTGCCAGAGAAAGTTGTGTACCTGAACCGAAACCACTATGGTTGGGAATTTCATTAACAATTCTTAGCTTAATGCCGGGAAAGGAATAAGAACTTTGTAACCTTGTTACGATTTCAATAGCACGTTCTTGGTAGGTATGTGATTCAATAAAAATATCTGAGGAAGATTCAGCAATAATCTGAAAATAAGGATTATTAATTGCTAACCCGAACCCACCATCAATTCGCCCCAGTTTTCCATTAAGATCTATCAATGAAAAATGTAGGCGTGACGGAGTGGTAATTTGGATTCCGTTAGTTTCGTCTTTCATCTCGCTCAATGAGACCATCTCGAATATGGAGTACACGTTCTGCATGCTCAGCAACTTCAGGTTCATGTGTTACCATAATTATGGTATTTCCTTCCTCATTAAGACGGTCAAAGATAGCAAGTATTTCTTTACCGGATCGGGTATCAAGGTTACCAGTTGGTTCATCAGCAAAGATCATTGATGGACTATTGACCAAGGCGCGAGCTATCGCAACACGTTGAACCTGTCCACCGGAGAGTTCGGTAGATTTATGGTCAACACGGTCTGCTAAACCGACTGCTTCCAATGACTCAAAAGCTCTCCTTTTTCTTTCTTTTCTTCCTAATCCAGAATAGATCAATGGTAATTCTACATTATGTAAGGCACTGGTCCGTGGAAGTAGGTTAAAAGATTGGAATACAAAACCAATTTTCTTATT
Source organism: Candidatus Poribacteria bacterium (assembly GCA_965205025.1). Lineage (GTDB taxonomy): Bacteria > Poribacteria > WGA-4E > WGA-4E > WGA-3G > MSPOR6. Next base: position 83,942 of record CBDBFU010000025.1, read on the forward strand.
TCTTATATCTGCAAGTCGGTTGTCAGACAATTTACCTACCTCTTCCCCTTCTAAAAGGTATTCTCCAGAAGTGGGGGTTGCAAGACAACCCAATATATCCATCATAGTTGACTTCCCAGAACCAGATGGACCCATTATAGCAATGAACTCACCAGAGTCAACGGTGAAGGTTACACCTCTTAACGCATGAACTTGGACATCACCCATCTCATAGACTTTAGTTAAATCGGTTACATCTATTAACATTTCCCAGTTTTCCTCTTATTTGATTATCTTTTTCTTAAAGTATCAATTTCCAAACTAATGATGGAGTGAAAATCACAATCATATTAACAATGATTATTTATCACTCTTTTCTCCTTTAGTTAATTCCATCATTGATGGAACAAATACACGATCTCCTTCTTTCAATCCACTAGTGACTTCAAAGTGTGTCTTGTTTCTCCTACCGACTTTTATATGTGTTTTTACACCTTTTTCCTTTTCGCCTTTTTTGGTCGGTTCTCCTGTATCAAGTTTTACAAAATGCTGACGTTCACTCTTAATATCAGCTTGAATGCCAGATAATCGATTATTATCAGAAATGACGAGTATAATTTCGGTTGGTCCAGTACGGAGTCCTTTTGGTGGTTCGTCAAGTAATACCTCAAGATTACTACGGGTTTCTGTTGGTGATATCTTACCTACTTGTCCTGCAAACTGTTTACCAATGAGATCTTGTACCTTTAGTTTTTGTCCTTGTTGAAACTGAGTCAATTGGTCTGGTTGTAGAGTTGCCTTAACCGTTACTACCTCAGGACTTAAGACAGCAGAAATAGGAATCTGTAGTATATCAGACTTTTCAAATACAATAATATCTACATCTGCAGACATACCTGGGAAAAGCTTATATTCATCTTCAGGAATTTCTACAGATATTTCTACCTCAAAAGTGATTACAGAACCACCACTATTTGGACCTCGTGGAGTGGAACTGGGAGATATTTCACTTACTGACCCTTGGAATACTTTATTCCGGTAACTATCAACCCGAATCTCTACTCGTTGTCCAGGTTTGATTTTCCCAATCTCAACCTGGTTAATTTGGGTTCTAACAATCATTTGTGTTAAATCGGCAATCTTCATTATTGCTTCTCCACGAGAAAATGATGATCTGCCAGAGGTGATAATTTCACCTTCTTCAACGGAGACACGAGTAATTGTTCCTGCCATTGGAGCACGGACAGTGGTCCAATCGAACCTTTCCTCTTGAGATTTAAGCCTACTTTCAGCTTGTAGCAGGTTTGCTTGCGCACTTACTTTTGAATGTTTTGTTAGTGCTTTCTCCTCTTCAGTTGTTTCTTCAGTCTGTTGTAATCGTGTTCGAGCATTATCTAAATCTGCTTTAAGTTGTTTTTCTTGGGCATCTTGTGATTCCCTAACAGTATCAACATTCTTTTTATTTAAAGCAAGTGTAGCTTCTCGACTTTGAATAGCTTCCTGCATTGCATTTATACTCTCTTCTTGAGACTTTATCGTCTCTTTTTGAGATTCGACTTCTTTTAGGGCTGTTTCATAATTAGAATTATTTAGTACAAGTTGTCTTTGAGATTCATCTAATGTTTGTTGTGATATTAATTCTTTCTTAAAAAGTTCTTCATTGCGTTTATGTTCAGCCTGTGTTGTTTCAAGAGTTATTTTAGCTGATTCAACATTTGCCTTCCGTCTATCAAGTGTTAATTCTGCTTGTGTTAATGATATTTCACCCTGTTTGAGTGTGATTTTATCCCGGTTTAATAAGTTCTGTGTTGTTGCGACAAGCGTTTCAGCTTCTGTAATACGTTGTTGTTTATTAACCGCAAAAGATTGAAGGTTCGCTTCAGCTTTTGATACAGCATTTTTCGCTTGAAGTAGATCGCTTTCTTCACGTTTTTCTGCAATTTGTATCCGTAAATCTGCTTGTTCAAGTTCTGCTTTTCGGGCATCTCTGTAAGCCTTCGGCTTGTTTTCTCTCTTCTTTTATTTGTTCCTCATCAATTTTGAGCAAAGGATCGTTCACTTCTACAACATCGCTTTCCTCAACAAAAATCTCTACGATCTCACCTTCAACATTAGATCTAACGTCTACTTCCAGCAGAGAACGCAAATTCCCTGTTTCCTGTATCTTTACCAAGAATTCACCACGACGGACTACCTCACGTTTATCTTCCTCTTCATTATTCTTCTTGCTAAAGTTGAAACGTGTTGCTCCTACCACGCCACCAACAATCACAACTAAAGCAATTGAGGTAATGATAATCCATTTTTTGTTTTTTTTCATTTCTACTGTAACACTCCCATAGCATCTTGTAATCGTGCATGTGCAATTTTATAATCATAAAATGCATTCACCTGGTTTGTTAGTGCTTGAGCATAACTTGTTTGTGCATCAAGTACTTCAAGGAGAATCGCTTTCCCCACTTTATAACGCCCCTCAATAACATCTAAACTAAGTTGTGCATTAATAACCTGGGTATTTGATATTTCAACTGCAGTCTCACTTCGTTTAAGATTAAGATAACTTTGTCGTACACCGAGAGCAACAGACCGTTCCAAATCAGATGCATTTTCTCTGGTCTGTTCTAATTGCATATTACGTTCTTTTACTTGATTACCTAAAATACCTGCGTCAAATAAGGTGAAATTTAGTGAGGCACCAATTGACCAACTACGAAAATCAGAAAATGTGTCTCGTTCCCGAAGGTAATCATCAAGATTTACATTATAGTTGGCATTAGCACTTAATCGTGGCCAACGTTGTAGTTTTGAGAGTATTAAACTCCATTCTTGTTGCTTGAGTTGCGCTTCTGTCTCTTTAAATTCAGGTCTGTTCTCAAGGGGCGATTTGGATAGCTTCTTCAACAGTAATATCAATCTTTTCAATTGTACCACGTTCCAAGTATAATTGGTATGATTCATCAACTGTCACAGTTATTAATACGCCAGGGTCTAATCCCATTAACCTTGGAAGTGTAGCCTTTGATATCTGCAATGAATTCTCATTATTTAGTAATCCCAATTCAGAATTTGCTTCACGGACTCTCGCCGTGGCTACATCAGCTTTTATAAGAACACCTGCCTAGTCGGAGTGCTTCTGTTTGGGCAGTATTTTCCTCTCGAACGCGCTAATACTTCCTGACTTACCTTGACAAGTTCTGAGTCCTTTAAGACATTATAATATCCTTGAGTAATTTGAAGGATAAGATTCTGTTTGATTCCTTCATTCCTGTTTATGGTTGCAGTTAACCCTTCTTTTGCCTGTGCACGATTTACTTCACGTTGTCCATTATCCCAGAGTGTATACCGACCAGTTAATCCCAAATCATAGTTTTCTGGTTCAAAACCAAAATCGATCCGGTCATTGAAATCGTATCGACCTGAAGAGGTTACAGTTGGGAAATATCCTGCACGAGAATTTTTCACTCTTAGTTCTTGAATAGCTAAACTTAATCGTGCATTTCGAATACTTGTTGCATTTTCCAAACCCATTTGGACACACTGTTCCAGTGTCAAAGGTTGGGATAAATCAACCTCTTGTGATTCTTGGGAAAAGATAAAAGAAGTAAATGTAAGTTGAAGGATTGTTAGAATCAGCAAAAACCTAAAATAACATCGAACCATTAGCATCTCCTTAAAACTATCTACTTTAATGCAGGTGTTTCTTATGAAAATATGTATATCTATTTGACAAGCGTTATGGGTGAAATGTTCTTTCTATAGAAATGGATAAAATTGGATTAATTATCTCGCAAATTTTGACGTATCGGTAGTATAAAAGTTTAGGTTATCTGGAAACGCAATAGTACTCAACACTATACATAAATTATTGAAATTGCATATTTATTGTTTTGTATATCTATAGTCGCCACCAAGGCTTTCTATCCTGATAAGATTCCAAAATGGTTGAGATTGTCTTATCTTTTTTATCTATCTGCAACAATGATTCACAGGCATTAATCACCTGTTGTTTATCAGTTTCATCTTTACTCACTTGATATCTGTTATGATAACTATGTACTACAGCACTAAGATATTCAAGTTTATCTATTTCATCTGGTATAGTATCAGATAATTCCAGAATAAGTGAAATTGAGTGTTCCCATTCATTGAGATGAGAATAACAGATTACTTTGTTATACTTAGGTTCATCGTGAGAATTATCTAACCGATACGCTTGCTCAAACAACTTAATCCTTCCGAGTATGCAGAATTCTCTAAATGTAATTTACCAAGAGTAGTATAAAACTTGTATAAACCTTGGATGGATATACTATATAAATCTGCTCCACTATTCTCAAGCCAATTTCTTTCAATTAAAAATTCAATAGCAGAATTTCGTTCTTCTTGTGTAATGCTTATGTCAGTGAGAAGGTGTTTTGCTACAGCTGCATTTGGATAGATTTTTGTTCTACTCTTTAATAATGGATATGCTTGGACAGATTTGTCCATTGATATTAATTTTATCCCGGTGGCAATTCGAAACAATGAGACAATCTGATCGCTATTTTGCCTGGACATCTGATCAGCAACGAGTTCTCTGTTCTCAGAAAAATATTCATTTAAAGAATCAATCGCCCTACGTATTTCAGAATTATTACTATTTAATGAGTGTGCCTGAGATAGAAATCGTTGTGCAGCAAATAATTCATTCCATTCCCTATAGATAGCACCCAGACGATAGTTTACAAAAGCAAGTAATTCTGTTCCCGCGTCCGTCTTAAGTATTTCATCATACAATTGAATCGCCTCAGGAAATCTTTCCTCCGATTCCATTGTTTTTGCTTCCTAATGTTAAATCTGACATGATGGTTTAAACTGCCACACGATAGAAGTCGTAAGTGTTTAGTATTATAATCAGGCGAAAAGCATCGAAATATTTAAAATATATCCAAAAATCCTATGTATTAGTATGCTTAGTTCTCACTATGTATTGTATATTGAATCAACAGGATATTCCGTCAATTTGAAGAACTGGTTCCATCCTGTAATAACTTTAGACACATTACCTCAAGAGGCTAATTTCTTTGTAACATTCGTATTAAGAAGTTCTTTTGTTATAAAACAGTCTTAATAGAATGCTGAAGTCGAATTCTCGAATATCTTGGTACGATGTTCTTTAGTTGTTCAATAGCTGTCGTATGGGTTAGAAGTTCGATAGGTGCATCCTGATGTATGAATAACAGATCTCTATACCACGAAATTAAATTATCTAAGCTTTCAAGATTCTCTTCAAATTCTTCTGCCAATCGAAACGCTGCTAATATATCTGTTTCAATAAGAATTTCTGGCACTGTCTCATTACTTGTTGAATCTTCTTCTATGAGTGATAATTGCATTTCCCACAACACCACCTGACAATATTGCTGCAGAAGAAGCAGTCTCTTCTTCAATAGAAAACCTATCCATTAAGGATACTGTTAATTCTTGTTGCGGCATCGGATAAAATGGAAGAACCTGGCATCGAGATCGAATCGTAGGGAGTATGGATTCAATATTCTCAGTTAATAACACAATAGTTGAGACTGACGGTGGCTCTTCGAGGGTTTTAAGAAGTGAATTTGCTGCCTCTTTGTTCATACGTTCAGTATTTACAAAGATATAAACTTTTCGGTCT